>JBGTBN010000020.1:0-113577 GCA_041749375.1 Spirochaetota bacterium
GGTTCGGCACCGAGCCCATCGCCAACACCTGCCCGGTCTGCTCGGGCCCGCCCGGCGCGCTCCCGGTACTGAACCGCGAGGCGGTGCGCATGGCCGCGAGGGCGGGCCTGGCCATGCACTGCACAGTCAACCGGCGCTCCCTGTTCGCACGCAAGAACTACTTCTACCCGGACCTGCCCAAGGGCTACCAGATCTCGCAGTTCGAGGAGCCGATCTGCTCGGGCGGTTACGTCGAGATCGAGCATGCTGGCGAGATAAAGAGGGTACGCCTGAACCGGATCCACATGGAGGAGGACGCGGGCAAGCTCGTGCACGTGGGAGCGCCAGGCATATGGGGCTCCAAGGCCAGCGCAGTGGATTACAACCGCTCCAGCGTCCCGCTCGTCGAGATCGTGACCGAGCCGGACATATCCTCGCCCGCGGAGGCGCGCGAGTTCATGGTGATGCTCCGCGCGATCCTGGTAACACTCGGCATCTGCAACGGCAACATGGAGGAAGGCAACCTCCGCTGCGACGCCAACATATCGGTGCGCGAGAAGGGCGACACGGCCCTGGGCGTGAAGGTCGAGATCAAGAACATGAACTCGCTCAAGGCGATCGAGCGCGCCCTGGCCTACGAGACCGAGCGCCTTATGCGCATGAAGAGCGAGGGCGTGCCGATCACGCAGGAGACGCGCCTCTGGGACGACAGCTCGCAGAAGACCGCGCTCATGCGGAGCAAGGAAGAGTCGCACGATTACCGCTACTTCCCGGACCCCGACCTGCTGCCGCTGGAGATCACGGACGAATGGATCGGGCAGGTGCGCTCCACGCTCCCCTCAATGCCCCTTGAGCGGAAAGAGCGGTTCGAGAAAGAACACTCCTTCAGCGAAAGCGAGGCGCGGCTCTTCATGCTTAACCCGGGCTACGCCGAATTTTTCGAAAAGACGCTTACCCGGTACGACAATCCGCGCAACCTCGCGAACTGGCTCATCTCCGAGCTCCTCTCGCACGAGGATGATTTCGAGAAGCTCCACATAACGCCGGAGGACTTCGCCCTGTTTTTAGCAAAAATCGACAGGGGCGAGATCAGCGGCCGCCAGGGGAAGGACATTCTGCGCACGGCGTTTACTGACCGCAGGGGCCTTATCGAGATCATCGAGGCGGAAGGCCACGCCCAGATCACTGACCGCGGCCCGATCGAGGCTGCCGTGGAAGCGGTCATCGCGAAATTCCCGGGCCAGGTCGCGGAATACCGCGGCGGCAAGACAAAGGTGCTCGGGTTCCTCGTGGGTGAAGTGATGAAAGCTACCCGGGGGAAAGCCAATCCTGCGCTCGCGAACGAGGTGTTGAGAGAAAAATTGGGGTAACCGGGGCCCTCTCCGGGCCTCTCATTTCCCGATTCCCTGTGACACTCTGTGTATGAATACGCCAACCCACCCGTATACAAACGGAAGCCAGGAGGGCGCGCGGCCAAAGAGCTCTTTATGCATGAACTCGTAATAATTAATAGAAGGTGACAGCAGTATCGTTTCAGCCAGCGTGCCGGCAAAGCCGACTATCACGAACGCGGTTGCCTGGTGGCCGGACAAGAACAGGAGCACGAAGGCAAGCGAGAACGTGTACAGCGTGAAGAAGATCCCGGGCTGGTTCACTGTACCAGGAAGCGCGGCTGACAGGAAATACGCTGCCGCGACCATGACCATTGTCAGGGGGATAACTATCCTGTCAGGCAGGCGCTGGGCCGGCTCTGACCCCACCAGCCGATCCACCACATAGATCCTGAACAGGGCCCATGACACGAGCACTACTGTTCCGATTAATCCCATCTGCAGGGGCAGGTACGCCGGCCAGCGGGCGGTTGTCACGGTACAGGGCGCATCCAGGTATGTTTCCACGCCGGTCCATGTGTGGAAAAAGTCAAGGGCACCGATAACTATCGCCCCTGCTGTAAAGGCCAGGGTGAGCGGCTTAAACCATTGTGTCAGGCTGGCTTTTTTCATGACGATTCTCCGATTTTGTACGCATTTTACTTGCTCTAGCCCCTGTGCATTACTCTGACACCAGACTGTTACCGATAACTATCGCTACAGAGACATGGAGGTCGAAGTCCCGACCGCGACAGGAGCTCGCACAGGGTCGGGGCTCTGACCCCGGTTTATTAATAGAAGTCTCCGGCCAGATAATCCGGCCGGAGACAATTCAATATTATATTATCACCTCGATCCCGAGCGGATATTTGGAAAGCTCCTCGCACCCGCTCTTACCGATAACTATCGGGTTCTCATACCGGAAACCTACGTTCTCTTCGGGACAGGCATACTGCATAGCGCAGATAAGCACCTCGTTCTCCTGGTATACGTGGTCCGGGTTCGTCCAGTAGGGAAACGGCCCATCGTTGAGGCCAATGCGCCACTCATCACCCATCATGCCGATCCCGTGCTCGAAACCCGGCACCATGAAGTCGGAGTAACGTCCCTCCTCTGCCAGTGCCATCATCTCGTCAGCGAGCGTCGAGGGAGTGATGCCCGCCCGGTATGCTTTCAGGGTGGCCCGCACGATTTTCAGGAAATTCTCCGCGTGCCAGAGCTGGCGGTCGGTCGCCGAGCCGGTGAAATAGTTGTGCGAGTGGTCTCCCAGGCCGAGCATAAACATGGAGTGTATGTCCACCATGAGCGGCTCGCCCGGAGCGAGCTTTTTGCGGGTCGCGGGCGTGCAGGCGCCGCCGGCAAGCCCGGTGCGGTAGCCGCACGCGATCTCATTCCCTCCGGTGAACGACCATTCCCACTCGCTGCCGGCGCGCCGCATGGCAAGGGCCGCAATCCCGGCGATCTCCGTCTCGGTCATGCCCTTCCAGCCGCTGTTATCTATGGCGGCGCGCACGGCCACGTGCCCCTCGTCAACGATGCGCGACGCCTCGCGGAACCGGTTGATGGTCCCGGCGTCCTTGATGAGTGCGAGCCGGTCGACGATGGTATGGGCGTTCACGAGCTCCGAGCCCGCGAGCGCGTCACGGTACTGCTCATACTCGTAATGGGTGAGCCACCCCTCGGGCAGGTAATTGGACATGCCGCTTTCGATGCCGACCCTGCCCTTGCCGCCCCTGAGGTTGTCACGTATGAAGTCCGCTATCTGCTCTATCTGGTCCTGGCCGCCCATCGGCGCGAAACCGCGCACGTGCTCCTCGTCCACCCATGTGTCATCAGCCACGCGGGCTACGTCGATTACGAAGATGAATGCGGTCGGCATCCCCTCGGCCGGTATCACCACGAAGCTCCGCCAGGGGCAGAACGCGTCCAGCGTCCAGGAGAGCGTGCGGAGCCGCGAGCCCAGGTACAGGTCGATCTTCTCTTTCGCCATAGCCGCCTGGATGTCGCTGATCCGCTTCGGGAAATCTATATAATACCGGTCTTTCGCGTCGAGTTTTCGTGTCATGATAGTCCCTCCTTTAATACTCAGCCGGAATTTTTGCGATCACCTTATTCAGGCGGTCCACGACCGACGCGAGCTTCAGCGCCTTCACCATGTTCCCTTTAAGCTTGAGCTTGCCGGTCATGAGCGCCTTCTGCGCGCCAAGCTCCGCACGCGAGATCTTCGCGAACACCTCGTATTCCCCGGTAATGATAAATTCAGCCTCGGGCGGCGTTCCATCGCCCACGGAAACGCTCGACACCGCGCCATTATCGAATTTCACGTGAAAATACCGCTCTTTCCCGTCGGGGCAGTTCCTGTAGATATTGGACATGGAAGAGGATATGTTGTTCATCTTTTCCGGTGAGAGCTCTGCCTTAAGCAGTTTCTCGACCTCGCTGCGCCATTCCGGACTCAGGTACTTGATCGTTCCGCTCATGATTGACCTCCTTTACTGTTGGTATGTGAATGCTTATTTTTTTCCGGACCCGCGCCGTTTGCGGGGCTCTTTGAAAATCCCGAGCGTTACCACTTCGAGAGTTTCCTCGAACATGCGCCGCATCGATGATCCCTCCTGCGCTATGTAGGTCCGGATAACCAGCATCTTGTAAATGGAAAACAGCACCTCGGGGAGGGAGTCGAGGTTCACCCTGCGGAACGCGCCCTGCTCCATACCTTTCTTTAAGATACTTCGGATCAGGGCGACCGACTCCCTGTTGACCTGGAGGTACGGGTCCCTGACTGGAAACATCGGGAATATTTCAGGGTCCCGCACGAGCACGCGCCGCAGGTCATTGTCCCGCGCCAGGTATTCCAGCGCCTTCTCGCCCATGACCAGGAACTGCTTTCTCACGTCAGACTCCTTCCCAACGGCGTCCCGCACCAGTCCCTGCCAGCGAAGAAGTGCATGCCCGACCGACTTTTCATACAGGTCCTTCTTGTCCTTCACGTAGAGATACAGGTTTCCCTTGGTCATTCCCAGGGCTGCGGCGATATCATCCATTGTCGCCTTCCGGTACCCGTATTCGGCGAATACGCCCATTGCCGCATGGTATAGCGCCTCGTTTGTGCCCTTTTTTCTCATCCGTTCCCGCGCTCCGTAATAATGAATAAATGAATATTTTATTCATTTATTCATTTATAAAACATGGTGGCGTCCTGTCAAGATATTAATGCCATCAACAAGGATTAATTACCGGGATAATCGTCGGAAGAGGGGAATCCCGCTCTGTCAGCTCACGCCCCGTTTGTTTACGGGCGCCGTCATGACATAGATGCCTCCCCGGTGGGGCATCAATTCATCCGCGACAAAGGGCAGCTGCTGCACGAGACTGAAACCCTGTTTCCCGTACAGCCGGTGCGCGGTCTTGTTGTCGGCGAAGGTGATGAGGCTCAGCGTATCCAGGCCCATGCGGCGGGCTTTTTCCGCCGCATGACCCAGAAGTTCCCCGCCTATCCCATGCCTCCGATACGGGGCATGAACCGCGAGGGAGTCGATATACAGGCTCTCGGGCACCTCCGCGGTAAAGAGCGCCCTGATACGGTCGATCCTGTCACGGGGGAAATACTCGGTCATGTCATCGGACAGCGCATGATGGGACGAGTGGTACGAGATCAGCATTCCCGCGACTTCGCCGCCAATCTCGGCCACGCGGGTGTTGCGGAAGCTGTAGGATCCATTTTCACGGCCGAGGACTTCGGCCGCGAGCTCTACCGGCGACATGCCGGGGACCAGGTCCCGGTATAAAAAATCAAGCACGCCGCCGGCGGCGATCCTGTCCAGCCCGGCGATCGGTAGGCAGTCTGTCTGGCCAGCATCTCTGTATGTTATTATCATCGGTTATGACTTCATTCAGCCGCCGGGGCCCCCGGGAATGGCTGCAGGGCTATTTTCCCTCGACCTTCTTTTTTACTCCGAGCATGTACCCGTCTAGTCCCCGCTTCGCCAGAAGGCGCTCGATCCACTCGGGAACGGCCTTGGCCTCGATGACCGGGGCGTAATAATAGATCGTGCGCGACCCGTCCCCGTACGGCTCGATGTACTCGAACCCCTCGACGTTCTTGATGTTCCAGGTCGGCTTTTTAACCGGTATGCCGCCGTCATTGTATGCTTTCACCTGCTCAGGCTTGATGAAGGACCAGTCCTGTGTGAGCTTCACGCGATCAAACCTGACGACCATGGTATAGAGTATTTTCATCAGGCCGGCTTTGACTGTTCCTTCAATGATTGACTCATCGGGCCCGCGACGGCCGATTACCTTGTAATATTCTAGCCCGGGAACAAACGCGGACATCGCTTCCCAGTTTTCGAGCACCTTCCACACGCGTGCCGGCGGTGCATCAATGACGACAACGCCTATCACCCGTCTCCTGGCCTGGCCTTCGGCGGTCTTCAGAGGGATGATAAAGGTCTGCAGCTCGCCCTTCTCGAGCTTCGCCTTGTCAAGCGGAACGGTGATCTTTTCCACGGCGCCCAGCGCCATGCACAGGGTAAGGCAGAAAATAAATGTCAACGAGAACCTGACCATATCGGCCTCCAGAAATCCATGATAATAATAACCTGCTGAACGGGCAGCACGGGGATGATTATAAGCAGGCCTCGGGGATATGCAAGCAGAAATAAAACGGGCGCACCCTGCGGCGCGCCCGTTTCAACAATGCTGAATGACAGATGTTACGGAATGTAGGTATAGGGAATTGACGTTTCCGCCCCGCCGTTCTGGCTCACGTAATAGCTGCCCGCGGTGACTGCTTCGCCCACCAGGGTGAGATCAAAGCGGACGGAGCCGTTATACAGGCCCGTCACATTGAGCGTGCCCGTTATGGTCCCGGTGCAGTCACCGAGCGGATCGCTGACCGACGTTGTCTGGGTGCCGTTCATGGTCAGGTAGAGGTCGCAGAAATTTGTGAACTGCAGAATGACCGAGGCGCTGGTAAGTCCGCCGGACGCCTTGTAATAAAGGGTGCCGCTGCCTGCCAGGTCCTGGATTGTCTCGGAGCCCAGCTTGCCGGTGCCCGATTTCTTGATGAGCGTCAGACGGTTCATGCCGCTCTCCACTTCCCTGTACGCTTCGTCGAAAAACTCCTGATTTGAGATCGCGCGATAACCGCTGTCCGGCATGCTTTCGAGGCCCGTGCCGTCCGCGTTGCAGGCCACGACACGGTACGTGAACAGCCCCGGCGTGACGGAGGTGTCATTGTACGAAGTCCCGGTTATATCGCCGCCCACCTGCGCAACAAATGTGTCCCTGGTGCGGAACACGCGGTAGAAGGTCGCCTTGTCCGCCGCATCCCAGTTTATGGCCACCCTGTCAGCATGTGCGCCATCACTTACCGAAACGCCGGTAACCCTGTCCGGCATCGAGTCAAGTTTCGCATACCCGTCGTCCTCGGGGCTGTACCCGCTCTCCGAGCCCGCAGCATCGACCGCGGTTACGACATAGAAGTACTGTGTCCCCGCGGTGACATCGGTATCGGTAAAGTAGTAGGACAGCCCGGTCGTGGTTCCCGTGCCTGTATCGGTGCCGGTATCCGTACCGGTATCGATCGTGGATCCGTCATCAACCTCGACGGGTTCAACGCGTATGACCGTGTTCCAGCCCGCGTCTTTCTTTAAGAATTTCCAGAGTGGCGGGAACGGGGTTATCATACCTATGACGAAATTATTCTCAAGCGTAATGGCACCGTCGGTGCTCACGATCCTGATGTATTTGTTGCTGCCATCGGTCACGCCGGAGCAGATGGTTTTACCGACCGCAGCGTTGATCTTCGCGATCACGTCTTCCTGCGTGTAATACTCGCCGCCAAAACCACCCTTGAAAGTGACCAGCTTATTGTTGGTCGTGCCGAGCTTGATGCGTATCTGGTATGTCGTTTGCGCTTCGGCATATACGCCGTAATAAGTTGCAACCGGGATAAAGAGGATCCTGATTACAAACTCCTGGTTAAGATTGACATCGGACTGGAACGTTGCCTGTATCACCGGAGGGTCTGCCGGGGGATCGGCAGGAGGATCGACCGGAGGATCAACTGGCGGATCGACCGGGTCCACGGTCAACTCATCCGCGCCGACACTGCCTATCGCCTCGTAGGGACCGCCCGCGCTTTCTGACCGATATACATTATACGTGACCGCATCATCAACCAGCTCCCAATTAATTCCGATCCGATCGCCATGCGTTCCATCCGTTGCAGTAACGGACACGGGTCCGGCATAGCCGGGAATGAAGGGATCTATCGGATCGTCCGGGTCTAAGCCCGGGTCATCCGGCTGATCGATGACGCTATCGCCGAACAGCGCCAGAGGCGAGACACCGCTCCCTTCCTCTTGACAGCCTAACGTCAAGGAAAGACTGGCCGCCAGAAACAAGAGTATTAAATGGATTTTTTTCATTAAAACGCTCCAACCCATCCTTAATCACATATGGATTAGGGTAATTTCATGATGCCGCAATTCTCTATATATATGGCACTTATAACTTATCTTTGCAATATTGTCCGGCTAATATCCGATACATCAAAAAGTGGCTAGTATGCATTTGCTCAATTCGTACTTTAATGACCGTCCGGACGGTTTATTAAATTATACAATCTTTAAAACCCTGAATAATTCTCACACTATTCCCAGCTTCTGGCTCATATAAAACTCTGAATATTACGGGTTAGTTATTAATCTGGTTTGAAAATCAATCTAACAGATTCCTGAAAAAAATCCATCAGTGGAGTTTTTCAGAGTCGGTATTACGAAGTGAATTCGTAAAACCTTACGTTTTTCTCGGCAAACTGCTAATCTCGATCCCTTACAACCATGAGATTTTGCAGCATCATTATATGAGAGATTTTAATTTGTCAAGAAAAACCGGGACGTCGGTTTCTTTAAACACTGTTTACCCTGACAATTTGCATCAGGCAGGTTCGCATGCTTAACCTGGCTAAATCCTGTATCGTACTATTTGACCCGCTCCGCCATATGGCCTTCGCCCTGACACTGCAATCAATCCTTATAAGCCACGTGAATCGCCGCAACGCCGCCAAGCATCAGGCTGTACCTCGCGCGCCTAAACCCCGCCCCTTCGAGCAGCGCGCAAAGCTCGTCCGGTCCGTAAAAGTGTATCGCCGAATGGGCCAGGTACCTGTATGCGCCCCTCTGCCCGGAAATAATCCCTCCCACGAATGACACCATGGTGCGGACATACAGGTGCACCATCGCCCTGTACAGGCGGAAGCTGGGCTGGCTGCTCTCGACGATCACGAACCTGCCACCGGGCGCGAGCACCCTGATTATCTCCGCGAGGTAGCGATCACGCTTCGGGTTCCTGTAGGTCAGGTTCCTGAAGCCGAACCCGATACCGATCGCATTGAATGTCCCGTCTTTAAAAGGAAGCTCGGATGCATCGGCGGGAACGAACGGCACCCGCACCCCGGCGTGCGCGGCCTTGAGCCGCGCCTCGGCAAGCATGGGAAGGCTGAAATCTGCGCCGACGATCAGGGCGCCCTCGCCGGCAACAGCCGCCATCCTGAGGGCAAGATCCCCGGTCCCCGTGCAGAGGTCCAACGCGCGAGCCGGCGCATCCTGCAGGCATTCCTGCACTGCCCGGGCGCGCCACCGCTCATCCAGGCGCAGTGTGAAAATACGGTTGATGATATCGTAGCGCCGCGGCACTACTGAAAACATTTTTTGCAGGGGTCGAGATTCTTTCGTTTCGCGCACCGGGGTCCTCCTGTATAAAGGGTATCGGCCGTGGGTTGCCCGCCGTTTATGGCTTGACCGTATACCGTTCACCATCAATAGTATAACCAGTGGAGGATTACGACATGCTCAAATTCCTGCTCTGGCTGATTCTGCTGCTGCTCTGCTGGCCGCTGGCGCTCATCGCCCTGATACTCTACCCGTTCGTATGGCTCCTGCTTCTGCCGTTCAGGCTTCTCGGCCTGGCGGTTGACGGTGTTCTTCAGCTCCTGAAGTCGATCTTTATGCTTCCCGCACGCGTCCTCAGGGGGCCGTCACGGAACAGGAAAGGGTGATTGTGCCGGGCAGCCGGAGCGCCGCATCACGGCCCCGCGCACGCTTCCGCTACAACCCGAGGTTGCGGAGAAACTCCTCCTGCGACACATAGTTCGACTCCGCCACCAGCTTCCCGCCGCGGTAATAGCGCACGTAGGGGATCTGCCCGTTCTTCCACCGGTTCTCCTTGAAGCTCCGGAAATCGCTGAAATAGGGAACGAGATTGTACACGAGCTCGTGCAGGTCGAAATCCCTGTCGAGGGTATAGATCCAGCCCTTCATCGCCGCGAACTGGGAGCACCAGTCCTGCGTCATGAGCACGGCAACTCTTTCGTGTGACGCGACAACATCGGTCCCGAATTCGCCGGTTTCAATCGCATGGAACGCCTGGTCCCTCGTGATCTGCTTTTTATTCATACTGTCATGCATTAAACACCGCCGACCTCCGTGATCAAGCACTTTTTATCCCTGCAGCCGGGGATTCCCGGCCCGGGAGGATCACCCGACCCGAAAAATGGTTGTGCTCCATCGGGAAGGCCCCATTAATAGACCCCTGCCGGAAACAGCCCTATGAAATTCAGGATACTATCCCTCGGCTGCCGCCTCAACCAGTCCGAGATCCAGTCAGTGTCAACGGCCCTCCAGGAGATCGGGCACGAGCCCGCTGCGGGCGACGATGCCGACGTGGTCATCATTAATTCCTGCGCCGTGACGCAGAGGAGCGAGCGCAAGACCCGCCAGCTCATCTACCGCGCGGCCGGCGAGCCCTCCGGACCGGGAGGTAAGCGGATCATCGTGACCGGGTGCGTGCCGGGGGAGCTCAGGCGCGAGGGAAACATTTACTATGTTCCGAACGATTACAAGCACCGCATCCCCGAGATCATCGGCCTGTGGGAAGAATTCGTCGCACCCGGGCCGGTGCCGGGCGCGCGGTTCAGCTTCACGCCGCCGGTCAGGTCCTCGACGAGCCGCGTGTATCTCAAGATACAGGACGGGTGCGACAACTTCTGCTCCTACTGCATCGTGCCCCTGGTGCGCGGCGCGCCGCAGAGCAAGCCGGCGGAAATGGTCGTCGAGGAGCTCGTGCGACTGGTCGACGCCGGCTATCGCGAGATCGTGCTCTCCGGCGTGACGATCGGCAACTACCGCGACGGCAATACGGACCTGGCGGGCCTCATCGCCCGCCTCTTCTCGCTCGAAGGCAGGTTCCGGGTCCATCTCACGTCAATCTCGCCCCTGTCCGTGACCCCGGCGCTCATCGATCTGCTGGCGCAAGGAAAAATCGTCCGGCACCTGCACCTCTCGCTCCAGAGCGGCAGCGACCGGGTACTTGCCGCCATGAACCGGCACTACACCCGCGCCGCTTACCTCGCCCTCGTGGACCGCATCAGGAGCGGGATCCCCGACTACAACTTCACCACTGACGTGATCGTCGGGTTCCCGGGCGAAACGGAGGCAGACTTCGGGGAGACGATCGGGCTCATCCGGGACGCGGGGTTTTCCCACGTGCATACCTTCCGCTTCTCGCCGCGTCCCGGCACGAAGGCGGCATCGATGGAGGACTCGGTCCCGGAGAAAACAAAAACCGAGAGGAGCGGCCGCGTGATAGAGCTGGCCGCCGCGCAAAAGCTCGATTATTTCAGGAGGTTTGACGGCCGTGAATCGCTTTTCCTGAGCGAGAGGACCCGCAGGGGCGTCACGACCGGCTTCAATGAGTACTACGCCGCGATCGAGGTAGAGGGAAAGCTCCCCCGCGGCGAGTTTTTCACAGTAAGGACGCGCCTGGAAGACGGGAAGCAGGTCATAACCGGAAAAATTATTATTTAAAAAATAAAAAAAGGCTGTCCCATAAGCTGCCTCGATACGAATTTCGCAACGCTTGTCGAGTGATTTTGACGCCAAAGGCGGCAAAATCGTATCGAGACAAGCGATATGTAAATGCGAAATTCACTCGGCAACCGCTTATTGGGCAGCCCCTTTATTCCAAAATTGTTCACTATTCACTTACCCCACGATCCTG
Source organism: Spirochaetota bacterium (assembly GCA_041749375.1). Lineage (GTDB taxonomy): Bacteria > Spirochaetota > UBA4802 > UBA4802 > UBA5550 > RBG-16-49-21. Next base: position 11,415 of record JBGTBN010000020.1, read on the forward strand.
AACAAAGCCTTCAGCAGCCGGTCCTTCTTCCCGTAGGGCGGATAGCGCAGCATCAGGTCGGGCCAGAAGCTCCGGGTAAGCACGCCCCGCTGGTGCGAGAAGGTCTCGAACCCTGACCTGCCGTGATAACGGCCCATGCCGCTGTCGCCGATGCCGCCGAAAGGAAGCTCCTGGCTCCCAACGTGGGAAACCGTGTCATTGATGCACCCGCCGCCCGAGGCCGTCTCCCGGAGCACGCGTTTCTGTTTCCGCTTGCTCTTCGAGAAAAAGTAGAGCGCGAGGGGCCGCGGCCTCCCGTTCACGATATCGATCGCATCGCCGAGATCGCGGAAAGTCATGACCGGGAGGAGCGGGCCGAAGATCTCCTCCTGCATGATGGGGTCCTTTTGCGTGACATTACCCACGAGCGTCGGCGCGATGTACCGTTTCTTCCTGTTGCTCTCCCCTCCGTACAGAATCATTCCTTTTTTTAGAAGACCCATGATACGGTCGAAGTGACGCTCGTTTATGATGCGGGCATAGTCCGGGCTCGAGGCCGGGTCGCCTTTATAAAACGCATCAATCGCAAGAACGATCTCACCGATGAAGCGGTCCCTGATTTTTTCATGCACCAGCAGGTAGTCCGGCGCCAGGCAGGTCTGGCCGGCGTTGAAGAACTTTCCCCAGGAGAGGCGTCGCGCCGCCACGGGCAGGTCCGCGTCCTCGTCCACGATGACCGGGCTCTTGCCGCCCAGCTCCAGCGTCAGGGGGGTGAGATGCTCGGCTGCCGCCTTCATTACGATCTTCCCCACCGCCGTACCGCCGGTGAAGAAAATATAATCGAATTTCTCGCCGAGAAGGACCTGCGTCGCGTCGACGCCCCCCTCGATCACGGCGATGTAATTCTCGGGAAACGTCTCGCGTATGATCTTCGCGATAACGCGCGAGGTTGCCGGGGCCAGCTCGGAGGGCTTCATGACCGCGCAGTTGCCGGCCGCTATGGCCGCGATGAGCGGCGCGATGATGAGCTGGAAGGGATAGTTCCACGGGCTGATGATCAACGCCACGCCGTACGGCTCGTAGTAGACCGTGCTGCGGGAATAGAAATGAATGAGAGGCGTTCCCACCCTGCGCTTTTTCGACCAGGACCTGACATGCCTGATGGCATAGGTTATCTCCGGATACAGGATGCCGATCTCGCTCGCGTAGGACTCGAACACGGGCTTCTTCAAGTCGGTATACAGTGCGTCCATGATAGACTGCTCGTTCTTACGGATCGCCTTTTTTAAATTCCGCAGTTGTCTTTTGCGAAACGAGATATCTTTCGTCCCGCCCGTTTCATAAAATAAGCGGATCTTTCGGATCCTTCCAGCGATTGTGCTCTGTTTCACACGTCACCTCCGGTTGATGCGCGATATGACATTCCTGATATTTTTGAAAAAATAAAATTCCCGCTGTTACGCAAATTCTGCCGGTACGTATTCTTCACCGATCCGCGGCAGGCCCATCCTCAATCGATCAAATTCTACCCGGTAAAACAGGCAGTTCATGCTTCATGGCCGTCTCGAAAATCCGCTTTTGTACGGCATCCGTTCTCCATGGCAGGATAGCATCTACCCGCGCACAGTCAAGTTAATTAGCGGGTTACACGCGGATGGGAAGGATGACGATGGGGATACCCCGGTGGTAGAAACGCCGCTGGATAGCGAAGGCCGAATAGTTGTGAAGCCAGCGCGTGAAAAACGTGTCCTCGGGGAACACCAGCTGGCCGGCGAAAAAGATCGCGTTGGGGTAACGCTTCAGTATGTCCGGGGCTATGCGCACCGTTTCGTCGATCACGTCCACCGCGATCGCAGTAACGCTCTCCGCGTGGTGCCCGTGTGCGCGCATATACTCCACATACCGGTGGCAGTCCGTGTCTATGTACGCCCGTAGTTTTTCCAGCTCCTCGGTACCCTTGAATACGCCGGAATCCACGAGGCCGATCTGTACGAAAACGAAATTTTTATAAAGGCCCTTGAAAAGCCTGGTGATGGCAAACAGCGTGTGCAGTCCGGTACCCGTGAACCCGTTCACGAACATCACGGCAGTGCGGTCCAGGGGATCAAAGACGACCTCCTGTTTCTTCCGCTTGCCGCTCCGGACCTGCTCCTCGATGTTGACCATTTCCATATCGGCCACCTCTACCAGGCCGCTCAGCCGTCCCAGCAGCTTCCGCGTCCTGCCGTAATGGCGCCGGATGATGATCGCGATTGCTATCAGCGAGCCGGTGATGAATATGGTAATCCAGCCGCCCTCGTTGAATTTCAGCACCACGACGGACACGAGGATGAAGACCGTCAATACAAGGCCTATGCCGTTCACCGTGAGCTTCTTGCGCCAGTGATCCACCTTTTTCCGTGACTGCCACCAGTACCGCACCATGCCGAGCTGCGAAAGTGTGAAGGTGACGAACACGTTGATACTGTAGAGGATAACCAGGAACTTTACAGAGCCGCGGGAATAGATCATAAGCACTATTGCGCCGATTCCCATGATGAGGATGCCGTTCTGCGTCACCAGCCGGTCGTTAAGGGATGCGAACCGTCCGGGCGCCCACCGGTCCAGTGCCATGTTCGAGAGCACGCCGGGTCCGCCCAGGAAACCGGTTTGCGCCGCCACGAATAAAAGGGTCGCCTCGGAAAAAAGGGTGACGAGGACAAAACCGGAGCCGGCCATGCCCCATTCGGACGTCATCGTTTCAAAAAGTACTGCGTTAAGGGTCTTCCCGGGAACATGCCGGACGCCGAACAGGAGGTAGGCAATCATCAGACCGGCAACTATTGTCGCCAGCGAAACCGCCATGTAGTTCATGGTCCGCTTTGCGGTCTGGACCTTGGGATCGCGCAGGATCGACATACCGTTCGACACCGCCTCGATCCCGGTGAAGGTACCGGCACCCATGCTGTACGCGCGCAGGACGAGGAAGATCATCCCGAGGGTCCCCAGCTCCGTGTTGGTGGCGCCGATATCACTCACGGTAGCGCTGACCAGTCCGGGCAGGTTGGCGGCATTTGATGCTATTGCGTAGATGATTGCGGCGGCGTGGGTCACGATGAACACGATGAATATCGGCACGAGAGGAACGACCGACTCCTTTACACCCCGCAGGTTGAGTATTATAAGGAGGCCCACGCCTCCCACGGCGACCCCGAGCTTGTACGGAATCATCCATGCAGGGAGGAAACTGAAGAGCGCGTCCGCGCCGCTGGCAACCGAAAGCGTGATGGTAAGGAGATAGTCAATAAGGAGCGCGCACCCGGACACCATGCCGACGGAAGGCGACAGGAGCTTGCTAGCCACCAGGTAACCGCCTCCGCCGGTGGGGAAAAGCTCTATGATCTGGTGATAGCTCGCGCTGATGACGAAGATGGTCAGAACGGTGCCGAGGGCGACGAATATGCTCAGGTGATAGTGCTTGCCCAGCGCAAGAAACGCCTCCTCCGGGCCGTAACAGGATGAGGTGAGGCCATCGGCACCAAGACCGACCCAGGCGAAAAAGGCTATCAGCGACAGCTTGTGAAAAATCCCCGGATCGGAAATACTCCGCGCATCTCCCATCATGATAGTCTTCAAACGCCTGATTAACGAAGGCTTGTTACTATTACCGCCCATGCGCTTCCTCAAAACGAAAAGTCGCGTCCGCCCGGTCCATCTTCATCCTCCCATTCCAGTCGAACCCGCAACCCGGCGGCATGGGATGAGGGATACATTAAAATCGTGGTACGCTAATGGTTACAATTGTTTTTGTCAATCATTAAGCAGTTTCATGAAGGAGGATCTCCGAATAATTGCAATAAAACAAGGGCCATACGCGATACATCCGGCAGGCTTGGATTCTTCGTGGAGGACACCAGAGATGAATCCCGCATTTACGGAGTATTTAACAAAAAACAGGCATTTTAAAGATAAAGGTGACTGTTTCAGAAAAGATAATTAAAGACAGGGCTGCGTTATTATTTTGAATTTTAATTTTTTTGGATATATTATTAATATGATAGTTGTCGAGATACGATTTACATTATCTCCGCGTATATTACATTTTCGGAGGTTTATATGAATATCGATCTGTCAAAACACGATGTTGATTTTATCACGCTGTTACTGGAGCGCGAACTGAAGACCGTGATGGTAGAGCGCCACCATACGGTGACAAGCGATTACAAGGAAATCGTCAAGGAAGAGGAATCTCATATAGAAAAACTATTGGGCCAATTCAAAAGCATTCACTGATCCCTCGTCCAGGGCAGGCCCCGCGGACGTTTGGGCCATGAATAGCGAATGAAAAATTATTTTTTTTCTGGTCGAAAGATCAAGTCAGTATCTTCCCGATTCTGACCAAACATGAAGAAAACACCCGAAGGAAGGATGGATTTCTTTGTGGACATGCGGGGCCTGCAACCGGAGAATGAGCTCGATAGAGCAGGGCCCGTTATTCACCGCACCAAGCAATATTCCTCGTTCAGCACCAGGCCGGATTATGCAACATAGCCTGTAACATCAACGTGCTTTTTCATTCTCAATAGATTAATAAGAGAAATCCATACCGGTAGGCTTATTCGGAAAAACCTGCCGGAATTCCGGGGGAGTATAAAAGACCATGAAATTACGGATAATCACTTTAAGTATCGCAGGGGCAGCCCTGCTCTCCGCTGCCTGCAACCGCCCGGATTACGCAACCCTCCTTACAGGGACCTGGCAATGGACCGGCGACGCCTGCGATGACGACGGCTCATGTAAAAAAGAGATAATTACCGATGAGGAAAGCGGCGAGACATTCACCCGGGACGGGTTTCACCTCGCGACAAGGAGCAGGAACAGTTATTCGCTGGAAGGCGCGACGATCCGTTTCGCATCGACCAGAAACTCCTGCGGCACGTCCGAAGCTGAAATCATATCGCTGACCGGCGACACGCTCCTTCTGGAATGCGGGAGCCATGTCCGGCGTTACGCGCGGGTCATCCGCCGCTGATCCCCGGCAGCCGCTTGATCAGGGTCACGCTGTTACCGGCCTCGTTGTACCTGATCTCATCGAATATTTTTTTTGAAATGATCATGCCGCGGCCGTGCAGCTTCATGGGAGAGTTGACGTCCGCTATCTCCTTGTTGAAAAAAGCATGATGATCAAACCCGGAGCCCTCGTCGGAAATAGTATACACGGCAGTGTTCGGGTCCACGGCAAACTCGATGTGGACCCTCCTGTTTTCATACAACGGATCGCCTTGCCGTTGGGCGATAAATTCCGTATACGTGCCCTCCCCCAGCACCCTCGATTTTTCTTCGAACGTCACATCGAGATTGCCGTGCTCGATCGCGTTGATAATCATCTCGACAAGCGCGAGACGTATCAGCTCGGCCGTCTCGGTGTCGGCATAGCGCCTGAGATTACGGGTTATGCGATAGGCGACGTCGCCGGCCAGGAATATCTGGTTCCCCATGACCAGGCTCTGCTTTTCCGAATGGAAAAATTTCAGGAGCTCGTCCTCAACGACCCTGAAGGCCCTCATCATGATCAGGTCATCGCCGGTTATGGCGATGGACTCGAACCGGACGCTCATTTCAACCGGCTCATTGTTGTAATTCGATTTAAACTGTGCCCTGAACCCGATCGATCGCCTGTTCTTGAGGAAGGCATCGAGCTTTTCTCGCACGAACTCCCTGCCCTGGATCTCGGCGACGGACGATGCCCCCAGCAGGTCGATAAATTCGACCCCGATGAGATCATCCGGTCGCATATTAAGGTGGTTCATGACAGCCCAGTTGGCGGTATTGATCTTCAGGCCGTCATCAAGGGTGAAGATCACATCCCCGGATCCGTCGAACAGGCTTTTATATTTCCGCTCGCTCTCCTCGAGCTTCAACTCATATTCGAACCGGGTGAAGGCGGTTTCGATAGCCACCAGCAGGTCGTTCTGGCGATACGGCTTGATAACAAAACCGAACGGGAAGGATCGCTGGACTTCATCGACAATAGTCCTGTCAGAATACGCTGTCGTATATATCACCGGAAGGTTAATACGCTTGCGGATCTCCCTCGACGCCTCTATACCGCTCATCCGGCCGCCGAGCCGGACATCCATCAGGATGAGATCGGGATCGGCTGCCACGACCGCTTCTATGGCCTCCTCACCGGAGCCGGCGATGCCAGAGACCACGTAACCCAGGTCCTCGAGCACCCTTTGCAGCTCCAGGGCGATTATACGTGCGTCCTCGACGATATATATTTTTTTCTGTTTCATACGAACGTCCATGCATACCCCGGCTCCGGCCGGCCCGATCCCCGCTGCAAGTGCGCAATAATTAGCAGGCCGGGACGACAGGCGAATCCGGCTGGTAAAAGGCGAAAATGAACTCGATTATACACGATTATCTTCAACTGTCAATTGTTTATTATCCATGCCCTATCATTCCTGGCGTGAAACGGAAAAATAACTTGAGTTTACGGGGACAGGTGGTAGACTGCGCCGATCCCCGCGGCATGCGTTACGGACACACAATGAAAACGAAAGCAATCCTGATCACGATCATTCTTGCCTGCGCCATCTACCCGTCCGGGATGAGAGGCGGTATCGCGGCGGACGTCAGCGATAAACGCGCACAGATAATCAAAACCGCGGAAAAATACCTTGGCGCGCGCTACAACTACGGCGGCATGACAACGAATGGATTCGATTGCTCCGGATTTGTCCAGTTCGTTTTCCGGGAGAACGGCATAACACTTCCCCGATCCACTGTTAACCAGTATGAATGCGGAAAAAAAATCGATATGGGTGACGCGAAGCCGGGAGACCTGGTGTTCTTCAACATCTATGGAACGAGGATATCGCACGTGGGAATATTCGCGGGAAAATCAGCATTCATTCACGCGCCTACATGGGGCAAGCGCGTATCATACGCGGACATGAATCTTGATTACTGGAAAAGGACCTTTGTCGGAGCGGTGACGTACCTGGATGATGATTGATCGGGACTTACTTCATCCGCAGCGTGTTTGCAACCAATCCGACTCCCTCTTCCGCCAGGGCGGTGATGTTCATTTTGGAAATTGATTTTTTATTTATTACGAAAAGATAGTAATTCAATCTGAAAATCGCACCCATGACCGCGTTGCTCGCAAGCTCCACATTGATGGACCCGGGTATGTGTCCCTGGCGCTGGGCGAGCTCGATATCGTGGACCACCACCTGCAAAATTTTACTTTCGAATTTCCGTATGATAGGCTCAAACTCTTCGTTGACCCCGACACCTACTCTCAGGACTATGTTTGTCCTGTCCTGGTTTTCACTGAAGAACGCAGCAGTTTTCAAGAGGCGGTGGCGAAGGTACTCAAGCGCGTAATCGATCGCCGGCTTGCCGCCGACGAAATCCTTCATGTCAATGGCAATATCTTTTTCCCACGCATGGATATAAGTCTCGAGGAGAGTGGCAAAAATCTCTTCTTTATTTTTGAAGTATTGATAGATGGTGCTCTTTGCGACATGCGCGAGTTTGACAATATCTGAAACCTGTGTCTCATAATACCCTTTCCTGGAAAACGCTTTTTCCGCGCATTTTAAAAGACGATCTCTTGTTTTTTCACCTTTTTTCATGGAACAATCACATTCTTTTATAAACAACTCGCCATCATGCGGATCGATGTAACGGTCCGTCATTCAATGACAATATCTGACACGGTGTGTTATTTTTACAATATTAAAACCTGAATGTCAATAGTTTTTAGCAAGAAGCATTATAAATAACTGGAACAACTCCAGACAGAAAAGCAGGCGAAAATCTGAAAAAATTGAAACTGAAGTGTCAGTTTTATTATTGACATATTTAATAAATCATTTAGAATTGGCATTTATACGTACTCGATCATTTTTATCTATATAGAAATAGAAGTTGAATATTTCAAAAATCTGCATAATTATTGAATTGACTCTGGATAATAGAAGCATATAGTGCAATCACCGTATACGTTCAGACTGATACTGTTACAGGATTCACAGGGCAAGGAAAACATCAATTGGCCGCATGCCTGACAGGAAACCACAACAATGTTTCCTGATATATATAAATCAGGCATGCTCATGAAAAGATTTTAATAACGCCGCGGGCCGCATGAATCATGCATGGCTGAAGGAACAGTGAATCCGTAAGTACAAAACATAAAAAAAGTTTGGGGATGGTTCTCGGGCGCATAATGGTCCTGCAACAGGGCCACACCCTCGATCATTAACATGTGATTAATACTCTGGTGACCAGTTTTTAATAGGGTGATCCTTCGTGGATCACAAAACTCTGCCAACGGGTAGCGTATGGTTGGAGCAGGATGAATTCCAACCTTGCCGATACATCGTCGGTTATGTTTGCGCAACCACGTGGTGTCCTAGCGCATGTGGCGAGCAGGTCCCGGTAGAATTAATATGGCTTGACAATGGGTTATTATCCCATCAGATAATCACCCAAATTAATTTTAGGAGATAATGGGAGCGGCAATGAAATCAAAACATCTTTTAATACTCATTACGATTCTATTTTTTGCCGGTTATTCAGTAAATCTATATGCAAATTTTGCTGAAACATACGGCTGTTCCGCCGAAGGCATGGCCCGGGGGAACGCCATGACGGCAACCGTGAGTGATTGGTCATCCGTCTTTTACAATGTAGGCGGTTTAGGCAAAACTCAAGGACTGACCGGCCAGACGGCTGGGACTGGCGGAGAAATGACCCTCAAGCTCAGAAAAACAGAGGGTGAAGCAGAGAAGAAAGAAATTTACCCCAGTCAGTTCGCCATTAGCGTTCTCTACACATTCCCCCAGCTTAACCTGAGCATAAAACGCTACGGCACAACAGCGGGTGGCGATTTCTACCCGGTAAAAACTGACGCTGCCAAGATGAATCCTTACGGGTTTACCGTAATCGGCGGTGCTCTTGACATCAATACAATTGTGAAAATGCCTAAATTTATCTCTTCGTTCCGCCTGGGCATCGGGATGGGCATGAACGCGGACCTGAGCCTGGTTAAGGTCAATGACCTGGACCCGCGCACGCATAACTTCCTGCGCTATGGTCGCGAAATCCAGAACTCAGCCATTATGATCGGCGGCGGCATGGGCTTCATGAACGACGCGTTCGGCGGCGGCGTCGGCGTAAACGTTGCCTTCGCCGGCAAGGGTAAAATGTACATGGGGGTCAAGTTGGGGGGAGAACCGCAGATTCCGATAGGAGAATCCACCATGGACCTGACCATAGCTCCCGGCGCGATCGCGGGCATCTACTTCAGCCCGGGCAAGCTTGTACCGGTGATTGACGGGCTCGATATCGGCGCATCCTACCGCCAGGAAACCCAGATGAAGATCGACCCTTTTAACGCGGCGGCCGGTATACTCGGCGGCATAATAACCATGAACCTGATGACTGCAATCCAGGATTACTATTCGCCGCACTCAGTAAGCGGCGGTATCGCCTATACCCGCTGGGGCCTCACCCTTTCAGCTGACGTGAACTGGGACATGTGGTCAAAAAGCACTCTCGGCAAGGTCATGAAAAACCATTACATAGGGGTCCCCAAGTTTATTGACACGCTATCGTACAGGGGCGGGGTTAAATACAACCTGGCGCCGTGGCCGATACTCGACATCATGGTCGGCTACTCGTACGTTCCCAGCTACATCGACAAGAGCGCCGGGACAAAGATGGGTATCCGGATCGGGCCGGTTGACACGAAGGTCCAGACCGGCATGTACAACTTCATGGATAACGACAAGCATATTGCATCGATCGGGTTCAAGTTCACGGTACCCAAGGCATGGCGGCTCGGCGGCCAGTTCGTCGCGGTCCTCTCATACCAGTTCCAGTACCTGGTACCGAAGAGCGTAGCTAAAAACGGTTTGAGCTGGACCAATGGCGTGCAGGATGATTTACTGGAAACCTATATGCTTAACCCGAGCTATTCATACGGCGGCATGAACCACTCGATGTTTGTTGAAGTTGGAATGAGATTATAGAGAATCTGGCTCCCTGACACTATTAAAAGCCGGGCCCACAGCCCGGCTTTTTTATTGAAAATTTTTTTCGTGAAAGCACCCTCGTTCGTAATCACCATATACCCACAAAGGAGGTGTGATTTGCAATGCAGACCACGATGAATATCAAAGAAGCGTTATTCATGAAAATTTGCTCAGTTGCCGATTTTCGGGGCATCTCACGTTCGGCGATGATCATAGAATTATTGAGGATTGTCATGGACGACCCGTCAAACGAGGTACGTATCGGACGACTGGTGCAATACCAGAATCGGGAAAACGCAGATACAATGCATCCATTTCATATCACGTTCAGGGAGGACGAGTATGAATCTTTCCAGGATATGAGGAAGCTGTTCAAGAAGTCTCTTTCCCTGATTCTTGCTGAGGCGGTAAATAAATTTCTTAACAATTTACTTAACAATAAAAAAAATACCGATAACTATCCCCATGCCAATTATGTTATTATTAAAGAAATGATCAATACAATAGTAAGCTGGAGATTAATCTGGGGGTTCCCACCGACAATCGCACATATTATGGAACAATCCGACACTCTGACCTGATAACAGGCGGATGAACCAACTCTCATTATAGTGCATCATGGCACCACAGGTAAAAAATTTCCGGGCATACGCTATAATATTTGACACCATGAGCAGTTCATTCAGTATATTGAAAACATCGTGCAAAACGAACAGCGCTTCGCAGTACAACGACCAGGAGATTCCATGCAGCCAGGCATACAGAATCAAGTGGCACCAAGTTCATTCTTCGACGGGATCGGGCCTGTCCGCTCGTTTTTCGCCCCGGGCCGAATCAACATAATTGGAGAGCATCTGGATTACAACGGGGGAAGCGTTTTTCCCGGAGCTATATCGCTCGGAATAACAGGTTACATCCAATACCGTGACGACATGATGCTTCGATTGACCTCCGAACAGGAGCAGCAGGCGATAACTATCGACCTCAATTCCACTGCCGCGCTATCATACGATGCGGACCGCGGATGGGCGAATTATCCAGTTGGCGCACTATTCTATCTGAACAATAACGGCATGGTGATTCAACGGGGCATGAATATCCGGTTTTCCAGCACGCTGCCCCAGGGATCGGGGCTGTCATCATCCGCAGCCCTTGAAGTAATTACAGCTGTCATGGCAACGGGGGAACATGGCAGAACGGAATCCGATCTGGTCCGAATAGCCGGTCTCATGCAGTCAATGGAAAACGAATATATCGGCGTCCGGTGTGGAATCATGGACCAGTTTACCGTGGCACTGGGACGTAAGGACCATGCGATACTCCTGGATTCCAACTCGCTGGAATATACATATATTCCCGTGAACCTGGGAGATTATACATTCATCATAATGAACAGTAACCGGCCGCGCCGGCTGGTTGATTCACGTTATAACGAGCGGCATGCCGAATGCGTACGGGCTCTGGGCCAGATTAGATCCCACAATCAAGCAGTTGATCGTTTGGCCATGGCATCCCCGGACGACCTCATGTATATAACAGATGGCACGCTGAAAAAAAGAGCACGTCACATCGCAAGCGAACAGCGGCGAGTTTTCGAATCAGTCGACGCGCTCGCACGGGGCGACCTCGGCGGGTTCGGAAAACTTCTCGCCGCATCCCATGCTTCGCTCCGTGATGATTACGAGGTAACGGGACCGGAGCTTGATGCGCTTGTCCGGTCGGCGTCCGAGCTGCCCGAATGCATTGGCGCGCGGATGACCGGGGCCGGTTTCGGCGGATGCGCTATCGCCCTGGTCAGGCGCACTGCAGTGGAGGATTTCTCGCATTCAGTCGGGGAACGATACGCGAAACTGACGGGGCTCGCTGCAGATTTTTTCGAGAGCGGACTGGAAGACGGGGTGCACGAGATTCATTGATGATATGATCTTCACCCTGATCCAGATGATATAATTGATTACAAAGGAAAATGTATGAACATTCAGAAAGGAATCATTCGCTACATGTACGGGAAGCGGGAATATACCCTGAACTTCAGGGTGGGCTCCTCTGCCAGAATGCCGGGGATGGAAATCGAATCAGAGATGGTCCATCTCGAACATGGATGGCGCATACGTATTACGCTTGTGCCGCAGGATTCGGTAACCATCACGGCGGCCAGCCTTGACGCCAATTACCGCTTTACCCGGGACGACATGATATTCTGCAACGGCTTTCAATCCTGGACCGAGAGCCGCAAGTTCGCACCCGGCGATAAAATTAAAAAGCTGGCCCGCTCAGCGCGCCGGTTCAAGGTCCATTGTTTCGGCGATTACCACTTCTACCCCTACTCCGGTGACAAGGGCAAGATCCACAGCCATGTGTACTGTTATATCAAACAGAAGACCGGCGATTACACCCTCCTGGGGTCGCTCCTGGAAGATACGGGCTATACCATATACGCATGCGAGACCAGGAAGAACCGAATCACGGTCATCAAGGAAGTGGAAGGACTGGTGATCTCGGACCGTCTCGTCCTGATTGACCTGCTCCAGCTGCAGGGGCCCAAGCGGGAGGTGCTTGCGGGGTACTTCGAAACACTCTGTCCGAACCTTCAGACGCGTGAACCGGCCACCGGATGGACGAGCTGGTACAAGCACTACACCAACATATCCGAAGATATCATTCTGAATAATCTCAACACGATGTCACAGAACCGCGTTGCCCTTGACTTTTTCCAGATAGATGACGGGTACCAGGCCACGGTCGGGGACTGGCTGGAGATAAAACCGTCCTTCCCTAACGGCATGAAGCATATCGCCGACAGCATCAGGGCGAAGCATTATACCCCCGGCCTCTGGCTGGCACCATTTATATGCGAGGAGCGTTCCGCGATGTACCGGAACCATCCCGACTGGTTGCTGAGACAAAACGGCGAACCGGTGCCGGCGGGATGGAATCCGCTCTGGAGCGGCACCTTCTACGCCCTTGATGTCTACAATGATGAATTTCGCTATCACATCAAGGAAGTGTTCGATACTGTGCTGAACCAGTGGGGATTCGACATGGTGAAGCTTGATTTTCTCTACGCGGCGGCCATGATACCGCGGGCCGGAAAAACACGCGGCACGATCATGATGGAAGCCATGCGGTTTCTCAGAAGGTGCGCGGGAGAAAAATTGATACTGGGCTGCGGCGTTCCGCTGGGGACCGCGTTCGGCCAGGTCGATTACTGCCGCATCGGGAGCGACGTTTCGCCGAAATGGGAAGACCGCATCCTCACCGCGATCCATTACCGGGAGCGGGTGTCGACCGTCAACTCGCTCAGGAGCACCATCGGAAGGAGCCACCTGAACGGGCGGGTTTTCGTGAACGATCCCGACGTCGTCATCCTCAGGGAGGAGGACAACGCGCTCACGGCGTCCGAGCGGCACACCCTGTGCATGGTAAACAACATATTCGGCGGGCTCCTGTTCACATCCGACGACATCAGCGCGTATTCGGAGAAGACGATGCGCGCATTCCGTTCGATGTTTCCCTTTGTTAAAAAAGAAATCGATCGCGTGGACGAGTTCGGCCCCCTGCAGAAAGTCACATTCCGGATCGGCGTTCGGGATTACATCGCGTATATCAACCTCTCATCCCGCAAGTGCAAGACCGTGCTTGAGGACGGCATCTATTTCTGCAATACCGTTGACGAGGCGCGCCGCTTCACGCCCGGCGGAACCGGGATCGTCATCGGTCCTCACGAATCGCGCTGTTATCACCTCGTAAGTGACGACTTTTTCACCGTTGCCGGGACGACCGGGCACATCTTCCCCGGCAGCGAGATCGTCTCGTGCATACAGAAAGGGGACATCATCAATGTCGCACAGTACGGCCAGGCGAAAAACGCGAACACCGTGTACGTACGGACGCCCGCTCTGGGCCAGTACCTCGCGAACGGTAAAACCATGCAGGCCATAAAGATACGGGAGAAGCTTTTCATGCTCGCAATTGAACTGTAACAGGGAGGAAGCCATGAAGCCATTCCGCTTACCCGACGACTTCAAACTGGGGACGGCAACAGCATCGCTGCAGATCGAAGGAGGAGACCGGGGTAACAGCTGGTACCGCTGGACACAGAAGGCGGGACGGATCAAGGACGGGACCGACTGCCTCGTTGCAGCAGACCACTGGAACAGGGTCGCGGAAGATGTGCGTATCATGAAGGGTCTGGCCGTCAACGCCTACCGCTTGAGCCTGGAGTGGAGCCGCATCGAGCCATCGGAAGGTACATTCGATGCCGGGGCCATCGATCACTACCGCGACGAGATCAGGCGGCTCAGGAAGGCCGGCATCGAGCCGATGGTGACCCTGCATCATTTCAGCAATCCGCTCTGGTTCGAGGATTCGGGCGGATGGACCGAGGACACCGCGATTGCCAGGTTCGAGCGCTATACCGAGCAGGCGGTCCGGGCGCTGGGCGACCTGGTGTCCACCTGGGTCACCATCAACGAGCCCAACGTGTACCTCCTCTTCGGGTATGTTACCGGCACCTGGCCGCCGGGAGAAAAAAACATCTCCCGGTTCATCCGCGGCGCGAGGGTAATGATCCGCGCCCACATCGCATCGTACCGGAAGATCCACGAAACCAGGAAAGCCATGGGATTTACGGACACGCAGGTCGGAGTCGCCCACCATCTCCGCATATTCGACCCGATGAGCGGCACGGTCGGCGAGCGGTTTGCCTGCTTTCTGCAAAACCGCCTCTTCCACGACATATTCGTCACAGGCATGTCCGAGGGCCGCTACCTCCTGCCCCTGGGCGCCGGGCATCCCGAGGGCAAGGGCGTGTACCAGGACTTCTTCGGCATCAACTATTATTCACGCGAAATGGTGTCGTTCAACCCGCGCCGGCCGGACCAGATGTTCGGTGACATATCGACCAGGCAAGGCGCACCGGTCAACGACCTGGGATGGGAGATCTACCCGGAGGGGCTCTACCGTTTTTGCGAGCACTATTACCGCCGCTTCAGGATCCCCATTTACATAACCGAGAACGGTACACCCGACGCGAAGGACAGCTTCAGGGCCCGCTACATCTACGACCATCTCTATCAGGTGAAGCTCCTCATCGACGCGGGCGTCGACGTGCGGGGCTACTATCACTGGAGCTTCATGGACAACTTCGAATGGGCGGAAGGGCTCGAACCGCGCTTCGGGCTGGTGGCGGTGGACTACCGGAAACAGAAGCGCACGGTCCGGAAAAGCGGCAGGCTGTACGCGGACATATGCAAAAACAATGGCGTGACCGAGGCGATGATACGCAAGTACCTCGCATAAACGGTCTATACCGGCAGGTTGACTGCATCACGATTCCACGAGCAGAAAGCATGGTTGCTCGGGGAGTTCATTGCATCCGGCCCGAAACACCAGGTACGCTCAAAGCCGCTCCAGCGCCTTGAAAACGCACTCGTACTCACCCTTGGCGTTCCACGCAACCCACCCCCGCGCGCCCGTGGATTCCGCCGCGACCACCTGCAGCTCCACGTAGCGGTCAAGGGACACGCGCGCCCACTGTATGTTGTACGGGAAGGCCTGGATATAGGGCTGGATCCCGGCGCGCGTGCCCTGCACCCGGTCGATCCCCCGCTGCGTCCCGTCCCGCACCGTCTCGCCCGGGTTGGCCATGCGGCCGCGGTCGTCCGTGAAGTGGCTCGGGTAGAGCATCGGGTAGATGATGTCCGTGTGCTTCGCGAAATTCTCGATCTTTTGTCCGATAATATCATTCCTGTTGTAGACCACGCGGCCAAAGAGATCAGCCGAGAGCTTCACCCCGCGCTCATCCGCGATGGAGCGCGCCCGCTTCAATAGATCATCGATAAACCCGTATTTCACCGAGAGCGCGTAATACGGGGCCCCGTCCGGGAAGCGTATGTAGTCCATCTGGACCTCGTCGAACCCGGCGCCGGCCGCCTCTCCCATGAGGCTGAAAAGCCGCTCAAGGTGCCCGTCAGGCACCGGGAGGGACTTGAGCCCGTCCTGGAAGCAGACTATCCGCGCGGCGATATAAATCCCCTGGCGCTTGAGATACCCGACAACATCGGGATTGATCCGGCTCTTCAGCACCATGAAGGGGTGCACGTCGATTACCAGCATGTTGATCCCGAGCGGCCTGCCGCGCTCGATTATCGTTCTAATATATTCCGGGTTGTTTGCCTGGCGGTTGGGGATGTAGAGGCCCCGGAGCGGGCGATGCCCGCTGCCCCGCGGGCCGCCTGCGGTCGCGCAGGACACGCAGTTGACCAGGATCGCTGCGGCGATTATGACGGCGGTACGACGTATTATACTTTTCATGGGCCTTTCCTGTTCTGTCGAATTCCGGCCCATGATGATCGCGGGGAATAATCTGTCAAAAATAATTTTTTACCCCGAGTACAGGCTGGCCCGTCGCTCGCATTCCTCTTTGACCATCGCCACGAAATCGTCCAGCACGCGGCTAGAGAGAAAATCCACGATCGTGTCAGGCATGAGCATGCCGAAATCGACCCGTAACGTGAACACGAAGAGGGTCCGGTCCGGCGGCAGGGCGCGGAAATGGAAATTGCCCGTCGCCTTGGCGATATCGCCGCCTCCGGACTCGTAGAAGAGCTGCCGCCTGTCGTCGTCATAACGGTAGTTGAGGACGATTTTCATGCCTTTTTTAATAAGCAGGTCAAAGGTGAAAAAGACCCGGGAGGGGCGCCCTTCCCTGTTCACTTTCTTGATATCGAGGTTCTTCACGTGCTTGAACCAGGAAAGGTACCCCTGGATGTCGCACAGGACCGCGTAGCATGCGTCGGGCGTTGCGTTGATCTCGATAGAGCGCGACACTTCCTGTAACTTCTTCATCGTATCACCCCGGCAACCGGATCAGGAACGGACCGCTGCCGCCATGTCCTTCGCCTTTTCTTTCATGGCCTCGGTAAGCGCAGTCTCGTCTTTGGGAAACGTCAGCGCCATACCCAGGAGTACAAGTCCACAGATCACCCAGAAGAGGTTCGCGATGTTGAAGGCATAAAGCCTTCCGAACTGCACGATGAAGATGCTTATAATGACCGGTCCGAACCCCTTTCCCAGGTTATCGGTCAGGTTGAAGAGCGAGAAGATCGATCCCCTTGTCTCCGGGGCGTTTACGTTCAGGAGCATTGCCTTCACGTTGGGCCCGGTCAGGGAAATCATGAAACCGGCCATCAGCCCGAGCAGGAGCGGCCCCGCAATATCCGGGTTGGCAACACCGGCCTGCGACGGATAATTCAGCAGTAATGCCACTGGTATGATCCCGAGCAACGTGCTCGTTCCGCACAATAACGGAAGAAATTTGGGTCTGATATTGTACAGTTTATTGCCGATCAGGCCGCCGACAAACGAGCCCAGTATCGCTGCGGCACCAAGCACCATCACGATGAGCGTGGCCATCTCGACCGTATAGCCCTTGTCCTGTGAATAGAAATCGTTCAGGAAAATGAAAAACACGCCCCAGGGCACTGTCCCGGGGATCCCTTGTAAAAATACCATGATATTGGTTTTTATCCTGAAAAGCTCGCGGTATTTTTTCCAGTCGATTCGACCCGTGTACACCGCTCCGCTCTGGATCAGATCCCTCAATGCATCTTCGGTCCTGCCCCGCACCGGTTCCCGCACCGAGAGAAGGAAGAGCAGGCAGAGCGCGAAGTTCGGGAGCGCTACGATGATAAAAGGGAGACGCCATCCCATGGACGGCCCGATAAAGCCGGCCAGGAGCTGGCCAGCAGCAATGCCCATGCCTTCCGCAAGACTGATCCAGGCCGTAGCCATGGCACGGTTCCCATGGCTGAAATAATCGCCGATCATCGAATAGGTAAGCGGAAGGGCGCCGCCGATACCGATACCGGTGAGGGCGCGCATCCAGAAGAGCTGATCGTATGTCTTGACGAAACCGGTGAGGAGGCATGGTATCTCACCCAGGATGATGACTGCAATAAAGAGCTTCTTGCGCGACACAAGGTCCGTAAAATAGCCGATCGCCAGGGTGACCAGGCTGCCCAGCACGAAGAAGACCGCCGAGATATCGCCGCCGAGCATAACGTCACGCTGAACATCATTGAGCCCCAGGTCGCGTGCGATCTGCGTGAGGTTGGGCGCCATCAGGTTCTGGTCAGCGAACAGGAACAGGTTCATGACGGCGAGCAGGATGACGGCATAAATCTCTCGTGCGGCAAAGCCGGATCTCTTATCCATGGAACGGCCTCCTGAAATTATTGCGTGACAGTTTCACGACCGAAACCTTTTGTCAACGATATATCAGCCGGATCAGATGCGCTGAAGTACAACGGCCTCGTAAGGAACAAGATCGATCCGACCGGCATCAAGCGGCCAACCGGCAGCCCGGTGAGTCCCGAGCAGGACCTGCCATCTGGATGTGCCTTCCGATCCAATGGAGCGCTGTTTGCCTGAAAAGTTCAGGGCCACGAACACCTTCTCCCCTTCGGCTTCGCGGTAAAATGCCAGCACTTCGGGCTCGGAGTATGACGGCCGGAACGAGCCACGCGTGAGCGCGACCTGCTCCCTCCTGAGCGCCAGGAGGTCCCGGTACCAGCAGAGGAGCGAGCCCGGGTCGTCCTTCTGTGCCGCCACGTTAACGTCCAGATAAGTATCGGCAACCGGGAGCCATGGGCTGGCTGCCGAGAACCCGGCATTCGCATCGGCAGACCATTGCATGGGCGTCCGCTCCGGATCGCGGCCCTTGTTGAGGGGCCAGTATTTTATCCCGACCGGGTCCCGTACCTGCTTCCGAGTTATTCGCCCGTTCTTCATCCCGATCTCCTCGCCGTAATAGAGAAAGGGCGTGCCCCATGCGGTGAGGAGCATGGCAGCCAGGACCCGCGCCTTTTTTTCACCGTCCCTGCCCGGGCACCAGCGCGTCATGCTGCGCGGCTGGTCATGATTGTTGAGCACGATCGAAGGCCAGCCTGCTTCAGGCATGGCATCGTACCAGCGGGACAGGCACCCGGCGAAATGACGCGCGCCGTATTTCGAAAAAAGCAGCGAGAAGTCAAAGGACAGGTGGAGCTCGTCCGTGCCGCTCCCGAGATACGACGCTGCGGTCTTCGCGCCTCCGGGCGACGCCTCGTATGTCTCGCCCACCATCATTCGGTCCTCGTATCCGTCCAGGACCTTCCGCAGCTCCCTCAGCACGTCATGGGTCTCCGGCCTGTTCTGGTCATAGATGTGCTTCTGTAAATCATACGGCCGCGGCGCGTTGGGGCCCCAGCCGAGCGGATTGCTCCTGAACCGGTCGTCCTTGACATACCAGGTGACCGCGTCCAGCCGGAAGCCGTCCACGCCCCGGTCCAGCCAGAAGCGCAGCTCGCCGAAGACCGCGTCCCTGCACTCCCTGTTCCTGAGGTTCAGGTCAGGCTGTTCTTTCAGAAATGAATGGAAGTAGAACTGACCCGTGGCCTCGTCCCGTTCCCACGCCCTGCCCCCGAACGCGGCCATCCAGTTATTGGGCGGCTTCCCGTTCTTCCCGTCGTGCCAGATGTACCAGTGCCGCTTCGGGTTGTCGCGCGAGGAACGGGACTCGACGAACCAGGGATGGAGGTGCGAGGTGTGGTTGATCACCATGTCCATCACGATACGTATGTTCCGCCGGTGCGCCTCCTCGATCAGACGGTCGCAGTCCGCGAGCGCGCCGAAGACCGGGTCAATGCCGCGGTAGTCGGATATGTCGTAGCCGAAATCATACATCGGGGAGGTGTTGATGGGCGAGAGCCAGATCGCATCCACGCCGAGCCAGGCAAGGTAATCAAGCTTCCCGATGATGCCGGGCAGGTCGCCCACGCCGTCGCCGTTCGCGTCATAGAAACTGCGCGGATAGATCTGGTAAATAACCCCGTGTTTCCACCAGGTGAAATCGTCGTTGTTTTTCATGCTCTGCCCCCGGACAGGTTTTACCGCATTATAACCGGATCGCCCTGTTATGGCAAAACCTTTTTTTCTTCGGTTCCTGCTTCCCCTTGCCGCCCGAAGGCAAAAATTTGTTCTTGATATACATGGGCCGATGATGTATATCCCTAACAGGGCATGCCATCTGCCCGACAGATGCCATGCCGACGCTGATACCTGAACAGATGACGAAGAGATGTTATAAACGACCGATCACAACCGAGGTGCACAATGAGCGATACATCGAAAGGACATTCCTTGAAAAACGAAAACTTCTGGGTGAATATCCGGAAAAACAGGAAAGAGCACCGGAACACATGGGACAGGGCGCGGTTCCTGCTGGCCGATGTGCCGCTGGATTACCGCGAGGTACGGAGAATACTTCCATGCGGGATGCGGCCCTCAGACCCGCCGATGGCAACCCTCTTCATATGCGAGTATCCGGAAGTGGCATTCCCGCTTTTTCCCTACCATGAAGCGGCGCTGTTAATTCACGTACGCACACCGCTGGGTGCGGGCCGTCACTGCTGCTGGATTACCGTGGATGACGACACCGCGCTGGTCCTGGGAAGGGAGCTTCTCGGTTACCCGAAGAAAATGGGCATTTTCACATTCGATGAGAAAAAGTCCGTCTTCGACGCTTCGGTAAGGCGGCGCGGGATCACGGTCATGTCAATGAAGGCAATCCGCGGGGAACGTGAACCTTCGCCGAAGCCGGTTTTCAATTACAGGACCTTTCATGTCGGTGGACTGGGCCAGCTCCTCGCCCTGAACCCAATATGGACGTTCCGCCCCCGCGAGGTCATCCATGAATATTACAGGGCGGAAGTAACACTGGCCCTGCAAGAATCCGGATTTGACCCCATAGCGCGCCTGGTTGCGGGCGGTGCCGTAAATGGCCGTATCGTGCTCATGGACATTCCCGGAGACACTCCGTACATGCTTCCGGTCGGCATGGCGGGTCCTGGCTGGTTCGGCAGAACATTCAACATGCGATTCAGGTAGAAATGCAGTATAATGTCCCTTGTTAATACTGCCTTCCGGGCTTCTTCATCTATTTACATTTATTAATTGACAAATCACCGTTCTCTATTTACATTATTATTAACACATTCTGTTCACAAAAATGTTTCATAAGGTATGATTCCTGGCGCACAGACCGTTGTTGCCCGGTACGCACATGTTATTTCACGTCTGGAAAAACGTGAAGGTGTCATGCTTTTCACTGCACCGGCTATGTCATGGATCGAAGTAAATTAAATTATTATGAAGAATAACGAATCACATCGCGCTGAATATGATCATTTCCGGATTTTCTACTCTGAAGTCCTGGCTGATGATTCGGGCTTCCCTCAGATCAGCAGGATCAAACCCATATTTGAAAATTTGACTCTTGATGAATTCATGGCCCTGGTTGAAAAGGTCTTCCAGAAGGATGACTACGAAATCACGACACAATTCTTCTATTTCCTTCTTCTGTTCCGCGATATGCCGCATTTGCAGCAATACATTAACTCGCCGGGTTTCGGCGCCTCGTATCTTGAGAAATTCATCATATTCGTATATGGCTTCTGTGCGCTGCATGACCAGACGGCGGGACGGATCCTTGACGATATACTCTATTTCATCTCAAGCGAACGTCTCCTGGAGCTTGCAATGAATTCTGTCTATGTTGCAAAGGACAAGCTCCTCCTCTTTTTCATCCTTACCAAGCTCGACACGAAAGAGCTCAACATGTATTTCGCCTCGATTAAAGATATCAACAGTTTCAAGATGAATTTCATGCGGCTGCCGGAAGAGATACTCAAAACGATGATATCGAGGAACTATCAGCTCTTTCAGTACATCATGATGCTGATGATGGACGGGGACTCCGAAGGAGACATGTACGCGGATTTTTTCAGCAAGTACCGTGGTGAGATCGAGCAGTTCAGCAAGCTGCATGACTTCATCCGCAAATATAAAAACGAGATGACATCCGAAACGGACCGGAATCGCCCGTTCAATAACAGGGACATGGGCCGGATATCATACCTGGTAAACATGATCAAGGACCTTCCCAACCCGGACAAGGCGATACAGTATTTCAACAGCGAATCGATTTTTATTGATGATTTCGAGAAGAACATCATTCACGCAATGGTCACCAACCCGGTGATGAAAAACATCTTCCAGCATAATGACGGAACGCACCGTACCGGCCGGGATACGAAAGCGCGTCACCGATGAAGCCTACAGGACGTGGTTCCGCGCGAAGGCAATCCGCTTCTTGATCGAGGGATGGCTGTAGAACATGAACTCGGTCACGGGGTTCGGGTTCCGGTCCGCGAGGTTCATGTCGGCGAGCTTTTCCATGGTCGAGATGAAAGCCTCCCGGTTGCGGGTTGCGTCCAGCGCGTACCGGTCGGCCTCCCGCTCATACAGTCGTGACAGCGCGTTCGAAAGCGGCATGGTGACCAGGCTGAACAGCGAGAGGTAGAGAAAGAGGACCGGGATCGCGGCAATCTCGGACACGTGGGCGTAGCCCATCGCTTCCAGCGTCAGCCGGTACAGCTCCCCGCACAGGAAAAATGAGATAAAAATGCTTGCGCTCCCCAGCACGATCGACTTCACGATGTGGCGTTTCTTGTAGTGGCCCATCTCGTGCGCGAACACCACCGCTATCTCGTCCGCGGTGAAGTGCTCGATGAGGGTATCGCTCAGGATGATGCGCTTGCTCCGGCCCAGGCCCGTGAACCCGGCATTTGCCTTTTTCGTGTCCTTGCTCAGGTTGAAGGAATAGATCCCCCGGATGGAAATGCCCTGCCCCTCCAGCAGGCGCGTGATCCGCTCCCGTATCTCGTCCGACTCGAGCTCTTTGAACCTGTAGAAGATCGGGAAGATGATTACCGGTGCGATCCGCGCCAGGAACACCGAGATGAAGAATATGAACACGCTGAACCAGAGCCACCAGAACCAACCGGTAAACCTGAGGAAAACGAAGAATACCATCGCTACCGGCACGCCCACGACGATGCCGATCGCCGCGCCCTTGAGCTTTTCGATTAGCCAGGCGCCGAAGGTCTGGTTGGAGAGATCGAACCTGTGCTCGATGACGAAGCCGCCGTAGAAATCGAAGGGAAAGCCGAGCACCGAATACATGGCGCCCACTGCCGTGATGAAAATGAAAAAGACCAGGTAATCGTTCGTTACGTACCGGGAGATACCGTCCACGATGTGCGGTGATATCCCGCTGAAGGCCAGGAACGCTATGATGACCAGGTTGAGAATCATGTCCGAGATGGAGAGACGGAGCTTGATCGCGTTATATGCTTTTTCGCGGGAGGGTTTCATCGCGGTTTGCCGGGGTTCGTCCATGACGCTCTGCCTCGTGGCTCAGTCCCTTTCGGAATTGTACCCGCAGGATTCGTTGCGCCTCCTCCTGAAAAACAAGGCAAGGCGGTCTCCGTAGCGGACAACGGCGAAGAAGAGGAGCACGGCAGAGAGGGTGGCAACAGACGCGCTCGCCCTGGGGCCCGCGCACGCGGAGAGGCAGATCGATCCGGTAACGAGCCAGTCGAGCAGGCCGAGCACAGCGCCGCTTGCGATCCGTCCCCTCTTCCCGAAGTTGAAGTAGCCGGCCAGGACAACCGCCACCAGGAGGCATACGATAAATACGAGCGCGGCGGCGACATAGGGATTGTCGGTCTTCATGGCGCCGTTCGGTCCCTGCTCGGCAACCGCCATGAGAGGAAACGACGCCAGAGGTATGAGGTAGATAAGCCTGTTCATCGAGGTGCACCCCGTTCGCGCATTATGCAGGAGCCTGCGCCGATGCCTTGAGCTCCCTTCCTAACTTGAAGGCCTTCAGGTTCATGTCGACGAACTTTTCCTTCACGAGGGACCTGATGGCCTTCTCCCACTGCTCCTCGGTAAATTCGAGGCTGTTGGAAAGGACACCCAGCATGACGATATTAAGCGCCTTGCGGGTGCCAACCTCTTTTAAGATGGCGCCCGTGTCAACAAATAATGCATTTTTCACGTTTTTGCTCACCCACTCCCTGATATCGGCCGGGTACTTCATAACGCCGGTCTCCACCGGGGCCGGGTTAACCTGATCCAGGTTGACGATCAGCGTTCCATCCGGCGACAGGTACTCGAGCTTCCGGATCACTTCAAGCGTCTCGAGGCTCACGATGAAATCCGCCTCCTCGCGGGGAATAAGCGGGGAGTAGACCTTTTCGCCGTACCGCACGTTGCAGTCGACGCTGCCGCCCCGCTGGGCCATTCCGTGCACCTCCGATTCCTTGACGTCGTACCCGGCGTTCATCGCCACTTCCATCAGGATCTTGCTCGCCAGGATGACTCCCTGGCCGCCGACTCCGGCGAATATCACGTTCTTCATGCCCGGTACCTCACTTTATCAGGATGCATTTTCTGTTGGATATGATCACCGACGGCTCAGGCGCGGCGACCTCCTCGCGCACGACCTTCTCGAACGCGTCCATGTCTTTCGGGTCGATCACAACGACCCGCTTCACGCCGATCGCCCTCACCAGCAGTTCGAGGTCGAGCGAATGCGTCTCCTCGCCCATCAGGGTGCGCCCGGTGGCGGGGTGGTCCTGGTGCCCGGTCATGGCCGTACCGCTGTTGTCCAGTATTATAACCGTGCCGGTCCCCCGGTTGTACACCAGGTCGATCAGCGGCGTAATGCCCGAGTGCACGAAGGTCGAGTCGCCGATAACGGCCACGCTCTTCCGCGCCATCTCCGGCCCGTGCGCCTTCTCCATGCCCAGGTGCATGCCGATGCCGGCGCCCATGCAGCCCTGGGTGTGCATCGCCGAATAAGGCGGGAGCGCGGCCAGGGTGTAACAGCCGATGTCGCCGTTCACGTTCAGGTCAAGCTTGCCGAGGACGGTGAACACGAACCCGTGCGGGCAGCCCTTGCAGAGAGCCGGCGGCCGGGGCGGCACCGGGTTGGTGTCGTATTTCGGGTACGCGCCGGCGCGCTTCTTCCCGTTCATGGCCGCGTCGACGATGTCCGGCGTCAGCTCTAAACAGATCGGGATGATCTCCTTCCCGGTGCAGGGTATCCCGAGCGCCTTGACGTAGTCCTCGATGAAGGGGTCGAGCTCTTCGACCACGAAAAGCTTCTCCACGCCCGCGGCAAACTCCCTGATCAGGTCGTCCGGCAGGGGCCAGACCATGCCTATCTTCAACACTGAATCGTCCGGGCAGGTCTCCTTCACGTACTGGTAGGCGACGCTGTCGGTGATTATGCCGCGTTTTTTGCTTGCGCCCCACTCGATCCGGTTGAGGCCGCTCTTGTTGGAATATTCCTTCAGCTTGATATGCTGCTCCTCGATGAACACGTGGCGGGGCCGCGCGTGCACCGGCAGCATGACGTATTTCTGGAAGTTGCGCACAAAGGGCTTTACCGGCACGTTCTTCCTTTCGCCCAGCTCCACGATCCCCTGGGAGTGCGCGATACGAGTGGTGATCCGGACGATAACCGGCCGGTCATACTGCTCGGACAGGTCGAAGGCGAGCTTCACGAATTCCTTGCATTCGGAAGGGCTCGACGGTTCGATCATGGGCACCTTTGCCGCGCGGGCCATGTGCCGGTTGTCCTGCTCGTTCTGCGAGCTCCAGGCGCTCGGGTCGTCGGCGTTGATGATTACGAACCCACCGTTCACCCCGGTGTAGGAAAAGGTGAAGAGCGGATCGGCCGCAACGTTCAGGCCGACGTGCTTCATCGCGGCAAGGGCGCGCGCCCCGGCCACGGACGCGCCCGCGGCGACCTCCAGGGCCACTTTCTCGTTCGGCGACCACTGGGCCTTGATGTCGCGGTAATCCCGCGCGATTGTTTCCAGGATCTCGGTGCTCGGCGTCCCGGGGTACGCCGTGGCAACATGGCACCCGGCCTCGTACGCTCCGCGCGCGATGGCTTCGTTGCCCAGCAGGACCTTTTTCTCCATTGTATTCTCCGAATTCTTGATTGAACGGCGCGACGGGGCAGCGCCCCGCCTTCCCGTCAGTCGTGTCTGTTACCCGATAATATCGATACTCTTGACGATCTGGTACCCTTCCTGGGCCAGGGCCTTCTTGGCCGTCTCGATGTCGTCAAAGCGGAAGATCATGACAGCCCTGTCGCCCCGCTTCTCTGTGAAGGCGTACATGTACTCGATGTTAAGCTTGTTCTTCGCGAACGCGTCTATCGCCTTGAAAAGGGAGCCCGGCTTGTCGTCGAGCTCGACGGCCAGGACCTCGGTGGACGAGCAGGTGATGCGTGCGTCTTGCAGGACCTTTTTCGCCTTTTCCGAGTCGTTCACGATCATCCGCAAAATGCCGAAGTCGGACGTCTCGGCTATGGTCAGCGTTACGATGTTGATATTCGCGTCGGTCAGTATCTTCAGCACGCTCTGAAGATGACCCGGTTTGTTTTCCATGAATACCGAGAGTTGAGTTACGTTCATTGTGATCCTCCATGTGACTTTTTATTATTATCAAGCATCTAAGACCTCATCCCCCGTCCCCCTTCTCCCCAAGGAGAAGGGGGAGAGCAGGAATGTCACTCTATCCCCTTTAATTTATCACTTATCAATTTTTTATTATTAAATACATCCTCATTATTAAATCTTAAAATTTTTAAACCCCTCAATCGCAGAATCTCATCGCGTTCTTTATCATATTCAACTTGTCTTTCAGAATCATGAATTCCACCATCTATCTCAACACATAGACTGTGCGTATCACAATAAAAATCTACTACAAATCCGTCTATTACCTGTTGCCGTCTGAATTTTAAGCCATGCATCCGTTTATTTCTGACCATTTCCCAAAACTCAGTTTCCGCTGGGGTCATGGTTTTTCGAAGATCACGGGACAGCATGACTTTATCAGGTGATACTTTCTGGAATTTTATTATCCCTTTTTTCTCCATTATACCTTCACGAATACTTATCATCATCCCCCTCTCCCCTGGGGAGAGGGGGACCGAGGGGGTGAGGTCATATCTTTCTCCGGTCCACCACCCGCACGGCCTTGCCCTCGCTCCGGGCAATGGTCATGGGCTCCACGAGCGATATCTTGGCGGATATGCCGAGCACGCTCCGGAACCGGTCGGAGATTCGCTTTTTCAGATCATCCAGTACCTTCACCTCGTCGGAGAAGAGCTTCTCGTTCACCTCGACCATGACCTCCACGTCGTCCAGGGCCGCCTTGCGGTCCAGGATGATCTGGTAGTGCGGCTCGGTCCCCTCGACCTCCATGAGCACGTTCTCGATCTGGGACGGGAACACATTCACGCCGCGGATGATGAGCATGTCGTCGGAGCGTCCGGAGACCTTGTCCATCTTCACCAGGGTGCGACCGCACTTGCACGGCTCGCGGTAGAGGCGGGTGATGTCGCGCGAACGGTACCGGATGCCGGGAAAGGCCTCCTTGGTAATGGTCGTGTACACGATCTCGCCCTTCTCCCCTTCCGGAAGTATGTCACCGGTCTCGGGGTCGATGACCTCGACGTAGAAGTGGTCCTCGTGCACGTGCAGGCCCGACTTCTCCTGGCACTCGCACGACACGCCGGGGCCGATGACCTCCGACAGTCCGTAGATGTCGTAGGCCTGTATGCCGAGCCGGGACTCGATCTCCTTGCGCATGGCCTCGGACCAGGGCTCGGCGCCCAGGATGCCGGCCCTGAGCTTCGTCTTGCGGATGTCGTAATCGGGACGCTTCTTTTCGATGAAATCAGCTATGCTCAGGAGATACGACGGCGTGCAGGCGATCATGGTCGTGCCGAAGTCCTTGATCAGCATGAGCTGCCGTTCGGTGTTCCCGCCGGATATGGGTACGGTCAGCGCGCCGATCAACTCCGAGCCGTAGTGGAGTCCCAGTCCGCCGGTGAAAAGCCCGTAGCCGTACGCGACCTGGATAACGTCCTTCTCCGTGGCGCCGTAGGCCACCAGGCAGCGCGCCACACACTCGGCGAATATCTCCACGTCCTTCTTTGTGTAGCCCACTACCGTGGCATTGCCGGTGGTACCGGACGACGAATGCACGCGCACGACCTTCTCCATCGGCATGGCGAAGAGCCCGAAGGGATAGTTATTGCGCATGTCCTGCTTGGTCAGGAACGGGACCCGCTTCATGTCGTCCAGCGTCTTGAGCTGGTCCGGGTGGAACCCGGCGTCGTCGTATTTCTTCTTATAGAAGGCGTTGTTCTTGTACGCGTGGCCAGTGGCCCACCTGAGCCGCTCGAGCTGCAGCTCCCTCATCTTTTTCAACGGCATTGTTTCTATTTCTTTATTGAAATACATCGCGTCCCCCTGATTGGTATATTATGTCACGAATAAATCAGCGGTTTATTTCATGGCGGCGCCCCCGGGCGCCAGAATACACAATAGAGAATGTGGCGATCTTTTTTCAAGGAAAAAATATCGCACGATGCCTCTCGTCAGCCGCATCGGGAAGCGTGATATGTTATTAGTATTGACACTGCGCGGTTGCCATGATACCCGGAGGGCAATGCGTGCAATAGCTCTTTCCCGGAGGGACATTACGATGAAAACGTCCAGAAAAATTGTTATCGCAGCCGCTTTCGCGGCGGTCGTACCGCTGGCGATAATCATCGCCTCGGTCATCATGAGCCCCTGGTGGGCCGGCAGCAGGCTTGCCGCAGCGCGGGGCCTGGAGCGGCCCCTTGCCATCGCCCACCGCGGCGCCTCGTTTTACGCGCCGGAGCTGACGCTGCCGTCATTCGCCCTTGCGCGCGACATCGGCGCGGATTACGTCGAGACCGACGTGCAGCGGACGCGCGACGGCGTGCTTATCAATTTCCATGACGACAACCTCTCCCGCACCACGAACGCGGCGGAGGTGTTCCCCGGGCGGGAGAAGGACCCGGTCGGGAGCTTTACATGGGCGGAGCTGCAGAGGCTGGACGCGGGATCCTGGTTCAACAGGGAACACCCGGACCGCGCGATGAAGGGCTTCGCGGGAACGAAGATCCCATCGTTCAAAGAGTACGTCTCCCTGCTCTCGTCCGGAAGGAACAGGCCAGGGCTCATGATCGAGCTGAAGCAGCCGGATAAGTATCCCGGCATCGAGGCGGAGGTGCTTGCTGTACTGCGCGCCGGGGGCCTGCTTGACGACAGCAACAGGGTCATCGCGCTCGCCCCGGGGAAGGACGGCGCGGGCCGCGTCACGGTCGGCCTCGGCGGTCGGAGAGTGATACTGCAGAGCTTCGATGCACGGTCACTCGCCCGGCTGAAGCGGCTGGCCCCCTCCATCATGCGGAACTACCTGGTCGACGTGGAGGACAGGGACAAGGCCGGGAGCTTCGCCGCCCTGCTTGAAACGGCCCGGTCGCTCGGCGCGGAGATAGGCCCGAGCGGCTACCTCGCCTATCCCTGGTATGTCGGCCCAGCGCACCGCGCGTGCAGGGTCGTGTTCGTGTACACGATCGACAAGACCTGGCACTTCATGCTCTTCACCTTCTTCGGCATAGACGGCATGATAACCAACCGGTGCGATTCATATCTCGAGTTCCTTGACCGCACTGTGTATGCGCCCCCGGCAGAGCTGCTGAAGCCTTACCGATAGGCATCCCTGCAGGCATTCGAATTGTGATGCAACAACCAAAATAAAAAAGCCGGGTCCCCCCGGCTGCGAAATAAAAGGCCGGCCGGCGGGAGGTTGCTTCCTCCGGCCGGCCGGGTCATAGATGGGTGCCTTAGAGCGGCAGTGATATGATATATTTCATCTGCGGATTAATGTACCGATAGGACCGTTACTTCCACCCTTCTGTTTTTCTCTGCGAGGCCGGCGGCCAGAGGCTTCGTACACCCGTATCCTTTCGCGACGAGCCGGTCCCTGCTGATGCCCTGGCTGACCAGGTACCCGCACACGGCCTGTGCCCTTTTCTCGGAGAGCGACTCGTTGTACGACTCTTCGCCCGAGGAATCGGTATGGCCGCCGATCTCGATCTTCATACCGGGATTTACCTGCATGAGCCGCGCGAGGCGGCCCAGCTCGGCCCGGGTCTTCTCGTAATCGAAAACGTTATCGCTGTTGAGCCTGAAGTAGAGATTGTTCAGTATCATGGAGGATCCCGCCTGGACGGGGACCATCTCTATGTCGCGGATTATGGCGTCATACTTCTTTACATCCGCAAGGTCGAGCCGCGTCGAGTACACGAGGTATCCCTTCTTGCTGATCGACAGCTCGTACACCTTCCTCTTGTTCAGGACGATGAAATACTTGCCGTCCTCACCGTTGCTCGAGAACGCCTGGGTCCCGCCGGTCTGCACATCGGTCACGCGGATCTCCGCGTTGATCGCCTTTGACGGATCGTCCTTCTCCGTCACTGTGCCCGCGATGGTGATGACCGAGGAGCTCCTCATCTCCGCCGGGAGCTTCGCGGTCTTGATCCGGTATACGGGCCGGCCGCTCCGCTCCTCGGGGTGCGAATAATAGATGGTATCGCCCGACGCGGGCACGGAAACGATCCGGTCGTCGAACTTCGTGTTGATCTCGCCCCCCAGGTTGACCGGCTCGCTCCATGCGCCGCCGCTCATCATCTCGGTCTTGTACAGGTCGTACCCGCCGTGTCCGCCCGGCCTGTTGGATGCGAAAATGATCGTCGTTCCGTCCGCCATGACGATCGGGGCGAAATCGGAGTACTCGGAATTGACCGGCGCCGGCATGCGGACCGGCTCGGTCCACTGACCATTCGACTTTGTTGACTTGAAGATGCAGAATTTGTCCTTACCTGTCTTCTCGTCGCACTCCCGGGTAAAATAGAGGGTAGTACTGTCCGGGGAAATCGATCCGAACCCTTCGTACCCGGCGGTGTTTACCGGGGCGCCCATGTTCACCGCGCGTCCCCACAGGGCCTTGCCCCGTTTGGCGATCCAGAGGTCCACATCGCCCTTCCCTCCCTTCTGGTCGGATGTCAATAGAAGATTGTTCTGATCATAGGTGATGAACGGGCCGGCCGTGTTCATTTTAGTATTGGCGAATAGCAGAGGCACCGGCGGCGTCCATCCAAGATTGGTCTTGAACTTGACGACGCAATCGTACTTGCCGGGGCTCTCATGGTCGGATTGAAATATGAGCATTTTTCCGTCCGGCGAGACGGTGGGGCTGTGCTGGGATCGGTATGCGTAGTTGTATCCGCATGATGTCACTGCAACCGCCAGAAACAGAATAACCCCGAAAAGGAACCCATTGTGAAGCTTATGTGTGTGTGTAAGCATAATAAAACTCCTTCCTTAAAAAATTTCACAACACGATTTTTGATGTTGCATGGTTACGAACATACACCATCCGAAAGGGGTTTTCTTATCAATTTCACACATCGAACAATTCGGTTATTGCTAATTTTTCAACCTGTAGAAATGGTTGGGTTTCGGTCTCACATCCTCAGCACTTTTTGATTGTTCGCCCTGACGTATGATTTTTTCACTATACCTTCTCCTGGCCGGTAGAAATATTTTCATCCCTGGCCTTCCATGTTCGTACTATCCACATGTACCTTCGTACAAATGAAACAGCCCCGCCTTACCGTCCCGGCATGGACCGGAAATCTGTGTATAAAAGTATTTGGCGGAGATACTGGCGCGAATTCCGGGAAATTTACCCCGAGGGATTCGCGCACCGATACGGGGAAATGACTCAGGACAAAATGGCAGAGGTATACAAGCTCCTGTCATGCGGCGATTACAGGAACGGATTTCGGAAGCACACCTGCCCGGATTGCGGGACCGTGCTCATGGTACCCTTCACCTGCAAATCGCGGCTCTGCCCTAAAACGATTCGCTGCACTGCAGGAAATATTGAGACTGTATAATTAACCACGAATGAACGCGAATACACACGAATTATTATATAAAGATGAGGTATACGAGATTGTCAATTCTGCAATTGAAGTCTTAAACTCGCTGGGGCATGGATTATTCGAAAAATTATATGAAAATGCAATGTCAGTTGAACTACTCCGTCGCAACATTCCCCTGGACCAGCAAAAAAGGTTTGTCGTAAACTATAAAAACGAAATAATAGGTGAATATATCCCGGATTTAATTGCCCCTAATAAAATTATTATTGAAATCAAGACGATTGAAGCAATTACAAATCATGAGAGAGGTCAAGTTATTAACTATCTCAGGTTGACCGGTTTGAAATTAGGATTAATCCTGAACTTCAAAAAAACAAAATTGGGATGGGAAAGAATAATTCTGTAAATACGAATTAGTGTTCATATCAAGAACCAAGAGAAATTAGATCAGGGCTATCAAGGAGACTTGAATTTTAATAGTAAAGATACGGATAAAAAATAAAACAGCCCCCTTTAAGGGGGCTTCCTCAAGCTACCGGCTCTGCCGGTAGTTTGTGACAAGTTACAGCTTACGTGCGATGGTTGCGGCAAGGTTATAGATCTCATTATCCAGCCTTCCATCAAAATTCTGGGCTTTCCAGTTGTGCGGGAAGGCCCGTGCGGACGAGCAGTGAAGATCGGCGGTATACAGTTTTTTCCCGGTCTTGATGTCATAGAACTCCGCGACGACATCCAGATAGTCAAATCCCCCGGTGGCCGCGTTAAAATTCCGCTCGATGTTCCTGTATGTGAACTTGATGAACAGATCGCCCGCTGACGGCATGGCATTGGAACCCTGCACCGGCTTTACGATGGTTTTACCCGGAAGAAAATCTTTGAGATACCCGGACAGGGATTTGAGATTCAGATTATGGATCATGGCGATCCACTTGTCCAGACTTTCGTATCCGTACGTTTTCCATTCGTTGACCGGGTAGTTGATCTAGCCCAGATGAACGACCCGGTAGTCCCTGAATGTCGCGTTCTGCGGCGTTTCGCTTCGTATCGCCTTGTCCGCGGAACAGGATGCGAATGACAGCAAAACTGCCAGAAAGAAAAGAATCGATTTTTTCATGTGTCACCTCCAGCGATATTGTGGATATTCTTCATCGTCAGACATTGCGCAAAGTGCACAATGCGCATAATCTGTATCTGACCACTTTCAACATAAACCCTCTCTCCCTCGCCGGATGGAGACTTGAGATGTGCGGTTATTTCAGCTCGTCTTGTATGAGCCTGATCATGTTCGCGACGCTCTTCTTCGTGGCCGAATCAAAGGTCCTGATCGTCGTATCATTTATGTCCGCGGTCCATCCCTTCAGGGGCATGGTGTCATCGGCCATCACCGAGTATGCGCGCTCCCGCTCGTCCGCCCGGCTGGTCGCAACGATCAGCTCACCGTTTCTGTCGATGATCTGGACGCCTGTAAACGTGCGCGCTTTGGCGGAAACCCCCGACGTGCCGAACCAGCTCTTGCTGTAAGTGAAATTAAAACTCAGCAACATCACCGCGTCAAAACCATTGGTGGCACACCACTCTTTCACAAGGGCCTGGAGGGAGGAATCCCCCTTTTCAACCCAGAGAAACGGAACCCCGTCAAAACTCATCATCATGGGGAACAGGGCATCCCGACGTTCATCCGACCATTGCCGCAGGGTGTTGGACCGGGCCGCTTGTATCGATGCGGCCACGGGCCGCACGTTCCACCCGAATGCCTTTGAAAACTGCACCACCGCTTCGTCGTGCGCCCTGTTCAGGAGAAACAGGCCTCGAGGTCTGAACTCCGCCACGGCCCCGGGCTTTTTTTGTTGGGCCTTTATGGCAGAGTCGACGACATGAAATCCCACCGCCTGCCGCTGGTTGTCTATGGTGATCGCAGCCGGGCAGTAGATCGTGGCAATCGAGACCTTCCGGATGGCCTTCAGCGAGTCCTTTTTCACCATTCTTGATGCGCCGCAGCCGACACCATTCAACACGAGAATTATCGCAAGAAAAATCGCCCATTTCGTTCGCATGCCCATATGTTCCTCCATTTTTCATGTGAGATGGCTAACCTTCGGCCCGCCACCTTAAAATTGAAAAGACCATTATAATACCCCTGCTGTTTCAAGTAGCTATCATGCAGACACAGGTGGCACATGTATATGGCTATGGATCCCTGATAATAAAGGGAGCCGGTGCTCATCGGCAACCTTGTGTCGAAATAGTTTTCTATAACAACATGAAAAAGCCTGTGTTGCACCGGACACTAAACGGGTTGCCCTTGCCGCCGTGCCCCTTGGCGCCATCGCTGAAGTCCTGGCACCATGCCTGGGCATCATCCATGTCTCAGCAGTCATCCTGACAACGAATGACACGACGGCATCCTGTCGTCAGCCCCGAACCTTAACTTTCGGGCAGGATGTAAAAGCAAACGGCGATGCGCGGATACAGGGATGTCAATCAGCCGACCTGGCAAAGCGGAATCCTAAGTTGATGTCCTCGTAATACGGGTTGAAGTCGTTCATGAGGCCGACTCGCAGGGCACTGGCATAGCTGCTCCAGCTGCCCCCCCGTAACACGCGGAAAGACCCTTCCCATCCAGGATACCAGTCAAAGCACCACTCAAGCACATTACCGCTCATGTCGTACAGGCCCAGGCTATTGGCGCCGCTTGTTTTACTTTTTACCACAGCGGTACCGGTAACTCCTGTTGGCTCCCATGAATCGCCATCAAAGTACCACGCGTAAACAGACAAAAGATCATTGGCATCCTTTCCATCAACAACTCCATTCGCGGGATTGGTATCAGTCGCGTCATCATAATATGTATACGCACAGCTCGCTGAATTGCCTTTGGTAAAATATGGGTTTGTATACCCGCTCACTGTATTTGTCGAGTTATCGCGCCACCGCGCCGCAAGCTCCCATTCATTGCTGGTGAGCAATCTGAATCCCTTTGAGTTCTGATTGACAAAGGGATCGTCCTGCGTGCCGTCATGGGGCCCTGCCCCTGATTCCCAGGTTATGGTGATTGAATCAGTAGCAACCCTCAGAGGAAGTGTGTACCCGCTGTCGGTACAGTATACGCATTGGCAACTTGTGCCTTTCTGAACGTTATACCACTCTGTCAAAGCGTTGCACCATACCATGGAATCACGCCAGTTGATGGTGGTTACAGGCTGCTGGATGCTCCCGCTTCCGGTGCTACCCTCGATCCCCACATTGGCAAAGGTGTAGAGATCCCCCCCATCCGCTCGCTTGCCGCCACCAGCATCCGTTGTTGCCCAGCTGTACACCTTCTGCCACAACTCATACGTGACCTCGGTCTCGCCGATCCAGTACGCGTTTGCTACTGTTGCCGGAGTGCCGAGATCATCAGTACCTGTCGGGAAGGTTACGCCGCCGGGCACATAGGCCATTTTGAACGATACGCCGTCGGCGGTGTAGGTCTTCATGCCCCCGCCGCCTGCAAGAAGCAGGAGAAGAAGGGAATTATTATCGTCCTTTTTCTCGTCGCAGGCGGTAAATGCCACCGAGGCTGTAAGCATTAAAATTGCCGCGAGATTTAATTGTAATTTCATAACCAGCTCCTGATATTGATACTATTTGCTCATCGACAGTAAGAACCTGCTGAACAGGATGTTCCAATGCCGACGCCGGACAGGACGCCCGGAAAAGTGTCGGCCACAAGGCGATGCACTAAGCGTAGCCGAAGTGTTACCGAGTCCTGGCAATGCGGAAGCCCCTGAAGTTAAATTCATCATATGGGGTTGTGCTGACACGATAGCCAACCCGCAACTCCTCTGTAGTATGACGCCAGGAGCCGCCGCTTATAATGCGCGAAACCCCGCTTAAGTCAAAGCACCACTCCCACACATTGCCGCTCATGTCGTACAGGCCCAGGGCATTGGGGGTTTTGCTTGCCACTGCAGCGGTGGTTTGTCCGGAATTTGCAGCATGAAACGCATAATCCCCGAATACCGTAGACATGCCCAGCCCGCCAAGAATGTCGCCGTCATCATAGCACGCGCCGCTTTCATCACCGCTCGCGTGGTCTCCATAGGTCCAGAGCGTCCCATCCCGATACCGCGCCGCAAGCTCATATTCGTTGCCGGTAAGCAGGCGAAAGCCCTTTGCGGTTGAACTGGCCGCTGCATTATCACAGGCCGTTGCATTGCCATCGCTGGAATCACGAATTATATCAGCACCGCTACCGCCGTCATAGGTGTACACGCATTCATAACCTGTGCCATTATGAGCGTTGTACCACTCGGTCAGGGCGTTGCACCATACCATACTGTCGCGCCAGTTTACATATGTCACCGGATGGGTCTCGTGGCCGGTGTCATACACCATCCATGAACCATCAAAATATCCGCCCCTTCCCCCTGCATTGGCAAAGATGTACTCGCCTTCGCCGGTGGCGCCGCCGGTACCGCTCGTTGCCCACTCATACACCGCACTCCAGAGCTCATAGGTCACCTCGGTCTCGCCTATCCAGTAGGCATCGGCCACGTTTGCCGTGGTTTCGTCATTCGTTCCTCTTGGAAAGGTCAACCCGCCGGGCACATAGACCATGTCATAGGACACGCCGGCGGCGGCGCAGGCCTCTTTGTAGCCGGCAAAAAACAATCTATATACGACCGCGGTCCGCGGCGAGCCGGTAATAGAATATCCTTCAGGGCTTGTTATTGTTACGGTAACTGTCGCTCCATTGGCCACCGTAATATCCGATATCGCAAGGCTTCTCGTTGTCCCGCTTCCAGAAAGAGCGCCCTTTGTCGCTCCGCTCACAGTAATATTGTCTTCAGTAAGAGTTGCCGGGTCTACATCAAAGGTCAGGGTCAATCCCGTTGAATCTGCCGTGCCGGAATCACCGCCGGTCTGGACCGCGCTCTCAAAGGTCATGTCTATATCGCCTGCAACGCTGCCCCCGCCTAAAAGCAACATCAGCAGCGAGCTGTTATCGTCCTTTTTCTCGTCGCAGGCGGTTAAGGCCAGCGCGCCGGCAAGCGTCATGCACGCAAATAATCTCATGGCATTTTTCATGTCATCCTCCTACCCCCCCAGTGCCCGGGACGTGTCGTAATCAATATTTAGTGAATTCTATCATATGGAGATATACCCTGTCATCCGTGTAAATACGTAGGCCGCGGTTTTTTCTCATGAGATTGCGGGATGGGTCATGGGTATCGCAGGGGAAACATCAGCGGGGCGTGTTGCGCATCGTCAGGCTTCCGTGCCGGGCCCTTTCTGATGGTTCCGAACCCCCGGCACAAGGCCGAACCGTAACGCCACGTTCATGAGCTCGATCCTGTTGTTCACGCCCAGCTTGTTGTATACGTGTATGACGTGCGTCTCTACCGTCCTGACCGACACGCCGAGGGACAGGGCAATCTCCCGGTTCGTCGCGCCCCTGACGCAAAGCTCCATCACCATGAATTCCCTGTCGGTGATCCGGTACGCCGTCTGCAGCATGGCCCTGCCCCTGTTACCGCTGGAGATGACCAGGAAGCCCACATGGTCTGAAAATCGGTCCATGATCCGGGAGACGTACGAATCCGTGTAAACATCGCCGTCGTCGCCGCGGTAGGTGATCCGGGCGCTTTCACTCCGTGAACCGTCGGACGACAGCCGCTCGAAGAGCGCCCTGATCTCCGCGTTCTCCCGTATCACGTCTAACAGGAGCCGTGTGCGGTCCCGGGCGCCGACTGCGAGGACGACGCTTTTCGCCGGCTCGTTCATTGATATGATATTCCCGTCCCTGTCGGTTATGAATACCATGTCGCTGATATGGGCGATCAGCTCATCCGCGCTTACCGCCGGCCAGTTTCTCATGAACCTCAGGCGAAACACGGCGTAGTAGAGTCCGACGAGATACAGGGCATTTCCCGATGGGCCGATGTCGGGGATCGAGTGCATGTTAAACCAGGGGAATAGAAATTGCGTAAGATTAACGATGAGCGACATGGCAATAAAGGACACCATGATGACGTCCAGTTGCCGTCGCTCCCTGTTCGATGCGGCGTTTTTTCTCCGCAGGGCAAGGAGCAGTATGAAGGCTGTCATGTAGGCGATGATCAGGCTCATCACTGCATAGAAGCAGGGGCTTTCATAGGACGGCGAGAACTTCCAGGCCCCACCGTGCCTTGCGTACTTGAAGAACATATGTGGCGCGACGGCTATGAAGGACGTGAAGGCGAACGCCGGGCCGTACAGCAGGACCGTCACAAATCGCGGCGGCATTTTTTTCAATGTCAGAAGCATGCCAACGTGCAGGTTTGTCGAGATGAACGAAAGGCATATGAATGATGCGAACACGGTAGCCATGATTATTACGTCGTGCGAGGTGGAAGAATAACCGATTACCGCGGCGATATGCCAGAGAGAGACAATGAAGCAGATGAAGCCGAACAGCCTGTTGAGGCGGTTGTTTGTATCGATCCAGAGAATATAGAGTCCCAGCAGCAAGCATCCCGCCGCGATCAGGGACATGACCGTTGAAAACACAAACATAATCTTCGACTCCATGTCATAGTATCAAGACACATGGGAAGGCGGCATCGGTACTGCAACGACCGAGGATACCTTGCGACAAGATTTACTTTATTTCAAGAAAAATTTGAGCCCCCTCTCCAGCGATTTTTTCCTTGAAAGATGCTGTACGATCTTCCATTATAGTGCGGTAAGACAATAAAGTGCTTGATTAGTCGGGCCAGAACAGTGGAGTCATAGTACAACGATTGTGACATGTTCGTTGTTTTCAAGAACGTGTGCACGATCATAATTGAGGAAACAGATCATGGCGATAGCGCGGGCGAAAACAACCAGGGCAAAAAAGGAGCTCTATGCATTCCTGGGCATCACCTTTGCGGCCACCTACGGCCTTCAGCTGGTCGTTTATACCCTGGTGGGCCCCTTGTCTTATTCATCAGACGCCTGGAACGCGGCGCTTTCGGGTTCCATGTTTATACCGGCCGTTGTGGCCATTGTCTGCATGGTCTTTTTCAAATCCGAGGCCCTGACCATTGAGACATCGATCATATTCTCGATTTTTATCTTACACGCCGTCCTCTTCATCATTGAGACATTGCACCGGCCAATTATGGGAACCATGCAGGGCAAACCCCTCGTTTCCGGGATTATTGCCGCTATAGGTATCCTGGCATTAATCATCCTGAACGCGAGAAAGAAATGGAGGAGAGGACTTGAACAGTCACGGCTCTCCGTTGGGACACACCACCTATGGTATATCACGGTGCCACTGTTTTTTTCCCTCTTACTCATTAGTACCTACGTTCTGTATTATTATCTGGGAATGGGAAATCCCGCGGAATTATTCAGCATCACATCGTTCTTTTCAAAATGGATACCGGACCTGCTGCTCTTTGTCCTTATACTGTGGCCCTCCTATTTCGGAGAAGAATATGGATGGAGAGCCTATCTTCAGGACAGGCTCTTCACCATCACGGGCGTACCGAAGGGCGTGCTACTCCTCGGCATCATATGGGGGCTGTGGCACGGCGTGATCGTCGCGCTGGGACACAATTATCCGGGATATCCCGTCCTGGGGAATGTTTTCATGACCGTCTATTGCATCGTTCTCGGCGCGATCTTCAGCTACGCCGTCCTGAAAACCGGAAGCATCTGGATTTCGGTGCTCCTGCATCTAATCAACAACAAGACCGCTCCCGTGGCAGCTTCATTCCTCGGGAATTCCGACAACCTCTTTCTGGGTTCCGCCCTGGGAATCGTGCTCCTGGGGATATTCGTACTCGTTCTCGCCGGGTTGACCCGCGGGGCCCCGGCGGGTCAACCCACAGGGAAGGAGAACCAGGGAGAGAAGGGATGAATCGCATCAGAGGCGTTCATGCCGGAGGCGCGGTGCTGACCGGGCGAGGAATCCCCGCAGAGTGAATACCGCGCTCTCGCACACGAGACGGCACGAGACACCCGGGCCGAAAATACGGAAAGAGGGACCATATGAAGAAGCGCGCACCGATGGCGATCATGCCGATTCTGATGGCCGGCCTTCTCTTCACAGGCGGCTGCACCCGCGACTCCCGGACATCTTCGCCAAACGCAACGATGATCATGCTCGCCGGGACGCTGTCGTCGCATATCACCGACCGGGCCGTGATCGGCGAAGGGCGGGCCTCCGTGCATGAGATCATGGAGTCCACCGGCGCCTCCTCCGTCTCGGTGGCGTATATCGACGGGAAACGGCTGGCATGGGCGGAGACCTTCGGACTGGCCGATAAAGGATCGATGACGGCGCCCGACGCGGACACTATGTACTGCATCGGCTCCACCAGCAAGGTGATGGCCGCCGTCGCCGTCATGAAGCTCGTTGAGATGAACCTCGTTTCACTCGA
This sequence comes from Spirochaetota bacterium, assembly GCA_041749375.1. GTDB lineage: Bacteria > Spirochaetota > UBA4802 > UBA4802 > UBA5550 > RBG-16-49-21. Next base: position 51,563 of record JBGTBN010000020.1, read on the forward strand.
TACGTCGCTCAAGAACTACATTCCATTATTCGAGATGGCATCACCCCAGTCGGAATACGACAAAGTGACGGTGAGGATGCTTGTCAACCACTCCTCGGGGTTTCCGGGCACCGACGAGCGCAACGCCTCCACCGCATCACCCGTGGCGGACTTTTCAGCCCAGGTGATGGAGACCCTTGGGACCCAGAGGCTCAAGCATACCCCGGGATACATGCACGTCTACTGCAACGACGGTTTCACCATGGTCGAACAGCTAGTCCTCGCGGTCACCGGGACAAGCTATGCGGAGTTTCTTCAGGATACGATTTTCACACCGCTCGGCATGGATAACACGAAGTTCCCCCTTGATTATTTTCCCGATGGCAGCTTTGCAATAAGCTATACGGGCGAAACTCCACGGCCCCAGCTTTTTTTAAACACCTTTGCCTCCGGCGGGCTCTACAGCACACCGACGGACATGGCGAAAGTGGCCATGATGCTTATGGAAGGAGGGGCACTCGGGAAGGTGCGCATCCTCTTAGAAGCGTCCGTTAACGAGATGGGCACCGACCAGACCATCGGAACGTTCAACCCGGTCAAGGCACTGTCGTGGAGCTACGGGCTCGGGTGGGATACGGTGACACAGCCCGGCCTGGGCGCCGTCGGCGTAACGGCCTGGCAGAAGGGCGGGGACGTGCCCGGGTACGGATCCGTGATGACGGTTGCACCTGAGGCCAGGCTGGCGGTCATCGTCATGGGCGCCTCGGGCGGCTTCACCTCGAGCAAGGCGACCCTGATCGCGGAGAGAATTCTCCTGAGGGCTCTCAAGGCGAAGAAACGGATCGACGCGATGCCGGAGCCCCTCTCGCCGTCGCCCCTTCCGGAGAAGATCCCGTCGGACGAATTCCTTGACTCCCTGACCGGTTATTACTCGAACTACAACACCTTTCTGCGGGTAGAGAAGCAACTCGACAAGAGCCTGACAATTAAGAAATACGATTCGGGGATAGGAGACTGGATCGATTTGCAAACCGGGCTCAAGTTCAGGGATGACGACCGGTTTTCCAGCGATGATAATCCCTCCCGGTCCTTTTCGTTCATAACCTCCGAAGGGAGGCAGTACCTCATCGCCCGGATGCCCTTGGGATATGGGCATTACCGGGACGACCTGGTATACGCCCAGCGGGTTGCCGCCGCCGGGGCCCTGCCGGGCCCGTGGGCTGGCAGGGTTGGCCCGAAATGGCTGGTGGTCAACGAACATCCCGAATCCGAGAAATGGGAATCCCCGCTGATGCGGTTCCATAGCGTGGGCGACCTTCTCTTTTCCGAATGGGACGGCCTCCAGGCTGTGGGCCCCTTCACCGATCCTGACTTCGCGGGCATGATGCTCCTGATCCCCCAGCTGGAAGGGAGGGACCTCAATGACGCCGTCATCGAAAACCGCGAGGGCCAGGAATGGATTCGATTCGGCAGTTATTTGTACCGTCCCCTTTCAACGGTCGGGGTATTAAGCGACGGCACGATCACGATAGGTCCTGATGGGTTTTCGGAATGGAAATCCGTCGACGCCGTTGGCATGACGATAACGGCAAGCGTCACTCCTCTCGACCCGGGAGGGCGCTGGAGCGTTTACGACGGCGACTTCCAGCAGATTGAAGCGGGTGAAGGGACGCAATCCTTCACCCTGTCGGATGGCATGTATTATCTCCTCTTCCATGACAGCGCGTACGTGGACGTGGAGCCGTGAGGGAAGTTTGCAACATGATTTTATAGTAAAGTGCGTCCTATCCAGTACCGGCCCAGGCGACATACTAAACCTTCGCATTGGCCCATACTGAAGACGGAGCATTTTCTTAGATAGTGATGGGAGTAGGGAATCAGCTTCTCCGGGATGGAGCGGCGTCCTTTGCCGCAGCCAGGCCGCCGGAAGAGAGGGCCGATTCCAGCAACCGCACCGCTTCTATCATCTCGGGGAGGATTCTCTCAAGATCGTCAGCGGCGATGTAGTTGGCGGTTTCGAGTTTGCTCCCTCTTGGCCGCCGGTACGGCCTGTACATGGTGCAGACAAGTCCCTGGTTAGATACCATGATACCCGCGACACGGTGCCGTCGCAGGGCCAGTATCCGATCAAAGAGCTCGGTCCTGCCGCGCAGGCTGTCCGCCGTTTTCTGGCCGAGCTCCATAGTCTTGTAGACACGCTCGAATGTCGCATGACCGAGGTCGTATCTGGGGGGGCTTCTGGTTGGTGTCGAGGGTCATGATCTTGAAGTCTTCGCTCTTGCAGTTGAGTTTCACGGAGACGGAGGGAGTGTGCGGGCTGATCTGCACGGGGTAGTCCCGGAATATACCCTCGATGATGCCGAAGAGGTATTTTTGATCGCTTTCGACGAGCCGGAGGCCATGTCGCCGTGCCAGCTCCGGGAGCTCTCGGTACGCACGCCGCCTGCCGAGAATCGGTCCGATAAAGGGAATCCATGCCGGAAAGTTCATGCGTCACCTCCATATAATGGAATATCGAAGATGATATACCCATCAAATTTTAAGCCCCCTGTCCAGTGCTTTTTGTGTTGAAATTACTCATTTCATCTCCCACAATGGTGCAGATAAAACTCATTAGGTCCCTTGTGACTGGTCCTGAAGGTGGAGCAAAATCCTGGATAATCATGAAAGAATGTGAAACTAATTGACTACCTCATTTATTGAAAAATTAAAATTTCTGGGCATTTCAAATGCAACGGGAAAAGATGAAATCCCGCATGTTACATTCAGTAATATTTTAATTGTCATTGCCGGTTTGGCGGCTTTTGGTTATATACCATATTTTCTTTTTTTTCTCCCCGAATCGGGATTACTTATCGCCGTATTATTCCTTCAGTCTATTTTTTATGTTCTCGCCCTCATGTGCAATTATTTCCAGTTTTATTTTCTCGCAAGAAATGTCTTGTGTCTTACCGGATTTGTTTTCACGCTCCTCGAGGCGGTGTTCTCGCAATATTATTGCGACATGCATTATTTCCTGCTCATCGGCGTAATGTTCACGTTTTATTTATTTCCCGATAAAGAAAGAAGGTATAGTTATTTTGTCGCCGTGTGTTTTGGGGCTGCATTCATAGCGGTAGAGATCTACATGGCATGTAACAGCCCTTTCCAATCCCCACCTGCTTTCATCATGAACCTCAAGCATGTTGTCCGGTCGGCCCTTCTCCTGCTGACATTTTTCTTTGCATATTACTCCTATAAAACCATCAGGAGATTCCAGGTCAAGCTGAAGGCCGAGAACCGGAAAATGGAAAAGGAGATCAGCCTTGCCCGGAATATCCAGGTTCATATTATTCCTGCACGAGACCCGATTGAATACATGTATTCCCTTTATAAACCGATGGAGCAGGTGGGGGGAGACTTCTATGATTATCTTTTCTTCAGTGATTCAGATAAAATCGGCATATTCCTCAGCGATGTTTCCGGCCATGGCGTCCCCGCGGCCTTTATCACATCAATGATTAAGACCGCGATATTGCAATCCGGGCCTGTTAAACATGACCCCTCCCGCCTGCTTATGTTTCTCAATGACATATTGATCCAGCAATCCGGCAGTAATTATGTAACCGCCTTGTACTGCATATATAATCCTACTGGCAGGACCCTGCTTTTCTCAAGCGCGGGGCACACCCGCCCCTACCTGATTGATGCATCCGGAGTAGTTGAGTTGACGGGAGATAAATGTATTGCCCTTGCGATCATGAATAATGAGAATCTTGTAAAGCATAATAAGACATTCACGAATACGGAAATTTCCCTAGAAAAGAACAGCAAGCTTCTTCTTTATACCGATGGATTGACCGAAGCGCGATCCAAAGTTAACAGGGAAATATTTTTTGAAACAGCTGGAATTGAGCAGTTGTTTCTAAATTACCATTCGTTGCCGTGCAAAGAATTCGTCATGAGTATTTATAATAACCTGATCGAATTCAACGGAAGCGAAAACTTCGAGGATGATATTTGCATGATCTGCCTCGATGTGAAATAATTAAGGGGCTTGTATAAGGATCTGGACACATAAAAAAATAATACAAAGATTGCAAACCGCGTCTCACCTTTTCCTTTTCCTTTTCATTTTTATCATCGAGTATGAAGGCTCCGTTACACGAGCCGGAGGTGACGATTTCGAACCAGGCCTTTCCTGCGTGCCAGGGGAGCACCCCGGTCGAGTCGGCGATCATGAAAGCCATGTTGTCGAGCATATAATTGCTGACCGCGGTAAAGTCGTCGCGCCACACGAGGTGTGCCGCGGTCTTGGTCACCGACAAATATTTTCACTTTTTTCTTGAGGTGCACAAGCAGGGGTGAGCCGACGAAATTTTAAGCCACCTGTCCAGCGCTTTTTGTGTTGAAATTACTCATTTCATCTCCCACAATGGTTCACATAAAACTCATTCAGTCGCATAAGTCTTTACTGAATGAGGGGGCTCTTTCCTATATATTTTTTAATAGCTACGCCATATCCCGGTATTCGGTCGGCGTTTTCCCGATGACGCTCTTGAAGACCCTGTTGAAGGTGGTGAGGCTCTCGAACCCGACGGCAAACGCAATCTCGATGATCTTCTCGTCCCGTTTCGACAGCTTCGCAGCCGCGTCCTCGATCCTGAGCTTGTTGATATAGTCGTTTATCTTGTAGCCGGTATATTTTTTAAAGAGTGTGCTCATGTAATTGGGATTCAGCCCGACCGCGGCGGCGAGCCCTTCCCGCGACAGGTCGGAGGTGTAGTTTTCCTTTATAAACTGTAATATCTTCTCGAGCTTCTCCTGGGTCGTCTCGCTTATGACCGGCTCCCCGACTTTAAGCCGGTCGTAGAGATGGTTTATCTCCGCGTTCTTCTTCGTAATGTCCCTGGCAAACAGAATCACGAAAAGGAGGAAAAACACCGGCGAGCAGAAGGTCGCCAGGAGGAAGGTAAACCTTCCGCCCGTTATCGACAGTATCACCTCTATCAGGATCACCAGGCCGCCGCCGATGGAGCTGAACAGGGAGAGCCAGAATTTGTACCAGTCGGGCTTCAGCCGGTTGAGCCTGACAGTGAGCGCCACGGCAAACGGCACATTGAAGCATACCGTGAGAATGCCCAGAACGTCCCCCGTGTAATGGGTATAGGGGATGTCGACCCGGTAGACGAGCATAAACCCGAGGAAATTGAGCACGACCACGGCCAGGAGTGCCGGCACCAGTATCCTGTTATAATTGGTGATATAGATCCCGTAGATCGACTGTATTATCAGTATCAGGGCGATCGAGAAAAACTGGACCGTTGCGGCGTGCATGAACTTGATCGCCAGGAAATCCAGGTCATGGAACGGGTAGAAAAGCGAGGCAATATAGAAAATATAGATGATCACGCCGAAGGAGCTGTACAGGTATTGTTTTTCCGTCCTGTTCCATAGATAAAAAATGGCAAGAACTATGAACGCGAAAAAAGCCACGATGACGACGGCCATGGGAAGGTAGATATAGACCAGGTCGCCCCCTAAACGGACGCGCGAAAAGCGGGCCTCTTCCTGTATGGAGACCGTCGAGAGTATGCCACCATACTCGTTCGCAAAAATGCCGATCCGCACGAGCACCGTGTTGGGACCCCTCACGAGGGTCCCCGGCGGGATCTCGTAACTGCGGCTGCGGTACATGATGCTGATGTCGCCGGGCGCACTGGACCCGACGGGCTTGCCGTTCACGTACACGCTGTCCGTGTAGTATATCCTGCCCAGCGAAATGCCGTAATAGGCCGATGGATCTCCCGGCATGTCAAACGTGCCCTTCAGCCAGGCGTGCTGCATGCCCCTGACGCTGCGGGAGGGAAGCCTGAACGTGGCGGGGATGATGAAGGGCCGCCAGTCTCTCCCGCTGCCGATTTTTTCCAGGGATGGCTCATCGTCATGCAGGATGCTCCACAGCGTCACGGGAATGGAAGAGACGTCGCTGCCGCATGAAACGCAGAGACAGGCGGCGCAGAGCGCGGCGAGAACTAACAGGCCTGGTACTCGTTTGAGGCAACTCATTGTTATTTCTTCTCTGGCTTTACGGTCAGGAAATACTCGCCGTACACTTCGTGGAAGCTTGACGTGCCGAGGTGCCTTGTCTCCCCGTAATAGAACTCGGAGCGCGGGTCCGTGGAATAGGAATAATTCATGAATATGAGGGAGGCGTCTATGCCGAAAAATCCGGACAGGGAGGTCACGGTCTCCGGCGCAAGGCCGGCCCCGGGAACGCCGACAAGAAGCGTATCCGAGCTTCCGCCAAGCGGGGCCGGCGGGACCGCGTCTTCAGCCCCGCTCTCCCGGCCGGGAAGCGCGAAGCGGCCCCGGTGCAGCGATCCCCATGTCCATTTGTCCATGACCGGACCCGAGCCCCTGTTGAACCAGCGCATCGTCTTGAGAAACGCCCGGTCGAAGATGGTGTCGCGGTTCTCGCGCGGGAAGGTGGCCGTATCGTCGAAGCGGGACGCCCCCCTGTCCCTGACGATCCCGTAAAACTGCGGCACCAGCAGGTCCCAGCGCTCCATCCCGTCGCCGGCCATGTTTTTCAGGTCGTCGCCGTACGCCTCGGACATGAAGTGCTCCAGCAGCACGTAAAAGAGCGAGGGTGCGACCGAGCCGGCGTCCATGCGGCAGGCCCAGTTCTGGAAATAAATCCTGGTGAGGCGCGATGATGCAACGGGATTGTCCCCGAGTATCGACAGGAACTCGGGCAGGAACAGCCCGGCGAACGGCGAATAGGTGTCCGCGAGTACATTCTCCACGTCCTTGCCGGCAAACCGCTTTTTCCGGTCCAGGAGGGCGTTCAGCCGACCGCTCCGCTCGTCTTCGACGATCGTATTATCCCGAACCGCAGCCGGCGCGTCCGACGTAAAGGAGCTGCCCGCAGCAATGGCGCCGCCTGTCCTGTCCTGGAAGGCCGAAAGCTCCGTCATGCCGTTCCAGGCGGCGTCCGCTCCGTGCCTCAGCACACCGTCGGTCTTCGTCCTGACCGGCGCCTGCCCCGACCAGGCGCGGAGCGCGGCATCATCCGCGCCGAAGAGATACACGCGCGGGAAGGAGCGGACGTTTCGCGCCAGCGCCCCGGCCTCCTCGATGCTTTTCGCGACAGGGATCCCGAACAGAGAGGCGATGTAGTCCTCGCCGGGCGTCACCGACCTGATCGTTACCACGAACGAGCCGTTCTCGTTGTTCTCATACACGTCGTTGAGCAGGGGACCGTGCTCCGTGACGCGCACCGCGCCGGCGCCGCCAGGCCGCTCAAAGTCGCGCCAGCCCGCGACACCCAGGTACTGGTAGGTCTCCCCGGTCCTGACGATCGGTATGGCGATGAAGTCCTGCGCGTCCACGTTCAGCGTGAATCCGAAAAAGGCCATGTCCAGGTTGGTGCCCGAAAAGATAAAGGGCATGCCCGCGTGCGTGATCCCCTTGATGATCCGGTCCGGCGTGTTGACATGGAGCGGGTACCACCCCGGGTAGAGCGACAGCGGGTCCTCGCAGGAGAAGGCCGTCACGGGGTAACGCTCCTTCACCTTCTGCGCCGGGAGATAGAAAGCGTACCCCCGGCCGAAGGCGCCAATCCGCTTTTTCACGAGCTTCTTGATCTTCCGGATGACCTCGACGCAGTCCGCCTCGTCCTCCGGGTAATAATGGATGAGATTTTCGGGTATAATGTCTTTCAGGCCGGCGGCGCTCTCCTCGCGGGAGAACTGGAAGATCGTCTCCCTGTTGTTTAAAAGAGCATTGGACCACTCCCGGAGGAGCAGGATGGCGATCCCATCCTCCGGCATCCAGTCGCGGGCCTCGCTGTTCTCAAGGCGCAGGTCGGCACGGGCCGTGTTGACGCCGCGCGCGTACGCCTTCAGGTACGATGCGTACGGCTCCCTCACGATCATCACGATCTCCCGCGCGCGCACCATGAAGCCCATGGCGCGGGAAAGCCTGCCGAGCGCCGGGCCGTCAGCACCCGCGATTCCGCCTGTCTCGGCAGCAGCAATGGCGCGGAAATATACCATCTGGTCGTACCGGTCCTGCGCGTGCAGGTAGCCGACCGCAAAATAGACGTCCTCGAAAATTTTCGCCTGGATAAGGGGGGTCCCGTTGATATCGCGCTCGAGCACTATGTCTGACGCCACGGGGCCCCGGGTCGTCCCGGCATAGGAGATGCGGCCGCCGTAGCGGGTCATGAGGACTATGGCGGTCACGATCAGCGCGAGCGCCCCGACGCAGATTCCCGTTATGATGAGCTTCTTTTTCATATGACCGGCGTATCCCGGGGAGGATTTCGGCGCGGAGGCCGTGTTATCCCCTGATCCTGATCGAGGCCTTGACGACTTCGAGCCTGGTGTAGTAGCTGTCCAGGAGAGAGAAGAAGCGGCCGAAACCGCCGGACGCATCGATTATCGACTTCCCTTTTACCAGCTTCGCCACGGTCTTCACGTCGGTGGTATAGATGTGACACTGGACCTGGCCTTTCTGAGTCTGCACGTCGGCAATGACACAGAAATCGTAATCGATGTTGTTCGAGTCAATCACGTCCTTCACGATCAGGCCGACAAGCTCGATCCTGCGCTTTCCCAGCTCGTCCCGGATCAAAGACTTCAGGGCCGGGTTGTCCGTGGCCTCGATCCGCGCTTTTTCCTGGACAACTCCATCAATTAGTATGGCCTTCTTGAATGCGCCGCACGACAGGAGGACGGCAGCGGCTATGATCAGAACGAACAGGTTGCGTTTCATGTAATGGCTCCTCTTTCATAAACTCCCCGGCCGCGGCAGCGGTGCCCGGTCCGGCCGGTCAAAACGGGATAATATCGATATTCAACGCCATTCACCAAATTTGTCAAATAAATAATGCCCGCCAAATGCCGCATCGGGGCACTCCGGCATTTGTCCTTGACAGCGGCCGGCCGCCCCGCCATGGTTTTCCGGTCAAATACGAGGGAGAGAATGGTGCCATGAGATCAAAAAAAGGGGCCGCGAACAAAAAGCCGTCGGTGCTCATCACTGGCGGCTCCGGTTTCCTGGGCGCCGCGCTGCTGCGCGAGCTGCTGAAGAAGCCGGGCCGTGAGACCCTCTCCCCCGGCGAGATCCGGATCTTCGACACCCGGCCGCCGGAACATGCATCCGACCCGCGGGTCCGCTACCTTCCCGGGGATATCCGCTCCGCCGAGGCGCTGGACAAAGCGTGCGCCGGCGTCGACCTTGTCTTTCACTGCGCCGCGATCGTCGACTGGGGACAGGCCCCCCGCTCGCGCATTTACGACATTAACGTTACCGGAACCCGGAACGTGATCGGGGCGGCACGGCGCGCGGGCGTCCTGGCGCTGGTCCATACCAGCACCATGGACGTGGTCTACGACGGCAGGCCCATAACAGGGGGCGACGAAACGAAGCCCTACCCGAAAAAATTCACCATGGCCTATGCGGAGACCAAGGCCCGGGCCGAGCGGGCTGTCCTCGAAGCGGACGGGACCCGGGAACGGGGCGCTCCCGGGAATGCGCCGCCCCTGCGGACCTGCGTGATCCGTCCCTGCGGCATGTTCGGCGAAGGCGACCCCTACCACGTCAGCTCGTTCTTGAAGATGGCGCGCGAGGGCAGGCTCACCTTCCGCATCGGCAACGGCAGGTCCCTGTTCCAGCATGTGTACGTGGGGAACGTCGCGCACGCGCACATTCTGGCGGCGTGCTCGCTCCTGGACCCGGAGCCTGCGGCCGCGGGAAAGGCCTACATCATCACCGATTTTGAGGCGAAGAATTTCTTCGACTACATGGAGCCGATACTGGAGGGGATCGGGTACCGGATGCCGCCGAAGCGCCGGAGTATACCGATGCCGGTCATGTACGCGCTGGGCGGGATCATGGAGTTCGCCTCCTTCCTCTGCCGGCCCATCGTCCGGCTGCAGCCCCTCGTCAGCAGGACCAGTGTCGCCATGGTCTGCAAGGAGATGACGTTTTGCGGCGACCGGGCGTGCCGCGAGCTGGGGTACAGCCCCCTCTACTCCGAGGAGGAGGCCATCGCCCGCACCATCGAATACTTCAGGGCGCTGGAGCACGCATGACGGACGACGTCCCCGCGCACCCGCGACGCATCAGCGGAGCCCTGCCGGTATCCCCGACTCGCAGGGCACCCCTACCGAGCAGAGGCCGCACCCGTATATGAAGATATGATACTGTTTATTGCAGTGCCTGAGAGAGCGTGCGACCCGCCGGTAGCACGCTTCCTTGTCATGGGCCCGCTCGGCGGATATGGCCCCCACGGGACAGCGCCCGGCGCACTTCAGGCATTCCCGTCCCTGGTAGTGCAGGCAGTAGGCGTGGATGTCGCCGGGCCTCGCACGGTCCGGTTCCAGGGGCAGGTGCACCACGAAGCTGCCGCACCGGTGCGCGCACCCCTTCTCCGTGATGAAAAAGTCGTGCATGCCGAACGTACCCAGGCCGGCGGCGTACGCAACATGGCGGTGCGACCAGGGCGATGCCCAGCCGACGCCCGGGTACCGCTTCTTGTTGAACATCGGGGTGACGTCCGGCGCCACGGCAAGCACGCCCCGCTCCATGAGGTGTGTTACGAAATCCCGGACCATGACCTGGCTGAAGATCTCGCCGTTCAGCCTGGTCTGGGCCCAGCGCTCCGACGCCCACTCTTTCCCTGCCGCGTTCTCGCGACGCGTTTCCATTGTTATGGGGAGTATGAACGATACCACCGATAACTCGGACGCCGGGGGCGGCGCGACACCGTTTTGCTGCGCCTGCCATGCCATGATCTCTTCAGGGGTGAAATGATGGGGGCCTATGATCTTCTTGAACTCCGTGAAGAGCGGGTCGTCGCCCCTGACGAACCCCACCAGCGGCCCGTCGAACAGCCTCTCGCCGGAAAAGGGATACTCCATGGTATTGCCGGGGTGAGAGGCGACCGCGCCGGTAATGGTGTCGGCGAACCACCGCTCGTTGAACGAGTCCCGACCGGGAGCGCCCGGCAGCCGCAGGCGCGGCTGCGCCGGAAAACCAACCCCCCGCATCTCGCCAAGCGCGTTCATGATGCCGCCGATGTCGGTGATCGTCGAAAGGACCCGGTAGCGGTCCTTCATTTTACGGTGCTTCACGGCCTCTCTCCCAGCGGCGTTTCCGACCGGTCCGGCGCCTCACGGCACGGGCCGACGGTATACACCTACACCGTGAAGCCGGTCCTGTCAATACTTTCGCGGACCGGGGGCTAGATCACGATCAGGAACCTGCCGCAGTGGTTGCACACGGCGATGTTCTTCGATTCGCGCACCTGGGCCAGGTAATAAGGGGCCAGGTCCATGTGGCACCCGGCGCAGGCGTTCCGGTCGAGTATCGAGAACGGGTTCAGGGAGCGTTTCCTCATCTTCTCATAATAGGCGAGGGACTTGCGGTCAATGATCTTGCGCAGGTCATTTATCTTGCTCTGGATCAGCTCGGACTGGTCGCCCTCGTCGTAGAGCTGGTTCAGACGGTCCAGGCGGATCAGCAGGTCCAGGTTGACCGAAGGAACGTTTGTAAGGTTGTCGCTCGGGTCAGAGCCCGGCCTGTTCTTTTCCGTCAGCCCCGCGAAATAGAGGTCGCTGTATTTCTTGAGCAACGAATAGGCCGAGGGCCTGGTCTTTGCCGCATCGAAGGCGTCTCTCCGCTCCCCGTCTGAGAATATCCACGCCATCATACCCACCAGGTAGAGGTACTTGGTGCTCTGCTCTGTAGGTACGATGTTGAGAAGCAGGTACCGGACCGGGAGTCCGTCATGCGAGTGGTAATCGATACCCTTCCGCGCGATCGCGAAGATCGACTTCAACTCATTCACCGAATCGGTCCTGATATGGGGTATCGCGAGCCCCTTGCCGATCCCGGTATTGTCCAGCGACTCGCGGTGCATGATCTGCGCGTAGATCCGCGATGCATCCTCGATCTCCTTCATCTCCTCGAGCCGGGTCAGCAGCTCCTTGATGACGAGCTGTTTCTCGCCGGCCTCCGCGTACACCACGTGGTCCTTGGGGATAAAATGTTCAATCTGCATTATAACGCCTCTCGTGTAAAAATAATTTCTTCGTCGCGGCGCCGCACACTTCACGCCCGGGCGCCATGGATTGTTCGGGCAATCGCCCCGCATGCCGCCGGCTCCCCTCTCAGCGCCCGCAGCGCAGACGATACCGGGATTGATTGTGAGCGGCGAAAAGAAATACGGCCGCTCCGGCAGAAGACCGTACCGGCCGGAAACCGGGACTCGGTTACAAAACGAACCTATCCTGAAATATGTCAATGAACATGCGGAAATCCCGGAAAAAATTTACTTGAAAAAGGCGACATTCCGTGAATAATGACTTGTCAAACGGCATATGCCGCACTGAATATACCGGAACAGCGCTCGGAGCGCCGATTTCATCATCACAGACCCGGCAAAGAAGACAAGAAAAGACCATGGCACGAAACGGAAAACTGGCGGAAGACAATATCGTTAACAGCATCATCGGAGAAGGGTCCGATTTCAAGGGAGAGTTCAAAATCAACGGGCTCCTGCGAATCGACGGGCACTTCCAGGGCACCATAGAGACCGACGGCAAGGTGCTCATCGGACAATCCGGCGAGGCGGTCACCGACATCAAGGCGCGGCTGGTGGTCGTGGGCGGAAATGTTCGTGGCAACATTTTCGCCACTGAAAGGGTCATATTCCTGTCAACGGGCATTATAAACGGGAACATCATCACGCCCAGCCTCATTATGGAGGAAGGCGTACGGTTCGAGGGCAATTGCACCATCAACAAACGACCGGATGAAGCATCATGATAGAGATTACCGGGCCCAGGGGCAGAAAGGACGAGCAGGAAAAGATCACCAAGAAGGGCAAGCTGGCCGCGGTCAAGCATAGCGGAAAGACTTTTTCGTCCGAACTGCAAAAAACACTGGCCGACGAGTTCGAGGGCCCGATCGACAAGCTGATGCAGGACCTGAAGGACCAGGAAAAGCGCTTTCTTGACAAGCAGTCCGAGCATGAGATGAGCAGGTACAAGGCGCTGGTGCAGAAGATCCTGAAGTCGATCCTTGACGAGGAGGGCGTGCATGAGCGAACCCTCAAGCGCAAAAAAAAGAACTGGGGCGACTTCATCGTAATTGACAGGATAAACGAAAAGCTGCTGGAGCTGACCAACGCCATAACGAAGCAGAACAAGGCCTTTGATCTCCTGAAAACAATGGAAGAAATCCGCGGGCTTATACTGGACTTGGTGTATTGATAAGTCCGCAAACGTTTGCGGACTTATTTGTGCGCCGCCCGGCGCAGGAGAGTGACCGGGAGGCCGGCCTTCCGGCATCCTGCCGCGGCCGGCATTCGCAACATCCATGTCGGGAACATCCATTCTTTTTTTGCACTCGCGACGCCGGGCATCCGGCTACTGGCCTCGAAAGAGTCGGGACTGAAACATGGAGGTCGAAGTCCCGACGAGCGGCAGTAAGCCGCGACAATCGGGACTTTACCGCGGCTATTCCAGGATAAAGAAAGGGCCGTGACGGTTACCATCCGCTATCTCCTCGTATAATTTTCTTGCTATATACTCTAACAGCTGCTGTACTATAATTCTTTGCTCATTTCTTGCTCAATTGCTTATTTTTTCGCGGTGCGTGACCCTTCGAGAGGCCCAGGACAAGAATTTAAGCCCCCTGTCCAGCGTTTTTTCCTTGAATGTTACTGAACGATCTCCCATACTTGCTTCACAAAATGTCCAATGTGTCCCGTTAGATTGTAGTGACGAGGTCGCACTTTACTAGTTATTTACAAGGCATTCAGTCACATAGGCCTAATCTAAAGAGGGAACAGTTTTCCGAATATTTAAAATAATTCATAACAACCGGAAAAACTACGCAGATCCTGAGTCGGCACATTCGGCCCTGCAGGACATGCGAATGAATGAGATGGCTTCAATATGAGAGTGCAGGTCTTCAAAGCATGGGACCGTGTTCGTTCCAGTTTCTGGTTTCTCCCGGCAGTCATGGCCGGCGGGGCTATGGTGCTGGCTTTCGTGACCGTTGCCCTGGATACGTCGGTGACGGACTGGTTGACGCATAACTGGGGTTTGTCTTTCAATGGTGGAGCGGAAGGGGCGAGTTCCTTGCTGGGGGCCATCGCCGGATCAATGATCACCATCGCCGGTGTGGTCTTCTCAATGACCCTGGTCGCACTGTCGCTTGCATCGTCACAGCTCGGGCCCCGCCTGCTCCGCAATTTCATGCGCAACACCCCGACACAGATGGTTCTCGGCACGTTCGTCGCTACCTTCCTGTACTGCCTGCTCGTCCTGCGCACCGTCCGCCGCGCTGAGGAGATCGTATTCGTCCCCCACCTGTCTGTCACCCTCGGTGTGCTGCTCGCGGTGGTGAGCGTGGGGGTGTTGATCTTTTTTATCCATCACGTGTCCACTTATATCCAGGCCAACGAGATTGTGGCGCGAGTCGGAACGGAGTTGATTGAGGGAATAGAGCGACTGTTTCCGGAAAACATAGGACGGGGATCACAACGAATTTCGACGGAGCCACCCGACACAGACTTCCTCGACACCTTCGATCGGGAAGCGCGTCCGATAGGATCTGACGGAGACGGCTATCTACAGTTCGTCGATGGGGACGCTTTGATGGCGTTGGCCATGCAAGAGGATGTTGTTATTCAACTGGTGCGGCGACCCGGCCACTATGTCGTTGACTCGCGCCCGCTGGCGCTGGTCTGGCCAGGACACAGGGTAACCGACCAGATGATGGAGCGCGTCAATTCCGCGTTCGTCCTGGGGAACCAGCGTACGTCCGGCCAGGACATTGAGTTCGCGGTCAACCAGCTTGTCGAAATCGCGATACGAGCGCTCTCCCCCGGGGTGAATGACCCATTCACGGCAATGACGTGTGTGGACCACTTGGGTTCGGCACTGTGCCGTCTGGCTCAACGAGACATGCCGTCGCCTTACCGACATGACAGCCGGGATCAGCTTCGGGTCATTACGCCTGTCTTCACATTCCCGGACGTCACAGATGCGGCATTCAACCAGATCAGGCAATATGGCCGATCCAGCACAGCGGTGACCATCCGTCTGCTGGAAACGATTGCCGTGGTCGCGGGATCCGTACATCGCTCAGAGGACCGCGCTGCGCTGTTGCGGCACGCCAGAATGATCGCCCGCGGGGCAGGCAGCGGGTTGCCGGAAGACGAGGACCGCCAGGAGGTGGAAGAACGCTTTCAAACAGCGAACCAATTATTGAGCGAGCCGCCAGATTCTAACCGATGAAATGCATCTTTGCAGCCAGCACAATAGAAAATTAGACGAACCATTTTCCTGTTGCGGAAGCAAGAATCCGCGCCGCACAGTTCGAGCGTTGGGTAGGAAACGGGAATCAGCGGTAGGTTCTCCCAAACTTGCTTCAAATAATATCCATTCAGCCACATTGGCCTTAACTTATGAGGGTGCTTTTCCCTGTGTATTTGTATTAATCGGTATCTCAAACACAAACTCGGCCCATTTCCCCTCTTCTGAATCGGCCCAGATTTTTCCCCCGTGGAGCTGGATGATTTTCCACGAGGAATACAAGCCGATGCCGGTACCCTTGCGCATGAGGAGCTCGCTTTTCTGGATGCGTGAAAATTTTCTGAAAAGCAATTTTTTGTCTTCCACTGAAAAGCCGGGCCCCTCGTTCCAGACAGAGCAGCGCAAACGGCTGTTATTGATTTCTGCTGTTATGCGAATAGCGCCGCTCCTGTTCCCGTATTTGACCGCATTGCTTAATAAATTATTCACAACGATTTTAAGAAGGGACGGGTCGGCCATAAGCGGCGGCATATCATCGGGTATCTCCATTGAAAGGGTCATGGCATTTGCGGCAACCAGGGGATTGATGATCTCGATTGATCCCTTGACGATATCGCTTTTGAATATGATCTCTTTTTTCTTCAGGGACACCTGTGCATTTTCAAATTGCGAGAGTGTCAGGTACTGGTTGGTGACATCCTTGCAGTATTCCGCTTTCTTTATCATGCGGTCGACATACCCTTTAATTTTGTCATCAACCGTTCCGAAGTACCCGCCTACGAGGGTGTTGCCGATGGAAATGATCGAGTCCAGCGGGCTCTTGAATTCATGGCTGATGAAGCCGAGCATGTCCATGTATGCATTGATCGTGTTTGAGAGCTGATCGATGCGGTATGCCTTTTCCACTGCCTGGCTCAGCCGTTCGGATATCGCGAGTTGGATTTTCAGTTCCCGTTCAGCATAGGCCGATTTTTTTTTGCTGCTGAAAAAAAGGAGGCCGACAGGGCGGTCATCGACGCGGAGAGGGCAGGTCATGCTCGATTGGATGCTCTCTTTTATGAGAAGCATTGTTGATTCGCTTCCCTGGTGTGTCTCGCCGTAGGCGATGAGATCATTGATGATACGGGGGGTCTCTGAATTGAATATCTGCTGGAGCGAACTGCCGCTCAGTTCGGCTGAATATCCCCTGGAAAGTAATAGCGGCTCGTAATTTGATATGACATACGAAAGGACCATGCGTGTTCCTCCTTCCTCGAGGAACGAAACGCCGATTCTGTCGCACGGGATAAGTATTTGAATGTTGGCAAAAAGAAAACCGAGAATATCATCGAGAGAATTGCCCGAGGAGATTTTTTGATTGATGAATTCAAGAAGGGCATCCTCTTCGGATGACATCCCTTCCGGTGCCCGGTTGATTTCATTTTTGGTGTAGTAAACCAGGGGGTTACTGGACATTTTCATCCTCGAGAGATGTTTGGTATTACCAGGCACATATGGTTAAACCTCGTTTAAATATTTAAAATTTCAAGCCCCCTGTCCAGCGTTTTTTATGTTGAAAATACTCATCATCCCCCCCACACTGGCACCATGAATACAAAAGGCATAATCGGACACTCGCGTCAGTTGAAGGTGCTGTCGCATCTCCTGAAGAACGGCAACACGCCCCACTCCATGCTCTTTTCCGGCAAGAGCGGGATAGGCAAGAAGCTCATCGCCCGGCGGTTCCTGGCCGCGCTTTACTGCGGCGCCGGCGACCCGCCCTGCGGCGCCTGCCCCTCCTGCCTCCAGGCGGCGGGCGGCACGCACCCGGACATCATCGAACTGCTTCCGGACGAGAAGGGAAACATCCCCATCGGCGACGCGGAGCGAAGCGAGCCGGGCTCGGTCCGCTGGCTCATCGACCGCCTTTCGAAGAAATCGGTCTCGGGCGGATACGGGGTGCTGATCGACTGCGCCGAGGTACTGCGGGCCGACGGGCAGAACGCCCTGCTCAAGACCATCGAAGAGCCGCAGGCCGGCTCGCACATCATCATCATAACCTCGAACAAGTCGCTCATCCTCCCGACGATACTCTCCCGCTCGCTTGACCTGACCTTCAGCCCGCTCGGCGCGGAAGAGGTAAAGGAGGTGCTGGCCGCCG
This sequence comes from Spirochaetota bacterium, assembly GCA_041749375.1. Taxonomy (GTDB): domain Bacteria; phylum Spirochaetota; class UBA4802; order UBA4802; family UBA5550; genus RBG-16-49-21. Next base: position 68,999 of record JBGTBN010000020.1, read on the forward strand.
AAGGGGCGGTCGGCGACCCGGACCTTGCGGCCGCCCTCTCGGGCGGCTCGCTGGAGACAGCGCTCGCGCTTTCGGACAAGGCGGTGCTGTCCGGCGTGCGGGAGATCTGCGGCGAGATATCGTCATATCTTTCCCGCGGGGAGACCCTGCGACTGGACCTCGCCGCGCTCCAGAAAAAGCTCGGCATGGACCAGCTCCTCTCGATCCTCCTGACCGTGTACCGGGCGCTCCTGATGCCCCGTTTCGGCGGCGAGCCCGTCCACCCGTTCCTGGCGGAATACGACGTGCAGGACCAGCAAAAGTTAACGCAATTAATAAAAATTCTGCTTGCCCTCAGAAAAGGACTCGCAAATAATCTAAACATCCGTAATGCATTGAAAGGCATGCTTTACGCTATTGACGGCATGGACAGGTACGGTCTCCCCGCACCGGACAGGGCCGATTGAGGAATATACAATGGAAATATCTACGGTCAGGATGCGAAACAGCTACCAGATAAATTACGTCGATACAAACAACCTCTTCGTGACGCAGAACGCGTTCTGCGTCATCGAGACGGAGCACGGGCTTGACGTCGGCCACGTGTTCAAGTGCCGCAAGTGCTGCGGCGGCACCCCGTCCGAGGTCAAGGGAAAGCTCCTCCGCCTTGCGACGCCGGAAGACCTGAAGCACATCCCGGAGATCGAAGCCATCGAGAAGAACGCGTTCGCGAAGTGCCGGGAGAAGGCGAAAGCCAAGAACCTGGACATGAAGCTCATCTCGGTCAAGTGCCTCTTCGACCGGACCAAGATCATCTTCTACTTCGTCGCGGAGAACCGGATCGACTTCCGCGAGCTGGTGCGCGAGCTCGCATCGATTTTCCGCACCAGGATCGAGATGCGGCAGATAGGCGTGCGGGACGAGGCGCGGCTCGTCGGCGGGTACGGCCCCTGCGGCAAGCAGCTCTGCTGCGTTCACCAGAGCGACGACTTCGAGCCCGTGTCCATCAAGATGGCGAAGGAGCAGAGCCTCAACCTGAACTCGCTTAAGATATCGGGTATGTGCGGCCGGCTCCTCTGCTGCCTGGGATACGAGTACAAGCTGTACAAGGAGATAAACGACGGGATGCCCGACATGGGCACCGAGGTACGCGCGGGCGATATAACCTACTTCGTCGCCGGCATGGACACCCTCAAGGAGAGCATCCGGCTCCGGAACAGGGACCGGAGCATCGAGGTTAAAAAGGACGACCTCGAAATGAAGGACGGCAAGTATTACCTGAACAGGGACGTCGTGGCACGCATCGAGAAAGCCGAGGAGGAAACGGCCGAAGAGGATTCATATACATTATGACAGAGAAATTCTACGTTACCACGCCCATATACTACGTGAACGCCGAGCCCCACATCGGCCACGCGTACACCACGGTTCTCGCGGACTTCATGAGCCGCTTTTATTCCATGCTCGGGTACGACTCGTATTTCCTGACCGGCACGGACGAGCACGGCGACAAGATCGACCAGGCCGCGACGGCAAACGGCACCACGCCCCAGGAGTATGCCGACCGGATCAGCGGCATCTTCCGGAAGACCTGGACCGACCTGGGGATCGGGTTCAACGACTTCATACGCACCTCTGAGAAGCGGCACGTCGACGTGGTCCAGCGGATATTACAGAAGGTGTACGACTCGGGCGACATCTATTTCGGGAGCTACGGCGGCTTCTACTGCGTCGGGTGCGAGCGCTTCTTCACCGAGAAAGAGATGGTGAACGGCAAGTGCCCGGACCACGACCGGAAGCTCGACTACATAGAGGAAAAAAACTATTTCTTCAAGATGAGCAAATACCAGGACTGGCTTATCCAGCACATCGAGAAGAACCCGGACTTCATCAGGCCCGAGCGGTACCGCAATGAGGTCATGGCGCTCCTGAAAGGCGAGGTGCTGGAAGACCTCTGCATCTCGCGGCCCAAGTCGCGCCTCAAGTGGGGGATCACCCTCCCCTTTGACGAGAACTACGTCACCTATGTCTGGTTCGACGCGCTCATAAACTACATCAGCGCGATCGGCTGGCCCGATGGGGAGAAGTTCGCCGCGTACTGGCCCGCGGTGCAGCACATCATCGCCAAGGACATCGTGAAGCCCCACGGCGTGTTCTGGCCCACCATGCTCAAGGCCGCCGGCATCGAGCCGTACCGGAACCTGAACGTGCACGGGTACTGGAACATGCAGGACGCCAAGATGTCCAAGAGCCTGGGCAACGTGGTGACCCCGAAGGACCTTGTGGACCGCTACGGCAACGACCAGATCCGCTATTTCTTCCTGCGCGAAATGAGCTTCGGCAACGACGCGAAATTCAGCGAGGACGTGATCATCGACCGGATCAACTTCGACCTGGCCAACGACTGGGGCAACCTGGTGAACCGCACCGTCAACATGCTGGGCAAGTTTTTCGGCGGCGCCCTGCCGGCCTTCGACGCGTCGGAGCCGGCCGAACGGGACGATCTCATCAGCCGCTTTAAAAGCGCGTCGGCCGACTACATCGCGCATGCGCGGAAGTTCCAGACCAGCGCAGGGCTGGAAAAGCTCTGGGAGTTCATCCGCTACCTGAACAAGTATATCGACACGAACAAGCCCTGGCAGCTCGCGAAGGAGGGCAGCACTGCCCGCCTCTCCTCGGTCATGAGGAACATACTCGAGGCGATCTATAGCATAGCCGTGCTCCTGGCGCCTGCGCTGCCCGGCTCGAGCGCCTCCATCATGGCCGCGCTCGGAGGGGAAGGCAGGCCCCGCGACACTGAGAGCCTGGCCGGCTTCACTCTCCTGCACGACGGACGCGCGGTCGGGCAGCTCGGGATACTCTTCCCGCGCCTGGAGAAAAGAGCGGACACGGCCCAGCCCCGCGCGGCGGAACCGAAAAAAACCGATACAAAGAAAGGAGAGCCGGCCATGACGGAACAGCACGAGGGCCTGGTGGACATTGCGGATTTCTCGAAAATCGACATCCGGGTTGCGAAGGTCCTGACCGCCGCGCGGATCGAGGGCTCGGAGAAGCTCCTCGAGCTCAGGGTCGACTCCGGCCTGGACGAGCGGACCATCATCGCGGGGATCGCGAAGTGGTACGACCCGGAGACGCTTCCCGGGAAAAAGATACTGCTCGTGGCGAACCTGAAGCCCGCGACGCTGTTCAAACGGACGTCGAACGGCATGCTCCTTGCGGCGAAGGCGACAGGCTCGGACCAGCCCGTCCTCATCGTGGTGGACGACTCCATACCGGCGGGCGCGCGGCTGGGCTAGCATATGAAGATCGGCATCGTTTCCGACACCCACAACAACATCGAGATCGCGGAAAAAGCGGTCGCGATCTTCAAGAAAAACAGCGTGGACATGGTCGTGCACGCCGGGGACATCACCTCCTCGAAAATGCTCCGGCTCTTCAAGGATTTCCGCTGCCGGTTCGTTCTGGGAAACGGCGACATTGACGACGAGGCGCTGAACGAGGCGGCGAAGAAGCTCGGCTTCGGGAACATCGAGGCGTCCAGCACCTTCGAAGCCGGCGGCAAGAAGATCATCGTGTTCCACGGCAACGACGTGCCGCTCTTCCGCGCGGCCATGGCTTCCGGCGAGTACGACTACGTGATCAAGGGACACACCCACATGTTCGAGAACTACGTGGCAGGCAGCACCCGGGTCATCAATCCCGGCGCGCTCTACGGCACGGACGTGTTCACCGTCGCCATTCTCGACACCGACACCGGCAAAGTAGAACGCATCCCGATCGAATCCGAGTAGTGCGGAGGGCCGCCTGCCGCCGTTCATAGCCCGGCCGCGTTTCACCCTGCCATTCGGAAGACCGGAAAGGAGACTGTCATGCGAACGACGAAGGAAGCGGCCACCGCCCATGAAACAGCCAGTATCGTTGTCTACATCGACACCATCGACGACATCTACTCGGATTTTGATATCCGTAAAATCGACATCAGGATACTTTCCGTGGACTTCATCAACGAGCTGCGCCTTCAGGGCAGGCACTCGGCGGACAGCCCGAAGCTTGACATCCAGATACTTGCGCCGCGGTCCATCAGGAAGCGGGAAATCACCGCGCAGGTGGAAAAAACAACCAGGCGGCGAATCCGCGACTATTTCGAGGAGGAATTCCTGAAGCTCCGCTCCGACCGCCGCAAGAACATCGCGCGGGCGATCGTCTTCCTCGTGTCCGGCCTGACCTGCTTTTTTATAACCAAGCTTGCGGCCAACGGGGATGAGCGGCACATCGTGTTCAAGATGTTCATCGAGCTTATCACCTTTTTCAGCTGGTTCGCCACCTGGAACGGCATCGACGCTTTCGGAAGCCTGCCCCGTCGCGACGAGATCCGGCTCAACCGGAAGCTCGCAGTCGCGAATGTGCACCTCAAGTTCATAAAGTGAACCGGCACGACCACACCGCGGTGAAGCCCCGGCGTTTTCCGCGGCATTCGCCGGTTGAATAAATCAATTGACAAAAGCGGCTGCCGCTGCACAATGCCCCAATATTCGATATTGTTTCCCGCTGTTTCAACCACCACGCTGTCTCAGCCGGCTTATCAACAAGGAGAAAACATTACATGTCATTCGAAAACCTTCGTCTCATTGCGCCTATTATGAAGGCGCTGCAATCGGAAGGATACACAACACCGACCCCGATACAGGAGCGCGCCATCCCGGTCATTCTGGAAAGAAAAGACCTGCTTGGCTGCGCCCAGACGGGAACGGGAAAAACCGCCGCGTTCGCCATACCGCTGCTGCAAATCCTGCACGGCGAGCAGAACGCCGCGCGCGGTCCGCGCACCATCAGGACGCTCATCCTGACCCCGACACGGGAGCTTGCGATCCAGATCGGCGAAAGCTTTACCGCGTATGGACGCCACACCGGCGTCCGGCACACCGTGATATTCGGCGGCGTGTCGCAAAAATCGCAGACCGATGCCCTGCGCTCCGGCGTCCAGGTCCTGATCGCGACCCCGGGCAGGCTCCTGGACCTCATGGAACAGGGCTTCGTCGACCTTCGGAACCTGGGGCAGTTCGTGCTCGACGAGGCCGACCGCATGCTCGATATGGGCTTCATCCACGACGTTAAAAAAATCATAGCGAAACTGCCTGCCAGGCGCCAGTCCCTGTTCTTTTCGGCTACCATGCCGGCGGAAATCTCACGGCTTGCTGACACGATCCTGGTCAACCCGGAAAGGGTCGCGGTCACACCGGTTTCGTCCACGGTCGAGAGCATCGACCAGTCGGTCTATTACGTCGGGAAAAAGGACAAGAAGCGCCTGCTTGCCCATATCATGAAGGACAGCTCCGTGGTCACGGCGCTGGTTTTCACGCGCACCAAGCGCGGCGCCAACATCGTGGCGCGGGAGCTGAGCGAGGCGGGTATCGGGGCCGAGGCCATCCACGGCAACAAGTCGCAGGGTGCGCGCCAGCGGGCGCTGGGCAACTTCAAGGCGCGCCGCACCAGGGTGCTGGTCGCCACGGACATCGCCGCCCGGGGGCTGGACATCGACGAAATATCGCACGTCATTAACTACGAGCTGCCCAACATCCCGGAAACCTACGTGCACCGCATCGGGCGCACCGGCAGGGCCGGGCTTTCCGGTACGGCCATCTCGTTCTGCGACGACGAGGAGCGCGAGTTCCTCGCAGACATCAACAAGCTGATCAGGAAAAGCATCCCGGTGGTCCACGATCACCCGTACACGGTACGCGGCGGAGCCGCTGAAATGCGGCAGGAACCAGCGCGGAGCACCCCGTCGGCTAAACCGGCACGATCGCACGTTAGCCATTCAGGCGGGAGAAGCAGGTTCGCGCGACAGCGATACGGCAGGTAACATAAGCAGTCAACACAAAAGACGGCGCCCAACGGCGCCGTCTTTTTTTATTTCCCGTCTTCCGCCAGGAAAAACTCCACCAGCTCTGTCCTGATCGACTCCATTTCATCATCGGGAACGTCCTCGGGCCGGCCGTACCGGGCGCAGAGATCCTGGAGCTGCTCGATTTCGTTTATAAGGAGACTGTAGTAGTACCAGTCGCGCATGAGCCGGGCGGCAAACACTACCTCGCGGTCGGTCAGCTCGGTCCAGGCGGGACAGCGGAAGGCCTTGCAGGTGCCCTCGAAGAATATCTCGAACTCCTCTCCCCGGTCGCATTCTTCATAGACAAGGCAGCACACCATGCCCGGCCCGGAAGCCTGCATCCCCACGTTGGAGCACTGCAGCTCGTCCGGGAAGAGCTTCTCGGAGAGGGACACCTCCGGGTGAATAATATCGCGCTCCGGGCCGCGGCGGTCCTGGTCCATGAGCATCTCCTCGATGCTTTCACGGGGCAGGTCGTAATTGTGGCTTCCGCAGCAGAGCGAGCAGGAGGCCCCGTACCCCGGCTGGCACCTGTTTATCCTCTTTTCGCCATTCTCATACATTGTCAAAACCTGTTATCCCCGCACGTGCATACACGCTCCAGCAGGGCCCTGTAATTATCATAGCGGCAGAATCTTCTTCATACGGCACGCGGTCAAGGTAAAATAATTAATACCGGGTAATGAAAAAATCGGGGATAGCAGGCATAAATTCATTGTCCAGGCCTATAATCAACTTGACATATTAACAAATAATTAAATACTTTTTCACATGATAACAAGAGGCAAAAAAAACAGGGCGATACAGCCGGTTACAATAAAAACACGGGATTTCTCCGAGGCTGAACGCGCTGATATCATACAGCAGGTCAAGATGTCCCCGGAAGAGCGCCAGGAGGCTGCAAGAATATTGCGCGAGCGATACTACGGGACCGATACTCCCGACGTGAGAGACGCTTACCGGCAATGAAACCCTCGCACTTTTCACGTGATACAGTGGACCTGCTCCGCCTCCTTCATGAATGCCAGGTCAGATATGTCATTGTCGGCGGGGAAGCGGTAATCTACTACGGCCACATACGCCTCACCGGCGATATAGATATTTTCTACGATGCATCTCCTGATAATGCCGGTCATCTCTACGATGCCCTCAATACATTCTGGGACGGTACCGTTCCGGGCATTTCAGGCGCTGAAGAATTCGCGACAGCTGGAACGATTGTCCAATTCGGCACACCGCCCAACAGGATAGACCTCATAAACAGGATCGAAGGCGTCGCTTTTCCCGATGCGTGGAATTCACGGGTTGAAGATTCAATTCAAATCGATCAGAATATAATCCCGGTTTATTACATCGGGCTCGAGCTGCTCATGAAAAACAAAGAAGCTGTCGGCCGCTACAAGGATCTTGACGATCTGCAGTTCCTCCGTGAAGCATTTAAAAAATAATTAAGAGTGTGCCGCACCCTTTACAAAACCCGCCCCACCAGCACCCCTATGTGCTCCTTCCCTTTTGTCCAGTGCCAGTCGTTGCGCGCGTTGAAGTAGAGGCGCGCCTCCCCGCCGCTTGCGGCGAAATCGCAGGCGTAGATATGGCTCCGCATCCAGCCCTCCGACGGAGCGAGCACCGGCCCGGGCAGAGCGTACTTCCACGAGGTCCCGTCCCCTGACTCGAGCAGGCAGATGGCGGACCCGGACCTTCCGTCCCGCCCGATATAGATGCCGTTGCGGAACGCGACGAGCCCGTCGGAACAGGGAATGACTTTCACCGAGCCGCAGCCCAGGTTGCACCAGGGGTCACGCGGGTCCGGCGACATGAGGGGTGACGGGTCGGGGGCGTACGGGCCCATGATACATTTCGCCCGCGCCAGGCCTATGTGCAGGGGCTCGTTAAAGCCGCAGTCCTCGACCCGCACGAGCGAGGCGCTATAATACAGGTGGTGCTCTGACCCTGATTTGACAAGGCACGGATTGCTCACCGAGTCGCCGTAACGCGGGTCGCTGTGCCACGCAAGCGAGGGCGAGAGGAGCGTGACCGGTTTGCTCCAGGTGACCAGGTCGCGCGAGGTCCGGGCCTCGATGCGCGAGCGCCACCGCATGGGCAGCATGGACAGGTAAATATGAAAAGCGCGGTACCGCTCGTACAGGAGAACGTACACACCGTTATCGCAAAAAATGAAGGGCCGCATCGCGTGGCGGAAGAGAAGCCGCGGCTTTTCCCACGAAAGGCCGTCATCGGATACGTAATGGTACACACCGGGGAGGGCATGCGCGAACAGGTGCCACCTGCCGTCAGGGGCCTTCTCCGGCGTGAGCACGGTCGGGTCCGCAATGACAGGAGAGAGCCCGGGCGGCGCGATCACCGGGTTGTGCTCGTAGAACCGCCAGGATATTCCGGCCATCTGTGTGCGTGCAAGGAGCATGATTAATTGTACCGAACAATCGCCGGGCTGTCAATACAAAAGCAGAGGCGCTTTTTTTCGCGGGGGCCGCAAAAAAAAGCGCAGGCGGGGAGACCCGCCGGCGCGTGCGATACTAAATACGAGCGGATACTATTTCATTACAAACCTGATAGTGCTCAGTATATCTTCCCCTGCCGCTGGAGAGGTAGAAGTTGTATCGGTAGCGTACGCGAATCGTGATCCGTAACGGGTCGCACTTGTCTCACCATGGATAGGGTTCACTGTACCGCTGGTACCCATATCAGTGATGAGGTAAACCACCAGGTTCTTTAATGGATTATACGTGAACGAATGTGAAAGTGGTATGCTGAACCAGTCTCCACCCTTGAGCCCCGCTGGAATCAATACGGCCCCATCGTACACCGTTGTCGCGTCATCCAGATTGCTCGCAAAGGTATCGAGGGTGGATAAAGCCGTTTTATCGGTATGCCCCATGACAACATGGAAGTTGTGATACGTATCCGCGGTCGAATCGCCATACATCCGGAATCCCACTCTGGAAATATCGCCTTGAACGCCAAGCTCTGCAGCGCGATAGACAAACTGCACCTGTGAATTGAACACATGAGTGAAGGGCATATTAATCTGGTCCGTGCCCGCTGTTATCACGTCCGAGGTGCCGCCCTTGAAGCGGAATTTGACACTGTACTGAGCGTTATCGACCGACCCCAGGACAGTGCCCGAGCCCAATGCCCTGGTATTTATCCCGGATGAATTCAATTGCAAAGATGTCACATCCGAAGCGGCAGTCACATTGATGTCCACCAGCAGGTTGTCGGTCCCGTTATAGCAAAAGGAGGCCGTGAGAGGCAGCCACAATGTCGCACCTACCGGTACACCGGCCGGCACCCTGAATACGGCGTTTTCAGCAACGGTCAACGGACTGTCCACGTTGAAATTCGCATCCCACGATGCAGCGCCCAGCTCATCCAGGCTTGTATGCCCGAGCCGCACGGTTACCGTGTAGTCGGCCCCGTCGGTCGTCGAACCGACAATAAAACCGATTCCCGTAATTTCGCCCGAGCCATTGATCAGATCCGCGAGATAGAGCATCTCGGCTCTTTGGTAATCAATATTATTAGTTAATGGATACCAGTTGGATGCTCCCGTATGGCTTATCCTGTTGTCCCCGCCAGCGAACACGAACTGCATCCAGGGCAGCATATCATTGACTGCCCCCGCGGTCGTGGTATTATAATCCGCCGTGCCGGGAACAGTGTCGGTGTTGGCATCATATGCCCTCCTGCCGGCGGATGAATGGGTCCATGCATACACATCACCCGAGCAGGCTGTTGTTTTCTCAATATCAACGACGAGGTTGTCCACCCCATTGTAGTTGAAGGGCGTGTCAAGGGGAATATCGATCCAGGTTCCCGACGTACCCGCAGGAATTGTAACTGTCCCATTATTGAGCACCGTTAACTCAGAACCCTGGCCTGTTTCCACGTTATCGGCCCACGTCGTTGTCAGGGTAGCAAGATTGGTGTGCCCCATTTTTATCGTCATGTTCATACAGGTAACTGCCGGATCATTATCGAAGTAGCGACGCATGCGAATCGCCGTGATCATGCCGCTTCCGCCTATGTCCGATGATGTATAGATATATTGTGTTTTCGAATCATTCCCATTGAAAGGATAATTATTGCCGCCTGAATCTGCGGCCCCAAATTGCTTCAGAAACGTACCCGTACCGCCTCCGCCCTCTCCCAGCCCCAGCAGGGCCAGCAGGCTGTTGTTGCCGCTCAACTTATTGCACCCGGCCAGCATCGGTACGGATATGATCACAACGCATAACAATACGAGAATCTTTCTCATGTTCCCTCCAAACATTTTCTGTTGCCTCGCGAAACGTTTTCGCACGGCAATTGAAATAAAGATTTGATGTATAGAGCCATTTATTTATAAAATAATGCTTCCTGTCAAGAAATATCTTATAACAGCGTATGTATGATCCTGCACGAAATTAAAACCTCCGGTATAAGGATTTGCGCGGCAATTGTCCGCCCTGTTTCCTGTGCTACAGAAATCGCGCGCCATGGCTCACATCAGGCCGGAACCACACGTGTTCCCGTTAATAAACGAATACCGACGAAAAACTGCTTGCCCGAATTCTCCGGCTTACTATTGTTGATGGCATTGCATATCAATAAATAATGCTCACAGGGGGGGTACATCCGATGTCCCAACAACTATGGCTCGACGCAGCGAACGCGGTGGTACGCGCGGGCATGATCCCGCTGCCCGTCACTGAAACGATCATGGATCTATTGAAGACGATGATGACGCAGGAGCAGGCCGCGTTCCTTCCCAACTTCGCCGGCCCCATGAACATGGGACAGCTCCGCCAGAAAACCGGGTGGGAGGAGCCGGCACTCGCGCTCATGCTGGGCGGCCTCATGGACAACGGCATCATTACCGGAACGCGGAGCAAGGGCTCCGGCGCTCTCGTTTACCGGCTCATGGGGCCCTTCCCCGGCATGTTCGAGTTCACCATGATGCGGGGCGAGACCGGCGAGAAGCAGAAAAAGCTGGCGCGGCTCTTTGACCGCATGTTCGACGAGCTCTCCGGCATGGTGCGGGCCAACTACGATGCGATCATCCCCGCGTTCCGCGCCTTCCCGCCGGTGGCCCGCGTGGTCCCGCTCAGGACCGAGATCGACCCGGCGAAGGACGCGGTCCTTCCCGCGGACGAGGTCAACCGCATCGTGGAGAAGTTCGACACGATCGCCGTGACCACCTGCTACTGCCGCCACGAAAAGGAGCTCCTGGGCGAGCCCTGCGCAGTCACCTCGAACAAGGAGAACTGCCTGATGTTCGGGAAAATCGCGCAGTTCGCGATGGAGCACCGCTTCGCCCGCGCCATCACCAGAGAGGATGCAATCCGAATTCTGCGCGAATCCGAGGAAGAGGGACTGGTGCACAAGGCCTTTCACGTGAACCTGGACCCGGACCGGGAGGAGGAGGCGATCTGCAACTGCTGCAAGTGCTGCTGCGGAACCTTCCAGATGTACTACAAGGGCGCGGCCCCGCTCCACAACCAGTCATCGTACCTGGCGGTCGTGGACGAAGACGCCTGTACCGCCTGCGGCCTGTGCGCGGAAAAATGCCCCATGGAGGCGATCGACCTGCCCGGGGACACCGCCGTGATCGACGAGGCAAAGTGCATCGGGTGCGGCGTTTGCGGGGCCCAGTGCACCATGAACGCTATCCGGCTCGAGAGTACCGGCCCCCGGAAGGTGTTCGTGCCGCCTGCGCGGAAGGGGTGATGCTGGCGGAGCGGCGTCAGGTGCATTATTGGTATAGATGCTTTTTGTCAAGCATCGGATAATGCTTCACGTTTAATGTCCACAACAGCATGCCCTCGCACACCACAGACGCGGCGATGAGCGCATCCGCCAGTGTTACCGCATGGGATTTCCCGTATTGTTTGAGGTAATGCCCTGCATACATTCCCTCGCTGAATCCCGGCCTGTGAAGCTTCAGTGCGGATAAAAAAACGCCGGTGGTTTCCTTTTCCGTTTCCCTGGCCCCGGCGAAAACCTCGGCGGTCTGGACGGGAGTAATAAACAAATCGCCCGACTCGCTGACGGCAAGGTTTTTAAACTGATCGCGATACAGCTCCTTTCCGCGCAGGATCCATATCAGTATATCAGTATCTATCATTATCACGGCGTTCTGTCCCTGCGGAGATTCCGGATATCGCGTTCCACATCGGAGGTCCGGTTCTTCCATGAACCGAACGCTTCGTCGACGCCGGCAAGGATACGGCCGACGCTGTTTTTTTCCCGGGCACGTATACTTTCCCGTATGATCTCGGAAATTGATTTTCCGGTTTTTTTACTTTCTTTTTTAAGCTGTTTCACTGTTTCCTCTGCAAGGTATATCTGTGTTCTTTTCATGACGACCCCTGATGGTGTATATATACATTATATATCGCCACCAGGCCCATGTAAAGATTTTTTTGCCATTATCGTGATGAATCCCGATTCATCGGTGAATACAGCATTGATAACTAACCGGGAACATCCCGTACCCATCATACGTGATTAATACGATCAGGACCGCATATTAATGAAATTTTTTACCCGCAAACCGCTAATATAATTGACTGACCAAAAATAAATTCCGATTTTACACCATATATGGCATTTAAATACGAGATAGCCCAATGAGCACCGTAACAGTATCCACGAAATACCGGATCGTAATACCGAAAGCCGTGCGCGGCAGGCTTGGCATAGAAGCTGGTCAGAAATTCCAGGTCATCGGGTATGATGGAAGGATAGAGCTAATCCCAGCGAAGGACATAAAGACTATGCGGGGGGCTTCGCACGGGGCATAACGAGTGTGCTCAGACGCGAGCAAGACAGGATATGAGCCCTGGTCAATCCATCCGGATAGCCGGAACAAATCAAGGCGAAAAAAACAAATAAAGTGGTTGACTTCGGGTATAATTTTGGTATAATTAGTATACCATGAAATGGGAATTCAATCCGCTGAAAAGCGCCGGCAACAAGAAAAAGCACGGGATTGATTTTAACGAGGCGCAGATGCTCTGGGATGACCCTGATGTTCTGGAAATCCCCCTGCGCACAAGCGATGAGGCGCGATTCATGGTGATAGGAAAAATTTCAGGAAAATTCTGGTCTGGCATTATCACGTACAGGAAAGAAAAGATCAGAATAATCTCGTTTCGGAGATCCAGGAAAGAAGAGGTTAACCTTTATGAAAGCACGTGATATCGATAAAAAATTCGACGAGGGAAAGGACATTTCCGAATACCTTGACATGTCCAGGGCAAAAAGGCCCGGCAAGGAACACAAAAGGGTAAACGTGGATTTTCCGTTATGGATGATTCACTTATTGGATAAAGAAGCAACGCGTCTGGGTGTCCCCCGGCAATCAATAATTAAAGTATGGGTTGCCGAGCGTCTTGATAAGAGATCCTCAAAGCAAGCAGAAAAGTGATATTCCAGAATTGAAGCGTTAATAAATATCGCCTACGGTGAATGAATCATTATGCCAAAAGTAAAAGCCATCACCTTCGACCTGTGGGACACGATCATCCGCGACGACTCGGACGAGCCGAAGCGGAAGGCGGCTGGCAGGCCCACAAAGAAAGAGGAGCGCCGCGAGCTGGTGCACCGGTACTGCGCCAGGCACGGGCACCTTGACCGAAAGCTCGTGGACGCAGCCTACAACGCCGCGGACGCAGCGTTCAACAAGGCGTGGAAGGAGCTCCACGTCACCTGGGACGTGGACGAGAGGCTGGACATTATATTCAAGGGGCTTGGCCGCACCCTGCCCGACATCGAGCGCGCGGAGCTGGTGCGGCTCCACGAAGAGATGGAGCTCGAGTTCCGGCCGGACCTGATCCCGGGCGTGCCGGAGGCCCTGAAAGAACTGCATGGGAAGTACCGGCTCGGCGTCATCTCGGACGCCATCTTCACGCCGGGGAAGGCGCTTCGCCGCATCCTCTCGGACTACGGCCTGCTGGGCATGTTCGAGGTGTTCGTCTTCTCCGACGAGGCCGGAAGGTCCAAGCCGGACCCGCTCGTGTTCCGGACCGCCGCGGAGGCCTTCGGTGTGAAGCCGGTCGAGATGATCCACGTCGGCGACCGGGAGCAGAACGACGTGGACGGGCCGCACCGGTTCGGCGCGCGCGCCCTGCTCTGCACGGCTGCCGTGGACCGGGGAAGCGCGGACACGAAGGCGGAGGCCGTGTTCGGCGACTACCGGGAGCTCCCGGACCTGATTGCGAAACTCAGCCAGTAAGGAGGGCCCATGGCCGCGACATACCGCTTTCTCATTATAGACGGATACGCGAAACAGAGCAGGGACGACTTCGACGCCGCGGGCATGAAGCACGCGGGCATACTCTACGCGGACATGCTCCTCGCGTACCTGCCCGGCGCTCAGTACGATTTATTGTACACGAGCGACCCGGGCACGCAGGTCCCGGACGTGAAGGCCATCGGCACGTACGCGGGTGTTCTCTGGCCCGGATGCAACCTGACAGTGTACCAGACCGACGACCCGCGGGTGAAAACGATGATCGAGCTGTGCGACCGCGTGTTCGAGGCGGGCGTGCCGCAGTTCGGCACCTGCTGGGGGATCCAGCTCCCGGTGTTCGTGGCCGGGGGCGAGGTGAAGGCAAACCCGAAGGGCCGCGAGATGGGTATCGGCCGCAAGATCCGCCTCACCGCAGAGGGAAAGAAGCACCCGATGATGAAGGGCAAGCCCGACGTGTACAGCCACTTCGTGAGCCATGACGACGAGGTGACCCGGCTCCCGAAGGGATCGACGCTCCTGGCCGGAAACGACTACTCGCATGTCCAGGCAGCGGAGATCCGCTACAAGAAGGGCGTGTTCTGGGGACTCCAGTACCACCCGGAGTACGACCTGCACGAGATGGCCCGCCTCATGGTGGCGCGTGAGAAGAAGCTGACGGAGATCGGCTTCTTCAGGGGCCACGAAGACTTCCAGGAATATGTCGGCCGGCTTGAAGAACTCCATTCGCACCAGGACCGCAAGGACCTTCGCTGGCAGCTCGGCATTGACGACGATGTGCTCTCCGCCGCCGTAAGGCAGTGCGAGTTCAAGAACTGGATCGATACGCTCATACTTGAAAAGTAACACAGGGAGGCATGCAATGTCATCACACGCACAGAACGAAAAGCTGGTCGAGGGGATCAAGAACAAGGCCATAGACGAAAAAATTGCCTGCGCTGCCGTGTTCCAGATAGCCGGCGAGCTGGGCGTCGAGCCGGCCGAGGCGGGGCGCACCCTCGACCTGATGGACATCTCGATCATAAAATGCCAGCTCGGCCTGTTCGGCTTTACGCCGGAGAAGAAGGTCGTGAAGCCTGCAGTGTCGGTATCGGATGTCATGAAAAACGAGATTGAGTCGCGGCTGTCGGACGGCCGGCTCCCCTGCATCGCAGCGTGGGACATCGCCGCGAAGCTGAAGGTTGCGAAGATGGACGTGGCCGCGGCGTGTGAAACGCTGGGGATAAAGATCAAGCCGTGCCAGCTGGGTGCGTTCTAACTGTTTCCTGACAAACTCCATCCCTGGAGTTTTTCGAAGCCTATTTCAGCGCCGACTCGATCCGGTCAAGCGCCTTCACCACGTTTTCGCGCGAATTGAACGCGCTGATGCGGATGAAGCCCTCGCCGCACCTGCCGAAGCCCGCGCCGGGCGTGCACACCACCCCGGCCTTCTCCAGCAGCAGGTCGAAAAACTCCCACGAGTCGCGGTCACCCCTGACCCAGATGTAGGGCGCATTGACCCCGCCGAAGCAGGAGAACCCGATGGCGCTCATCCTGTTCCGGATGACCGCCGCGTTCCCCAGGTAAAAGTCCACAATCTCCCGCACCTGTTTTCTGCCCCCGTCCGAGTAGACCGCCTCTGCGGCGCGCTGCACGGGATAGGAGACCCCGTTGAACTTGGTGGTCTGGCGCCGCAGCCAGAGCGGGTGCAGGCTCACCGCCTCGCCGGCGGCCGTGTAGGCGCGGCACTTCTTCGGCACCACGGTGAAGGCGCAGCGCGTGCCGGTAAAACCGGCGGTCTTGGAAAAGCTCCGGAACTCTATCGCCACCTCGTCCGCACCCTCGATCTCGAAGATGCTGCGCGGGATCGAGTCGTCGCGTATGAAGCACTCGTACGCGGCGTCGTAGAGGATGAGCGACTTGTTCTCGCGCGCGTACGCGACCCATTTCGCCAGGTCCTCTTTCGTTGCGGTCGCGCCGGTCGGGTTGTTGGGAAAGCAGAGGTATATGAGGTCAGCCCGCTCTTTCGGTATCCCGGGCACGAAGCTGTTCTTTTCCGTTGACTCGAGGTAGACGAGCCCGCCGTAGCGGCCGTCGCGGTTCTCCGAGGTCCGTCCCGCCATCACGTTGGTGTCCACGTACACCGGGTAGACCGGGTCCGGCACCGCGATGGCGATGTCGTTGGCGAAGAGCTCCTGGATGTTGCCCGTGTCGCACTTGGCCCCGTCGCTTACGAATATCTCGTCCGCGTCGATGTCCGCTCCCCGCGAGCGGTAATCGAACCCGGCTATCTTTTCCCGTAAAAAATCATATCCCTGCTCCGGACCGTATCCCCGGAAGGTCTTCTCGGACGCCATGTCGTCCACCGCCCGGTGGAACGCGTCGATGCAGGCGGCAGGGAGCGGCCTGGTCACGTCGCCGATGCCCAGACGCACGATCTCCCGGTCCGGGTTGTTCTTGGAGAACTCCGCCACGCGGCGCGCGATGTCCGAAAAGAGGTACGATGCCTTGAGCTTCAGGTAGTTTTCATTTACGCGGATCATGGGCCTTCTTCCTGCCGTTAGTGTCTCTAAAGAGCAATGAGCAACAGAAAATAGTCAGCGCCGGTTATAAAGCAAGCAATTTTTAACGGTTCCCCGTCCCGGCGAGGACCGGCCCTGTAGTCGAAACCGTGCCGCCCTTTTCACCGGTATCGGTTACCGCAGCCGCGATAAAAAAATGTTGATTAATGCAGGACAGCCGATATGCTGGACAGAGATCAAAAGGATACGGCGTGAAACTATATACGACCTGTGCTGTCATACTTCTCTTTGCCTTACTGGCCGCCGGATGCTCCCGCGATGTCATCATCGACCTGTCAACTGACTGGAAATACTCCATAACCGAATGGAGCCCCGGCATGCCCGACGACCGGGAGAGGGCGGCGCCCTGGTACGATGCCAGCGAATGGAGCGTGCTCGCATCCCTCCCCGCGGTCACGACCATGGAGCGGAAAAAGAACGTCATATGGCTCCGCAAGACCTTTACTGTTCCTGAAACGCTCCGCGGACAGGACCTGGCTGTCTACCTGGGACGCGTATGGGACCAGGAATACACCTACCTGAACGGCGAGAAAATCGGCTCGTACGGGAGGGAGTACCCCGAGTTCCATTCCGACTGGAACATCGCCGCATACCACTTCCTGCCTGAAGGGCTCATCCGGTACGGCGGGGAAAACGTTCTCGCCGTGCGCCAGTTCACCAACCAGCAGGCCAACTTCAACGGCTCGCCGTACATCGGCCGCGCCTTCGACGTCAGGGCCTACACCTTCTGGAGCAGGTTCATGGGCGAATACCTGCCCATGGCGTTCGGGGTCCTGACGTTTTTCATCGGCCTGGGGATCCTGATGCTCTTCTTCGCCACCGGCAGGAAGAACATGCTCCTCCTCCACTTCGGCGGCATGTCGCTCATCTGGCTCGTGCTGTCGTTCCACTTCTGGCTCCCTGACTTCGGCCCGATCTCCTGGAACATGCATGACTCCTCATTCTACGTACTGACGGCCGTGATGATGGGCCTGATATACTTTTTCGTGGAGAAGGCGCTCTCGCTCAGGATGCTCTGGGCCCGCATTATCATCGGGGCCTGCATGCTCGCGTGCTTCGGCCTGGCGGTCACGGCCACGGAGATGGACCCCATAACCGGCTGGCGCTTCAACATCCTCGGCTTCCTCGGGGTGATCGGCGAGATCACCTGGGGCATCGTGCTGGTGATCGGAATGCTGAGGAAAAACAGGGACGCCCGGGTCATGATGATCGGCTACTCGGTCTTCATGGCCTGCATGGTCCACGACGGCCTGATGATGAACCGCATCATCATGTCCAACATCTTCATGGTCAACTTCGGGTACCCGGCGTTTCTCATCTCGTTCGCGATCATGATCGTGCGCCAGATCAACCAGATGGGCATGGACCTGGCCTCGACGACAGCAATGGTCGAGGAAAAGAACGTAAGGCTCGAATCAGTGCTCGGCAAGGTCGTCGAGTCGACGGACGACCTCATAAATATCTCGATCACCGTCGGGGAGACCTCGACCGCACTGAAGTCCGGGATGGACCAGCAGGGGGCGAGCCTGGAGGAGACCTCCGCCGCCATAGAGGAGATCTCCGGCTCGATCGATTCGGTCGCCGGCAACGCCCTGGAGCTGGACGATATCATCAGGAAGTGCGGGGAGCTCCTGGACAAGAACATGAAGTCCCTTAACTACATAACCGAGTCCGCCCAGTACGCAGTCTCCCTGGGCGAGCGCAACCGCGAGGACACGACGCGTATCACCCTCCGCCTGGACGACATCAAGGAGGGAATGATCAGGCTCAAGGAGTCGTCCTCCTCGATCGAGAAGATCGCGACCATCATCAACGAGATCGCGGAAAAGACAAACCTCCTGTCCCTGAACGCCGCCATCGAGGCGGCGCGGGCCGGGGAGCACGGCCGCGGCTTCGCCGTGGTCGCCGACGAGATCGGCAAGCTCGCAGACAGCTCGGTCGAGCAGGCCAAGTCGATCCAGGCGATCGTCCACCAGATCGTTGACGACATCGAGGGAAAGACCAACCTGATCATCGAGTCCTCGAAGTCGATCACGGACATCAACACATCGGTGAACAACCTGAACAACGCGAGCGACGTCATCGTAAAGCTCTGTGTCAACCAGGAAAAGCTGACGCACGAGATCCAGGAATTCATGGAACGGATACTGGGCGGGTCGGCGCGCATCACGAACTCTACGTCCGAGCAGAAGAACGGCATGGCCGAGGTCATGAAAACCGTGGAGATCCTGAACAGCATCATGAACCGCATCATCAACAGCTCCAACGA
The DNA here is from genome assembly GCA_041749375.1 of Spirochaetota bacterium. GTDB lineage: Bacteria > Spirochaetota > UBA4802 > UBA4802 > UBA5550 > RBG-16-49-21. Next base: position 87,946 of record JBGTBN010000020.1, read on the forward strand.
GATCGTGAAGATCTCCGAGGTCCTCTCGCACCGCATAGCCATCCTCAACAAGGTAATTGTAGACGACTGACGGTTTCCCTACAGGCCGCCGACGTTGTCACCCAGGAACATGAGCTCGTACACGGTCTTTGACTTGAAGCTTTCCTTTTTACCGCCCATCTCGACATCGAGATACGCATCGCCCAGGATGCGGTGGTACCAGGGCCGCACGCCGATGAGGCGCGCGAAAAATGCCTTCCACGACGGCAGCGCGGCGAGCATGTCGAAGACCAGGATGTCCCTTTCCCGCTCGAGCGTGTAGCGTACCGTCTCATGCCGCTCCGGGTCCGCGTAGGTGAACACAAGTCGCTTTTCAACGATCTTGCCGGACTCCGGGTGCATGAACGCGCCGGCGCGGGCGAGTGTCATCCTGCGGCCGTCTTCAAGGAGCATTTTTTCGCCGCGGGCGAGGAAGAACACCGGCAGCTTCTTGAAACCGTAGCGCCCCGTTGTCCTCATCTCGGAGGTGATCACGGTGTAGTCCCCGATCTGCGCCCGCGTCCACCACCAGTCGTTCAGTATATTCCGGAGCTCAACATTGCCCCAGTTGTGGTCATGGTAGCCCGAGCCCCGGACCGCGCGCTTCCCCCCTCTGAACGCCATGGTGCCGTCTATCTGACCGTACGGGACCGACGGGAGCCAGGCAAAGTAGAGATCCTCTTCCTTCCCGAAAAAGGTGTAGCCGGTGGCCGGCCGCCATGCCGGGACTTTTCCCGCGAGGGTGAGATCACAGCTGAATTCCTTCATGTTGACGACGATGCGGTAGTTCTTCAAGTCCCCGGTGATCCGGGACTTCCCGATCTTCACGTCGCAGCCCTGGCGCGATGCACGGAAAACCCCGGGCGTGACCCGGTCAAGCAGGCTGTGCCTCGTGCCGTCCGGGTCCGTCAGGCTGACGGTGACCAGCGGCTCGGCCGGGGAATCGATGCCGACCATCGAGCGGGTGTAAAACACGATGACCGCCACGCTGCCGTCATCCAGGTGCGCGTCGAAATACCACCACTCGTACTGGCCGGGATCAAGCGTGGTGCGCATGCCGTCCTCCCATACCTCGGGACGGGGACCCAGCTTCAGGCGGTCGAAATGCCGTTTCTCCAGACCGAATATGACAGGCTCCGGCGCGCGTGAGCAGGCGTTGAGCGCGGCGAGCAAGGCAAGCGTGCAGAACAGTGCGCATCCCCGCATCGTAATTCGAGTTATCATGACAGCCTCGGAGTATTTAAATTGAACGGCGGATGGGACCACTTGAGCTGGCCCCGCCGACAACCAACTGATCACATGCGCTCTGCCGCCCTGTCAATAGAAAAACACGCGCCGCGGAGGCGCCGGCCCTTGTTTCCGTGTTGACACCTCCCTGATTTCGTTCCTCCATGTCAGCATGGAAACCGGGGCTCAGACCTTCATGAAAAACTGCACGCTCTGCCCCCGCGAATGCGGGACCGACCGTTTCGCCGGGACCGGCTTCTGTAAAAGCGGCGCCATGCCCCGGGTAAACAGATCACAGCTCCACTTCTGGGAGGAGCCGGTCATCTCCGGCGAGCGCGGGAGCGGCGCCATCTTCTTCTCCGGCTGCACCATGCGGTGCGTCTACTGCCAGAACCACCGGATCAGCCAGGAGGGCCGCGGCACGGACCGCACGCCGGAGGAGCTGGCGGCCATGATGCTGGACCTCCAGGAGCGGGGCGCCCATAACGTGAACCTTGTCACGGCAAGCCACTTCACGCCCCAGGCGGCGGAGGCCGTCCGCGCGGCCCGCGGCCGCGGGCTCTCAGTGCCCGTGGTCTGGAACAGCAACGCGTACGAAAAGCCGGACACGCTCCGCCTCCTCGACGGGCTCGTGGACATCTACCTTCCCGACTTCCGGTACTGGTCCCCTGAGGCGGCGAAGCGCTACTCGGCAACGGCCGACTACCCGGAGCGGGCGAAAGAAGCGATTGTCGAGATGCACCGCCAGTGCGGCCATCTCGAGGTGCGGGAGGGAATCGCCGCGAAGGGGCTCCTCGTGAGGCTCCTCGTGCTCCCTGGCATGGCGGATTCGATCCGTGACATACTCGCGTGGATACGGGACGCGCTCGGCTCGGAGACCTGGGTGAGCCTCATGGGCCAGTACTACCCGGCATATCGCACTGCCGGGTTCCCGGAGATCGACCGGCCGGTCTCGGAGGACGAGTACGACCGGTGCCTGCTCTTCCTTGACGAGCTCGGGTTCGAGAACGGCTTCACGCAGGAGGTGGGCTCCTGCTCCGACTACACGCCGGAGTTCGAGTGAGCTGCAGCCATGAAGATTCGATCGAACATCCCGAAGTTGTATGCACTGAGCTTCATCAAGAACATGATGTTCTTCGGCGCGGTCGCGGTCCCCTTTTTCATCGACTGGGGAGGGCTCGACTATACCCGCATGTTTCTTCTGGAGGCGAGCTTCGCCTTCTGGATGTTCGTGCTGGAGATACCCACCGGCGTGGTCGCGGACCGGTACGGCAGGAAATATTCGCTCGCGCTCGGCGGGCTGGTCTCGGCCGCGTCGTTCGCCCTGTTCGGCCTGGTAAACGACTACGTCGTCTTCTTCGCGGCTGAATTCGCGTGCGCCGCCGGCTTCACGCTCCTTTCGGGCGCGGACCGCGCCCTGTTTTACGACTCGCTCATGGCGATCGGCGAGGAGGCTCGTGCCACGCACTATTTTTCGCGGTACGACATGGCTGGATCGGCAGGCATCATGATCGGGCTCCTGGGCGGGTCATACCTCGCCGGCTCCGATCTCGCCCGCTACCCGGCGACCCTCCCCCTCACCTTCCTGGTGACAGCGGCCGTGCTGCTGCCGGGGGCCGTTCTCGCCCTCACCCTGCACGAGCCCGAGCGGAAAAAGATCGATGAGCCATTCATGCGCCAGGGGGTCAGCGGGTTCACGCACATCTTCAAAATACCCAGGCTCCGGGCCTTCTCGCTGAACTATACATTAATATCCGCGGCCGGCTTTTTGATGTTCTGGCTGTACCAGCCCCTGCTGAAACAGTCGGGCGTACCCATAACCTTCAACGGTGTCGCGGGCTCGGCCTTCAACCTGCTGAGCATCGTCCTCATGATGAACATAGGCGCGATCGAGAAGCGGACCGGGATCCGGCCGCTGCTGCTCCTGACCGCGCTCATACCGGGTTTCCTGTATATCGGGCTCTTCTTCACGGAAAGCGCCTTCTACACGGTGCCGGCGATGCTCTTCATCGTGGGCCTGAAGCAGATGCGCGCGCCGCTTCTCTCGGACCTGATCAACCGCGACATCGAGAGCGCCAGCCGCGCTACAGTGCTCTCGGGGCTCTCCATGCTGGAGCGGATCATCATCATGTTCCTGTACCCGGTCACCGGGCTCCTTGCTGACCGCTCCCTCGGCGCCGCGTGCCTGTTCCTGGGGGCAGCCATGGTTTTGTTCGCCTTCGTATCGCGGCCCGGGGCAATGCCGGGTACCTCGCAGATCAGCAGAGAGGAAGGTACGGCATGAAACCGCAATCCGATATCATCACATGCGACGTTGCCGTGATCGGCGGGGGTCCGGCCGGCATGATGGCCGCGGGCACGGCCGCGCAGCACGGTGCGGACACGGTCCTCATAGAGAAAAACAGCCGTCCGGGAAAGAAGCTCCTCATTACCGGTAAGGGCCGGTGCAACATTACCAACGCCGACTACGAGCCGCGGAGCTTCCTGGCGCATTTCGGCAAAAAAGGACGCTACTTCTTCTCTGCTCTCTCCGCCTTCGGCGTGGAGGATGCGATTAACTTCTTCACAGAGCGCGGCGTGCCGGTGAAGGTCGAGCGGGGGGACAGGGTATTCCCGGAATCGGACCGCGCGGGCGATGTGCTCGCGGCGCTCCGGAAATACATGAAGAAGGAGGGCGCGCGCGTGCTTGCCGGGCACGACATCACGGCCCTGCGCTCGGACGGCGGCCGTATCGTAATCGCGGAGGGCGCCGGGATAACCGTGGAGGCGGCCCGCTACATCCTCTGCACCGGCGGCCTCTCCTACCCGACGACCGGCTCGACCGGCGCGGGCCTGGAGCTGGCCCGCTCGCTTGGACATGCGATCGTGCCGCCGCGGCCGTCTCTCGTTCCCGTGCTTGTAAAAGACAAATGGGTGCGCGAGGCCGAGGGCCTGAGCCTCAGGAACGTGTCCGTTGCGCTCTTCCATGACGGGAAAAAAGCGGGGGAGGAGTTCGGCGAGGCGCTCTTCACCTCCAACGGGATGAGCGGGCCGGTCATCCTCGACCTCTCGCGAGTCATCTGCGGGCTCGCCGCCGGCAGGACCGAGCTCGTCATCGACCTGAAGCCGGCACTTGACCACAACATGCTGGACAGCCGCGTTCGGCGTGACTTCGGCGCGAACCCGACCCGCCTCTTTAAAAACAGCCTGGGCGCGCTTCTCCCCGCCTCTCTCATCCCGGTGATCGTGCGCATGACCGGCATTGACCCGGACAAGACCGTGAGCCATATTACGAAGGACGAGAGGAAGGCGCTGGTGCATGTCTTAAAAGAAGTGCGCCTCGAGGTAGCGGGGCTCGACGGCTTCGACAAGGCGATCATCACCTCGGGCGGCGTGTCTATCGACGAGATCGACACGCGCACCATGCGCTCGCGCCTGGTTGACAACCTCTACTTTGCCGGCGAGATCATCGACATTGACGGGCCCACGGGCGGGTTCAATTTACAGGTATGCTGGAGCACGGGATATTGCGCGGGAAAGGCGGCGGCGGCTCACGGCCGATAGGTCCGCAAGCGCTTGCGGACCTATCGGTATTACCCCACATTGTTCAGGAACAGCCGTCCCTTCCCGTAATACCGTTCGCACAGGAGACAGCGCACCGGCGGGTCGGCATCATTCTTCGAGGGCTCGCCGTCGCAATGACGGCACTCGTCAATCTGGTTGAGAAAGAGATCGTCAGAGGGTTCTCTTTTCGTTTCGATTGTACTCATGGGATTTTTTCGTTTTCCCGATAACCCCGCAAACGTTTGCGGGGTTATCACTTATCGTCCCTTTCACACCGGCTTGATGCCCCGCTCCTCGTACAGGATGAGGGAGGTGGTGTTCTCAAAATCGAGCACCACGCGGCACTCCTCGATTTTTAACACGTTGTTCACGACCTTCTGGAAGCGGTCGGTAAGGTTCATGATGTCGTTGGTGTCGACCCATTCGAATATATTGGAGAAGAACTTGAGATCGCCAAGCCGCGTGAGGACGCCGTCCAGCAGCCCCATTTTCTCCGCGACGACCTCGGCCTCGTTGATCTCCTTCTCCATCTTGGCGTAGAACGCCTTCCAGGAATCGAACGGCTTGTGGTGGAACACCGAGGCGGTATGCGAGATTACGGATTGCGCGAACACGACGCTCCTGCTCATCCTGCTGATGAATACCAGGAACAGGCCGAAAAACTCGTCGTCCCCGTCCTTGAACCGGCCCTTGATTGCTATGATATCGGTATACTCGCCCTTCAGGATCTTCTTCGCGGTATCGATATCGCCGGAGCAGAACTTCTCAACGATCTTCAGCTTCTCGAAATACTTGCGCGCTCCATCTTCTTGGGTCATGGCGTGGACCAGGTTTTCTTATTAATGCGTTACTATAACGGCAAACGACACCGGGCGTCAAGATTATTTCTTTATAATGTCCACGATGCGGTCAAAGTCGTCCAGGGAATAGTAGCTGATCTCGATCTTCCCCTTGCCCGCGGAATGCCGGATCTCCACCTTCGTGCCGAGGACCGAAACGAGTTCCTCTTCCATCTTGCGAAGGTGGGCTTCCTTTGCAGGCTTCTTTTTCGCAGTCTTTTTCTTCCCGCTTTCCTCCTGGACTGCCTGTTCAAGGGCCCGCACCGACAGGGCCTTCTTCATGATCTCGCGGAAGAGCGTCGTCTGGCGGCCACCCTCCACAGAGAGGAGCACCTTCGCGTGTCCCGCGCTGATCTCTCCGTCGGAGAGCGCCTCCCGTATCTCGGGCGGGAGCTGGAGCAGGCGCAGGCAGTTCGCGACCGTGGCCCGGTCCTTCCCCACCCGCGCAGCGATGTCCTGCTGGCGAAGGTTGAAGCGGTCGATGAGCACCCGGTACGCTTCGGCCTCATCGATCGGGTTCAGGTCGGTCCGCTGTATGTTCTCGATGAGTGCCATGGTCAGGTTCTTCACCTCGTCCGCCTCGATGACGATGGCCCTGATCCGCTTCAGGCCCGCGAGCTTGGAGGCGCGGAGACGCCGCTCGCCCGCGACCACGCAGAAGCCCTCTTCCGTCCGGCGGACGATGATGGGCTGGAGGAGACCCACGGCCTCGATCGAGGCGGCCAGGCCCTTTATCTCCGGCTCGTCAAAGCGGGTGCGCGGCTGGTCAGGGTTGGGGAGCACGGAGTTAATGTCGATCTCCACGACCTTTTCAGCGCTCTGCTCGATGCCCTTCTCCAGGGCCTCGACCGGCGCTGACGAAGTCGATATGATCGCTGATAGGCCCTTGCCGAGTACCTTCTTAGCCATTTTTCAAAACCTCTTCTGCCAGATTCTCATACGTGATGCTGCCGATACTCCCGCGGTCATAATGCCCGATCGGCTTCCCGAACGAGGGTGCCTCTGAGAGCCGCACGTTCCGAGGGATGATCGTCTTGAACACCTTGTCACCGAAATATTCGCGCACATCGGACACGACCTGTTGCGACAGGTTGGTCCGCGAATCGTACATGGTGAGCACCACTCCCTCGATGGCCAGTCCCCGGTTCAGGTTCTCCTGCACCATGGAAATGATGCGAAGGAGCTGGCTCAGTCCCTCGAGCGCGTAGTACTCGCACTGGAGCGGGATCATGACGGAATCGGCCGCCGCCAGGCTGTTCAGCGTCAGGATGCCGAGCGAGGGAGGGCAATCGATGAAGATGTAGTCGAAATTGTTTTTGATTTCCCTCATCGCATCCCGGAGAATGAATTCCTTGCCCTGCGTGTCCAGGAGGTCCATCTGGGCGCCTGCGAGATGAATGTTCGACGGGATCAGGTAGAGGTCCGTGACGGATGTCCCGATGATCGCATCCTTTATTGGGACCGAACCGATGAGGACCTCGTATATCGTCCGGTCCGCCTCCGCTGCGTTCACGCCGACACCGTATCCCGCGTTTGCCTGCGGATCGATGTCGATGATAAGCACCCGCCGGCCCCTGCCGGCTATGAACGACGCCACGTTGACCGTTGTCGTGGTCTTGCCCACTCCACCCTTCTGGTTGGAGACTGATATCACTTTTCCCATGCTGCGGCTCCGGTATGAATTTACAACTTATTTGAAAAAACCGGCCTGAATGCAACAACTTTTCTTAAAATCAGAGCAATGGCGTACCCCCTCTCCCTGGGGAGAGGGGGGTGAGGTTGGTGCGCCGCCTGGCGCGCCCCCTCCCAACCTCCCCCGCAATGCGGGGGAGGAGAATGATCCGGGAGCCGGTCATGCAATAATAAGGGGGAAGAGAACGCTGTCCTCTTCCCCCTATAACCCCTATCTCCTGCCGCTCGCCGCGGGGGCTACGGGCGAATTCGCCGGTTCGGCTCTGCCGGAATCTGCTCATTGCCCTTATAAGGTTTGTCCCACAGTGCCCTTTAGACCTGTGTTGAATACGGAACTCTTATGATATTAAAATAGCCACATAAAGTGAAAATACAAAAAACTGTAATTGACCTGTGAATCAGTATTGTATATAATATTCCAATGAACTTCAAACGAAAAAATATTTTGCGGATGATGTTGTACTTCGCTCTTTCATGCTGCCTGGGCCCCGTCCCTCTCCCGTTGCATGCTGGTGAAAAGGTTAAGGCCGACACCGAGCGGCTCAAAGCCCACGTACGCGTCCTCTCTTCAATTACTCCCGCAAGGAATCACGCAAACCCAACGTCGATAAATATGGCGGCAGAGTATATTATACGCGAATTTAAGGCGTATGGATATAAATCAAGCCAGCAGGCATACAAGGTCGGCAAGAGCACCTACCGGAATATCATCGCTTCATACAATACAGAAAAAAAAACGCGAATCATTATCGGAGCACATTATGATGTCTGCGGCGACCAGCCCGGAGCGGACGATAATGCCAGCGGCATCGCCGGGCTGCTCGAGCTCGCCCGGCTTGTCATGAAATACCGTCCGGAAATAAATTATCGTGTCGACTTTGCGGCTTATCCCCTCGAGGAACCACCATATTTCGCGACTGAATCAATGGGAAGCTTCGTTCATGCAAAGTCGCTCTCTGGCACAAAAACGGATGTAAGGCTCATGGTCGCACTGGAAATGCTTGGGTACTTTACCGATGAAGACGACTCGCAGGAATATCCCTCGCGGATCATGAAGCTATTTTATCCGGAACGGGGTAATTTCATCGCGGTGGTCGGCAGGTTAAGCGACGCTTCTTACATCGACAGGATCGCTTCATCCCTCAGAAACACCCGGAGTATCCCCGTGGAAACGCTGCGGGCGCCTGAAATCCTTTCGGGCGTCGATTTCTCCGACCACCGGAACTTCTGGAAGTTTGGTTTTAACGCAGTCATGGTGACTGACACGGCGCATTACCGGAACAGGAATTATCACATGAAATCAGATACGATCGAAACGATCGATTTCAAGAGGATGACCCTCGTCGTCACGGGTCTCTATACTGCACTTGTTGAATTATGACACAGGATCCCCGAGAGGCAACCGGAATGATCGCTTCTTGTTTACGATTCAAGCCTCCTGTCCAAAGTATTTCGTATTGAAAAGATCGATTTGATCTCCTATGATTGTTCAATGTCTATTATGTCCAATAGACCCAAACCGGAGAAATAGCAAGTTCCTCGATATTTAACCTCATAGTCTGCCTGGTCAGGTAATTCTTTATAGCTTGACATAGATCCTGTTATATGAATTGATATGGACATCACTATTGCAGGAGCTATGTAATATGAAAACCTCGAGCATCATTAAAGTTACGATCATAGCCACGCTAACGGCACTAATAACAATAACTATATTTATATTTGCAGTACCTGCGGGTTGCCAATTATACATTAAACATAAGTTCTCAAGTGGTAGGATCAAAGCGGCTAAAATGCAGATACCGAGATTTTCTCTCTCACTCGAGACGTATCAGGAATCACACGGAACCTATCCATCCACAACTCAAGGCTTACAGGCCTTAGTTAATGCTAATATATTAAAGGATAGAGATATTTTAGATCCTTGGGGTAATACCTTCAACTATCGCTTCCCAGGGAAGGCAGACCCCGCCGTGTTCGATATCTGGAGTTATGGAGCCAACGGGGTAGAAGGTGGCACCGGAGAGGACGCAGATATTAACTCCTGGGATGAATTAAGGCTAGACTAATACCCCCCCTTACATAAGAGGCAGCTCATTCCTTTGCTATTTCTGCTTGACATGTCCCGGAAAACCGGGACAGCATAATCCCGCGCAGAACTTCCCCGGCAGGTGGCCTTCATGCATAAAAGAAAGCAGATAATCGACAAAAAGTTCCAGCTGAGAACGACCTTCCGCATCATCGGAATCATCATCATCGCGTTCATGCTCATCATAGCCGTCACCGGCATCATATCCATGGACAACAACCGCAAGATAACGGCAACCATCAACGACCTGAACAGGGCCATGGAGAGGGACCGGCGGGCCGTGGAGACGCTGATAGCGTCAGCGGGACTGGAGCAGAGCAGGGAGCGCGAACGGGACCAGGACAGGATCATCGAGGACCATCTCGAGAGCATGGCGCTCATGCACACCAATATCGGCCACCTGAAAAAAATCCTGGGTCAGAACCGGGTCCTTTTTACCGTCATGATATGCACCGGCATTCTCCTGGGGATCGGACTGTTCGTTTACCTGATACGCCTGACGGGCCGGATGTCGGGGCCCCTCTACGTGCTGAAGCAGCACATGCATGACATCATGAACGGCAGGAAGCCGAACCTGCATGAGCTCCGGAAAAACGACGAGTTCCAGGACTTTTACCGGGAATTCATCTCATTCATTGAAAGCTCGCCGAAAAAGTGACGCGGATTTCAGCCGCGCCACCTGCCCCTGTACCCCGTGCTGATATAATGCCGGTATATAAAATAGCCCGCGCCCGCCGCCGCAATCACGCCAAGGACAGCGAGAATATGATAGCGATACGGCACCGTCCTTCCCCCCGATGCCGACACGACGGCGTACATGCCGAACCGTGCGTTCGTTGACGGATACAGCCGCATGTAGCAGTAATCCACCCCGCCCGAGGTCACGATAAAGGTCTGGTCCCGCTTGAGCAGGTCCCGCGACTCGATCAGTGAAAAATTGCGGTCGATAACGTCGACCTGGAAATACTCGCGGTCAGAGTGGAAATAGATGTAATTGGTCCCGCCGTCCAGGTCTATACGATGCATGGCCGCAAACTCGCCGCCGTGGACAGCATTGACGATCCTGCCCGTGACGCGCTGCCCCCACTTCGCCGCCACATCCTCAAGGTCCTCCATCAACTGCGCCCCGGCGATACGATACATACTGAACCTGCGGAATTCGCCCGGTGCCGCGCTGTCATAACTCGCATACAGCATCTCACCGCTCCCCCTGCGGGCGATGAACGCGAGGGGACCGGAACGGACTCCGCGGGCCGTCTCGAACGATCCCGAGGCTATCACCTCGGCGTTCCTGACGGAGCGCAGACCGATCCAACCCGGGTGGTCATAGGCCAGGCCCATGCGCCGCTTCATGCTGAAGCGCGACAGGTCGTTCCGGACCTCCGCCTCGACACGGGATGACATACCCATGTATGGGAAGTTGTCGAAATACTCGAACATGCCAAAGGCGCGCTGAAGGTAATCGTGGGAATAGCCGGATAAATAAGCGGAGCCTCCGCTCTTCACGAACCGCCTGATGGTGCGGGCGACCTTGTCCCGGTCCACCTCGTAAAAATCCGGCTTCAGCGTCACGGACTTAAACCGGAAATTGTTGGCGTACACATCGAGGCCTTCTTCCAGGAGGTTGTCAACCCCGCTTGGAACGAAGAGCGACCGGTAGGCCGAAACCCGCTCCGGGTTCTCCAGGTCTCGGTAGTAGAGCAGGTCATAAGGAATACGATACTGCTGGAGCGTCGCAGCAACGTCGTCATACTTGCTCCGTACGACCGCTATCAGGTTCCGGGGTCGCGCCGGCGCCTTCACCCGCTGGCGCGGAACGGCGTGTGCGCCTGCGGCCAGGACGGTTACCATGACCGCCAGGATCAGTGCAATGTTCCGTATCATGTTCATTTCATGTACTCAGGGGTGCCAGATTACCGAAAAGCTGTTATGATAGCAATTCTTTTTACCCTGATAGGTCCGCAAGCGCTTGCGGACCTATCAGGTATTGCGAAACCCGGAGCCGAACTGTCAATACCTCCTGTCCCCCGGAGGTGGTGCACTGCTTTCGCACAGTGCCGGGCAAAAATTACTTGACTATATATGAACATATGAGTATATCTACATATATACTAGGCAGGGTCACCTGGCCCTGCTTCCCAACATGCTGGAAGTCACCATGACCAGATTGAAACAGGCGCAGCCGTCTTCCCCGCCCGATCGGACCCCGGGAAACCGCCACGAGCCGAAAAAAACGAGTGAGGCGATGCCCGATGAATCGAGCCTGATGATCCTGGCCGAATTCTTCGGCATTTTCGGGGACGTGACGAGGCTGAAAATACTATCCCTTCTGTCCCACGCAGACCTGTGCGTGCAGGATATCGCAGCCCACCTCGGCATGAACCAGTCCGCCATCTCGCACCAGCTGCGCGTGCTGAAGCAGGCGAGGCTGGTCAGGTACCGGAGGAGCGGGCGGCTGATGTTCTACTCGCTCGACGACGACCACGTGAAGCAGGTATTCAGCCAGGGCCTCAATCACATCAGGGAAATGCGGGAGGGGTCATGATGGAACACGTACATGCGAATCATCATGACGGCCACCGGCACGGCGCTGCCGGGAGCGGGAAAAAATTCATCTTCGTCATACTGCTTAACTCCGTCATCACCGTAGCGGAATACATCGGCGGCATACTGTCAGGGAGCCTGGCCCTGATATCGGACGCGGGCCACAACCTCTCGGACGTGCTATCCCTGGGGCTCGGTTACGCGGGGGAGAAGGTATCGGCCCGCCGGCCGGACAGGCGCTTCAGCTTCGGGCTCAAGCGGTTCGAGGTCGCCGTGGCCCTGGTCAATGCCCTGGCGCTCCTTGGCATTGGCGCATACATCCTGCATGAGGCTGCGTCGCGCTATCTCAACCCGGTTCCCATCGACATTCGCGTCATGATCCCGGTAGGCATGGTCGGCCTCGCCGGCAACCTTATCTCAATACTGATTCTGGCACGGGATCGTAAAAGATCATTGAATGTGAAAGCTGCTTTTCTGCACCTTTTCTACGATGCTGTCTCTTCCATCGCCGTTATCGTCGCCGGGATAGTGCTCCTGTTCACCGGGATGCAGGTCATCGACCTCGCCATCAGCATCCTGATCGTCGCCATGATGGCCGTGAGCTCGCTGTCGATCATCCGCGAATCCGCCAGGATCTTTTTACAGGGGACCCCGGGCCACATCAATCCCGACGGGGTGTACGCCGACATTTTGCGGATCGAAAATGTGGAGAGCGTGCATGGCCTCCATATCTGGTCGATCAACTCCACGGAGACCTTCCTATCCTGCCATATCATCGCGGCCGAAACGTCGGGTGAGCGGGACACGGACAGCATCATAAAAAACGTGAATGCCATGCTCGAGGAGCGGTACGGCATCTGCCATACCACTCTCCAGGTCGAAAACAGCAGGCTCTGTTCCGGATCCGGGACATGCTGCAGATAAGGAGACGCCCATGAAAAAAGCGTGCGAGACTCTCATCACCATCATCCAGCAAATGACCCAGCAGGACGCAAACCTGGCCGGGAACGTACACGGCGGCACCATCATGAAAATAATTGACAATACCGCCGGCATCGTGGCGACGCGTCACACCGGGAAAAACTCGGTGACCGCCTCGATCGACCGGCTTGATTTCCACAGCCCCGTGTTCGTGGGGGACCTTTTACGCGTGAGCGCCTGCATCAACGTGGTCGGCAGGACCTCCATGGAGGTCGGCGTGCGCGTGGAAGCGGAGAACGTCATCACCGGCCAGGTCCGGCACACGGCCTCCGCCTATCTCACGTACGTGTCGCTTGACGAGCATGGAAAGCCGGTCCAGGCCCCGCCGCTCATATTCGAGACGGATGAAGAAAAAAGGCGCAACCGCGAGGCGATCGAGCGCCGCAAGCGCCGCCTTGCTGAAAAACACGAGGAATCGGGCTCCCATTAAAAATGGCGGTCCCTGCTCCCGCTATTGGATTGACAGGATAGTAAAACGCTGATATAGTTGCAGACGGAATTACGTCGCATTGACCATGAAATTGTATCTCTTCATTCCCCTGGCGAGCGTGATGACGACCTTTTTTCTCTGGTCGTATATTTTTATTACCAACAGGAAAAGCGGCGCCGGCAAAGCCTACCTGCTATTCTGCGGAACCATGGTATGCTGGGGACTGGCTGACATGGTGTACATGTCAGTCACCTCCGTGGACATAGCCAGAATACTGTTCAGGGTCCTGTCGCCATTTTATCTCTCATCCTGTTTCCTGTTCCTCAATTTCACTTACGCCCTGACCGGTAAAAAGCGGGACGTTCCATTCTATTTCTTCCTCGCGTCACTGGGGGGAGGAATAATGCTCGTGCTGTTTACCAACCTGTTCATCGACATTACCAACCTGACCAATTCCTCCCGCGGGTTATTCCCGGCAAAGGGCCGCATCTATGAATTAACAGTCGTTTTACTTTATATTTTTCCCATTCTTTACGCGCTGGCAATGCTCACCGGCAGGTTGTTCGCGTCGAAAGACGCCATCGTCCGGAAGCAGTACGCACTGGTGATCGCGGGCACCCTCCTGTCCGTTATACTCTCTGTGCTCGATAACGTCATTGCCTCGTACTCCCCCGACAAGGAGGGCATACTCAACATGGCGCCGCCGTTCGTCATGATCCAGTCCCTCTTCGTTTTCATTGCCATCACCCGGTATCGCTTTTTAACCATGTCCGTCCAGCAAATCGCCGATGACCTCTTTTCGCGCATCACGGACGCCGTAATCATCCTCGACAATAACGGGAAGATCATCCAGATGAACGCCATGGCCCGCGACCTGCTCGACTACCCCGAGGACGGCTCGCCCAACCCGCTGGCGCACGAGGTCCTTCCCGATGATTACCTGCTCGATGACGCTTTCCAGGACAGGGAGATGACGCTGTTCAGCCGCGGACGCCGCAAGACCATTCATGTTACCCAGAGCCCTCTCATCCAGCACAATACGATTACCGGCCGGCTCGTCATCATCAAGGACATCAGCGACCGCAAGCTGGCAGAGGAGCTGATGCGCTCCCAGCATGAGATCGGCGCCGCCCTGAGCGGCGTGTCCGACATGCGGCACGCCATGGAGATCATTGTCAACGCGGTCATCAGGATCGAGGGAACGGACAGCGGCGGGGTCTACCTGCTGGACGGCCAGTCCCAGTATTTCGATTTGATCTACTCGCGGGGTTTCTCGAAAAATTTCATCGATACAGCGCACCACTTCAGCAGGGAACGGCCCCACCCGGCAGCGGACCTCTTCACCAGGACCGAGCCGTTCTATATCAATGCCGGGATGATCAAGGCGCTGCCGCGGGGAAAAGTCCTCGAGGAGGAAGGCCTCCGGTCTCTCCTGATGATACCGGTGCTTCACCGGGACAGGCCGATCTCGTGGCTCGTTATCGGTTCACACGGCCCGAACGATATCCCGCTGGCATCGCAGTCGGCGGTCGGGTCCGTTGCGTCCCAGATCGGGAACGCGATCGCCCGTTTCAAGGCTGAGGAAGAACTTCTGAAAACATCGAAAATCGAGTCACTGGGCATCTTCGCCGGGGGGATAGCCCACGATTTTAACAATCTCCTTACATCGATCATCGGCAATATATCCCTGGCAAAGCTGGACGCGTCGAGGGAATCGGCAATATATCCGATACTCTCCGAGGCGGAAAACGCTTCTCTCCGCGCCAAGGACCTTACCATTCAGCTTCTCACGTTCTCGAAGGGCGGCGAGCCGATACGGAAGACCGAGTCCATTCTTGAAATTCTGAAAGAGACAACGGATTTCGTGCTCAGGGGGGCCAACATCACCTGCCGATTTTATATCGCCGGTAACCTGAAATATGCCGACATCGACCGCGGGCAGATAGGCCAGGTGATACACAACATCATCCTGAACGCGCGGCAGGCCATGCCGGCGGGAGGATTGATCACCATTTCCGCCGAAAACATAACAATTGGGGATGCGTCCTCGTTCAATGTAAAGCCCGGCGGGTACGTTAAAATATCAATAGCCGACCACGGGATCGGCATCCCCGCGAATTACCTTTCGAAAATCTTCGACCCCTACTTCACGACAAAGGCCGAGGGAAGCGGGCTCGGGCTGGCCGTGTCTTATTCAATCATCAAGAATCATAACGGCTGCATCTCGGTACAATCGGAGCCCGGCAAGGGGACCGGCTTCGATTTATATATCCCCGCGTCCGACCGCGAGCCCGCGCCGAAGCAGAGCACCGACCGGCAGAAAAAGGCGGGAAGCCTCAAGATACTCCTGATGGATGACGAACAGATGATACTTGACGTTGGAGAGAGGATCCTGGCCCGCATGGGGCACCGTGTGACCCGGGCCAGGAACGGCGATGAGGCGGTCGAGCTCTACCGCAATGCCGCGGCCTCCGGCGACGGATTTGACCTGGTGATCATGGACCTCACGATCCCCGGGGGAAAGGGGGGAAGCGAGACGATCAGCGACCTCAGGCAGATAGATCCCGATGTCAGGGCCATCGTATCGAGCGGATATTCCAACAATCCGGTGATGGCCAATTTCAGCGAGTACGGGTTTTGCGGGGTCATCGTCAAGCCGTATCGCTATGATGACCTGAAGCATGTCCTGGATGAATGCGCCCGGTAGCGGCGCGGTATTAGACCAGCTTTGCCCTGCTTGCCTCGAGTTTTGACAGGATCTCAGCCATTTCGTTGCGCTTGGCCTTTTCCCGCTCGATGACGTCCGCCGGCGCCTTGCCGATAAAGCTCTCGTTGTTCAGCTTCTGCTCGACCCGGCCGAGATCGCCCTTCATTTTTTCGATCTCCTTGTCAATCCGCGCGCGCTCCTTGTCGAAATCGATCAGGCTCTTAAGCGGGATGAATATCTCCAGGTCTGTCATGACCGCGGACGCGTCGGTGTTAGCGGGCGCGTAGTTCGCGTCGATGGTGATCGACTCGACCCTGGCAAGTGCCTTGATGTGCACCTCTTCCCGCCGTATGATCGAGGCCACCGCATCACTCGCGGTCTTGAACACGACCGGGGCCTTTTTGTCGGGCGGCACATTCATCTCGCCGCGAATGTTCCGGATGCGATAGACGATCTCCTGGAACAGGGCCGTCTCAGCCGACTCTGAAGCGAAATCGAATTCCGGCCTCGGCTCCGGCCAGCGCGATATCATTATAAGGCCTTCTTCCTCTCCCTTGATTTTTTCCCAGAGCTCTTCGGTGATGAAGGGCATTAAGGGGTGCAGGAGCTGGGTCGACTTCCTGAGCACATGAAACAGGACCTGCCGGGCGGTATCGGAGCTCTTTCCCGCGCCGGCGTCTTTGTCATACAGACGCTGCTTGGTCAGCTCGATATACCAGTCGCAGAACTCGTGCCACCAGAACGAGTACATGGCATGCGCCGCGTCGTTGAACTTGTACTCCGCCAGGGCCGCGTCGGTCGCCCGGATCGCCTCGTTAAGCCGGTGCAGTATCCACCGGTCGAAGGTCTCCAGCTCTTCAGCGGCAAGCTGCCGCTCACTGAAACCGTCCCCCAGATTCATGAGGATAAAGCGGGTCGCGTTCCAGATCTTGTTGCAGAACGTGCGGTATCCCTCGATCCTTTTTTCGGAGAGGATGATGTCCCTCCCCTGGGCCGCCAGCATGGCCAGCGTGAAACGGAGCGCGTCAGTGCCGTACTGCTCCATCATGATCAGCGGGTCTATGACGTTACCCTTCGACTTGCTCATCTTGGCGCCGGACTCGTCGCGGATGAGCGCGTGGATGTAGACATCGCGGAAGGGCACATCGCCCATGAATTTAAGGCCCATCATGATCATCCGCGCCACCCAGAAAAAGATGATGTCGAAAGCGGTGACGAGCACGCTCGTGGGATAATATTTCTCCAGGGCGGGCGTCTTCTCCGGCCAGCCCAGGGTTGAAAACGGCCAGAGGCCGGAGGAGAACCAGGTGTCAAGGACGTCCTCGTCCTGGCGGATATTCTTCGATTTGCACTTTCCGCATTCGCTCGGATCGTCAACCTGCACCGTGATATGCTCGCAATCGTTACAGTAAAAGGCCGGGATGCGGTGGCCCCACCAGAGCTGGCGGGAGATGCACCAGTCGCGGATGTTGTACATCCACTCGAAATAGGTCTTCTCCCAGTTCTTCGGCACGAAGCGTATCCTGCCGTCCTCGACCGCCCTGATGCCTTCTTCCGCCAGCGGCTTGATCTTCACGAACCACTGCTTGGAGAGATAGGGCTCGATGATGGTATGGCACCGGTAGCAGTGCCCCACCGCGTGCATGTGCTTCTCGATCTTCACGAGGAGACCCAGCTTCTCCAGGTCTTCAACCACCTTCGCGCGCGCGTCGAAGCGCGAGAGGCCTTTATACGGACCTCCGTTTTCATTGATAAAGCCGTTTTTATCGAGGATGTTTATCTCGCCCAGGTTGTGGCGCTTTCCCATGTCGAAGTCGTTGGGGTCGTGCGCCGGCGTGACCTTGACCAGGCCGGTGCCGAATTCCCTGTCCACGAAATGATCCGCGAACACTGGTATCTCGCGGTTCATGAGGGGCAGGATCACCATCTTGCCCACCAGGTCCCTGTATCGCTCATCATCAGGGTTCACGGCCACGCCGGTGTCTCCCAGCATGGTCTCGGGACGCGTGGTTGCCACCACGATGAAGTCCTTCGTACCGGCGATCGGGTACCTGATGTGCCAGAGATGGCCTTCCAGGTCGCGGTACTCTGTCTCGATGTCCGAGAGGGCGGTTTCGCACCGGGGGCACCAGTTGATGATCCGGTATCCCTGGTAGATGAGGCCTTCCTTATACAGGGTCGCGAACACGGTGTGCACCGCCCGCGACAGGCCTTTATCCAGGGTAAACCGCTCGCGCTCCCAGTCGCAGGAGCAGCCGAGCCTCCGGAGCTGGTTCTGTATGTTCCCGCCGGATTGTTCCTTCCATTCCCATACGCGCTTCTCGAACTTCTCCCTGCCCAGGTCGTCCTTGGTTTTCCCTTCTTCTTTCAGGAGGCGCTCCACCACGTTCTGCGTGGCAATGCCAGCATGGTCCATACCCGGCATCCAGAGGGCTGATTTACCCATCATTCTCTGCCACCTGATCAGGATGTCCTGGAGCGTATTGTTGAGCGCGTGACCCATGTGCAGGTTGCCGGTAACGTTTGGGGGAGGAATTACGATGCAATAAGGCTCTTTGCCGTCGTCTTCACGGGCATGGAAGTAGTTGCCCTGTTCCCAGACGCGATACCATTTGTCCTCAACCTGTTTTGGATCGTACGAAGAAGGTATTTCCATAGGTTCTTTCCATTATATTATAAAGATGAATTAAGAATGCCAGTACGCCGATCCGGCCGGCTGCGAGGCAGGTGCCGGATAACAGTCACTGGCTATGCAATGAAATAATAGGGCGGGATGTCAATTCATTTTCATCGCGCGGCTCTGACCCTCCCCCCGGTAATCGGCAACAATAACATTTGACAAAAAACCCGGACAATTATTATTCTTTGTCAGACCACGTTGCCATGAAACCTTACACGGATATAGCGCCTGTATATGATTCCCTACTCCGGCATGTCGATTACCAGGAATGGTATGAATTTATTCTCTCGATAATGAAAAAGCATGTCGAGCGCCCCCGCTTGCTTCTTGAACTGGGTTGCGGAACAGGCCGATTCGGATCAAAATTTTCCAATGATGGATATACCATTTATGGAATTGATAAATCTCTCGATATGCTCCTGGTAGCAAAGACAAGAGCCTTTCTGAACTTCCGGATTTTTTGCGGTGATATTACCCGATTTTATGTTTCGGAAAAGATCGATTTTATCTTCTCGGTTCATGATACCATGAACTACCTGCTTGATAATGCCGATATTCTAAACATGTTCCACTGCGTAAAAGAAATCATGCATGAGAGCAGCATTTTTATGTTTGATATAACCACCGAGTATAATATTATAAAGAATTTCGACGGGAAAACCTCTCATTTTCAATTTAAGAATAGCACGGTGAAATGGAGCAATACATATGATGCCGGGAAAAAACTGATTTACTCAACTCTGCGTTTTAACAGGACAGGCAGCATAACTGTTGAAGAGCATATTCAGCGTATCTATTCAATCAATGAGATAACCCGGCTCGTAATTGAAAGCGGCCTTGAAGTGCTGGGAATTTATGGGGATTATACCTTTGAATCTCCCAATGATGAATCAATCATGATTAATTTTGTTACCAGGAAAGCCTGATGTCAGCATTACTGTATCTTGTAGGTTTAATAATTGGCGCCACGGTATTCATTTATCTCTATTCCAGCTACCAGCAAGGCAAGGAAAAGCTCAGGGAGATGAGGGGTCAGAGCAAACCCGCGCCATCCATGAATCCGGACACAATCGATTATTTCGCCATCAAGCGTGCACCCGGTACACGGCTTTGTCCGCTGTGCGGGAAAGAGCTCACTAAATATGAAGCTCTCTATGCCTCCGAAGTGGAGGAAGAGGGGAAAAAAAAGATCCTGATACACGGATGCCGGTATTGCTATAAGGATCCGGAACCTTCCGTAGAAAAAAAGTGAATAATGAATAATATTTGTTATGCATGGTGCGGTTAATCCTGATACCGGCCGTCATGCCACAGGCGGCCGCTTATTGAACCAGGGCGCTGCCGACTCCAGTTGAGCAGCAAGACGGAAAAGCGCAGCTTCATCGCCGAAGGGAGCGATAAACTGCACGCCAAGAGGCAGTCCGTCAGCTGTCCAATACAGCGGCACAGACATGGCCGGCTGACCGGTAAAATTTGCCAGTTGGGTAAAGGGCGTCTTCCCCAGATTGAAGAGCGCCATCTGTTCCGCCATACCGGTAGCTTTGAGCAGCTTCCCCAGTCCCAGGGTATTAATCAGATTCATCCCCGCCTTTTCATATGCCTTTGGCTTGAGCGCACCTATATGAGCAGGGGGCTCTGCCACGGTGGGCGTCAGGTAGAGATCATACGTTTCATGGAAGCGACCCATCGCGCGCGCGGCAACGTCCCACTGGCGTATTGCCAGGACGAAATCATGGGCTGAAAATTCCTTGCCGAGCAGGCCCAGGGCCCACGTGGTGCCCTCGAAATCGGTCCGCCGGGGCTTCATCCCCGTGAGCTGTTCACTCCAGGTTATATCCGCAGCGGTCTCGGCATAATACATTACGATGTAGGAGCGGGCAAGCGCCATACCGTCAAGGTCAGGCTTCGCTTCCTCGACGTGATGTCCCAGGTCCGACAGAAGCTTCGCCGCATTTTTAACCGCGGCAATGCAGTCCGGGTGCACTTCGTTGCCCAGGGGAGACCCGGTGTTGAATCCAATCCGCAGCTTGCCGGGCCTGGTTTTGATCTCGGCCATGTACGGCCGCCTTGGCAGAGGGGCCATGTTCCGCGAGCCTGCGTCCATGCCATTCGTGAAATCGAGCACTGCTGCGCTGTCACGCACGGAGCGCGTAAGCACATGCTCGAGCACCGCCCCCTGCCACCCGTCCCCGTTTACCGGACCGGTGGGATTGCGTCCCCGCGTCGGCTTGAGCCCGAACAGGCCGCAATAGCACGAGGGAATACGTATAGATCCGCCGCCGTCACCGCCGGACGCCAGCGGCACCATTCCTGACGCAACAGCGGAGGCCGATCCCCCGCTGGAGCCGCCCGGGGTGCGGTCCGTGTTCCATGGATTCCGCGTGGGCCCGAATGCATCCGGCTCGGTAACGCCCATCAGTCCCAGCTCGGGAGTATTGGTCTTGCCAAGAATGACGAAACCGGCGTTCTTGAACCGGCGCACCAGCTCGCTGTCGAACGCTGGTATGTAATTCCTGAAGGCGCGGGAACCGCATTGCGTAGGAACGCCCGCGTAGGTCGCAATCAGGTCTTTTAAAAGAAACGGCACGCCCCTGAAGGGGCCGCCCGGGAGCGCGCTTTTCGCGGTTTTACGACCAATGTCGAACAGGGGATGGATGATCGCGTTCAGTTTGGGGTTGAGAGAATCTATCCGCTGGATAGCCTCCTCGCATAGCTCGGCGGGCGATATCTTTTTCTTTTTTACAAGTTCAGCGAGGCCAAGTCCGTCGTAGCGATCATACTCTTTGAATCGTGCCATATCGACCCCCGTGGATTTTTATCAGCATTCGGCCATCATATCGCTTCGTATTGAAGGGAGCGCAGGTTCGGCCGCGAGTACCGCTGTGAGACATTCAAGATTTCGATGGCTGAAACTTCCCTGTTTTCATTGAAATCCAGAATGATGCCCGGCGCTATTTCTTCCGATTCTGTTATTTTGGAATCATCAAGCCGGAAATAAATGGCATCACAATTCTCATCAACCGTAATCTTCGTAACTTACCTCGCATGCTTCTGTCATAATATACCGTAATTACAGTAATAAAATCAACAGTTTTTTTCACAATAATTCTCACTCGTATAGCACGCTCCTCTGGATAGCAGATCAGCAACCGAATCATTCCGTCTTCTCCCCCCTGTCCCCCGAAGGGAGCAGGGATGAAGGAGCTGTGAGTGCATAAGCTTAATGATTTGTAGAATTTTATCAACAAGTGAAGATGTATCCCACACGCCCCCTCTGGGGGACGGGGGGCGTGGAAGACGACGGTGAAAATGGAGTTACGTGGAATATTGCAACAAGTCCATGGAATTTGTTTCAGCGGATGATTCTTCTACACGTTGAATCTGAAATTGACGATGTCGCCGTCCTCCACGAGGTAATCCTTGCCCATGAGGAGGTGTTTCCCCGCTTTCTTGACAGCGTCCTCTGACCCGTGCGATAGCAGGTCGCCAAACTTAATCACCTCGGCGCGGATGAAGCCGCGCTGTATGTCGCTGTGTATCGCGCCGGCAGCCTCGGGGGCGAGAGCCCCCTTGCGGATCATCCACTGCCGGACCTCGTCCTCACCCACGGTGAAGAACGAGATGAGCCCCAGGGAGGCAAGAAGCGTTCGCGTCAGGAGCGAGAGCGCAGTCTCCGCGATACCCGCCTCCTTCATGAACGCTTCACGCTCATCAGCCGAATCCAGCGCCGCAATCTCTGCCTCAAGACGGGCGGAAAGCTTCACGACCGAGATCGCCGAGGCCGCGTACCGCTCCCTCACCGCGGCGGCGCGCGCATCGTCCGCCAGGGCATTCTCGCCGGTGTTCAGTACAACGATCATCTCTTTCATGGTTATAAACGAGTAGCCGACCAGCAGCTTCCGCTCCTCGTCGGACAGCTCCATCGTGCGAAGGGGCTGGTCCTTTTCCAGGTGGTCGCGCAGGCGGATGAGGACCGGCTCTTCCTTTTCAGCGCGTTCGTCCCTGCTCCGTTTTTTTCCTTCCGCAATACGCTCAAGCCGCTTCTCGATCAGGAGCAGGTCGTGGAGCAGGAGCTCGCCCATCACCGCGTCGATATCGCGCAGCGCGTCCACGCTCCCCTTCACGTGGTAGATGCTTTCGTCCAGGAAGTCACGCGCCACCAGGCAGAGGGCGTCCGTGCCAGCAATGTCCCGAAACACGGCTCCTTCCTTGACAGTGTTCTCCTCGAGCGGGGGGATGAGCTCCACCGTGGTCCGCGCCCTGGTCTCCTTTTTGGGATGGTACATGGCCACGAGCCTGTCGAAGCGCGGGTCCAGCACCGGCGCTATGCCGGTGATCGCGTCCTTTCCCTCGGGCCGCGCAGCCGCGGCCGCGTCGCCCGTGAGCAGGGTGAATACCGTCTTCCTGCCTGACTGCGGCAGTGCCATGATGCCAACTTTCATGCTGATCTTCCTTATTATTCGATAAAGGCCGGCGCGGGACTCGGCCTGCACCACCCCGGATGGTGCAGGTATAGAGGGAGGGGGCTCTTTGGCAAGAGTTTTTTTACAGCCCTTCACAGATTGGAATATCGTCTAAATTCTCGTCTCTGCCGCCCTGCTGACAAGCATGCGGGCGTTGTTCGATATTGTGGAATGCATCAACAGTTGCCGGGGGATATTCCCTTACGTTTTGCCCGGATAGTCGAAAAAACCCTTCCCGGACTTCATGCCAAGCTCACCGCGGTCGACGTACTGCTTCAGGAGATCGGCGCTCTTCTGCGCGCCCTCGTCGTTCCGCTTCTTCGCCCAGAAATCGGTGATGCGCCACACTGTTTCAAGACCGACAAAGTCCATGAGCGCGAAGGGCCCGAGCGGCATGGCGGTCATCTCCTTCCAGGAGCGGTCCACGTCCTCGGGAGAAGCGATGTCGCGCGACACCAGGTTAAGCGCGGCAAGAAGCCATGGATTGAAGAGCGAGTTGAACACGTACCCCGCCTTCTCCTTTTTCAGCACGATGGGAGAGTGCCCGATCAGCTCGCTGAAGCGGCGCACGGTCTCGACCGCGTCGGGAGACGTGCCCGCGTGCCCCATTACGTCAACCAGCTTGAATCCCGGGTGGAAATGGAGGGCGAGAAAGCGGTCGGGTCTGCCGGTCTTGTCCGCGAACATCGACGGCACCAGCGACGAGGTATTAGTCGTGAAGATCGTCCGCTCCGGGCACACGCCGTTCAGCCTGCCGAACAGCTCACCCTTCATGCCCGGGTCTTCCGGTATTGATTCGCTTACCAGGTCCGCGTCCGCACCGGCAGCGGCCAGGTCCGTGGTCGAGGTTATCCGCCCCTTCATCGATTCGGCCGCTTCTTTCGTAATGGCGCCGGCGGCAGCCATCTTATCGATTTTCTTCGTCATGCTTCCGGTCGCTGTTGCGAGCATGTCATCTTTCACGTCATACAGAACCACGGCATACCCGTGCGCGGCGCAGGAGAGGCCGATGCTCTGGCCCATCGTACCGGCCCCGGCGATACATATCTTTTTTATGTCTTCAGCTTTCATGTCATTGCTCCCCGCATTCGAACATTCGGGCAGGTTCCCGGTCCGCCCCGCCCATATTCAACGATCTCCGCATCGATGTCAACCTGGAATCCTGTTTCCACGGGCCGGATTGCAGCGGCACATCATCAATAAAAAATGGTGGACAACGACCCGGACATGGCCTATACACAAAACGATATCTCATTTGCCTTCTGACCGATAGATCAAGGAGGGTGCCCATGGAAAGGATAAACGTCGGCTTCATAGGGTGCGGACGCATCTCCGACCTCCACTATCCCTGGTACAAAGCAGGTAAAGAGGCCCGGGTCTACGCCGTGTGCGATGCGGACCCGGACACGGCCGCGGCGCGGAAGCGGCAGTGGAAGGCGGCGAAATCCTACACCGACTACCGCGACCTCCTGGCGGACCCGGCAGTTGACGCGGTCGAGATCCTCACCCCGCACCTCGCGCACGAGGAGCAGGTGATCGCGGCCGCTGCGGCAGGCAAGCATATCTCCCTTCAGAAACCGATGACAATATCTCTTGAAAGCGCCACCCGCATGCTCGGGGCCGCGAGCGGCACGGGCAAAATCTTCAAGGTCTCCGATAACTACATGTTCTACCCGCCGCTCGTGCTGGCGCGCGACATGATACGGGACGGCGCCATAGGAGCGCCGACAAACCTGCGCATAAAGTTCGTGAGCGGGACCGGCGGGTGGAAGATTCCGGCCGCCTCCTGGGAATGGCGGGTGAAGGAGCGGGCCGAGGGCCGGCCCTTCCAGACTTTCGACCATGGCCATCACCTCTGGGCATCCGCCTGGTTCCTGCTGGGCGATTTCGAAAAAATAAGCTCATGGATCGATTCGCGCGACGGCGTGATAGACAGCCCCGCCCTGGTGCAGTGGAAGTACCGGGACGGCGCGACGTACGGGACCTGCGACTACTCCCATGCCCCCTCCATGAACGTGCCCTCGAAATACTACGCCAACGACGAGTGGTTCGAGATCACAGGCGAGAAAGGGATCATCATGGTCCGCCGCTGCACAGGGAACATCAACACCGGGCCGGCCCTGAGCGTGTTCAACGGCAGGTCATGGAAGAACTATAACCCGGCTTCAGACTGGGGCACGGGCTTCATCGGGTCCACGAAAAACTTTATTGCCGCGATCCGGGGGCGGGAAGAGCCGCTCCTTTCGGGTGCGCAGGCGTACGAGATACTGAAGATCGACCTGGCGGTGCAGCGGTCGTCGCGCCTGCGCCGCGCCGTGTATATCGACGAGATGGAGCGCCGCTTTCCGGCACTGCACGCGTGGAGGATGCGGCGCCGCGAGATCGCGAACGATCCCCTTGCCCCGAAAAAGCCGGGCGG
>JBGTBN010000021.1:0-21605 GCA_041749375.1 Spirochaetota bacterium
GGGCTCCGTCCGCGGAGCCGCCTTCATCCGGCGCGGTAAGCTCGGCGCGCAGCGCGTCGGTGTCGCCGGTGATGCGCGTCGTCAGCTCTTCGCCCAGGCCGACAACGGAGTCTATGTGCTCGGCCCGGCCGAACCGGTACAGCGCATACTGAACGCCCGGCGACAGGACGATTCTCTCGCCGCCCGCGAGCTTCCGTACGTTCCTGTTCCCGTCGTCGATGACGGCGCAGGGGGCCGCGGTCGACTTGAGGAGCATGGCGATGTCCTCGTATGCGGTGTAGGAAGCGATAATGAGATCGGGCTCCTCCCGGATGATCTCGCGCGCCCCGCCGGCCGACTTGATGAAGGCCGCGGTAACGCTCTCGCCGGCGGGCGAGACGTTGTTGAAGCCGATTTTCAGATTGAAGGTGTCGGGGTAGTTCCTGATCGTCAGGCCGGAATCGGCCCGGTAGCTCAGGCCGCTGAAATTGTCCTTCCGGATTGCCGCTCCGGCGTAGAGCCGCTTGAGGAGCTCGACATCGGTGCTGTTCGCGAATATCTTGATCTTGCGGCCGGTATTGTTCAGCCACTTGAAAAATTTCGAAAGGGAGATGAGATTGAGCGAGGGGTGGAACATCGCCTCGATTTTGCCCGGGTCAATACCCAGCAGCGAGAAGTCGCGCAGGTAATTCGTCGGGAACAGGTACGAGCAGAAGTGCGTCTTGTCGTAAAACATCGGGTTGTGTCCCACGATCACCATGCCGGAGCCGTCGTAACGCCGGGAGCCGCGGTGCGCTTCCGATAGGATATCGTGGAGCCGCTGCCAGGTCGCGGGCCTGCCCGTGATCTCGTTCAGGTCGAATATCGTGTTTTTATTGAGGAGCGTCTTGAAGTTGCCGTTCCGGTAAAACACGCCTATGAACTGGTCCTTGTGCGAAATGTTCTTTGCCCGGGAGAGCTCGGGCAGGTCTTTCTCGATATCGACTATCGAGGCGTTGGTCAGGTCCAAACCGAAGGTCCGCTGGTAGCTGAGGAATTTCTGCACGATGCCGCGGCTCCCGATATAGCGGTTTTCCGGGAGGCGCCGCACCTCGATGTTGAACTGCTCGAGGGCCGGGTCCCCGATGAGGCCGTCGGTAATGATGATGTTCTCAATCAGGGGCACCAGCTCGACCGGCATGTCGTTCCAGTTCCCGATGCGTATGAACGGCTTGATGTCATCGGTTGTCTCGCCGGTGAATATGATGTAGCACTCCGGATCAACGATGAAAAGTCTGTCGCTGTCCGATTTTATTATATCTTTGATTTCCATGGCATTACTGATCACGTGAATTCCCCCCCGGTCCCGCTTCGACGGGCTCAGCACAAGCCCGAAGGGGGCATGTGGGATAATTCTTCATTGTAATGATTCAGCTTCGATGTTGCATATAATTGAATCATTGTCCCGTATAACCTGTCGATTCCTGAATCACAATGTAATTTTTCTCAGGTCTCGCGCTGTTGGACTACATGGCCATGCGTATTCACCTCAACATTCATGATGTTTAAACTTCCCGCCCCCTTCTTCGCACCCCCTCTGGGGGGCGGGGGGAGGAAGAGCTGAATTGGCATGCGCGATAAAAAACACTTTTATAAACAACGGAACCGGAATGCAATTACATTTTACCTTTGCGTGGACCAGGTCCCTCCGCTGCCGGCCTGGTGGCGAAATGCGGGACTGTTCCGCGGAATTTTTATACAAATTCATTTAATTGCATAATATTTTGCCGCAAAATGGCGAATATATACTATAACACTCTTGACCGTTGTTGCCATTATTTGTTACTTTACATCTGAATCAAGTATGAGAATAATATTATACAGCCGATCCGGTATGAATAACCTGTCATGATCCGCTTCCTGTCATCCATACTGAACCTTTATTTCAGATATGCCTTCGTCCGGCAGATCCTCTGGTCCGTCTTTGTCCTTGCGGTTTTTTCAGTCGTTGCCGCCATGGTTTTCCAGAACACCAGGGCAGTTACGAACCCGGTGGGCTGGGAAAGGAGCTTCCAGGTCTCCTCGTTTAACGTCGTGGCAAAAGGCCTGAACGCCGCCTCCTGCGGCGACGTGATCGTCGTCGCGTACGAGGGGCGGGGAGGCGGAAAGCAGGGCGTGTTTGCCTCCATATCCTTTGACGGCGGGCTGACTTTCCTGCCGACGGTCAGGGTCGCGGACGCAGCTTCGAACATCCCGCTGAGCCCCCACGCGGCAGTGTCGCCGTCAGGGCTCATTACCGTCGCATGGCAGGCCTATGTCGAATCCGAGTCAACCAACCGGGTCTATTGCTCCGTGTCGAAGGACTACGGGGCGTCATGGAGCGCGCCGTCGCAGATATCCCTGAAAAATGAGATGGAGATGCTGCCGCGCGCCTACTATGACGACCGCAACGTGCTCCATCTTTTTTACCACGGCAGCGACGGGGAGAACATCAACCTTTTCCATGCCGTGAGCGAGGACGGGGCGGTGTTCAAAACGACAGGTTCGCTCCTGCGGCTGACCGGCAGCATGCGGGGGGCTTTTTTCCCTTCCATCGTCGTGTCGGGGAAGCACTTCTTCATGGTCTGGCAGGGCAAGGAGGAGGATTTCTCCGACGAGCTTTTCTTCATGAAATCATCGAATTACGGATCGGGCTGGAGCATGAAGAAGCGGATCACCTCCAGCCCCGGGAACAATATCGCGCCCGCGATAGCGATACATGACAACACGCTGTACGTGGTCTACCAGAACAACGACGATAAGAACTGGGCCATCAAGATGATCCGCGGCGCAGACCGGGGATGGTCGTGGGAAGACAAGCCCGTTACCGTGTCCTCCACCGAGGCCAACTGCTACTCGCCCTCGGTCGGGTCAGCGGGCGGAGACGTGATGGTATTGTGGTACGACACGAGGATCGGCGGCTCGCGCATTTACGGGCGGAAATTTTCGCCGAGGGACAAGGCCTTCCAGGCGGAGTCCGAGATATCCGAGGCGAGGTACGGGTCGCGGAACCCGGACGTGGTATCCATCGGGCGGCGGTGCATCGTGTTCTGGGAAGAGCGGAACGTCATCATGGCCAAGCAGACGGACGTCTACGCCGAGGCGCCCGCCGTATTTTCGGAAACGAACCCGGAAGGGAAATGGTCGCGTCTTCCCTTCGTGGTCATGAGGTGGCGGCCGCCCCCCGACGAATCGGGGATCGTCGGCTACGCCTCCCTGGTGAACGATATTCCCGACTTTAACCCCACGATCGTCAACATGAAACAGAACGCTACCGAGGAGCGTCTCGCGGAGAACCTGTCCGACGGCATTTCGTATTACCACATACGGGCCGTGGACGGCGCGCAGAACTTCAGCAGGACCATACACTACAAGCTGCAGCTCGCGCTCAACCCGCTGCCCGGCCCGGTGGTCGTCTCGCCCACGCACCCGCAGGGGAAGCCTGTCGGATCGGGCGCGCCGGCCTTTTCCTGGAACATCGACGAAGGGGAGCGCGTGAAGGGCTTCATGTACGCGCTTTCGGCCGATGCCATAAAGATGCCGGACACCTTCACCACGGACCTTGGCGTCGTCTTCAACGGCCTGGAGCCGGGCAATTATTTTTTCAGCGTCGCCGCCGTAGACAAGACGAACCAGCTGAGCCGTGTCACGACCTACGATTTCATCATCGGCAGCCCGGACCTCCTGGTGGACCCGGACTATTACCGCCGCCTCGCGGAGCTGGAAAAGCAGTTCCAGAAAAAGAACCCGGTCAAGAGGTACGTCGAGGCCGACACGAGGCCGCCCGCGGTCGTGATCAGGTTCCCGTTCAATCCGCGCGCCGTGTTCGAGAAACAGAGCTTCAAGGCGCTCATCGAGACGGTCAACATCGCGCCGGGTTCGATCGTGGGGTACTCGGTCTACATCGATGACGAGCGGCGCGAGGTGCCCGGCCGCGTCAATCACACGGGCGCCACCCTGGAGGTGAACGGCCTTGGGGACGGCGATTACCACATCGGGGTCAAATGCAAGTATGCGGTCGTCGTGAACGGCGTAACGCGGTATTACTGGACCAGGCCGTTCGAGTCGAAGATCATGGTGCGGCTGCCGGCCGAGCGGTCGCCGGTCGTGTATTACGCGCGCACGATCATGGAAAAGTTTCCCCGCAGGTTCGGCCTGATCACGATTACGTTTGTCGGGCTCGGGCTGGTTATCACGACGATGGGATTCGGCTCGAAGATATCATTTTATCTTCAACTTCTGCTTTTCAGGCTCCGGATCATGGTCCGGCTGTCTAAGAAGAAGGGGGAATGAGCGGGTGATGGGGCTCGAACCCACGACGTCCAGCTTGGGAAGCTGACATTCTACCACTGAATTACACCCGCGTGACGTCCGATAAATCGAACGGTAATACAAAAGATATATAACGGCTTAGAATTTCAAGAAAAATTTAGCAGGAGTCGCCCGGGCCCGGGAAAAATATCGCAATGTGCTGCCGTTTGGCAGGAACAGCGCAATTTATTCGGTTTTTCCGGAGCCCCTGTTGTCTAATAATGGCGCGCTGGCGCATCGGATGGAACATGGTTTTTCACTCCACATATAAAGCGGTCCTGGTTTCGGTAATGGCGGCGCTCCTGGCATCGACGGGGCTCGGTGCTGCCACCGTGAAGGAGATGGACCGGGAGGCGCAGGCCTACTACGACAAGCGTGACTACAACCAGTCGATCGGCCTCTGGCTCAGTTGCCTGGACCAGGAGCCCGAAAACGAGAAGATCCAGCAGAAGATCGAGATGGTGTACGAGATCAAGCAGCGGAAGGACATCTCGTTCCAGAAGTCGAAGCTGAATTACCGCATGGCGCGAAGGAAACTTGCCGACGAGAATGACGAAGAGGTGAAGAAGGGCATCACGATGGGGAAGCAGGCCATCGAGGATTACGTCAACGCCTACCGGATCGATCCCAATGACGGCGACATGAAGGACACCATGGATAACATGAAGAACCTCGAGCGGGAGATCCGGGCCGCGGAGGAGAAGATACGTCTGTCGGAATTTACCCGGAAAAAGGTGGAGGCTCTGAAGGCCGAGGCCCGCGAAGAGATGCTGCTGGAGTACCCGGATTACCAGAAGGCGATGGATATATGGAAGCAGGTCATCAGGTACGTTCCCAAGGACAACGAGGCGATCGAGGGACAGCGCAAGTGCCAGTTTGCCATAGAAAACCGGATCAAGTTCGAGAAAATACGGGACTACATGGCGAAGGGCATCGGGTTTTTCAACAAAAACGAATTCAACCAGGCAAAACCGGAATTCTACGAGGTGTTAAAGATCGATCCAAAGCATCGTGAGGCAAAGGACTACCTCGAGAAGATAAACGATATCATGGAGGAGAAACAGCTCCTCGCACAGCGGCAGCAGCAGGCCGAGGATGCCTACCGCTCCGGCAAGAACAACATCGCGAACAACCGCTTCAGGGAGGCCCAGGACGACCTCGAGGCCTGCCTGGCCCTGGTGAAGGACTATAAGGACGCCCCGCAGCTCCTGGAAAACCTCGCCCGGCTCAGGAAGGAGTTCGAGCAGAGGGAGCGCGAGCGGCAGCTGCGCCGGATAAACGCCACGTTCCAGGAAGGGATCATGGCGTACACACAGGGGAACTACAAGCGCGCGATCGATTCCTTCGTGCTGACGCTCTCCCTGGACAACAAGAACGAGCACGCCAGGGAATACCTCCAGAGGGCTCGGGACGCCCTCAGGATCGAGGAGGATGAAGCCGTCGACGAAAATTCGCCCTATTACGAGGTGATACGCTCCATCACGATGTCCGGCAAACAGCTCTATGCAAAAGGGACGTACATCGAGTCACGGAAGAGATGGGAAAGCATCCTTACGCTGTTCCCGAAAAACAAGGTGGCGCGCGAGTTCATCATCAAGTGCGATCTCATGATCAATCCCGAGAACAGGGAGAATGTCGTGGCGGCACGGGTCCTGGAGGGGAAGGGGTATCTTGACCGGAAGAACTACCGGAACGCGCTCCGCACGTTTACCATCATAAAATCTATTGACAGGGAATACCCGGACCTCAATAATCTCATAGCGCAGGCCGCCGCCGGTCTCAAAGAGGCCGAGGCCGGCAACCTTGCTCCTGCCGCGAGGGCCGATAACGAGCGCCGCTACCAGGCGGCCATGAATCTCTACCAGGCGGGAGGGAAGGACAACATCGAGAAGGCCCTCGGGCAGCTGCGCCTGGTCGTCCGGACCGACCCGATGAACGCTAAGGCTGCCATTACGGTCAACAAGATAGAGTCGCAGCTGCGCATCGGCGGCGGCGAGATACGGCAGGGGCCCATGCTGACGGAGAAGCAGCGCGAGCTCGTGAACAGGTACTATAACAACGGCATATTTTATTATTCCAGCAATAATTTTCCAAGGGCGGTGCAGGAGTGGCGCAAGGTGCTCGCCATTGATCCGGGCAACATAAAGGCCCGGAACAACATCAGGAAAGTGCTGGCTTTCATGGAGCGTTAAGCGGAATGAATGATGAAAGGAGTACGGGCAGGCCGGACGCAGGGAAGGACGGGGATCATGCGGCGGAAAAAGCGGCGCCCGCCGCGCGGCAGGGCGTAAGGCTCGGCATCAGACTCAAGTTTTCACTGGCCATCATATCCATCGTGGTCCTGATCATCGTTTCCCTGACACTGTTTTTCATCTGGAACGAGAGCTCGCTTCTCAAGACCCAGGCCATGCAGATGGTGGAACGGGAGACCGTCCACCTCGCGAATACGGCCCAGCAGTCGATCGGCGTTGACGAGCTCTCCCTCATCGAGGCCATCAACGACCTTAAAAAGATCAAGCACATCAAGTACGCCTTCGTACTTGACAGGGGCGACCTCGTTGTCCGGTACTTCGACCGCCGCGGCACGCGTGACCTGGAGCGGACGCTGAACGACAAAGTCGACCGCCGCCTGGCAAACCGTACCGCACGTGGGGATGTTCTCGTGCTGAATATCGATGATCCCACGGACAGCCGCGGCATGATATACGATTTCTCGAAAACGGTCATGGACAAGCTGGACCGCAAGATCGGGACCGTTGTCATAGGCCTCTCGGACATCATCATACGGGACGAAATCGCGAACCTCGTGAAGTTCATCATAGCTATTTCCCTTCTCGTCCTCGGGATCGCGATCATAGCCTCCATCGTCATGGCGACCGTCACCATCCGCCCGATACGCGCCCTCTCCCAGGGCGCCGAGATCATCGGCAGGGGGAACCTGGACCACCGGATCATGATCGACACCCGGGACGAGCTGGGCCAGCTTGCCGCCGAGTTCAACCAGATGACCGCCCAGATCAAGGAGGCGAAGGAAAAGGAGATCGAGTCCCGCATCATGGAAGAGCAGATCGAGATGGCCAAGGAGATACAGGAGGGGCTCAACCCGACGAACTTCTACGAGAAGGGGGGCGTCCAGCTGAAGGGCTACACGAAGGCGGCGCGCGGGGTCGGCGGGGACTATTTTGATTTTATCGACATTGACGAGGACCGCGTGGGCGCTCTCATCAGCGACGTGTCCGGCAAGGGTATCCCCGCGTCGCTGATCATGGTGATGATCAGGACCGTGTTCACCTCCTACGTGAAGCACGGCGACGTGAGCTGCGCGGGTGTTGTCCGGGCGATCAATGAAGCGCTGGCCGTCGACTTCGCGATGGACAAGTTCGCCAACCTGTTCTTCCTCATATATAACCGCAAAACCGGGGAGCTTTCATTTTCCAATGCGGGGCATGGCCCCCTGTTCTGCTACCGGGCCTCTATGAAATCCTGCACCATAACCAAGCTCGACGGCGTTCCGATCGGCATCATGGAGGACTCCGAATACAAGCAGGCCCAGGTGAAATTACACCAGGGCGACATGGTCGTTCTCTTTACCGACGGTGTCACGGAAATGCGGAACGAGAAGGGCGATGAATACGGGCTGCACCGTGTCAACCAGCTCGTCGTGGAGAACGACTTCATGAACGCGGAGGATTTCGTCAGGCTCCTGATACATGACCTCGAGACGTTTCGCGGCAACGAGCCGCCGCATGACGATACCACGGTGCTTGTGTTAAAGAAGATTTCATAATAAGACAGGCCCGCAAACGCGATAGGCCCGCAAACGCGATAGACCCGCAAACGTTTGCGGGTCTATCGATAATATCCAATCATGTATGCGGTAAGTCCGCACTTGCGCTGAGCCTGTCGAAGCGAGCGCTTGCGGACCTATCAAAATATTCAAATCATGTACATATCGGTCACAGGATCTCGTCTTCCGAGTCGTAGATTTTGAAGAACTTGTCCAGGGTTGCGAGCTTCAGGATGTTGAGAACGTCCTCGGTGGGGCTCATCAGGGCGAATTTCCCGTTATGGGCCCTCATTTTCTTCTGCCCGGCCACGAGAGCGCCTATGCCGGAGGAGTCCATGTAATTAATGCTCCGCATGTCGACGATGACGCTGTGGTGCTTGCCGTCGGTGATGCTGAAAAGGGCCTTTTTCAGCTCGCTCACGTTATACAGGTCGACTTCTCCGCTAACCTGAATGACCTTGTGTTCCCCGAGGTCCCTGAATTCGATGTCCATCAACTCCTCCTGGAAAGGCCGGCAGTTATAATCCGCACCGGTTTTCCGGACTATAATATAGTAAAAATATTAACCTGTTTGTAAAGCAGAAAAAATCCATCCGGGCGAATTTTCCGGCGAGCACGCGATTCATGCCTGAATGTGGTTCATTGCTTACGACGAGGTTTTGCATGAAGGCGGCTGTGATTATATTACGGTTATCGTATGGGCCTGCCTAAAAATCAAGGAATAATTTATCGATGAACTCCGAGAGGTCAAGAAAATTATTTACTTCTTTCATTTCGGTGCAGTGTTCCCGGTACAGGTGCGCGACGCTGTCGGCCCAGTTCCAGAGGTGCTTCCGGTCCGGGTTCAGCCAGAGCACGTTCCGCGACCGCTCCTTCATCCGGATGAAGGAGCCCAGCCCCGGGTTCTGGTAATTGTTCCGACCGTCACCCAGCACCAGCACCGTGGTTTTGCGCGTCAGGGAGTCGCTGTAATCGGACATGAACTGGTCGAAGCACTTTCCGTAGTTGCTGCCCCAGCCGTAGGTGAAGTTGGTGTCGTCGAAGATCGAGTTTACCGCGCGCTCCGGGTCCATCTCCATGAACAGGGGCGTGATCTCCACCATGGTGCTGATAAAGGCGAACGACCTTACCTTGGAGAAAAGTCCCTGGAGAGTGTAGGCGAGGAGGAGCATGAACCGGGAGTACTGGTTGACGGAGCCGGAGATGTCGCACAGGACCACGAGCTGGGGCCGGTCGATTTTCCGGTCCTTGTGAAATATCTTGAAGGGGACCCCGCCGTACTGCATGCTCGTGCGGAGCGTCCTCTTGATGTCGATGCCGCCGTGGCGGACGCGTTTCTTCCTGAGCGAGATCCGGTTCTTGAGCTTCTGCCCGAAACGCCTGATGAGCTCCCGCATCTCCTTTATCTCATCCGGCGTTATCCGGTAGATCTGCTTGTGAAGCAGGTAGTCCTCGCGATCACGGAGGCTGGTGCCGATCCTCCGCCTCGAGGCCCGCTCCCGGACCAGGTTCATCATAGCGTTCATGAGGTCCGCCCCGCCTTCGCCTTCCTCGCCGCCGCGGCCCCTCGCCATGGCGAAGCGGCTCCGCGCGTTCATGAACATCATGCCCGTGCCGCCGCCGGTCTGGGCCTGCTGCTCAAGCTCGTCGAGGACCAGGCTCAGGATCTCCTCCGGGTCTTTACCCAGGATGGCGTCGTCCGGGAGACGGTCGATGATGT
Organism: Spirochaetota bacterium; assembly: GCA_041749375.1. Lineage (GTDB taxonomy): Bacteria > Spirochaetota > UBA4802 > UBA4802 > UBA5550 > RBG-16-49-21. The sequence goes on from JBGTBN010000021.1 coordinate 9,816, forward strand.
CGGAGATCGCCTGTTCCAGGTCGGCCACGTCTTCCCCGCGCATGCCGCCCCGTTCCTGGAGCGTCTCCCGGGCGTTCATCTCCCTGAAGGTGTCCACCACGTTTGACTGGATATCGCCGTCGATCGAGAAGAACTCGTCGAAGCAGCGGTCGAACACCGGGATGTCGGTATAGTCCTTAACCAGCGTGGTTTTAAGCGTCTGGCGGAAGACCCCGCGGTCGAGAAGCGACACGTGGGGCAGGGCGTTGAAGAGGGAGAGCACCTCGTCGGACGAAATATTGACGCTGGCGTCCCTGAGGACGTCCATGAATTCGTACAGCCTTGTCTGGATTGCGGATGCCCCGGTTGCGTTCGTAGCGGGCCCCCTTACGCTTAATGAACGAAGATGTTCTTCGCGTTCTTTTTGGCGTGCTCTATGTCTTTCTCGTATTTCAGGATGAAGTTCAGCGTCTCTACCGCCGCGTCATGGGTGAGGTCGCTGACCCCCAGGATCACCAGGGCCCGCGCCCAGTCAAGAGTCTCGCTGATGCTTGGCTCCTTCTTGAGCTGGAGCTCCCTGATCAGGTGCACTGCGCGGACCACCTCGGTCCTGAGCTTGTCGCTGCATTCGGGGACTTTCAGCGTTACGATCCGCTCCTCGAGCTCGCGCGTCGGGTAGTCGATGTAGAGGTGCAGGCACCGGCGCTTCAGCGCGTCGGACATTTCGCGCGCACTGTTTGAGGTCAGGAACACGAAGGGCTTGATGTTCGCCTTGATGGTGCCGATCTCGGGGATGCTCACCTGGAAGTCGGAGAGCACCTCGAGGAGAAACGCCTCGAATTCGGAGTCGGACTTGTCTATCTCGTCAATTAAAAGGAGCGTCCGGTTCGCGCTGGTGATCGCCTTGAGTATCGGCCGGGGCAGGAGGAACTTGTTGGAAAAGAATACGTCGTCCTCCTGCGAGAGGCGCTCCACCGCCTTGGCCAGCGTCGGCTGCTTGCTCATGATGGCGGAGAGCTTGTCCTTCAGTATTTGCGTGTACAGGAGCTGCTTGGCGTATTCCCACTCGTACAGCGCCTTCGATTCGTCCAGGCCCTCGTAGCACTGGAGCCGGATCAGGTCCATGCCCAGGGCCCCGGCTATGCACTTGCCCAGCTCGGTCTTGCCCACGCCGGCCGGGCCTTCCACCAGGATCGGCTTCTCCATCCTGAGGGCAAGGTATACTGTGGTGGCGATGTCCTCGGAGGCGATGTAATTCTGGCCGGCAAGGCCATCAATGGCTTTTTTTACACTTTCAAACATGGGGATATTGTGATAAGCGGGCAAATATTGGCAAGGAATTTTTACACTATAGTGATTTTTAGCTCTACACTGGACAGGTATCGGTTAACACGAACGGGGCTGGCCCAAAAGCGGTTGCCGAGTGAATTTCGCAATTATATACCGCTTGTCTCGATACGATTTTGCCGCCTTTAGCGTCACAATCACACCTCGACAGGCTCGGTACAACGCTCGACAAGCGTTGCGAAATTCGTATCGAGGCAGCTTATGGGGCAGCCCCGTTCGTGTTCGGCTTATCTCTTCTTTTTTAACAGCGCCTCGACCCTTAGCGGGAGCCCGAAGATCCGGAGGAAGCCGGTCGCGTCCTTCTGGTCATAGAGCGTGCTCGCGTCGAAGGTGGCGATGTCCGGCTCGTACAGGGTGACGGGCGATTTCCTGCCGACCACGGCGCAGCTCCCCTTGTAGAGCTTGACGCGCACCGTGCCGGTCACGTTCTTCTGAGTCTCCTCGATGAAGGCGTCCAGCGACTCGCGCTTCTTGGTAAACCAGAGCCCGTAGTAGGCGAGCTCGGCGTAATCGTGCGCGAGCCGGTCTTTAAGGTGCTGCGTTTCGCGGTCCAGGGTGATCGACTCCAGGTCGCGGTGCGCCGCGTGGAGCACGGTGCCCGCCGGCGTCTCGTACACGCCGCGCGACTTGATGCCCACCAGGCGGTTCTCAACGATGTCGACCCGCCCCACGCCGTTCGCGCCGGCGGTCTTGTTGAGCTGCCTCATGAGCTCCACCGGCCCGAGCTTCTTCCCGTCAAGGGAAACCGGGTTGCCTTTCTCGAACCCGATCTCGACGTAGGTCGGCTTGTCCGGCGCCTTCTGCGGCGAGACGGTCGTGAGGAACATGCTCTCGTCCGGCTCGTTGTACGGGTCCTCGAGTATGCCTCCCTCGTAGGATATGTGCAGGATGTTCCGGTCCATGCTGTAGGGCTTGTCCTTGGTGACCGGCACGGGGATGCCGTGCTTCTCCGCGTAGTCGAAGAGCTTGGAGCGCGAGTCCAGGTCCCAGATCCGCCAGGGGGCGATGATTGTCAGCTCCGGCGCGAGCGCCATGTAGGTCATCTCGAACCGGACCTGGTCGTTGCCCTTGCCGGTGGCGCCGTGGCACACCGCGTCGCAGCCCTCGCGCAGTGCGATCTCGACCTGCCGCTGGGCAATGATGGGACGTGCGAGCGAGGTGCCCAGCAGGTAGCGGTTCTCGTATATGGCCGTGGCCTTGATCGCCTTGAACACGTAATCCCGGACAAAGCCCTCTTTCAGGTCTTCGATATAACACTTGCTCGCCCCGGTCCTGATGGCCTTCTCCTCAAGGCCGTCAAGCTCCTCCTCCTGGCCGACGTCGGCGGCCATGCACACGACCTCGCACCCGTAGTTCTCGATCAGCCATTTCACGAGAATGGAGGTGTCCAGGCCCCCGGAATAGGCGAGACAGATTTTCCTGATATCCATAGTATACCTCGGTTATTGGGCCTTTTTCGACCCGGCAATATCATTTCAACACGGCCAAGCATGTGCCCCGGTCGATATTTTTCAATGAAAAAATATTTCATGGACGAACCGCGAAGGTCTCGTGCAATTTGAAAAAAATCCGGAATTTTTGTCGACAGCAGGCATGAATTCGGTGTATTATTGTAGATGATATATCCTTCGGCAAGGAAGAATGGAGGTCAATATGGCTGGAAAATTCAAGGAAGCTCAACCTCTCTGCACAAAATCCGAATGGGCACTGGTCCAGGAATGCGATACAGGCGCCATGGCAGCCATGCCGCTGGCCCGTGTCAGGCGCAAGGCGGCCGCGGCGCGGCGGTTGCGGGACAAGTGGCGGGACCTTTCCATCAGGCAGAAGCGCGATGCGGGGGATCCTGCGGCAGCGGTACGCTCGAAGGATAAGGCCGGCCTGTTTGGCGAGGTGCACGAGATTTTTCAAAAGCATGTGGACAGGCTGGAGCGCGCGGCGCTGAAGGAGGCCATGCTCAAGCGGGACCGGCTCCTGAAAAAAACGAATCAGGCATACCCGGGAAAGAAAAAATCACCTCTGGCGCCGAAGGTAAAGAAAGATGCGGCATGGCCGAAAAAGATCGGCACCCCGAAAAAGATACAGGGCCATATATCTTCCCGAAACAAGCGCAACCAGGCGAAGCGCGACGGCAGGTAGTCTGGCGGTGGGAGCAGGCAGGCCCGCAAACACGACAGGCCCGCACATTCGACAGGCCCGCACATTCGATAGGCCCGCAAACGTTTGCGGGCCTATCGGGATGCGATTAATTTACGCTTCTTCGTCCTTTGCGAATTTCCTGAACAGGAGAACGAACAGGATCCCGGCTATGTACATCTCGAGCCCGTACACGCCGTTGACGATGAAGAGCGAGCTGTAAAAGTCGCCGATCTGGTCCTGGATGAGTATGGCAAGCGTCATGGACAGGGCCGAATTGCGTACCCCCGTTTCGAAGGCAAGCGACTTGAGCTGCTTCACGGACACGCGGAAGAGGCGCGCCACGATGACGGCAACCGCCATGCCGGTGATAGCCAGTATCAGCGGAGCGAAGTAGAACGAGAGGCTGTAACGCTCGGTGTCGGCCAGCGAGCCCAGGTTCCCCACGACGCCCGTCACCATGATGAAGAGCACCGTGATGATGCCCAGGATCGAGAAGATAGGAGCGGCCTTCAGCGCGATTTTCTCGGAGCGGGCCCGAATGGTCATGCCCACGGCCAGGGGCAGGATGACCAGCACGATGATGGTCTGCGCTATGAGGACTGCCGGGATCGACGCCCCGGTCCCCGTCGTCCCGTACAGCGAAAGGAGAAGGGGGGTGCAGAAAAGGGCCAGCACCGTTGAGATCGAGGTAAGGGAGATCGAGAGGGCCAGGTCGCCCTTCGCGAAATGTGTCAGCAGGTTCGAGGTCACCCCCGCCGGGCTCGCCGTCGCCAGGATAAGCCCCAGGTATATGAATGGAAAGGCCTGGTAGAAGCCGAAGAGATGGCTCAGGCCCAGCGCCACCAGCGGCATGAGGCCGTACTGTAGAATGACGCCGATGATGATGGCGAGCGGCTTTTTGAAGACGATGGTGAAATCGCTGACTTTCAGCGTGAGCCCCATGCCCACCATCACGAAGAAGAGCATGAGCACGATGGATATCTTGAATATGCGGTCGAAGAGAATCGCTTTCGGATCCCCGGAGATGCGGGCGAAGGTGTAGGACCTGCCGCCATGCGTGCCCGGCAGCGTTTCGAGCGAGAAGGCCATCCTGTTCTCAGTCAATTTTTCGTACTCGGCCGGGGTCCGTCCCCCTTCGGCGGGCTGGGAGAGTACGTACATGTCGCCTGCGCTGCTCCGTATGAAGTAGAGGGCCCGGTCCTGTTCGGCGCCGGTGCCGGGCTTGACCTTGAGGATGCGGAGGTTGCCGGTAAGCTCTGTTTTTTTTGCCGCCGACCAGTCAAGCCCGCCGGAGAGCGCGTTCAGCCCGTTCACGAACGCGGCGTCTCCATCGGTTATCGTTTTTTTCGAGAGATATTTGTAGAGCTCCTCTCCCTGCGAAGAGGGGCCTCCCGCCATGACGGCCGTGGCGGCAAGCATGATGATGCAGAATGCGACAGCTTGAGCGGTTCGTGCTTTCGTGAACATAATACCCCCGTTAAAGATTTATTTTTGGAGTCGCCGAATATTCCCCGTGTCATCGGGAACCGGTATGATACATTACACTATCGGAAAGAATTTGTCAACAAGGATCCGGGGCGCCGGCATGTCATTTATAACGCATTGATTATGCGGCCGGCGCAGCATGCGGCGAAATGCAAGTGGTTATTTCGCCATTAGCGCGCACATGATCGCTTTCTGCACGTGGAGCCGGTTTTCCGCCTCGTCGAAAACGATGGAACGGCCGGAGTCAAGCACGTCGCCGTCGATCTCCTCGTTGCGGTGCGCTGGCAGGCAGTGCATCACCTTGGAGTCGGCCCGTCCCTTGTTCAGAAGCTCTTTCGTGATCTTGTATTTCGCCAGGACCTTTCGCTTGGCCGCCGCCTTCTTCTCCTCGCCCATGCTTATCCAGACGTCGGTGTAGATGTAGTTCGCGTTCTTGACCGCGGCCTCCGGGTCCCTGGTTATGAGGATGCTGGAGCCCGATTTCGCCGCGATTTTCCGGGCATCGTCCACCACGTACGAGTCGGGCTCGTACTGGCGCGGGCAGGCGATCGTGATGTTCGCGCCGAGGATGGCGGCGCACTGGACCAGCGAGTTGGCCACGTTGTTGCCGTCGCCGACGTAGGCCAGGGTAACGCCCTTGAATTTCTTCTCCCGCTCGAAGATCGTGAAGAAGTCGGCAAGCGCCTGGCACGGGTGGTGCTCGTCGCTGAGCCCGTTGATGACCGGCACGGTGGCGCTTTTCGACAGCTCGATCACGTTGTCGTGTGAGAAGGTCCGTATCATGATGCCGTCCACGTAGCGGGAGAGTACCCGTGCGGTATCCACGATCGTTTCCCCGCGGCGGAGCTGTATGTCGTTCCCGTCGAGGAAGAGGGCGTGCCCGCCGAGCTGGGTGACCCCGGTCTCGAACGAGACCCGTGTCCGGGTCGAGCTTTTCTCGAAAATCATGGCCAGCGACTTCTTCTTGAGAAAGTCCGGGTGCTTCCCACGGGCGGCGTCCCGCTTCAGGCCCGCCGCAAGGTTGAAGATGTCCATGATCTCGCCACGGTCAAGGTCGCTCACGGTGACCAGGCTTTTGGTTTTCAGCTTGGGAATGTTCACTGTTGCTTCTCCTCCAGGAAAATTCCCTCCAGGATCTTCATGCCCGCTTTCGCGATCTTCAGCGGGATGTTGAGCGGAGGCATTATCCTGATTACCTTTTCGGCCGTGCAGTTGATGATCAGCCCTTTCTCCAGGGCCCTGGCAACCAGCGGCGAGCCGGGGCGGTCGAGCTCGATGCCGATGTGGAGCCCCATGCCGCGCACGTCCTTGATGAAGGCGAATTGTTTCTTAAAGCGTTCCAGGTCCTCGAAGAAGAAGGCGCTCGCCGCGCGCGTGTTTTTGAGAAAGCTTTTCGCCGCCATCTGCCTGAGCACGGCAGCGACCGCGGCGCAGGCCAGGTGGTTGCCGCCGAAGGTTGTGCCGTGCACTCCCCGCGGAAAGAACTCGGGAAGGAAGTTCTTCGCGTGGATGGCGCCGACCGGGACGCCGCCGCCCAGGCCCTTGGCCATGGTCAGGATGTCCGGCACCACGCCGAAGTGCTGGTAGGCGAACATGGCGCCGGTCCTGCCGACGCCGGTCTGCACCTCGTCCACGATGGTGAGGACCGCGTTCTTGCCGCAGAGGTGGAATACCTCCTTTACGAAGTCCTGCTCCGCGATCTGGATGCCGCCCTCGCCCTGGATGAGCTCGATCATGACGGCGCAGATGTCCCGGCCCCTCTTCATCTCTTTCGCGAACGCCTTCGTGTCGTTGAAGGGGAGGTAAGTGAAACCCGGGACGAGCGGGCCGAAGCCCTCGTGTATCTTCTTTTGCGCGGTCGCCGACATGCCGCCGTAGGTCCTGCCGTGGAACGAGTTCGTAAAGCTTATGATCCGGTACTTGTTCTTTCCCTGGCTCAGCCCGTACCGGCGCGCCAGCTTGATGGCCGCCTCGTTCGCCTCGGTGCCGCTGTTGACGAAAAGCGTCTTGCCGGGAAAGGACGCCGCTGTCAGGAGCGCGGCGGCCTCTATCTGCTCCCTGTTGTAGTACCAGTTGGAGGTGTGGAGGACGCTGTCGACCTGGCGGTGCAGCGCCTTCGAGAGGGCCCTGTTCCGGTGACCGAGGCTCGATACCGCGATCCCGGAAAAGAAATCGATGTATCTCCTGTTGTCCTGGTCGAAGAGATAGCTGTCCTCGCCCCGCACGAAGCAGACCGGCATGCGGTCCCCGTAGTTCTGGAAGAGATGTGCCTTGTCGCCGGCCATGATTTTTTTCAGTTTTGCTGAGCCCATGTCAGGTATCCCGGTATGTAAAATCAAATTCCTGCGGCCGTACCGTGACGGCGCTACCGCCAAAAAAAATAAAATCGGGAACGGTCCCGATTCCTTTGAGAATCACGCGTCAATCAGGCATGAATGAAGCGTAACGTGAATACTAAAACATTCCTTTTCTAAGTCAAGAAATTAATGGGTAAAATGAAAAAATTGGAAGGAGTTTCCGGGGTTGAAGGCCATACCTTGTGGACAATTGCAACAGGCCTACTCGTCGCTTAGCAGGCGGTAGCCCACTCCCGGCTCTGTGATCAACAGGCGGGGATTTGCCGGATCCTGTTCGATCTTTCTTCTGAGTTGAAGGACATACACGCGCAGGTAGCTCGTGTCCGGTTGAGCATTCAGCCCCCATAATTCGTGAATTATCTGGTTGTGTGTCACGACTTTACCGGCATGACGGGCCAGAAAGCGCAGGAGCGAGTATTCTGTCGGGGTGAGCTTCAGTTCCTGCCCATTTCTGGTGACTATGCGACGGGAGAAGTCGATCGCCAGCTCTCCGGTGCTGAATACCCCTTCGGAAGAATCGGGGATGCTGTGGCGGAGTGCCGCCCTCATTCGTGCGAGGAACTCGCCCATTCCGAACGGCTTGGTGATGTAATCGTTAGCGCCGGCATCAAGGAGCTCGATCTTGTCCTGCTCGGAGTTCCTGACGGTAAGAACGATTACCGGCGCCTGGCACCATTCGCGAAGTTTTCTGAGCGCCGTGAGGCCGTCCATGTCGGGAAGGCCCAGGTCGAGGATCACAAGGTCGGGCCGGATCATGGCGATCTGCTGGAGCCCCTCCCCGGCGGTGGTCGCCTCCCGCACCAGGTAGCCGTGCGCGTCGAGGCTGAGACGCAGGAGCCGCCGGATCTGCGGCTCGTCGTCTATGATGAGTATTACCGGTCCGTCGCTCATGTCCGGTTCCCTCCCGGTTGATCCGCCGCCGGGGACAGGGGCAGCGTGATGGTGAATTCGGCGCCCCCGCCCGGATTGTTGCCGGCGTGTATCGTGCCGCCGTGCGCCTCGACGATCCCCTTACAGATGGAAAGCCCGAGGCCGGTGCCGCCCGGCAACACCTTTGATCCACGGCGGAATTTCTCGAAGATGAAGGGAATTTCCAGCGGATCGAGGCCGGACCCGGTGTCCCGCACCACGATTGTCATTGACTGGCCGGCGGCGGATGCCACGATATGAACATCGGTGCCGGCCGGCGTGTGGCTCGCGGCGTTGTATACGAGGTTGGAGAGCACCTGCTCCATCAGCGAAAAATCGATCGGGACCAGGGGCAGCTCTTCCGGTACGTTGATACGAACCGGGTGGCCGGCAAGATCGTTTTCCAGGCGCCGGGTCACAACGCTGATCAGATCCCCCATGTCATGGAGTTGCCGGTTCAGCTTCATCATGCCTGATTCAAGCCGGCTCATGTCGAGCAGGTTTTCGACGAGCCGGTTCAGGCGCTCGCTGGCCTTTCTGATCTCCTCCGACAGGGCCCGGCGCGTTTCAGGACGCGCTTCGATCGCTTCGTCGAGCATGCTGGTGGAGGCGCCGGTGATCGCTGTGAGCGGTGTGCGCAGCTCATGTGATATCGAGTTAAGCAGGATGCGGTAGAGCCGCTCGGATTCCTCCGTCAGATGGGCTTTCTGAATTGATTCAGACAGATTCTCTCGCTCGATCCGAATCGATATCTGGTACGAGATATTTTGCAGGAAGTTTTCCTGCTCCAGCGAAAAGGCCAGATTCGGGACGGGACGGATGGCCAGGACGCCGACCACGCGGCCGGGCGCGATCAGGGGATTGTAGTGCGCGTCCGCATTCGGGAGGGTCTGGGTGTAGAGCCCGGCGGCCGCCCTGTTTGTGAATACCCACTCGGCAATGGCATGCTCCTTCGCGGACATCGGAAGAGATCCCGCAGGGTGCGGAGTGGCGCATAAGCCGCCCTCTCCGTCTGCCAGTATGATTGCCACCCGGGCGCCGAAGTAATGTTCAAGGTATTGAATCGAGTTGACCACCACTTCATCGATGCCGGGGGAATCCCCGAGCAGCTTTGAAAACTCGAATAGCGCGGTCATCCGCTGCTCACGGGTTCTGAGCGCCCATTCCTTCATGCGCAGCTTCGAAGTCAATCCTCCCAGGATAAGCGCGATGATGAAATACATGCCGAACATCAGGCCGTCCTCCAGTTTCCCGATCCGGAACGTGAACCGTGGAGGTATGAAAAGGAAATTCCAGAGGAGGGCGGAGAGCGCGGCCGAGAGAAAGACCGGGCCCCGCCCGATGAAAAGCGACAGTATCACGACGCAAAAGAGGTAAATGAGCGCGACGGTCCAGTAGCCCGTGACCGGAATCAGCGGAAGGTTGATAAGCGTCACGGCCGAAACTGCGGCGGCGCCGATGAGATATCCCCTCAGGTTCGGCATTGAAGGCCGGCCGGGACGTATCCGCGATTTTTCGCCATGAACATCCGGCTGGGTGACGACATGTATCTCGATGTCGCCGCTCGTCTTCAGTAGCCGCTCGACCAGGCTCCCTCCTTTTATATAATCCGACAGGTATCTGCGCAGGGGCTTCCCCACCACGATCTGGGTGATGTTTTTTTCCTGTGCTGTCCTGACAAGTCCTTTGACAATGTCTTCGTCTACGGTGGACATGACCTCGGCCCCAAGCTCCCGCGCGAGGTTGAGGTTCCGGGACAGGATCTCCTGCGATGATTTCGACAGGGCCCGCCGTTTTTCGATATACAGAGCCGTCCAGGGGGCCTGGAGGTTGAAGGCAATTCGTCGGGTCCACCGGATCAGGTATTCTGAATAAGGGCTGGGGCTGACCGCGACCATAAGCCGCTCGCCCGATTTCCAGGGCCCCGTGATGTTTTTTTTCAGATTGTAATCCCGCAGCTCGTATCCCACGAGCCGCGCCGTGTAATGGAGGGCCATTTCCCGCAGGGCGGTAATGTTCCCCTTCCTGAAAAAGCGCTCCGCAGCGAGCCCGGCCTTTTCCGGCATGTACACCTTGCCTTCAGCAAGCCGCTTCAGCAGCTCTTCGGGCGGAATGTCGATGAGCTCGACCTCGTCCGCCAGGTCGAGTATGGAATCGGGCAGGGTCTCGCGGATTTTGACTCCGGTTATTTTTTCAACCACGTCTGCCTGGCTTTCGAGGTGTTGTATGTTGAGTGTGGTGAATACTCCGATACCGTTATCCAGCAGTTCCATGACATCCTGGTATCGCTTGGCGTGCCGCGAGCCGGGGCAGTTGGTGTGGGCAAGTTCATCGACGAGCACTATGGCCGGTTTCCGGGCCAGTATCGCGTCGATATCCATCTCCTCGATGGCAACGCCCCGGTAGTCGATCTTCCTCCGCGGAATGAGCTCGAGGCCCTTCGCCAGGGCCTCGGTCTCGGCCCGGCCGTGCGTCTCAAGGTATCCGATCAAGACATCGACCCCATCGCGGGTCAGCCGCTGCGCAGCTTCCAGCATAGCGTATGTTTTTCCGACGCCGGCCGACATGCCGAAGAATATCTTCAGTCTTTCCTTGCTGCCCCTCCGGTTTTTCTCCTGCTCCTCATCCTTGATCGATCGCAGAAGCGCATCGGGGTCCGGTCGTTGATCACCTCCCCTCATTTTTTACTATCCATCGCGTCCAGGGCCATGTTAAGCTCAAGAACATTGACATATGAATCGCCGAAAAGGGCGAAATATCTTTTCTCGCAATGCTGCCCGATCAGCCGGATGATGTCCGCCTGTTTCAGTCTCCGGTTTTCCGCTATGCGCCCTGCCTGGAACAGGGCCGCGGCTTTGCTTATATCAGGGTCAAGGCCGCTCCCTGATGCAAGCACCAGGTCCGCGGGAACCTTCGCGCCCTCAGGCTGGTAGTTTTCTTTCCGCGTCTGTATCGCCCGTTTGGCGATCGCCTCGATGAAGCTCTTTTTCGTGGGGCCATCGTTCGAACCGCCGGAGTTCGTTCCGTCGTAATCATGGGAGGACGGCCTGCCGTGAAAATATTTCGGTAATACGAAGTGCTGGCCGATCAGACCGGATCCGACGGCCCTTCCGCCGGCTGTGATTATGCTCCCCCCGGCCTGCCGTGAAAAACCCGCATGCGCTATTCCCGTCATAACAAGCGGGTACACGGCGCCCAGGAGGACGGTCATAACCAGCATCATGAGGAGCGATGGTAATAATTGTTTCATGATATATTCTCCTATACTATTCCGCAAAATGCAATCAATAAATCGATCAGCTTGATGACAACAAACGGCAGGAGAATGCCGCCAAGTCCGAATATGAAAAAATTTCTTTGCAATAAATAGGATACGGTCGTGAACCGGTACTTCACGCCGCGAAGGGCCAGCGGGATAAGCGACGGAATGATAAGGGCGTTGAAGATGACGGCGGAAAGCACCGCGGAAGCCGGGCTCGACAGGTGCATGATGTTGAGCGCGTTCAGTTCCGGGTATGTAGCCGCGAACAGTGCGGGGATGATGGCGAAATACTTCGCCACGTCGTTGGCGATGCTG
>JBGTBN010000022.1:0-39416 GCA_041749375.1 Spirochaetota bacterium
CATGGCATCTGGTGTATGCGTGGTGAGTGAATCCCTGGGCTATGGTGCGTAAAGGTCGTGGCATATGTTCCTCCTGAAGAGGTATACGAATGGAAGTGGAGGAACAGAAAAAAAAATTGGGAAAAAAGCGGGGTCAGAGCAAAAATATTTCATTCGTTCAAAATAGTATGAGGGGTCAGAGCCAGGCCCCAAGCCTTGCCAAGCCAGTCCCCGTATTTTTACATCCATAAAGAATTTGTTTGGTTTCCTAATATTCCGGAATGAGCCTTCATTATTAATTATACAATTTTTTAAATTGGTCAATTCCCGGTAACCAAAAACGTTAGTCGCCCTCTCCCCAAATCTGGTTAATTGTTGAGTTTGACTCTCTCGACCTCAATATCTGATGGACACCATGTCCCGGTAATTTAAGGTAGGTACGCAACGGCTCGTCGTTGCAATCCATTGCGGGGCCGTCATGATAGCCGTAGAAGAGAACTCCAGCGTGGTCGAACGCGACCTTCTCCTGCCGGTTAACGGGATGGTTGGTGCCGTCCAGAAGACCGAGAATCTCATCGCCGAACTCACGCACCCCAACACCGACTGGAAATTCGTCATCACCGGCCTGCGCGGCTACCTGTTCGACTACATATTCGACCTTCTTCCACATGCCGGGACCGTCATGCCGGTCATCTACCGGTTTTTGAGAGAGGCCACTGCCCGAAAAAAAGTCTCCGCCATACGGGCCTGCGACACCTTTTTCGACCGTTACATTTTCACCGCGGGCAAGCTCCGGAACGGGGATGACCGTTTTGAAGGCGTATGCGCGTTCTTCGACGAGCAGCTTGGCGATTACCTGGAGCTCCTGATGCAATTGAGCGGGGATGGCTTCTTTTTCGAGAACATCCATGAACGCTTCCTTTCCGCGGGCGTTATCCTGGGCGGGAGAAGCGACGCCGGCGCGGCTACCGGCGCGCTGGCGCGCCTGATACTTGTCCAGTACCGGCTTTACGTGGAGCAGCGGGCCATCGTGGTGCAGGAGCCGGACATCATGGAGCTCTACGGCGTGCTCGGGCCCATACCGGGCCGGGACCGGTTCATCGAGCTCCTCCGCGAGGTCTCGGCCGCGGCATACCGGAAGCGCATGGAGGAGATCGAGCGGCTCGCGGAAGGGCCGGCCGCGGACCTGTTCATGAAGCGCCGGGACCTGGCGGACTTCAAGCACAACACCATGCTCTGGGAGCGGATCTGCCTTATGGCCAAGGGCGCCATCGAGGATGAAGAGATAACCGGCGACGACGCCATCATCCGCATATTCGAGTTCCTCATTAAAAAGTCGAATCAGGGAGAGGACCGGAACCTCCAGCTCTTCATCTCCCGGACCCTCTCGTCGCTCTGCGTCGTGCTGGTAAAGAACATCCGGTTCGCCCTTTTGCAGAACGTGGTCACCCTGGTGATGCCCGTCCTCCTCTCCGAGGTCGAGAGAGGCGGCAACTACACGGCCGTGTTTAGTACCATCTACAACATCGGGAAGTCTGTCATCGAGTCGGGTAACATTGGGCTCATCGATTTCTTCGAGGACATCCTGGTGCGATCCACGTTCAGCTTCCCGGAGATATCCGGCATCGCCTCTGACTGGTCGGTCATCGTCAACTCGAGCCACCTGGAGAACATCCGCACCTGGATGAAGCTCATCGAGATAAATCCCCCGGTGATGAAGAAGCTCTCCGCCAGCCTGATCGTGAACCTGAAGCTCTACGGCGTGTTCCTGAAAGACACGGACGTGTTCCAGCGCGACATCTCCCGCCTGCTGGAGAGCAATTACCGGGACGTGTTCTACCTGATCATATCCCTGGCCTCGGTATTCCCGGCCTTTTACCACGATATTGGGGCGACGGGCGACATCCGCGCCTTCACGGAGCGGATCGACACGAACCACCGGATGAACGACCTGATCCATTTCATGCGCAAGCAGGTACACGTCGAGTCGAGCAGCCAGACCGTGTTCCTGATCCAGCGGATCATGGAGTTCTGGATGACGGGCGAGAAGACGCTTTTGCAAAATATGGTCCCCTCCGAGGTATACGAAAACCTGGAAAAATTCTTCAGGCTCGTGAACCTTGACGTGGAGGACGCGCCGGGCAAGATCTACCGGGAGGCCCTGAAGCGCTTTCCGGAGCACGCCGATAAAAAATTCTGGGACTTCATGGGCGCGGTGGACGAGACGGCCTTCATGGACTTCGCCGCGAACAACTCGTACCCCGGGGTGTCGGAGGAGGAGAAGCGGGAGGCGCTTGCGCAGATCGGCTTTTATTTCGACACGCGGCTCCCCACCGAGATGACCAAGATCCTGCATTACATACGGAACAGGTCCGGGCTGGACGTGTCAAAGAAGGTCATCTGGAGGTTCATCTACGAGATCTCCGACGACGATTTCAGGAAGATGTTCGAGGACGTGGCCACCCGCGACATATCGCGGGTCAACATCGAGAAGTTCATCACCTTCCTGCACGTGTACCGCCTCCTCTTCGACAAGTACAACTTCACCGACGTGCGCGTCATCGAGAAGCTCGAGCGATACGCTGCGGAGGGCATCTTCGAGCCGACGGCGGCGTTTTTCGGGACCATCAAGGGCGGCGACACCCTGGCCGCTCTTGACTTCCTCCTGAAGACCCAGCTCGTGCTCAAGGACAGCATTCTCCTGTCGGAACAGGTCTTCGAGCCCCTCGACACCATTGATCTAAAGAGGCATATCGCCTTCGGCATCCCCTCGATGTACGGATCCTACAAGGAGAAGAAGTTCGACACGCTGAAGGTCTTCTTTCACATGAACCTGATCCGGGTGCGCTTCTTCCGGAAGATCATCGGTGACATGGACCTGGCCTCAGGCAGCCCGATCTCGTACAACGACGTGAAGCGCGTGTACAAGCTGTTCATCAAGACTTTTGTCATCGACGGCCTGGCGAATCAGGAGATGCTCAACTACAACAATTTGCTCGAGACGCCGAACCTGAAGCTCTCCCAGCTCCGCGACATCGTCACCCACACCCTGACCATCCACGGCGAGATATCGGACCGGTTCAACGAGACATTCAAGTACGTGTGCCGCGAGGCGATCCGTAACATCGGCGTGAACCGCATCGCGAAACAGTACATACCGCACGACAACCCGGACAGCGCAGAGGTCATTATCGATCGGTTCGTGCGGAGCCAGATCATGCAGTCCCCCCTGCTGCAGCTGTTTGACAACTTCCTGCTCGCGCTCAAGGAGCGGCTGTTGCGGGAGGAGGGGGACGTCGTCTGCCTCAACAAGGACGACCGGCGCACGGTCGCCGGGAAGAGCGTGTGGGAGGTGATCCGCCTCCTGGACGACCCGAGCGATCCCTTCGACCCGTACGACCCCTACGACGAGGACCGGTACGCGCAGATCCATGACATCAAGAAGCTCGGCGAAGCGCACGACGAAGAGGACCGCTACGCACCGGTTTGGGAGATCGGGAGCAAGGCGCACGGCCTTCTCTTTATCGCCAACATGGAGGGGGTCAACGCGCCCCCGGGCATCATTCTCTCGTCTGAGCTGTACAAGCGCCTGGGCGACGCCATCATCAGCGACATCGAATCGCGGCGGCAGATGATCTACCTCCTCAAGCGCTATATCGACAAGTTCACCGGGAACCGTTTCGGCAACCCGGGGAATCCGCAGCTCCTGTCGGTGCGGAGCGGGGCGGTTTTCTCGATGCCCGGCGTAATGGACACGATCACCAACGTCGGCATGACAAGGGAGGTGCTGAACCGCTACGCACGCACGGACCAGTGGTTCGCCTGCGACTGCTACCGACGATTTTTACAGGACCTGGCCATTTCTTACTACGGCATGGATCGCCGGATCTTCGAGGATCTTATGTACGGGTACAAGGAGAAGGCCGGTGTCAGTCTGAAGGAGAACATGACCGGGGACCAGATGGCGGAGCTGGCCATCCAGTATTATGACGAGATACAGTGCCACGGCCACTACATTCCCGAGGACCCCTACGAGCAGCTCCTCTACTCGATCCTTGCAGTGTTCCGCTCATGGAACTCGCCCGTAGCCCGCAAGTTCCGTGAGCTGGTGAACATCTCGGACGAATGGGGCACCGCGGTCATCATTCAGAACATGGTCTTCGGCAACTCGTCGCCTGACTGCATTACCGGCGTGGTCCACAGCCGTTACCGGGGGAAGGAGAAGATCGACCTGTTCGGCGAATACAAGACCAGGGCCCAGGGCCACGATATCGTGAGCGGCGTGGCGCGCGTCTTCCCGGTGAGCGAGGACCAGAAAAAGGTCTATCCCAAGTTTGCCGCCATGCCCTCGATGGAGGAACGCTTCCCGGCGCTCTACAACATGCTCTTCGACGCGGTCCAGCGGATCAGGGACAAATGGGGGAATGACCTGCAGATCGAATTCACCATAGAGAGCAGCACACTCTACATCCTCCAGGTGAGGGGTGAGGTGAACCATATTTTTGAGACGGATGAGCTCGTGGAAGCGCCGTCCGAGATCGAGCCGTTCCTCCTGGGGCAGGGCCTTGCCGCTTCAGGGGGTGCGGTCTCCGGACGCGCGGTCTTCGATATAGGCAGGATCGACCTTGTGCGGCAGAAGTTTCGTGGCGACCGTGTTGTCCTGCTCAGGCCCGAGACGAACCCGGAGGACGTCGTGGGCATGGAGAAATCGGACGGCATCCTCACCTGTATCGGAGGTATGACGTCGCACGCGGTGCTGCAGATGCGGCGGCTGGAGAAGTCCGGGGTGAGCGACTTTTCCATGATGCGCATTGACGAGGAGGACAACACCGCGCGGGTGGACGTCGGGTCCGGTGCGGGTGACGGCGGACCTGTGATCATAGAGGAAGGCGATTTTATTACGATTGACGGCTCGACGGGCAACGTGTACCGGGGATTCCATGAGACCGTGAAGCGGAAGATATGAATTATATGAAGAGGCTGTTCCCAATGCTGCCTCGATATAAATTTCGCAACGCTTGTCGAGTGATTTTGACGCTCTTGGCGTCAAAATCGTATCGAGACAATCGATAAAATGCGAAATTCACTCGGCAACCGCTTTCGGGACAGTCCTCGTAAAAAATACAAGGAGATACACCATGAGCACCATATCATCAAAATCACCGGTCGGCATCAACGGCGTCGGGAGGATCGGTAAGCTCCTGACATGGCTCATGTCCTCGAAAGAGGACCTCGAGGAAATCGTCATATCAACGGGACGCAAGACAGGCAAAAACCTGGATGATCTTGCCACCTATCTCGGCTATGATTCGACCTACGGACCCTACGCGCGGTTCATCTCAGGATTCCGGAGAGAGAAGGCCATTGAGATAAAGAACGACAACCTCTACCTGAACGGGAAGAAGCTGGTATGGCTGAGCGACCAGGACTGCCGCGTGCCGGGCAACATCCCCTGGTCCCGGTACGGCGTTGAGTTGGTGTTCGACACCACCGGTAAAATGACCGACCCGACGAAGAACGAGGACAACGCGCTGCGCGGCCACCTCAACAACGCGAAGAAAGTGGTGCTGACGGCCCCCTTCAAGATAAAGAACAAGGGCACCATGATGCCGGACGACGCGGTTACCGTCGTGGGCGGCGTGAACTTCGACAAGTACGACCCGGCGGCCCACCGTATCATATCCAACGCCTCGTGCACCACGAACTGCTGCGCGCCCCCGATCAAGGCGCTGGTCGAGCATTTCGGCGATAAGTTCATCTCCTACGCCCTGACCACGGTCCACGCCGCGACCAATTCACAGCAGGTGCTGGACGTCCTTCCCCGGGAAGGGGAGAAGGACTGCCGCAAGACGCGCAGCATCATCAACAACATCATACCCTCGACGACCGGCGCGGCCAACGCCGTGATCGAGGTCATCCCCGAGATCCGCTCCCTGGGGATCGGCTCGCAGGCCTCGTCTCTCCGCGTTCCCACGAACACGGCGTCCATTGTGATACTGGACATCTCGCTCATCGGCGAGTACGACAACGACTACATACACGGGATCTTCCGGAAGTACAGCGAGCGCAATCCGGACATCATGAAGTTCTCGGACAAGCAGCTGGTGAGCTCCGACATCATCGGGAGCACTTATTCCACCATGTACGACGCACTCTTCACGCACCGGAGGACGACCAGGCGGGACGACCGGCTCTACACCATGGTCGACCTGAACTTCTGGTACGATAATGAGTTCGGGTACGTTAGCAGCCTGGAGCGCCTGTATAATTTAATATTGGGTAAGCGGTAACATGTCATCCCCGCGGAAGCGGGGATCCAGGCCGGTATTAGCATCCGCATCAGTTTTCATGATATAACTATTGTATGTTTATGGATTCCCGCCTTCGCGGGAATGACAAAAGCTATCCATGATCCATCACCGTGCAAATTTATTATTGACAGAAGGTCTCTTTTTGTCAAAATGCACGAAAGGTGACCCCATGAAAAAAATTGCATGCCTTTCCCTTGCCGTGCTTGTCCTTACGGCCGTGTCGTGCAAAAAGGACTACCGCAAGGCCATAGTCGGCGAGTGGAACGCGGGCAAGGCGACCCTGGAGAACGATATCAGGGTCACGGTCCGCGCGGACGGCACGATGACAAGCTGGATAACCAAAAGCGACATGAAGCCGCTGAACGGCACATGGCACATTGAAGGCGATAACGTAACCTTCAAGTTCCCTCGTCTTGACCTGCCGTACCGTATTCTCAAGCTGGACGAACAGGTGCTCGTCATGAAATGGAAATACGCAAAGATCACCTGGCACAGGTTAAAAAAATAGCGGCCGTCCTCTTCAAGCCCCATCCCTGGCAACGCGTTCATTCGGCCGCCTGCTGCGATCAGGGAGCGTGCAAATAAACGGTAACGAATTGACATTTTAAAAGTCGGGCGTATACTCTGACCCATGATTGACCAGTCTGACAAAGAAAAGGCGCCGGGAATAAGGGTCGTGGTCATGGAGCCGGGCGGGCCCGTGAATATCGGCTCGATCGCCAGGACCATGGCGAATTTCGGTTTCACCGACCTGGTCCTTGTTGGCCGGAAGGACAGTGACGACGAGGGACGGGGTGCCCGTGTCTCAATGGGGGGACTTGAAGTTTACAATGGACGCCGCGCTGCGGGCAATCTCGATGAGGCCCTCGCGGGGTGCAGCCTTGTAATCGGCGCCACAAGAAGGGCCAGAATTGACGAAACATGCGTTGATTACAGGGAGGCCGCCGTCATTGCCTCCAGGAGAGCGGGTACAACAACGGTGGCGCTTCTCCTTGGCCGTGAGCGGGACGGGCTTAACGCGGAGGAACGGAACCGGTGCCACCTGCTGGCCGAGGTCCCGACTGTCCCGGGTACTGCCGGATCTCTGAATATTTCCCATGCCGCCGCTATTATCCTGTGCGGCATTTTTTGCGTCGGACAGGAACCGGGTCCCGCCCGGGCCGCGGACCCGGACTCCCTTGTTGCCGCCCTGGATGGGCTTTTCCAGAGAAGCGGCAGCCGCGAGGAGAACGGGAGGGCCCAGACGATATTCCGGGGCCTGATCGAGAGGGGCGGGCTCACCCGGGAAGAAGCACGGCTGCTGGAGAGCTCTTTACGGTTCTTCGGGTCAAGGATGAAGTAGCTTCTCCGGGCCAGTAATCTCCCGGGTCACTTCTTTTTCCCGTGCTTGAGGAAGGTTCCGTTGCGGTACTCCTCGAATGCGACGCGCAGCTCCTCGTCCGAGTTCATCACGATCGGCCCCTGCCAGGCGACCGGCTCGCCGATAGGTCTGCCCGAGACCAGTATAAAGCGGAGCGGCGCGAAACCGGCGCGAACGGATACTTCGCTGCCGTCGCTGAACAGAGCCAGGTTCCCGCTGCCGGTTGAGTGGCTCCCGGGACCGAACAGGCCATCGCCCGCGACAACATACGCGAAGGCCGTATGCCCCCGCGTTACCGGCAGTGCAAGCTCGGCCCCCGCCGGCACGGATATGTCCAGGTAGAGCGGGTCCACAGATACGTCCCTGACCGGGCCACGGATCCCTGCCACCTCGCCGGCGATTATTTTCACCCGCACGCCCGCCCCGATAACGGCTTCCGGGGCGATTTCACTGCTGATGTCCCGATACTTCGGCATGGACATCTTGCTCTTCGAGGGAAGGTTCACCCAGAGCTGAAGGCCCTGCAGGGGGCCGGTCTCCTGCCCGGGCATCTCCGAGTGTATGATGCCGCTCCCTGCCGACATCCACTGCGCGTCACCGCCGCGTATGACGCCCTTGTTTCCCAGGCTGTCCTCGTGACGCATCGCTCCCTCCATGATGTACGTCATGGTTTCGATGCCCCGGTGAGGGTGCCAGGGGAAGCCGGGGCGGTAATCTTCGGGATCGGTTGAGGAGAAATCATCCAGGAGGAGAAAGGGATCGAAGACCGGCACCTCGGTGAAGCCGAAGACGCGCTTCAGGCGAACGCCCGCTCCCTCGATGGTCGGCCGGCCCCGGTATATGTTTGATATGCTTCGTATTGTCATGGTTGTTCCCTCCGGCCGTATTTAATAATAATAACAATTCCCGAGGACCAAGGCAAATGTCTCTTGTGGTATTATAAAAGAATGTCGGGATTGGAATAAATGCTCGCTTTTAATGCCGGCCGGGCATCCTGCTGGACCGGAATAACGATTTCCGGGCAGGCGTGTCGGACCTGAGCCCTGTTAAGAAGAATTTCCATCGACGGGTTATTTCATGAATAGCAGCCTGGTGACCGTTCCATGCGTATAAATCCGTGACACGAATATATCATCCGATCCATAAGGAGCTCCTGGAGAATCAGGATACTCGCCGGACGTTGTCCCGATTCCATCGAGATTGGCGTTGCCGTTTGTACTGCCAGTAATGATGATATTGTCGCTTCTCGAGATAAAGGCGCTGTCATAATTATCCGCGGCGATTCCGTAGCAGTAATCATTATTAATTCCGCCCAATCGGTTTGCAATATTCAGCGAGACCCCGCTGGCGTCGAATGTGCTATATGCAACGTCGAATAATGCGTACTCCTCGGCATTAGCCATTTCACAAGTCAAGTCCCCGATATGGGTATTGTTAAGATCAACATTGCCATAAAAAGTGCCGGCAACAACAATGGCATCCGACTGCGTTATGGCCAGGGCCGTCGCGCTGTCATTAGCGGATCCTCCCAGCCGAAGCGGCATGCAGGAGCCGTCGTCTGCGTAAAATATCGACACGAATCCGTCGTTGCCATTCGAGCCGGATTGGATCTCGGGTGTCTCAACTACAACGCCGTCGCCATCCAGGTCTGCATTTTGGTAAACCGTTCCTGCCACGATGACGTCACCTGCCGAACCTACCGCCACGCTATTGATTTCATCATTGCCGGTGCCGCCCAGGCGCTTCGACCAGTCATACGTTCCGGCATTGTCGAATGCCGTGATGAAAGCATCAATATTGCCGTTGACCGAGTACGGTGTCTCACCGTTTTGTGTATACGCTCCATCGTTGTCAAAATCGGCATTGCCGGTCACATATCCCGCGACGATAACCGTGCCGTTTGAATCTGTGGCGATTCCCTTCGCTCCTTCGCTATTCGGGCCGCCCAGGCGCTTTGACAGGAGTGGATTACCGTCAGAATCGAATTTTGAGAAGAAGATGTCATAACCGGCATATATGGTCGAGGTGCTGTTCTCGGGAAGGGCCGCATCAATGATACCGTTACCGTCCAGGTCCGCGACGCCATATACAGAGCCGCACACCACGACGTTGTTCTGTGTGTCCACGGCAACGGCATACCCCGTATCGTCATTTACTCCGCCCAGGCGCCGTGCCCAGATGAATTGTCCCGTTGACGAGAATTTTATCACGATGATATCGTCATCTCCATTGATGCCGGCTACCGGACTCTCACGGGATGGCGAAGGATCGATAGTTCCGTCTCCGTTCAGGTCCGCGGCATTATTCACCGTGCCTGTGAAGTATATGCTTCCCGCTGAATCCACCGCTACGCCGAACGCCTGGTCTGCCCCGGAGCCGCCAAGTCGCCTGGACCACCGGTGTTTATTCGAGATATTGAATTTTGAGATGATTATATCGGTGCCGCCGAAGACGCCAGCAGCGCTTTCGGGCGCACTGCCGACTGCCTGGTCTCCGTTGAGATCGGCATCTCCAGTGACGCAGCCTGCAATCACGAATCCGTGGTCAGGGCAGACCGCCACTGAACGTGCCGAATCAGAGCCGGTTCCCCCGAGGCGGTTCGTCCTTGATAAGCTATCTTCCGTGTAGCGGGTCGGCTTGAAGTTTTCCGGATCCAGCAGTGCTCCCGCTTCTTCGTACATGTCGTCGCATGCTATCGGCAGCATGCCGAAAATGCAAATCAGGATATGAATGTGAATTGATGTAACTTTCATGGAGGCCTCGATGATTTAATCGGAAACTAAAACATAAACCGTACGCACGGTGAAACTGAAACCATGTGCATTACCTTCTTGTTTTCGAACAGGGCGTCATAGCGGGCTTCGATTGCCAGGGCAACATTTTTGCCTGGCCGGAACAGGAAATCGACGCCTGCCTGCATGATCGGATTGAACGAGGTAGACTTCTTTTTTGCTTCAACACCTGTTAACAGCATGAGACGGAAATTTTCTCCGATATTTCTGTAGGTATATTTAATATAATTGAAGGTGTATCCGCCGGAAACAACGGGTGCTATGCCAAACCAGGGCGCGAGAGCGAATTCATAATACACCCGCAGAGCCGCAGACCCGATAATGCCGCTGGTCGTCGACTGTACGCCCTGCATGTACCAGCATCCTGCGTCGATGCCGATGCCCCAGCCTGTCTTGCGGATTTTGCTGAAATCGAAGCCCAGGCCGCCTCCGTATCCGAGACGGTATATGGAGGCGAAATCACCCGCCGGAACGATTACCGCCCCCCGCAGAATGAACACCGGCGTGAAGTCGAGAATCGAGTATTCTTTCTCTTTCACTCCCTCAAGGGAATACAGCTCTTTTTTTTGCAGATAGATGACCGAATCTTTCTTTACGATACGCTCGGAGGTGGAAAACAGTTCAGTTCGGAATTTATATGCGTCCTGCGTCTCATCCACAAGGAAACCCCGGAAGGTTTCACCCGAGTAGAGCTTCACCGACTGGCGGTAGAGAAAATCGTTGCGATACAGGGTGCGAATTATGGTGCTATTTGCAATGGTCCGTTTGCCTCCCTGCGAGAGCGACACGGACACCGTATGTTCCGTCTGACCGGTAATGGCACCTTCAATGATTGACCCGTCTTTAATGAAAATGTACTCGGCAGATGCCGTTGAAGAGGCAGCCGCGATGATCACGAGGGCAAGGGCCAGGCAGGGAACGGTCCTGGTGCGCTGAAAAATAGTAAACGTGCAAGACCCCCAAAGTCCGCGGATCTGCCTGTGTTTATATTTCATGGTTATTCTGCCGGGTCGGTTTTTAAAAACCTGCCAACTATCCTTGAACATGGTGCAAACAGTCAAGAAAAAAAATACGGTGCGATCCGACGTTTCACAGTTTTAGACAGTGGCAGTTTGCATTACCGTGTTTATGAAAAAAAAGCGGACAGCCGGGCGGTAGTATTGTTTGTGGAAGCAGGCATCACGCAGGCACGCGTAATAGGTCCGCAAACATCTGCGGACCTATCAGGAACGATACAGGACTGCGCTACTTCCACTCCGTTATGGTCTTGAAGTAGTGCGGGTAGAGCTTGCCCATCTTCGGCATGCGGTAGGTCCTGACCGCGTCAATGATCATGTTCTTTCTTGAGCAGATGTCCTGCTTTGTCGTGTAGTCCTTCT
This sequence comes from Spirochaetota bacterium, assembly GCA_041749375.1. Lineage (GTDB taxonomy): Bacteria > Spirochaetota > UBA4802 > UBA4802 > UBA5550 > RBG-16-49-21. Next base: position 11,822 of record JBGTBN010000022.1, read on the forward strand.
TGTGGCAGCTGATGCAGTTGTCCTGGATAGCTTTGAACACGCTGTCATTCGGCAGGGCGACGCATTTTTCCCTGGGATAGTTTTCGAGGCTTGCCCTGCAGCCGATGAGGGCCGCAGCCGCTAGAGATACCGCTATGATGAGATGTTTTTTCATACATGTCCTCCGGTGAAATATGTTTCATGAAACGGCCCGCGAAGGGCCGACTGGTATTACCACCATTTTCTCGTCAGGTACTCGATCGAGAATATGCCCGGGGTGATCTTCGCGTCTTCCTCGAAATTCATGTTCTTGAAGAGCAGCTCGGTCCGTGTCCCGCGGCGCACGTTCTTCATCTCCAGGCCGGTGGTATAATATACCATCCTGCCCTGGACATTGCTCCTGGTTATAAAGGAAAGAAGGTTAAGCTCCTTGAGCTTGATTTTGTTCTCGTCAAAATACTCGATCCTCAGTGTAAGGAGCGTTTTCTTCTCGATGTAGGTCACCTTCCTCCCGTACCCGGTCTCGCGCATTATTTCCGGTGTTTTCGGCAGGCTTTCCACAACGAAGCAATCGAAGGGTTTGCCCTTGAAGATGATGCGCACCTCGTTGAGCATTTTGTAGGTGCACTCGGTGAAGTCCGGCTTGCCGATGTCGCCGTTGGTGAAGTCGCTCCCGAAAAAGCTGAGCTTCTTGTCCGCGCCGGTGACTTTCTTGGCCTTTCGTATCCCCTTCAGGTACACGTACTTGATGTCCGGCATGGTCTTGAAGTTATGCATGAGGTACGAGTTGCCGTTGTCGTCCGGCGGCGCCATGAAGTAGCATATGTAGTTTTCCTTCTGTTCCTGAGTCCCGATGTTTTCCGTGTAGGACGCCATGACGAGCTTCTTCATGAACCGGAGTTCGCCCGTGCTCCCGTAAATTTTCAGCTCCGACTCGCCCTTGACCTTCTGGAAAATCGGCTGGTCGTCGTTACGTTGCATCAGCCGCGTTCCCCTCTCTTCCGCGGTCTGGGGCAGGGCCGGGAAGGCGAACCCGGCGATGAACGCGATAATTGCAGCAACCTGTAATGATTTCATCAATACCTCCGTTCAGGTACTATATTTTTTGATCGAGACGGATGCACGACGGTTCTGCTTTTTCCGCATCACGTGCGGCAGCCGCGCCTGTATTGCGATGATAATGCTTTATGTAATAACACTTGCACATAAAGAAAATTTTGTAAACAAAAAAATATTTCGGCCGCGCGCCTCATTACCGCTGCAGCCGGGTCGCATGAGGGCCGGCCGTCATTTGAGCAGGCGCAATTCGCTCTCCTTTGCATTGCGGTAAGCCGGTTTCGAAAGCATTTTTCGCATGTTTCTGATCACGTTGAAGGGCCGCTTCACCACGGCCGTGTTCGCCATCCAGTGAGGAAGCGTGCCGCCCGGCTCGCTGTGCATCCGGTAGATCACCGTGATGCCCCCGTTCGCCCTGTCGGGCACGAACGTCCAGCTGCCGTAGATCACCTTGACGCGGGTAATGCCGTTCTTCTCGGGTATATAGTCCCACATGCTCGTGAGAGTGAACGTCGCGGTGCCAGTCGACCTGTCGCGCGAAAAAACGACTTTCAACACGCAATCGCGGTCATCGGCGGGAGCGGGGAGGTCCATCATCTGGTAAAGAACGAGCTCGCGCGGGCCCAGCATTTTAAGGACTTTGCTCTCCCGGATGCCGGGAAACCACAGGGGGTATGAGTCGGTGTCTTCCATGAGCTTGATGACCGATGCCATGCTGGCGTTGAGCCCGGCCACGGCCATGAATTCCTTCAAGTCGGACCCGGGGACGGTGCGGACGTACACCTGTATGCCGCTCTTATTTCTCCGGAGCTTCCATCCTTCGGTTTCGGGAGGCAGGGCGAAAACCGGCGACAGGACGAGCAGAAGCGCCGCAGTCATGATTGAGTTTCTTTTCATTATAGTGGAACCCTGAAACAGAATGGTATCCCGGGCGGCTTGACCCTCTAACCGGTAACATGCCGATGATGTAATATCTCACGTTTTTTGTAAAGAAAATTCCGGGCGTGCATCTCCGGGATCCGGTCACTGTTTTCACGACTCAAACAAAAAATCATTGCATAAATATTAAATGCCGGCTTGACTGTTTCCATGGATACATCGCAGGGCGGGGCCGCACGTTTTCGTGCCGGGCCCCGTTTTCGTGATAGACCGGGGACGGTAGATGAAAGAACGAGTATCATTTATTATCCGGCTGACACTACGGCTCGAAGCATATATGTTTCTAATCGTTGCTCCGCTGGCCGTCTATTTTGTCGCGATAATCGGTTCATACCGCGGTCCTGACGTTATGGCCATAGTAACAGGCGCGGCAATAACGGCGCCTGTTACGCTTGCCATCGGCCTTGTCGCACGGTTTGTCTGGATGTGGCCGGTCCTCGGCGCGGTATTCGCCGGACCAGGCGCGCGCCGGACGGATAAGCTCGCGCGGGCGAGGAGCAGGCTCCTGTATATCCCGCTGTTCGAGGGCGTGATGGTTACCGTACGGTGGATGACCGGCATCACGATGACGTCCCTGTACGTGCTGATGAAAACCGGCATGTTCGGCGATATCGAGTACCTCCTCGTCTCGGTTCTCGTCGTGCCCGTGTCCTATACACTCTTCTATTTTTCAAGCGAGAATGCGGTTTCCCGCCTGCTTGCCGAGAACAGGCAGCTCGGGCACGTCACCGCCGGCGTGCTGAGACGCTATCGGAGCCTCTATTCCCGGACGATGCTTATCATCATCTCCGTAATTATCATACCGGTCGTCATCTTCGGCTACCTGTTCGTCCTGTCCCAGGCTGACCATATACACTTCCGGAACATCAATCTTCATATAGGCCTGATCGCAGTCCTGTCGCTCCTGACGATACTGATCACCGCCTACGAGGCGACGCTCAACATCCGGCTGGGCATGCGGCTGACGGTGAAGGTTCTAAAAGAGCTGCGGGATGGAAACCTTGACGTAGAGCTCCCCGTGGTCACGCGGGACGAGATCGGCGTCATTGGCGGGCATGTCAACGCCCTTGCCGAATCCTTCAGGCAGCACCGGAAACGGGACCGGGACCTGACGGAAAACCTGGAACAGAAGGTGGAGCAGCGCACCGAGGAGCTCAGCGCCGCGATGGAGGAGCTGACCGCCGCGAACGAGAACCTCAAGGAGGCGCGCGACGAGCTCTGGGGCGAGATGGAGCTCGCGAAAAAGATCCAGACGATCCTCCTGCCGCAGGCGCCCTGCGTCCAGGGGTGCGAGGCGGCGGTCTACATGGCGCCTGCGAAGCAAGTGGGCGGCGATTATTACGACATCATCAACCTTCCCGGAGTTGACTGGGTGGTCATCGGGGACGTATCGGGCCACGGCGTGTCGGCAGGCCTGGTCATGATGATGGCGCAGACCACGATTCGAACGGTGCTCCGGAACAGTCCGGAGATCGGGCCGCACCGCCTGCTGGAAATGGTCAACGTCATTTTGTACGAGAACCTCCAGATGCTTTCGGAGGAGCGCTACATGACCATGACGGCTATTGCCCTGGGGCCGGACGGTACGTTCCGATACGCGGGCCTGCACGAGGACATCCTCATCTACCGCGCCGGGGACGGATCGGTGGAGGCGCATGAAACGGACGGCGTGTGGCTCGGTCTTTATCCGGACATACGGGGGCGGGTCAATGACCAGGCCCTTGCCCTGGGGTCCGGCGACGTAATGCTTCTCTACACGGACGGCGTGGTGAACGCATGGAGGAGGGACGCGGTAGGGGGCCACAGAACGCCAGAGGCGGACATGTTTGGCGCCGGGGCCCTCGCGAACATGCTCGGGAAGCACGGAGGTTCGCACCCGGCCGAGATACTTGCGGAGATCAGGCGCACTCTCGGGGGATACGTGCCGGACGACGACGCTACCGTGGTGATAGTGAAACGCAGATAACAGATAGGGCCGCAAACCCCGACAGGTCCGCAAATGTTTGCGGACCTGTCGGTTATCCCGGGAGCTTTGCGTTCATGAGCGTCTTGCCTATCTCGGCGAGGTATATCTCGCATACCATGCAGGCGGCGGAAAGCAGGAAGAGATAGAAACGGCCGGGGTAGTCGGTGCCGAGGAGCAGCGCGACCGCAGCAACGGCAACCGATAAGACGAAGAGAACGACCGCGGCAATAATTTTCCTGACCAGCAGGGGTGTCGTAAGCCTCTTGAAGCGGGTCTTGCCGTCGATGAGTCCGCACGCGGCCGCGGCCAGCACCGTGAGGGGAAGTATCACCGCGAGGACGCGCACCGTGCTCATGACCTGGTGGCCGATTGTCGGCCCGGCAATCGCGCCCAGCAGGAGGAAGGGCGGGATCACGGCGGCGAAGGCCTGTGGGAAATGCAGCATGATCGGGTGCAGGTTCAGGCCGAGGATGCGGGCCCGTTTTTTTGACATGGTCTCGGTGTACGGCTCGAACGCCACGCGTGGCACGCCGCACGCAGGGCAGATCTCTCCGAGTTTCTCCTCATTCATTATATACCCGCACGCCTTGCATATAATCTGACCCATGGGTTATCCCCCTTCGATTGTTTTGGAATTCAGCCGTTGATCGAAGTCTATACCCTCCCGTGCGATTCGTCAAGCAATTCACGCTTGCCGCTATACACAAATGGTGATTCTGTCTAATTGGACACGAATCCAATTTTTATTTTTTCATTTCACGGCCCGGTACGCAGTTTTATTTTTGACATACAGAACAGAGTTCCGGTCTAATAAGAAAAAACAACCAGGAGGAGCTTAATGTACACCAGAAGAAGAATCACGGCCCTTATGGCGGCGCTGGCGCTTGTCATGGCGATACCGTTTTCCGTGCAGTCAAAGGAAGAGGCAAAAAAAGAGCCTGCGAAGAAAGAGAACCCGTGGATATTAAAGAAGGACAAGGACGGGATTAAGGTCTTCATACGGAACGTCGAAGGGATCGAGTTCAAGGAATTCCTGGGCGTTATCACGGTAGACTTCCCGATGGAGAAGGTCGACAGGCTTATGAACAACGTGCCGAACCAGGTCAACTGGCTGTGCGACACCATCGAGTCGAAGGTGATCAAGGATGACCCGATTAATCCGGTCCAGTACAACGTCATTACTGCGCCCCTGGTTTCGAACAGGGACGTCGTCATACTGACCAGGGTCACTCGCACGCCCGGAAAAATCTTGCGCACCTTCCAGGCGATCAAGCACACGTCCGTTCCCGAGCGCAAGGGGATTGTACGCATGCCCACAATGGTCGGTATGTGGCTTTTCGAAGCGGTCGGCAAGAACCAGACGAAGGTTACCTACCAGAACCTCGCTGATCCGGGCGGAAGCCTTCCCTCTGGCCTGGTTAACATGACCGTGGTCAAGATGCCCTTCGTGTCCCTGACCAACCTGCGGGAACAGCTCAAAAAGATGAAATAACTGCCGATCGGAGGCGGGGCCGCGGGGTCCCGCCTCATGACCGCAGCACGCCGCGCATCACACGCGCGGAAACCGCTTTTTTGCGGGCGTTTCCCCGCACTCATTAATTCCCTGGAATAATTTTTACTTTACAATTTTGCATCCCTGCGGCAATTTTATGCACGGGGGGCGCCGAGTCGCTCCGGCCCGCGCAAACGCCGCGCGGTCCGGAAATGCAACATCACGCCTTGACGCAGCCGTTCAGCTCGACCCCGGAACCATGGAGGCAGATGATGAATTTTGAACAGCAGATAGTCCCTTCCCAGCTCCTTATCCCCGCCGCCTGCGCCGGCATTCTCCTGCTCGGCTGGCTGCTGTTCGTCTATATGTACCTTCGTTCGAGGATGATGCTTCACTTCACCATGATGCTGCTCTTCTTTTTCGGATTCGTGTTCGTATTTTCGGAAACCATGATACTCACGACCGGGCTGTGGTTGCTTGACCCTTCCATCGGCATGCAGTCGCACCGAATCGAACAGCTCGCCGGAGCTTTTTTTATTGTCGCGATACCTCTCCTGGTCCACAGCCTGACCGAGCTTACGCCGCAATGGAAAACCATGAACCGCTTTCTCGTCTTTGCCGGGCTCGCGATCGCGCTGCTGTTCGTCGCGGTCGCGTTCATCGCGCCGGATCTGTTCATATCGCAGGCACAGCACAAGCCCACCTGGGACAGCATACAGGCGGATTACGGCCGCGGCCTCGAAGGTCCGCTCTATATGGCGCGGGACGGACTGATCGCGGTGATGATCTTCTACGCGCTTGCCTGCTTCATCTTCGAGATGGTACGCCACCGGAAGTTCGCCTATATCCTGGCGCCGCTGGCCGGCTTCCTCTTCGCAATATACGGCGCGTTCGTGGACATCCTGTACGTGTACAGCGGCGTCTACTACGACCCGACTCCCTGGAGCCCGCACTCGCGCTTCACCGTCGGCATAACCATCATGATCGTGTTTTGCATGGCCGCCGTATTCCGCAAGTTCTTCGACATATCGAGAGAGGTGGAGCGTGCCGAGGAGCACGCGTCCCGCGAGGCGACGAAGAGCCTTGAGCAGAACCGGTTCATCCGCGAGGTGCTGAACACCGGGTCCGGATCCCTCGTGGACTCGATGGAGTCGCTCTCGTCCACCATTTCAGACTTCACGCGCCACAGCCAGGAGCAGGCCGCGGCCACGGAGGAGGTCACGGCATCGATCGAACAGATCACCGCGGGCGTGGACGGTGTCAAGAACAACGCGGACGAGCAGTACGGCAACCTGGAGATACTCCTGGGAACGATGGAGGATCTTTCGGGCATAATTGTTATCATGAACACCCTGGTGGAGGAGGCGCTGGTCATGATCGACCAGATCTCGAACAACGCGCTTTCCGGCGAGAAGTCGCTCGCGGTCATGAGCGAAAGCATGGGGAACATACGAAAGAGCTCGCAGGAGATGACGGGCGTCATCCAGATCATAAACGACATCTCGGACAAGATCAACCTTCTCTCCCTCAACGCTGCGATCGAGGCGGCCCGGGCCGGGGAGCACGGCAGGGGCTTCGCCGTGGTCGCGGACGAGATAGGCAAGCTGGCCGACCAGACGACCGCTTCGATCAAGAACATCGACTCGCTGATCAGGACGAACGAGCAGGAGATCGGCAATGGCAATAAAAACGTCGGGGAGGCCGTCGGCAAGATCAACAACATCATCAATGACATCGAGAAGATCGTGGAAAAGATTACGGTCATCTCGAACAAGATGAGCGAACAGACCGAGGCCAACCAGACGGTCAACGAGAACGCGGAAAAGGTCAAGATCAGGTCCGAGCAGATCACCAACGCCATGAGCGAGCAGAAGCTGGCAATCGAGGAGATATCGAAGACCGTGGGCTCCATCAACGACCTGTCGCAGCACAACACTCACCAGATCATACAGATCACCGACTCCACCAAGTCGATCGTGTCCATGGTGGAGAAGATGCACCTCGACATCGAACGGTTTGCAGGGAAAGGGCAGGCGGGAGAGCCGGACGACGTGCCGTCGGTATGAGTGCGGCTGCCCGCAGCGCTCCGAACCGGGAAAAACTATTGACAAAACCTGACCTGTTTATAGCGTGAGGTGCGTTTCGGGGTGTAGCTCAGCCCGGTTAGAGCGCCTGCTTTGGGAGCAGGAAGTCGGAGGTTCGAATCCTCTCACCCCGACAGGAAATGCGCCAGTAGCTCAGTGGATAGAGCAACGGCCTTCTAAGCCGTTGGTCGCTGGTTCGATCCCAGCCTGGCGCGCATGCGGAACATCCTTCCCGCCGCACAAAATCCCGTCCCGGTTCGTATCAGCTGTCGCTCGATGGCATGAGAATCCAGAGTATGATGTAGACGATGATGCCGGGAAACGCGGCTGATATGACCGAGGCAAGGACGTAGAGCACGCGCACCAGCGTCGGGTTCCACCCGAGCCACTCGGCAATGCCGCCGCACACACCGGCGATGATCTTATTATTCGATTTTTTCAGGCCCATGTTGTCGCTCCTTATGGTTCCGGATGTTGTATGCACCAATCGGATTATGCTCCGACGCGGTCCCCTTTGTCAATAAACATATCATGCAGAAGTCCGCAATCTCTATCTCTCCCGTATCGTTCCGATCCTGCCGCCCGGTTCCGTGACCAGGAGGAGGGCCTCCTGCTGCGCGTTCCGAATGGTTGTCATGAGTATGACGCATCGGTTATCCGGCACTATGACCGCATCCTCAATGCTATCGCCGATGCCGATGGAATAGGATTCGGACCACATTCTGTTCCCGCTCTCGTCCGTCCGTATCAGCGTGGTCTTGTAGGAATAGCGCTGGGTCGTATAATCATAGGAATAGCCGGTCGATGTGACAAGGAGGTAGCCGGGGTCAATTGTCTTCAGCACGCGGAGTCCCAGGTCATCGCCCTGCTCATGAATTGCTTTGCGCCAGAGCAGTCGGTTTCCCTGGCCGATTTTCGTGAGAAGAATGTCCTGCGTGCTGTTCTGTGTCCAGCCGCAATAGACTATAGAGCCGTCAGGGAGGGTCATGGTGTCATTCAGCATGTCCGATGGCTTCATCCCGGCTATAGCGTTGTCCAGCGTCAGGGCCCCGGCACTGTTGAAGGCGAGCAGTCGTGGCACCGCGTTTTCGGATTTCACGAGGCCGAAGAATGAGCCCCCGGTCCCCGGCAGCAGCGGCGTGCGCATGCGGTCTCCCAGGCCGGGCCAGGTCTTCTGCCAGAGCGGCTCTCCCTGTGCGCCGGTCCTGACCAGCCAGTAATTGACCCGGGCCTGCACGTTGTCGTACCCGTACAGGAGGTATCCTCCGTTCGCGAGCTGCATGGCCCGGTCAAAGGAGGCGTACGAGCCGGAGGGAACAGACTTTTTCCAGGAGAGGGCTCCCCGCGCATCGGTCTTTATGACAAGGCTCTTCCATACTTTCCCGGCCGTGGTTGACCCGGTCACAAGGTATCCCCCGTCCTGGGTCTGCACCAGGCCAAAGGGTTTGTAGCCGAGGCCGGTCTCCCCGAGCACTTCCGCCCACTCGCGCTTTCCGTCAGCCGACAGCTTGATCAGCCATGCGCAGTTCTCCCTTTTTATGCCGCCGCGCGGCGCGTTGTATTCCTTCAGGTCAACAACCAGGGCATATCCCTTATCAGCTGTCCTGATGATCATAACCGGCGAGTCGGGGTCCGAGATCCTGGTTGCGTGCCTCTGCCCGTACTCGAAAGAGGACAGGGGCTCCGGCGATGATCCGACTGCAAATTTGAAAAGCGCGGCGCCGCCGTTATTCCCGGAAAGCTGGGCGAGGACAAGTGCTTCGCCGTCATACAGGTTCAGCGAGATCCCGCCTGACGCGGCCGGGAGAAGCGTATACAGGTCCGCTGCCTGTAAAGCAGGCGCGGCGATGAAAAGCAGCAGGATGATGCCGAGATGTCGTGCTTTCATGGTTCCTCCTCGTCAGGGCCGAACCGCAGGCCACTGGATGAATCATATCACGGATCCAAAGGAGTGTCAATAGTTTTCCCGGGGCATATATGACAGGAGCCGGCCCGCCGTACAGTTATTCCATCCCGATTTTGATTCTTATATTTCATTCTATTAATAAAATTAATAACTTGCCATTCATTTTTGCGGATTGTACTATTCTATATAATCGATTATTAGTTATTTACTTCGTAAAACCGACTTGTGCTGGATTAGAGGTTCAATGGTTACCCCGGCAGAGATCAGCGAGGATGGGGGCGGTTCCATGGGCATCACGCTGGTCAGGGGATGGGTGCGCCAGATGCGCGCAACCATGGAGATCGACCGCTCCCAGGGCACCCGATATATCATCCACATACCGCATTCCGGGGAAAAGGCAGGTGGGCAATGAACAGGCCGCGGATTCTCATTGTTGAAGACGATGCGCTTATTGCTGGAGGGCTCGCGGCGGACCTCGACAGATCGGGGATTACCCACACGCGCACCACCATGAGCGGGCAGGGGTGCCTTGACGCGATACGGGAGGAGCGCCCCGACCTGGTGATCCTGGACATCGAGATGCCGGGCGGCATGGACGGCATCGAGACCGCGGCGCGTATCAGGTCTGAATACGGGCTTCCATTCATTTTCCTGACCGCGTATTCGAACGAGTCGCTGGTCGAGCGCGCGAAAGAGACGGCGCCGTACGGGTACATCCTCAAGCCGTACCGCCCCACCGAGCTCCGTATCGCGATCGACATGGCGCTGCACCGCCACGACATGGAGCGGCGTATCGATGAGACCAACGCGAGTCTTGAGCGGGAGATGGAAGAGCGGAGGCGTGCGGATGCGGCGCTGCGGCGGAGCGAAGAGAAGTACCGGGATCTGGTCGAGCATATTAACGATGTCATATTCAAGATGCGAAAAGACGGTACAATACTTTTCGTCAGCGGGGCAGTTGAGCAAATGTTCGGTTATCTTCCGGGCGATCTCGTAGGGCGAACCTTTACAGAGATTATTTACGTGGATGACCTTGAAAGAATGACCCGCGTTTTAGGCGACGTCATTGCTGGCAATCTCTCACCCAGCGAATACCGGGTAAAAACAGGAACGGGAGGTATCCGGTGGGTGCGCTCGTCGAGCAGGCCGTATTATGAGAACGGAGAGCCGGCGGGCATCCAGGGAGTATTGTCGGATATCTCGCTCCGAAAGTGGGCGGAGGAAGAGCTGCGGAGCTCGCATGAGCGGCTGGTAGCGACGCTCAATGCCCTGCCTGATATCATGTTCGAGATCGATGCCGTGGGGCGGATACTCGATTACCGGACGCCGGAGAACGACATACTCTACGTGCCGCCCGATGCCTTCCTTGGAAAGAAAATGACAGATGTACTACCGGAAGATGCCGGCAATATAATCGCGGTGGCCATTGATGAAGCGAAAAGAAACAGGCAGTTCCGAGGAGCTATTTATTCGCTCCCAATGCCCGGAGGGGCCAGGTGGTTTGAAATGTCAATTGCGGCAAAGGGAGAGCTGTACTCGCCCGATTACCGGCTGATTATGCTCGCACGCGACATCACCAATCGGAAGATCCTGGGCGATGAGCTTAAGGAGAGCGAGCAGAAACTGATGGCCATTGTGCAGGGCTCGCCGATCCCCCAGTTTATCATAGGCAATGATCACCGCGTCATGTTCTGGAACAAGGCGCTTGAGATGATCAGCGGTTACGATTCGTCGTCCATGGTCGGTACTAACGGGCACTGGAAGGCCTTCTACGACCTGGAGCGGCCCTGCATGGCCGACCTTTTGATAGATGGGGAAATGGCAGCGGGCATTATCGACTGGTACCCGGGTATCTGCAGGGAATCGGCGCAGATACCGGGGGCCTATGAGTGCATAGACTTTTTTCCAATCCTGGGCGATAATGGCAGATGGATCCATTTCACCTCTGCCCTGCTCCGCAATACGAAAGGAGATATAATCGGAGCGGTGGAAACTCTTCAGGACATCACCGGCCGCAAATCTGCGGAAATGGCACTGCAGGCAAGCGAGCGAAGATACCGGGAGCTGGTGGAAAACGCAAACAGCATCATTCTCAGGATGGACAAACGCGGGACCGTCACTTTTTTCAATGAATTCGCCGAGACTTTTTTCGGGTTTACAAGGGACGAGATCATCGGGAGAAGCGTGATCGGTACCATCGTGCCGGGGATGGATTCATCCGGAACGGACCTTGCCGAAATGATAATGAACATCACCAGCGATCCCGATCGTTACCGGTACAACGATAATGAGAATATGAAGAAGAGCGGGGAGCGTGTCTGGGTTTCCTGGACGAATAAAGTTATCAAGGAAGATGAGGATCATGTCGCCGAAGTACTCTGCATCGGGACCGATATCACCGAACGCAGGCGATCCGAGCAGAGATTTCGCGAGCTGTATGAGAATTTGCGGGACGGCTCGGCCGAGGTGGACCTGGCAGGCAATTTTATAGAATGCAACAACCGGTACCTCGACATGGCCGGATACACGGCCGAAGAGATGTGCCGCATGTCGCTTAAAGATATCAGCCCGGAACAGCATCATGAAATGGAAATGAAAATCCTGAACGAGCAGTTCCTTGCACGCGGGTATTCGGACATCTACGAGAAAGAGCTGCTCAGGAAGGACGGCACAAGGTTTCCGGTCGAGCTGCAGGCATACCTCAAAAAGGGACCGGATGGAAAACCTGCCGGTTACTGGGCACTGGTGCGCGATATCAGCAGGCGGAAGAACGCTGAACTTGAGCTTTCCAGGAGCGAGAAGAAATACCGCGAGCTGGCTGATTTTCTGCCTGAAATAATATTCGAAGTGGATGAGAGTGTAGCCCTCACCTATGTAAACAGGGCGGTCTTTCCCCTGCTCGGTTATACGAAGGAGGAGGTTGCCAGCGTCAATGTTTTTGATTTTTTTATTCCCGAGGAGCGGGACCGATGCCTGGAGAATTTTATGAGCCTCAAGCGCGGCGAACGTGGCAGCGGAAACGAATACACCATGATCAGGAAGGATGGAAGCAGGCTGCCGGTGATCATGTACAGCCGGGCGAAAAAAAGCGACGGCGTGTTCACGGGGGTCCGGGGCATAATCGTCGATATCACGGAAATACGGCGCATGGAAACGGCCTTTCGCGAGAGCGAGGCGAAGTTCCACAGCCTGTTCGCAGACTCCGGGGATGCGCAGATTCTCATGGATACCGAGCAGGTTCTTGATTGCAATGATGCGGCGGTAACGATGATGGGCTGTACGGAACGGATCCAGATGATCGGGAGAAATTTTCAGGAGTTTTGCCCGGAGATCCAGCCTGACGGGGAATATTCCTTTATTAAGAGGGAACGTTACACGGATCAAGCGCTTGCCGAGAAAAGCATCCGGTTCGAGTGGCAGCACCGGCGCATGGATGGCGGTCTCTTCTACGCGGAGGTCGTGCTCACCGCCATCTTCATCGAGGGAAGGACCCTCCTTCACGCAACCCTGCGGGATGTGACGGAGCGCAGTCTTCTGCAAGATCAGATCATAACCATCGTCGACGTGGAGCAGCAGCGGCTCGGGCAGAACCTGCATGACGGGCTGGGCCAGGACCTCACCGGCGTCGCCTTCCTGTCCAACTCGCTCACCCGGCGTCTCAAGGAGCTGGGGCTGGACGAGGCGGTGCGTTCGGAAGAGGTCACGAGCCAGGTGTACCGCGTCATTACCCTTGTCCGCACCCTGTCGCGCGAGCTCTACCCCCCCAACCTCGTGGAGAACGAGATCACCTACACCCTTGCGGACTTCGCGTCCAATATCGAGAAGACCTTCGGCATAACCTGCATCTACGAGCAGGACAGGGATCTGCAGATCAACAACCTCAACACGTCGACCCAGATCTACTATGTGACCCGCGAGGCGGTTAACAATGCCATACGACACGGGAATGCGCACAATATATTAATTAAATTGACAGGAGACGCGGACCGGGTAATCCTGATGATAAAGGATGATGGGGCCGGGCTTCCCGAGAAAACTGACGAGAGGGCCGGCCTGGGGCTTAAGATCATGGCATACCGGATGGAGTCGATTCACGGTACGTTCGGTATCCGGCGTGACACCGGCGGGGGGACCGTCATTACATGCACCATGCCGATGTACATGACCAAAAAGGTGGAGTGACCGTTTATGCAAGGTAAATGCGACCGCGCTGGTGTCAAGCGCGTGCTGGTCGTCGACGACCATCCCCTCATCTGCAAGGGGCTTGTCCAGATGATAGACGATGAAGAGGGCCTGGCGGCCTGCGGCGTTGCCGATGACGCCAATGCCGCCCTGAAGCTCGTAGCGGAGACTAACCCCAACGCGGTTATCGTGGACATCTCCCTCAAAAGCTCGAGCGGGATCGAGCTTATCAAGGCGATTACGGCGCGTTATCCCGGCCTTCCCGCGCTTGTCTACTCGATGCACGATGAATCGGTGTTCGCCGAGCGGGCGCTGCGGGCCGGCGCGAAGGGCTACGTGATGAAGGACCAGCCGCCCGAAACATTGATCGGCGCGCTCAGGAAGATCCTGTCCGGCAGCATTTACTTCAGCGACGCGATCCTGACCCGGATCGTCGGCCGCCTGGCGGCTGCAGGCTCCGGCGGGGACGGTCAGCCGATACAGTCCCTCACCGACAGGGAGCTCGAGATACTGCAGCTTATCGGGCAGGAGCTCCGCAGCAGCCAGATTGCGAAGAAGCTCAACATAAGCATTAAGACTGTCGAGGCCCACCGCGAGCACATCAGGAAAAAGCTCGGCCTTGACGGAGCGCTTGACCTGAACCAGTATGCGAAAGAGTGGCTTCATGGCGGTACTTCCCCTAAGTAAGCCTGTTCCGACTGCCGATAGATTCATTACCCCTACCCATACCCCCCTATCAATTGCATTAATTGTAGGAATACCCCTTATGCCCCGATAGGAGGGATCCTGCCGCGCTTTTCCACTATCCTTATTACATAATCGGTACATGTCCCGATTGAGTTTTCGGGCGGACCGGCGTATATTCAAGCTGACGATAGTGGAAGAGGCGCTACGGTCATCTAACCTGGAAATTACGGTATGTTAAAACATGAAGATATTTGTCGTAGAGGACTCAACTGTGACCCAAGGTATACTTAAAGAAGAGCTTGCCCGGATCCCGGGGGTCCAATTGTGCGGTATGGCACTCAGCCCGGATGAAGCGATCCCCGGCATTAAAGAGCAGGGTCCGGACGTCGTCATTCTCGACATCGTGCTGAAAGGGGGCAACGGGTTCGAGGTCCTCAAGAGATTGCGCAGTGAAGGCATTAATGCGCGGGTGGTGGTGCTGACCAATTACACCTTTCCGCACTACCGGGAGATTTGCCGGGGGATGGGAGCGGACTACTTCTTTGACAAGTCGCTGGACCTGGAAAAGGCGCTCCGGACCGTGCGTGACATGGCCTGCGGGTGAACGGAAAACAATATACGGACGCTCATGCGTGCGTCTATCAATAATAAATATTCAAGAGGTGAAAAATGAAAAAATTATCATTTAAAAGCCTGCGGGTGATTCTTTCACTTATTGTTGTGATTGTTATCATAACACTTTCGGTCGTTCTTGTTGTTACATCGTACAACCTGGCATACAATGCGATCGAAGAATCGTACTCGAACCAGGTCGCGAACTTCAACAATGAAATCGAGCGTAACATGGCCGATTTCTATGAAATGGAGAAAGCGAACGCCAGGTATTTTGCGAAGCTTCCGTTTGTCATTGATGCAGCACGGACCGGGCAATATAACGAGGCGCGGCCGCTGCTCACGCATTTTTTCAAGGAGCGGGGCATCTACGAACAGATCTTCCTTTCCACAGCGGAGTACAATTCCCTGATCATGGTGTCCGCGGACGGCAAGGCCGACGGCATCCGCTGGGGTGAGATACCGGTATATGCTGAAAATGCCAAGGCGGCCCTGAAGGGCGAGGTCCACGTAAGCGATATCGGCAAGTCGCCAGCCACCGGTCTCACGGTCATCCTGATCACGGCACCGATAATGCTGGGGAACAAGGTTATCGGCATCGTGGGCATGCCGGTGGAAGTCGGCCAGTTTTCACAGAAACTGGTCAAGGGAGTCAAAATCGGTAAAACCGGGTACCCGTTCATGACGAATATGTCCGGGATGTGCATTGCCCATCCCGATGAAAAGAACATCTTTAAATTGGACGTCAATAAGCACGACTGGGGACAGCAGATGATGGCTGCTGCCAGCGGAACGACCATATACTATGAATGGGAAGGTAAAGACAAGTTCCTGACCTTCACGAAAAATGATAAGTACAGGTTTATCGTGGCAACCACCATGTATGTATCCGACATCAACGAACAGGCCCGTTCCATGGCGCTCATCATGTTCATTATCGGCCTGGTCGCAATCGTGGCAAGCGCGGCGTTCATATACTATTTTATTGCGAAGCGCCTGTCACCGCTGGATGAGTGCAAAGATATCATGTCAGCAATGTCACAGGGAAATCTTGCCGTTCGCTATAATGGCGTGAACCGCCAGGATGAGATCGGCGAAATAGCAAGGGCCATAAACGACAGCATGGGGCAGTTCGAGCAGGTCATCGCAGAGATTATAGCCTCGTCGCAGAACCTGGGACAGGCCGTCCAGGAGATCGCGGGCGGGAACGAGAACCTGTCGCAGCGGACGAGCGAACAGGCGTCATCGCTTGAAGAGGTGGCCTCCACCATAGAGGAAGCGACCGCGAGCATCAAGCAGAACGTCGACAACGCGATAACCGCCAACAAGAAGGCGGTGGAGTCCTCGCGCATGGCGGAAGACGGCGGCCGGGTCGTGGCCGACGCGGTCAACGCAATTAACGACGTGAGCCAGTACAGCAAGAAGATAGGGGACATCATATCCGTGATAAACGAGATCGCGTTCCAGACCAACCTCCTGGCCCTGAACGCCGCGGTGGAAGCGGCGCGCGCGGGCGAGCAGGGGCGCGGCTTCGCGGTGGTCGCCGGCGAGGTGCGTAACCTTGCCCAGCGGGCGGGGAGCTCGGCGAAGGAAATCAGCCAGCTCATCAAGGACTCGGTCGACAAGGTCGCGGTCGGTACCGAGCTCGCGAACAAGAGCGGCGAGGCGCTGAAGGAGATCATCCAGTCGGTAAAGTCGGTTGCCCAGATGGTGGCGGAGATATCCGCGGCGAGCGATGAGCAGAAGCGCGGCATTGACCAGATCAATATCGCGATAGGCGAGCTTGACACCATGACCCAGCAGAACGCGGCCCTGGTTGAAGAGACCGCCTCGGCGAGCGAGGAGATGTCCAACCAGTCCCAGGAGCTGCAGGTCATGATGGAGCGGTTCAAGATACGGGACGATATCCGGAGCGACGTATTTTCCAAGAAACGCAAGGAGCTCCACCTTCACACCGAGGCCACGACCCGCAGCAACGCGAAAAAAGATGACGGCAACGGGAGAACCAGGGTCTCCGGGGCGGCCGTCCAGGACGCGAAAAGCAGGGACATCAAGGACATACTGACGAAAGAAGGATTCGAGGAATTCTAGGGAGCGACAGGAGCCCGGAACGGAGACCGCCATGAAAGAGACATCAGTCAAAGAAGTATTCCTGAACGAAGCGCGCGAGATACTCGCGAACGTCGAGTCGGACCTGGTGCTCCTCGAGCAGGGCGGCGACACGGAGCTCCTGAACAGGATATTCCGGTACGCGCACACCCTCAAGGGGAGCTCGGCGGTAGCCGGTTTCAGCGAGGTGAGCGAATTCATGCACGGCCTCGAGGGTGTCCTGGACCGTCTCCGGTCCGGGGCCCTTGCGGTCGACAACAGTCTCGTTGACCTGCTCCTCGGGAGCTTCGACTGGGTGCGGATCACGCTTTTCGGGAATGCCGCTGAAGCCGGGGGCGAATCGATGAAGCGCCGCCTGAACGGATGGATGGCGGATTTCAGCGGGAACGCGCCCGTTCAGGCCGGCAGTCAGCCCGGGACCGCGGCCGCTGCAGAGGTCTTCCGGTATTACCGTGTCCAGGCCAGGTTCAGGGAGGATATATTCGAGTTCGGCATAGACCCGCTTTCTATCATCGAGGACTTTCTTTCCCTGGGCACCGCGGTTGACCTGAAGGTGGACGGCTCGCGGGTCCCGGAGCTTTCGCTTATCGACCCGGAAAAATGCTATCTTGGCTGGGACATGACCATCAGGAGCCAGGCGACGCCCGGGAAGGTGGAGGAGACGTTCGTTTTCGTGAAGGACGACAACGATATCGTGATAGAAGATGTAACAGGGTTGTACGGGGAAGAGCCCGACGAGGAGCAGATAATCGAAGACCGGAGGATCGGAGAGATACTGGTCCGAACGGGGATTGTGACCCGGAAAGAGCTCGACGAGGTGCTGCGGACCCAGGACCAGAAAAACCGCAAGCTGGGCGATATCATCGTGGAGAATGGCCTGGCCACCGAACAGGACATCCACGCGGCCCTGCGCGAGCAGGAGCGGATACGCTCGAAAATCGACACGGGCACGGTGCGCGTCGAAACCAGGAGGCTTGACAGCCTGATGAACCTGCTTGGCGAGATCATCATCGGACAATCGGGGCTTGCACGTATTGCCGAAGAGCTTCCCGAGTTGCAGGGGCAGCGTCTTAAAAACGCGCTCTACGGGCTCGACCGGACGACGCGCGAGTTCCAGGAGCAGATCATGTCGATCCGGATGATCCCGGTCGGGCCGACCTTCGGGCAGTTCAGGAGGTTCGTGCGCGACGCGGCGCGGGACCACGGGAAGGAGATACGGATCGAGATATTCGGCGAAGAGACCGAACTCGACAAGACGGTGATCGAGAAGATCGGCGACCCGTTGAAGCACATGATACGCAACGCGGTGGACCACGGCATAGAGGACCCGGACGAGCGCGTTCGCCTCGGGAAAGACCGCGAGGGCCGGATCCGGCTGAACGCGTACCACCAGGAGGGGAACGTTTTCATAGAGGTGACCGATGACGGCCGCGGCCTCGACAGGGAGAAGATCAGGGACAAGGCGGTTTCTCTCGGCCTGCTGAAACAGGGCGAGGAAGTGTCCGATGATACCCTTTATTCGTTCCTGTTCGCCCCCGGTTTCACGACCGCAGCCTCGGCGGGCGACCTGTCCGGACGTGGCGTGGGCATGGACGTCGTGAAGACGAACATCGAGACCCTCCGTGGCATGATTGAGATCGAGACCGAGGGAAACGTCGGTACGACGTTCCGGATCAAGCTGCCACTCACCCTTGCAATAATCGAAGGCATGCTCGTGCGTACAGGCGCAAGCATATACATCATACCGCTGCTTTCCATAGTCGAGTGCATCCAGCCGAAACGTGAAGACGTCGAAACGATCGAGGGCAAGGGCGAAGTCATCATGGTGCGCGATACCTACGTGCCGCTGGTGCGCCTCTATGACTATTTCGGAACACGGCCCGACTGCCGGAACCCATGGGAGGCCCTGGTGGTCATCGTCGAGTCGGGGCGCGAACAGCTTGCCATCATGGTCGACGACCTGGTGGGGCAGCAGCAGATCGTGATCAAGAGCCTGGGGCACCACGTCACCTCGACGCGCGCGGTCTCGGGAGCGGCCATACTGGGCGACGGGCGGGTGGCGCTGATACTGGACATCCACGGCCTCATTGGCGAGATTGCCATGCTGACCGCGGGGAAGAAAGTATCATGAACGTAACGCTTAACAGAAAATCCGACATAAAAAAATTCGAGGGAGAAAGGATCGCCCTGTCTTCCCTCCGGGACGGCATTTCGACGATTTACCGGGACATGGGGAGCTTTATCATTAAGACGACGGAGCACATGGAGATGTTCGGCTCCATGATAACGCCCTACGTCAAATATTTTTATCCGTCCGGCGACAGCGCCTCCGGCGACTGCTTCATCACTGAAGTGGTTGCCCCGAGCCGTCGTGAGCTGGACGGCGCCATAGATGCGGCCGTTAACATCATGGGCGGGGACGAGAAGATGAACGAGCGGGTGTCCGTCGCGATCGAGGACGTGCTCGCCCTGGGCGGAAGCGTGGATGTCATCCTGGAGCTCATCGACGAGATCGACGTGTACGCGGAGAACATGCTGATCATTTCGTCCAAGTACGGGACGGCCGGGATGAGCCTGGCCAGGATATCCAGCGAGGTCGGCGCCATGGCCCGCCTGGTGAACGGCATCGGCGAGAAATTCAGGGACTTCATGGGGAACCTCGTGGAGTACCGGAAGGAATTCAACGAGATCAGGAAGCGCATCGAGGTCATCAGCGAGAATTATCTCACCCGGATGAAGCTGAGCCTCTCGATCGTCTTCGGTGAGATGGTACGGGAGCTCGGGGTCGTGTCGGGAACCGTCAATGAAATGCTGGCGGGCTCGGCCGAGGCGGAACAGGAGATGAGGGTGTTCGTGGCCAATATCCAGATGGAGGACATCATCCGGCAGAAGATCGAGAGGGTCATCATGCTCCTCGACGACTCGTGGGACGATGGCGGCCGGGGCGATTCTGCTTTTCTGAACGAAGTGGGGGCGGCGGCAGTTCACGTCGCCGCGGACCATCTCTCCGATCTCTGGCAGGACCTGTCGGGCCAGTCCGTCGTTGTCGAGGGGTTCTCTGGTAAAATTACCTCCATTCTGAATGACATGATCGGCCGGTTTTACAACGGGGATGAGATGGCGGCCGGGAATAAAGAGGACCGTATGGACCTCATCTACCGCAAGATCGAGGACCTGAAGGACGAGTATGTCAGGCACATGGAGGAGATCATTTCAGGGAAGAAGTGCCTTCTCGGCCTGTGCGAGTCCTTTATCGTCATTTTGAACGAGTTCGAGGGGCTTTTCAGGGGCATCTCCGACACGGTGAAGAAACTCGAGACGATGAACTTGATCACCCGTATCGAGCTCGCGCGCAACGTGCAGTTCACCCGGTCCCTCAGCGGCGCTCTCACCTCGGTCATGGACCTCCCGGTGCAGATGAAGCGGATCGTGGACAGCTCGCTGGCCCAGTACGGCGGCATAAGGAATAACATAGTGAGTGCGGTCGAACAGTACGCCGGGAATTTCAACAGCCAGGAAGAAGTGCTCGAGGGATGCATCGGCTCCATGAAAAAGGTTTCAGTGAAGCTGTACGAGTCGCAGAAATATTACTGGGACATATCCCAGGAAATCGGGCGCTCCAGCAACAAGATCCTCGGGTTCATCGAGGGCGAAAGCAGGAAGAGCGGGATGGCCGCGGCCCTCGAGTCCCTGGACGCGATACGGAAGAGCGTTGACGGGTACCTCGATGTGAACGGCAGAGATTCAAGGCCGGACCTCGAAACGTTATGGCAGCGGATACGGGAGACGCCGGGGATTGTTACGCACAAACCGCTCCTGGAAGCCCTGGCCGGCGAGCTGGCGGGGAGCAAAACGAAGGAACAGGTGATCATATTTTAACGGGTACGGCATCATAACCGGGGGAACGATGGACAGGACTGTTATTACACTGGATGAAAAATGCGGCATCAAGCGCGTGCGGGAGCTTCTCGACGAGGCGCTCAGGGCGTCGGAGGCCGGGTCGAACTGTGCTTTTGACTGCGCCGGTGCGCCCCGGATTGATTGTTCGGTTGCCCAGGTGATGATGTCGCTCCGGCGCGCATGCGAAGCGCGGGGCGGCACGTGCGAGATACTGAACGCCGGCGAGCAGCTAACGCGGCTTCTCCGGTATACTGGCCTGGCGTGATGTGCACGCGGCTGTCCGCGGGCGGGAGAGGGCCCGGGTCGGACGGCGGATAATGATTATTACGGTTTTCGGGAGGTGCATGTGAAACATATAATGGTAATAGACGACTCACCAACGATTCGAACCTGTGTCGAATTCGCCCTGAACGGTCTTGGCTTTTCCATGGACCAGGCGGAGAACGGTTCCGACGCGCTGGAAAAGTTAAAGGGCATAAAAGGCAAGGGTGACGACGTCGCACTCTGCATCGTCGACGTCAACATGCCGGTCATGGACGGGATCACGTTCATCGGTGAATTCCGCAAGCTGGACCGCTTCACTCCGGTGCTGGTGCTGACGACCGAATCAGAAGAGAGCAAGATCAAGGCCGGCAAGGAGGCAGGCGCCTCCGGCTGGATGGTGAAACCGTTCAAGAACCAGGACATGGTGGAGATGGTGCGGAGGCTGGTCAAGTAAGGGGCGCCGGTCCGGTATCCTGCCGGGGGGCATCGCTCCGCCGGCAGCCGTTTAACAAGAAATCGAAAGGAGGATATCATGAAGAGTTCGGCAATACATGAGAGCAGGATAGGCAAGCAGGATGGGGCGGCCAAGGATCAGAAACAGTTCGTGACGTTCGTTATCGCGAATGAGAGCTACGGCGTACCGGTCCTGAAGGTACAGGAGATCATCGGTATGACCGAGATCGTTCACGTGCCCAACTGCCCCGAATTCATGAAAGGGGTCATCAACCTCCGGGGATCGGTGGTACCCGTCATCGACATGAGGACGCGCTTCAACATGGAGAACCGGAATTACGACATGTTCACGGTCATCATCATAGTCGAGGTGAAGGACATACTCGTGGGCATGATCGTGGACTCCGTGTCCGACGTGGTGGACATTCCGACGGCAGAGATCCAGAAAACGCCGAGCTTCACCGTGAAGATCGACACCGATTTCATAGAGGGGATCGGGCAGATCAACGAGAAGCTGGTGATCATCCTTGACATCGAAAAAATACTCTCCACTGAAGACGTCGACGCGCTTGAGCGGAGCGAGCCGGTAAACGCATGATCCGGAGCGATGCCAACAGGTTCGGGAAGACGATGTATATCCTCTATCCCGGAGACTATCACGCGACCGGCGACGATTGCCTCCTTGCAACCGTGGCCGGCTCCTGCGTCGTCGTCTGCCTGTACGACGAGCGGAGGCAGGTCGGCGGCATCGGTCATTTCATCGTTCCCGGATCGATCGGTACGGAGGGCATCGTCGCAGACGAGGTGGCGGCGCAGGGTATTACCAGCATGGAACACCTGATCGGCGACATCGTGAAGCTCGGCGGGGACCGGAGATCCTGCAGGGCGACGCTGTACGGCGCGGGGATGTTCGGCGGGAACGCCGTGCCGGGAGACGTTACGGGCAGCAATATCAGGTTCCTCCACGAATATTTCCGGCTTGAGAAGATCCCGGTGGCCAGGGAAGACCTGGGCGGTAATTTCAGACGGAAAATATTTTTCTCACCCCGCACGGGGTCTTCGTTCCGGAAGTTCCTGGTGAACAACCACGATCATTCGGAATTCATGAAACTTGAGAGCGAGTACATTTCCAGCGTATTCAGGAACACGGCTACGTTCGGAAAGGTGCTGCTGTTCGATTGAGGTGTTTCGTGGTAACCATAGCGGGAATCAGGGGAATCAGGGACGACGAATTTAACCTGATCAAGGATGTAATCTACCGGGAAAGCGGTATCCGGCTTTCCGAGATGAAGAAGGCCCTCGTCCAGGCCCGCCTGATGAAACGACTCAGGGAGCTCAAGCTGCATGATTACCGGGAATACTGCCACTTTTTAACGGCTGATTACGATAATGAAATTATCAATCTAATTAACTGCATTACCACCAACAAGACCGATTTTTTCAGGGAACCGAAGCATTTTGATTTTTTACGCGAGGTGGCGCTGCCCGAATTCGAGCAATCCGGAAGAAAGAGGATTAAAATATGGAGCGCCGGCTGCTCGACCGGCGCGGAGCCGTACACGATAGCCATGACGGCGTGTGAATATTTCGCCGGCAGGGCCGTGCCCGAGGTGAAGATCCTGGCAACGGACATTGACACGCAGGTGCTGCGGAGAGGCGAAGAGGGGATTTACAGCTTCAACGAGGTGGACACGATAGACCTCGATCTGCTGCGCAGATACTTCAAGCGGGGTACCGGCGAGAACGAGGGTTTTTTCAAGGTCAAGGATTCCGCGCGTAATCTCATTGCGTTCCGGCGCCTGAACCTTCTTGACGACACCTATCCGATGAAGGGCCCCTTCGATATAATATTCTGCCGTAACGTCATCATCTATTTCGATACCGTGTCGCGCAACAGGCTGTTCGATAAATTCCACTCATGCCTGAGTGATGACGGGTATCTCATCATGGGCCACTCGGAAACCCTGGCTGGGATGACTACCAGGTTCCGTTTTGTGGGCCACACCATTTATCGGAAGGTTTAGTAACATGCATATACCGCACAGCAGCAGGTTCGGCAAGAAAATAAAGATAATTCAGCCCGGCGAGCTGCACGTGTCGGGTGACGACGATATGATCGGCACGATGCTGGGATCCTGCGTGTCCGTATGCCTGCATGACCCGGTCAAAAAGATATCCGGCATGAACCATTTCATGCTTCCCGGCAGGATCGTCCAGGCGGACTTGCTGAGCGACCGGTCGGCCCGGTACGGCGTAACCGCGATAAACGAGCTCCTGGTCCTCATGGAAAGAATGGGCGCGGAGAGGAAACACCTTACCGCGAAGGTGTTCGGCGGGGGCAATGTCATACCCGCAATGCGCGACACCAATACCATCCCGTTCGATAACGTGCGTCTGGCCCGGCTCATGCTCGAGATCGAGGACATCCCGATAGACGAGATGGTGGTCGGCGGGACGTTCGCCCGCAAGATCATCATGGAGGTCGCCACCGGCACGGTTTTCATGAAGAGCATAACCAAATCCGATGTGCTGGAACAGATCAAGGAAAAAGAATACAACTACGTGCGCGGGAGACTTGTACCGGTATGAAGAAAACCAGGGTCCTCATCGTCGACGATTCCGCGGTCGTGCGGAAATATCTCTCGGAGATCCTCTCGAACGCGAGTGGGATCGAGGTCGTGGCCACCGCGCTTGACCCGATCATCGCGATAGACAAGATAAAGAAATTCAACCCCGACGTGCTGACCCTCGACGTGGAAATGCCCAGGATGGACGGCCTTACCTTCCTCTCGAAGCTCATGGTCGCCCGGCCCATGCCCGTGATAATGGTCAGCTCGTTTACCGATGCGGGCGCGCGCGTCACCATGCGGGCGCTCGAGCTGGGCGCGGTCGACTTCATCCTGAAGCCGGCCCAGGGCTCCGACGAGGCGCGGGGCGCTTTTTCGGGCGAGCTCGTGGAAAAGATCATAGCCGCCAGCCATTCGAAGGTCCGGGCGCGCTCACAGTCTGTTGCACGGGATGCCCCGTCCCTGGACGTACTGGCGAGGCATTCGGCCGACGTGATCCTGCCGCCGAAGAGGGCGATGAAAGCCAGGCACCGGAGCGAGACCGTGATCGCTATCGGGGCCTCCACCGGCGGCACGGAGGCGATAGCGGGCATATTCAAGTCGCTTTCGGACGATCTCCCGGGCATCGTGATCGTGCAGCACATGCCGGAGAAATTCACGAAAGCGTTCGCGGACCGCATCAACGGCATGGCCCAGCCGTACGTGAAGGAGGCGGAGAACGGCGACCGCGTCTACCGCGGCATAGCGCTGATCGCGCCGGGTAACCGGCACATGCTGCTCAAGTCGGACGCGAACGGATACTATGTCGAGGTCCTGGACGGTCTCCCCGTGAACCGGCACAAGCCGTCCGTCGACGTGCTGTTCCGGTCCGTGGCGCAGTGCGCCGGGCGCAGCGCAGCGGGGATCCTGCTTACCGGCATGGGCTCCGACGGCGCTGCCGGACTGCTTGAGCTCAGGGAAGCGGGGGCAATGACCATTGCCCAGGACGAAGCCTCGTGCGTTGTGTTCGGCATGCCGCGGGAGGCGATACGAATCGGGGCTGCCTGCAGGATCATGGGGATAAACGAAATTATTAGATTTATTGAAGAAAATAAATATCAGCGGCTTACGGCCAATACAACAGTATAAGCCATGCCGTTTGAGGATGCCCAGAAAACCAGAGCCCTGCCGGGGTTTAAATTTGTACATTATGCCCCAATTGCATTACATAATTCTAATAATGTATAAAAAATAAATATTTTTGTTGACTCAAGAGGGCTTCAGGTATTATATTGTGATTGGTCGGACCACCCGACCAATCACAATATGACGGCCTTGAATCCGCATAATTATCGGACATGGAAAGTACACCCAAGACAAAAACCATGTATAACAATCCAGCCCTGAAACCGCTCCCCAGGACCCGCCTCCACGAGGGGATTGTTAGCCAGCTCACGAACAATATCCTCTCCGGCCAGTACCGCGCCGGGGAGAAGCTCCCGCCCGAGCGCGATCTCGCAGAAGGTCTTGGCGTTAACAGGGGAACGGTGCGCGAGGCGCTGAAAAAGCTCGAGATGCTGGGGCTTGTCGAGATCCGTCACGGCGACGGCGTGTACGTGCTGAATTACCTTGAAACAGGCACCCTGGAGCTGCTCCCGGCGCTCATACGGTCGGGAGATACGATCAACCTCGAGATTCTGAAGGGCCTTCTCGACCTCCGGCGGATCATACTCCCGGACGTTGCCCTGCAGGCGGCGCGCAACAGGAGTGCGGAGGACCTGGCCGATCTTGAGCGGATGATTTTCCACGATGACCTCATCGGCATCAACGATCGGGACATGGCGATCTACCGGCTCATAGCCCGTTCGAGCAAGAACATCTCGTTTCTCATTGTGCTGAATTTTTTCAACAACAGCGGGTTGGTGGCCGAGTTCCTGACCCTCTACTTCGCCGATGCGGCGAACATCATGCGGACGACCAGGTTCTACCACGAGATCTACGGCGCGATAAGGGATCGTGAGCCGGAAAAGGCGAAGCTCATCATGCACGATCTGCTCGTATACGCGGAGCGGAAAACAATAGAGGCCCTCACGGGGGGGATGAGCGCGAATGACCGAACAGGCATGGAATTATAAAACCGGAGGTTGAGATGGCTGCGAAAAAGCTCAATCCGTTGAAATCGGCGTACATCAAAAAAATAACAACAGCGCACGGGCAGGGTACCTTCACCGAGTACCGGCCCCTGCCGGACGCCATGAAGGCCGAGATCGCCGCCGGCGTGAAGGAGATCTTCGACTACTACGGCGGCAGATCGCTCTTGAAGAAGAGCGGGGACGTGTACATCAAGCCGAACGCGGTCGACGCCAAGCCCTACGCGTACACGCGGCCCGAGGTGCTAGAGGCGGTTATCCGCTACTGGAAGGGCGCGGGCGCGCGGAACATTTTCGTGTTCGAGAACTCGACCCAGTGCAACTACACGCGGCTGGTGTTCGAGATCACCGGCTATGCGAAGATATGCAAAAAGCTAGGCGCGAAAGCGATCTATCTCGACGAGGAGAAGACCACGGAGGTCGAGTTCGCGGGCAAACCGGCCGGCGGGTACGACCTGAAGACGTTCCGTATCTCGAAAACCGTGGCGGAGAAGCTCATCGCAGGGAGGAGCGATAACCTGTACATAAATCTCCCCAAGCTGAAGACCCACTCAATGGGCGTGGCGACGCTCGGCATCAAGAACCAGTGGGCCTTCCCACGGCACGAGGACCGGGGCTGGGACCATAACTATAATTTGCATGGCAAGCTCGTTGACGTGCTGGCGCTGGTGCGGCCCGACTTCACGCTGATCGAGGGCGTGGAGGGGAGCATCTACGGCCACTACAATGCCCTGGCCCTGGCCGACACCTGCATCAGGCCGTTCCGGATCCTGATCGGGAGCCCCAACGTGGTTGCCGCGGACATCGTCGGGGCGAGGATCTTCGGGTTCGGCGTCAGCGACGTGCCGCACATCAAGGAAGCTGTCAGGCGCGGACTGGGCGAAGGCGTGCGAAAGCTCGATGATATTGAGGTGCTCGGCGATTACAGGGACGTGCGGTATATCGATATCATCGGCGACCTGAAGAAGTTCGGCGGGAAGTATCCCTTCGACCTGTATCCCGATTTCCCCGCCGATATCAGGATCATACGCGGGAAGGAGCTGGCCTGCCGTGAGGGGTGCGTCAACAATCCCCTGGCCGTGCTGCAGGCCCTGGCCAAGGACTACGCGGGCAGGGGCGGATGGACGCTGGTAATGGGCAAGGGCTTCGACCCCGGCGTGATCGACGCGATTACGGGCCCGGTACTCATCGCCGGCCACTGCGCCATCGAGGAAATCTCGGAGGGCCTGCTGAAACGGCTCGGGAAGAAGCGTGTGTACCTGAGCGGCAA
>JBGTBN010000023.1:0-20534 GCA_041749375.1 Spirochaetota bacterium
ACGTGAATTACCTTTTCAGGAAAAACGTGATTTTCTCGTCGTATGATTTCGAATCGATGAACCGTGATTTCGAGGTGAAGATCGGTCCCGTGCGGATGATAGCGGTCGCGGCCAAGCTGGCGATAGGCCGCCTCGGCGGCGGCCTATCGAAAACCGGCTTCAGGGCGCTCCTCGACGCCATGAGCGCGGCGGCGAAGATACGCGCCCACTACGAAGCGTTCCCGGACGATCCGTTCCGCTTCGACGAGTGGGCGCTTGCCGCGCAGCGACTCTGGGGCGAGAAGTAGCCCGGACTACTGCTTGGCCATGATGCCGCCGTCGCAGGGGATAACCGCGCCGGTCATGTAGTCGGACGCCTTCGACGCGAGGAAAACCGCGAGCGCCTTGATGTCGTCTTCCTCTCCGACCTTCTTCAGCGGTATGTATCCGATAAACGCGTCCAGGATCGGCTTCATCTCCGGCTTGAACAGGTACTTCATCATGTCGGTGTTGAAAAAGCCGGGAGCAATGGCGTTGACGTATATCTTGAACTTCGCAAGTTTGATCGCCAGGTTCATAGTCAGTATGTTCAGCGCCGCCTTGGTCGAGTTGTAGGCGATGGCCGGATGCGCCTCCTCGAGCGAGCCGCGCTCCCCGTGGATCGACGAGATGTTGATCATCTTGCCGCCGCCGGCGTCCTTCATGATCTGCGCCGTCATCTGGGAAATCATCCAGGCGCCGCGTATGTTCACGTTGAATATCGCGTCCCATTTCTCGAGCGGAAAATCGAGCGTTGGCGCGCCCCAGGTGAGGCCCGCGTTGTTAACCAGTATGTCTATCTTCCCGAATTCCTTCATGGTGACATCGAGCAGGTTCCTGATCTGGTCCCTGTCCGCCACGTCGAGCTTGACGGCAATCGCCTTGACGCCCAGCGCGGAAAGCTCTTTCGCGGTCTTTTCGCAGTTCTCGACCTTCCGTGACGCGATCACCAGGTTGGCCCCTGATTCCGCCAGACCGGTCGCGATGAATTTTCCTATGCCCCTGCCGCCGCCGGTGACGATGGCGACTTTGCCGGTTAAATCGAACATTTCCTGTACTTTCATCTGATCCTCCGATAGTATGAGATGCGCGGTGCGCGTAACCATTTCTTCGGGCTGGAATCATTTATTCAAGCATTTAATACCGGATAGAATCGGTTTGATGTACACTCCTGCAGGGCTAGCCGAGAGCCTGCACTTCATGCGAGGTGTCACTGAACATCCCATGACTTTTTTTACATTGATCGTCATACTATTCATCAATGGTTTACTATCTATTATTAATAAAGTATATATAGGCCGCTGATCAAGGCCTGGATGATTTTCATGTTAAAATAAAAATTTCTAATCCGTGATATCAACGTCTGCCCCGACAAGATACTCTTTCCCGCCGATCTCCACCCGTCTTCCGGTGATCCTGAAATCGCGACGAATATTACCGGCGCCGCGCAACAATAGATTAGCCTCCATTATTACATCGCCCTTCGTAAACCCTTCGTCAAGTTTTTGTAAAAACAGTTCCCGGTTTTTTTCGTTCATCATGTCGAACAGGCTGATGCCTCGTACCTTGTCCCGGGAAAGACCGCTGAGCTCTTCGAGTTTACGATTCCATCGCGCGAACCGGCCATTGCGGTCAATAGCGTAAAATATTGCCGGCATGCTGTCGATGACTGCTTCGGTGAACACGCGCTCCTCTTCCAGCTTTTTATGCGCTTCCCACTGTTCGGTCACGTCCCGTAAAACGCCGTGAACAATTGCGCTGCTGCGGGTTACACCGGTGATCCGAGAGACGGAAATGAGGCAATGTGCCTTGGCGCCGTCTTTTTGTCGAATGTCAACCGGCACGTCCTTCACCTGCCGTCCTGATTCAAGCGTTTCATATACTTGTCCGTGGATTTCTTTGTCAAAAAACAGGTCCTTAATATTAATGGTTGACAGCTCATGCCTTGAATAACCGGTGAGGGTTTCCATCGAGGGATTGAAGTCGATGAAACTGCCCCTGCTGTCATGGATATAGATGGCATCGCTTATCGACTCGAACAGGGTGCGGTAGCGCTTTTCGCCCTCCTTCATTTTTCTGGTAAGGCCGTGCTTGTAGAGGGCGATTTCGATGTTGGTCACAAGCTCCATTTCTCCTATGGGCTTGATAATGTAGCCGTATGACTCGGTCATTTTGGCCCGCTGCACCGTTAAACGGTCTGCAAATGCGGTCAGGTATATCACTGGAATATTGTATTTATCATTCACAATCTTTGCCAGCTCTATACCATCGATATCACCCTTGATCTTTATGTCCATAAGGATCAGGTCCGGCTGTACACGTTCCATCAGAGCGAGTGCGTCGGTGCCGTTCGTAACATCGCCGATGATGCCATACCCGCGGCTTTCGAGCACATCCCTGATAGACTCAACGGTTATAAGCTCGTCCTCTACAATAAGAATGTTAGCTCCCTCCATCCTTCATGTCCTCCTTAACGATCGGGAATTGTATGATGAATTCCGTCTCATTTTCATGATGTACCTCGATTGTGCCGCCGATCTGCCTGGCCAGAATCCCAATAAGGCGCATTCCCATGGTGTTCCTGGCATTAATATCAAACCCTTCGGGGAGGCCGATGCCGTTGTCCTTAACTGAAATCCGGCAGGATTCCCCGCTTGATTTCCCCATGGATATCGCTATGACACCCTTCCTTCCATCCGGAAACGCATGCTTCAGTGCATTGGTGACAAGCTCGTTGATCAGAAGGCCGCAGGAAATCGCAACATCGATGTTCAGGATCACGGTCTCCCTGTCAATTGTAAACTCAATCCGACCGGGGCCAATGCCGATCGACTGGAAAACTGACGCTGACAGGCTTACAATGTAGTCCCTGAAGTCTATTTGCGCGAGGTTTTCCGACCGGTAGAGCTTCTCATGCACGATCGACATTGACTTGATCCTGTTCTGCATTTCCTGCAGGGCCACGCGCACATCAGCACCTTTCGATAGATACGTATTCTGGATGGTGAGAAGGCTTGATATGATCTGCATGTTGTTCTTGACCCGATGATGTACCTCGCGGAGCAGGACCTCCTTCTCGCGCAGCGACGCGGCAATCTTTTCTTCCGCACTCTTGCGTTCGTTAATGTCCCGAGCCACGCCCAGAATGGCCTTCGGTTTGCCTTCAGCGTCGCGTATCAATTCGTAGCGTATCTCACCCCAGAACCTGGAGCCGTCCTTGCGGATAGATTCAAGAGCCAGGGTCCGCGATACGACAGTGTCCTTCGAAGCAATCCGCTCGGGGACGAGCTCTTCCGCCATGGCCTGCCGAAGAAGCACGGAGGATTCCGGGGTGAATATGTGGTCAAGCGGCAGGGCGTTCAGCTCTTCCATGGTATATCCAAGGGATTGCTCCAGCGAAGGAGTGGCAAATATATACTTGAGGCTCATATCCATCAACCAGATGACGTCTGACATGTTTTCCGAGATAAGCCGGTACTTTTCCTGGCTCTCCTGCAATGCCGCATACGCCTCTTCCCTCTGGGCCTCGGCAAGCTTTCTGTCGTGGATGTTCGTCGAAGTACCATACCACTTGACTATCGCCCCGTCCGCATTCTTTACTGGAACGCTACGACTCAGGAACCAGCGGAATTCCCCGGACCCGGTCAGGAGACGGTGCTCAACCTCGTATTCACATCCGGTTTCAACTGAGCGACGCCACGACGCAAGGGTAAGCTGCATGTCATCCGGGTGCAGGCTCCAACTCCTTTCCCAGGCCCGGGTATGATCCCGTTGTAAGCCGCCAAACTCAACATGCTTGTTGTTAATGTAATCCAGGGTGCCATCGGGGTTGGCCGTCCATACCAGCTGCGGCATGGAGTCGGCCAGGATGCGAAATCGATGCTCGCTTTCACGCAGTGCGTCTTCAGAACGTTTACGCTCGGTAATGTCCCGTGCCTCGACCAGGATAGAAACGGACCCGCCCTCTCCGTCCCGTATGAAGCTGAAGGTGATCTCGCACCACAGGGAAGTGCCGTCCTTTCGATACAACTCAAGGTCAAGTGTGCGGCGGGTCGAGTACGCGGGGTCGATTCCCATCCTCGCTTTCCCATCGTTCAGGGCTTGCGTGGCCTTCTCGAGAGACTCGGGGGTCAGGATTTTTTCCAACGACATTTCTCGAAGCTCTTCAAAGGAATATCCCAGCGTTTTTTCAACCGATGGGCTGATATAGGTCGTCTTCAGATCCATGTCCGTGGTCCACACTATTTCAGTCACATGGTCTGCCAGGAGATGGTACCGGGTCTCCTGTTCTCTCAACAGCTCGGCCGCCCTGAGACGCTGCCTGATGCTATTATCTTCATGTCGGTTCCAGATTAACAGGACACCAACGCCCATTGCCGCGATCATTATCGTAACAATGAAGCCCATCGTCCAGAAACGCTCACGCACCGGCTTGAAAACTTCTTCTGTGGACTGATGCGCCACCATGAACCAGGGAGTGCCGGGCACAGCTTTCAGAGCCGCGATCGTCGGAATGCCCCGGTAATCAACCGACTCCACGATTCCCTCTGTACCCAGCACGGCCATGACAGCGGCGAGATTATGCTCGGCAAGGGGTTTGCGATAATTCATAGCTGTGTTTTTCTTGAACCTGAGATCGCTGAGATACAGCACATGATCACCGTCTTTTCTAACAAGGAAAGTCTCGGCAGTCGGGCTTGGCACAGGCCATGTGTTGAGCATGGGGTACAGGTATTCATCGGGATTTATTACGAGAAGGACGTACCCGAACGGGGAAACTCCGCCCTGGTCTTCGGAAAGAGGTACTATAACAAAAAGACGGATTGGTTTTCCTGGTCCATCCGTGTGAAAATCAGAAAGTATGACCTTTCCGGCTCGTCGGGAATCATCGAAAAAACCCTTCAGATGTCCGCATATGAACCCTTTAATCTCGTGAATAGTTATCCGCGCGGTGCCCCTGCTATCAAGCAGGGCTATCGTTTCATATCTGTAGACATCAAGGATATTACTCAACCAGGAATTGATCTGCCATCGGGCAATACCGTCAGCCGGATCCGACAGGTATCTCCTGGCCAGATTGTTGAAGATGACATTATTGTGAAGAATGCTGCCGTCGCCCAGGCGCTCCAGCCGCCAACGATCAATATCCTTAACCTTTAAATCTGCGATGGATAACAATTGATGCCCGACCTGCAGACGAAATTGTTCCCGGTACTGGTGATAATAGAGAAATCCAATTATTACAATCGCTGCCGCCAGCGAGAGAAAAATTGTGACGAGAGCAAGCGGCACCGGTTTATTCCGGTCAATACGCGGTGTTATGCTTAGAAACCTGTGGCGGAAGATTGCCCACGCCATGACGAGGGATCCGATTGCGAAGCTTTGCGGTAATGGATTCAGATTCATTCCGGGAACAAGGTTGACGGATGGGAACAATATGCCGATTAACATAATCATGGTGCCGGTGATTATGATGATGGACTGTTTTTGATATTCGCGGGGCATCCGTACCGTTTCCACGAACAGGATAACAATCCCGACAAGGGTCAATCCAAAGCTATATATGGTATGAACCAGATACCAGGGGCCGTATTCTCGCGTTGAAGTATCCGGATAAATAAACGGACCAATTTGATAGAATTCAACCTCGCTGAGCACCCAGATGCCGTGAAAACCGCTTGTCCAGATCATTACCTGCGTGACTAAAGGAATAACGGCCATAACTGCCATGAGAGCTCCTGGGAGCTTGCGCCGTTTGCCGGTATAGCGGAACACGAATACCAGCCACAAAAGAGGGATAATGGCCGTTGATGCGTATCGCATGTTGAAAAAAACAAGCGCCAGATCATTCGAAGGAGCAATCATGGATATGAGCTGAAGCAGGGCAAGAAGGCCAATAAAGAATGAAATCCATTGAAATATTCCAGCCTCTGGCACAACAGTCCGTTTCCGCCATGAATACCATACTATAAACGCCATGACGAGAGTAGTGATTATAAGTGATACAAAGTAGACGATGTGGTGCCAGGCCATCAAATAATTCTCCACTCGTATTTCAGGAAACCATCGAAATCAAATTTGTTCCGTCATGAAATGTTAGCACTTTATGCATGGGATTGTTATCCAGTCGCATGCACATCTTCTGATACGGCATGCACCTTAATTATGGAAAAAACTAAAAAATTGACGAATGGCGACATAATGACGGAAACAAGGATCCCAACCCATACATACAACTGACAACTTAACTTATAATAAATATATGATATCATTTTATACTAAGAAAATATTTATAAAATGTCAAAGAAAATACATCCTCGTAATCAGTTTATATGGCCCGAACAATACGACACCGGAGATTGTTGTATCATAAGAATTTCATTCAATATAGTTCCGATGAAAAAGGGAGAGTGAAAAATTTTTATTTTGCCTCACATTATTCGTATAAGCATATGATGCCTAAATAATTTCACTGGAAGAGGTGGTCATGAGAACAACTGTTAATCTTAATTTATATATTTCCAATTTGATTACAAATGCTGCTCTGTTGCGAAATATTTCCGATTCTGAAATGATAGTTATCCTTTTAAAAAAAGTTCTCGTAGATCTTCAACAACCGATACGGATGTGGAGGCTTGTCGAATATCAAAAGCGAAGAACTCATAAGGACTGGAAGCCGGTACATGTTAATTACAATGAGAATGAGTATGAATATTTTATGGATTTGAAAAAAATTTTAAAAAAATCACTTTCTCTCATTATTACACAGGCGGCTAAAAAATATTTGAAAAGCATTAACGATGAGAAAAAAAGCTATAATAATCTTTGCGATGTCTATATTGTTGCACAAGAATATATTAATTCAACCAGATGTTTGAAATTTTTATGGGGATTCCCCCCTCAACAAGAACAACATCTGCGATATTCTAATAAGCTATTGAATTGCAGCACTTGATAACCATTAATTCCTATTGACATCATATAACCCTAAGCCTTATATGAAGCAAGCACAGGAGATAGTACTGCATCTTTCAAGAAACAATACCTGGACAGGGGGCTTGAAATTCCACAAGTCGCGAAAAAATGAGCAATTGCGTGAGAAACGAGCAAAACATCCCGGCCCGCTGATTATTGCAAAAGCAGTTAGGATAGATAGCAAGAAAATTTTATAAAGATATGGCGGAAAGAAACCGTGGCCCTTTCATCATTCTGAAATATCTGCAGAAAGGCAGGTGGGTTTTCCAAAGCTCTCGCCATTCCCTGTTGGCAAAGTACGTAAAATAGTTGATATGGTCATTTGCACGCTGTAGTCGGGACAAGGGTAGGTTTGGTGTCTAACGAGCTTTAAAACGTCCGCGACCAAGCCTGTTATTTATTTTTCAACCACTGATGGGCATGAATGAAATTAAGTAGTGTTTATATG
This sequence comes from Spirochaetota bacterium, assembly GCA_041749375.1. Taxonomy (GTDB): domain Bacteria; phylum Spirochaetota; class UBA4802; order UBA4802; family UBA5550; genus RBG-16-49-21. The sequence continues at coordinate 7,442 of JBGTBN010000023.1, forward strand.
ACTATTCTTACCAATACCGGTTTTGATCGAATTGACAATAAGGTTTACCTCATATTGGGATAACAATCCTTATTCATTCGTGGTTAGTTATACATTCATTATGACTTTCAAACTCGTCCTTCATCCGGGCCCCTTTGGGCGATGTGATAGGCCTGCCGAAGCAGGATCAGGGGGAAGCAGGTTCCCGTCGCAATAAAACAAGTTGACAACCGGATTCTGTCGGCCATACAATAGGCATGTTCGAGTATCCCGGCCATATCGAATTCCACGGAGGTGGTATCATGGAAGGATGGACCGAAGACGAAATCCGGAACAAGAATCTCATGGCCCCGTGCGGACTCTACTGCGGCGCCTGCGGCGTCTACATCGCGACCCGCGACAACAACGAAAAGTTCAAGCAGATCATGGGGAATCTCTATGGCACCAGGCCGGAGCAGACCGAGTGCCTGGGCTGCATGCAGCCAGAGCCGCCCGCGAAGATGTACGGGTACTGCCGCATCTGCGACATCAGGGACTGCGTACGGTCGAAGGGCCACTACTCCTGTCACCAGTGCGCGGACTGGCCCTGCGAAAAGATCGAGAAGTTCGGGTTCGCGACCGGCCGCAGGGTGATGAAGGGCGCAATACCGGTGTGGCGGGAAAAGGTCGCGGAGCAGGGCGATGAAAAGGGGAGCATGGAATGGGCCCGGTCCGTGTGCGAGCGGTACCACTGCGCTTCGTGCGGCAAGCCGCTCTTCCGCGGCGCGAAGCGGTGCCGTTCGTGTGGGAAGGACGTGACCGGGGAGCTTGACGGTACGATATGATTCATCCTTCATGACAGGTTTGCAAACGTTCGCTTCGACAGTGGTTGGTGATCCAGTCGAAACACAACACAAATGCGGACCTGTAGGGCCGGGAATATTTTAAATTATCGCACTATATGATTATACAGATAATACAATTCGCATTACTCTTCATAGGCATCATTCTTGCCTATGAAGTCCTGCGTTTCATAATAAAGGAGAAGATCCTTAAACGGCTCAACCGCTCCGTGCGGCAGTATATATCAACGTATAACATCAAGCTTGATACGTACAAGTTCATGAACAAGTTCATCGTGAAACAGGAGTTGATGAACGATGATGATGTCCACAACGCAATACTTTTTCACGCGCGCGAGAAGGGGATCAACATCCAGGAGGTCGACGAGCTCGTAGAGGAGTACATCGAGGAGATCGTTCCATTCTTCAACCTGCTCTCGTATTACAAGATCGGGTTCTGGATCGCCAACTTCTTCCTCAACCTCCTGTACGAAGTGGTCATAGACCGCGAAAATGCGGAAAAGATCGGCAAGATCCCGAAAGATTCCGCGGTCGTTTTCGTCATGAACCACCGGAGCAACGTCGATTACGTGCTGGTAGCGTTCATGCTATACCGGAACATTTCCATCAGCTACGCGGTGGGGGAATGGGCGCGAGTGTGGCCCCTCGAGTACATATTCAAGTCCTTCGGCGCCTATTTTCTCCGGCGCCAGTACCGCGAGAAGCTCTACCACCTCGTGCTCGAGAAGTATATACAGATGATAAGCCGCCAGGGCATAACCCAGGGCATTTTCATCGAGGGCGGGCTCACCCGCGATGGCAGGTTCCGGGACTCGAAAATCGGCCTGCTGGACTATATCCTCAAGATCAAGGACGACGCGGACTTTTCGAAGGAGATCGTGTTCGTTCCCGTTGGCATCAATTACGACTGGGTGCTGGAAGACCGGGTGCTCATAAAGGAATGGAAAGAGCGGAAGGAAAAGACCGGTTTCCGCGAAAACATCACCTCCCTGTTCCGCATTGTGCTGAAGACCCCGTTCATCATACTGTTCAATTTCGCGCGCTACCTGACCGGGCGGCTGAAGCAGCACGGGTACGCCAGCGTGAGCTTCGGAGACCCGGTGCCGGTCTCTGAATTTCTGAAAAAGCATAAAGATTTTTTCAGGCTCAACCGGAACGACCGTCTCGCCGTTGTGAAAGAGCTCGCGGACGGTCTCCTTGAGCGGATCGGCGACGTGGTCCCGGTGACGCCGGTCTGCCTTACATCGCGCGCGATCCTGTCGCTCGGCAGGGACAGCTTTGACCGTGACCTGCTTGTTAAAACGATCATCAGGATCAACCATGAGCTCAAGAAGCGGAAGCGCCGCATTGTCATCGGCAAGGCGTTTAAAAGCTACCAGCAGGCCATGGATACGCTGGTCACCGAAAAGAAGGATCGGCAAAAGGAGCTGGTCTCCTTCGAAGAGGACTTTCTCGGGGTCAACGAGGCGCGGAACATGGCCCGCATCGCCCTGGAGATCCTCAAGCGGCGGGACATCGTCAGGATCAGGAATAACGAGATAACATTGAATAAAAAATATATTTCGTTTATCGAGTATTATGCCAACCTGCTGAATTATGAAGAATAAGGTGATGGGGCGTCGCCTGCTTAAGCGGCAGCACCCGCGGCGTCAATGAAACAGTTCACGATATCTGTCAGACTATTGAGCATTGTCCTGTTGATTACGGCAATCTATTCCTGTTCCGAGGAGCCGGCCGGCATGAAAACATCTGCCGCAATCGCGACTAAAAAAAATCCAGGCCACGGGTGGGTAGTCCTGGTCCACGGTATGCTCAGCGGCCCAAGGGCCATGACGTGGATCGAGAATGATCTGCTCCGCAACGGATACCGCGTGATAAATTTCGGCTATGACAGCAGGAAGGACTCCATACAGACTGTCGCCGACGACCTCGACCGTACCCTGCGGACTGAGGTCCCGAACGATGCCGGGGTGGTACATTTCGTCACACATAGCCTGGGAGCGCTGGTTGTGCGGTATTACCTGTCCGAACGAAAAATGAAGAACCTCGGGCGGTTTGTCATGATCGCACCGCCCAACCAGGGTTCGGTATGGGGAAAGACACTGGTGAAAAACATCCCCGCAGTGAAGTTCCTGCTCGGAATAACCGGCGAAGAGCTGCAATACTCGCTCAAATACCGGCCGGCCCAGCCCCCGCCGTGCGAATTCGGCATTATCTCCGGCGGCACCGGAACGAGCCGGGGACTCAATCCCCTGATCCCGGGCGATAATGACGCCACGGTCGCGGTGGAGGAAACGAAACTTGAAGGAATGAAGGACCATATCGTCATACCGGGCCAGCACACCATGCTCCTGTTCCAGAAACGGGTAGTGGACAACGTCGTCTCCTTCCTGGGAACCGGGAAATTTATTTATTGATTGAACGGAAAAGGCCCGGGGCAGGGAATCTCGACCGTGCGATTATCCGGCCGCTATCCTGTAAGCGGAAACCAGCGAAATTATTCCGAAGATAATCAGGCATGAGCCTGCGATAACCACCAGGTATTTCTGGAATTTCCGATTCATGATCCGGTGAATCCTGCTGGCAGCGTAAATAAGTGGTATGAACCAGGTCAGCACACCTGCCATGATTACCACGATTGACAGGGCAAGGAAGCCTGCTGTTCCCGGGACCCGGTCCTTCCAGATGATGAAGAAATTCCCCGCGATCGCGATCCAGCCGATGATCGTCATAGGGTTCGTCAGGGTGACGACGATGCCGGAGATAAAGGTCACCCAGGGCCTCGACTGGAGCATGGCCGCTCCGTCCGCATCATCGCCGGTATCGCTCCGGGATGACACCACGGTCATGATCCCGATCAGCACAAGCAGGAGGCCGCAGACCAGCCAGAGGGCGAGCTTGTAGCCGTCATCCTTTATAAAATTGGCCAGGCCGAAATAGACCAGGCAGATGTAGAAGATATCGGCGAGGCTGGACCCGATGGTGAAGATAAGGCTGTTCCTGAACCCGTACTGTATGGCCCTCTGGCATGAGATGACAGTGACAGACCCGGGCGGTATGGCGACTATTACGCCCAGTACAAAGGCGGAAAGGAAAAATTCGATTATCATGTTGTTGTTTCCCGTCCAATGAACAATACAACCCATACAGTCAGCACAATCGTAAAAGTCAAGAAGAAGAACGGACGGGTAAAGCGAAGGCTGCTATTTATCCTCCAGCGGTTGACGTAAATGCTTTTCATCAAAAAAGAATTCCGTGCCGTTTGACCATGTATCCATGATGGTGGTCCTGTTCCCTATCGTTACTACCCGCATTTTCAGTATTTTCTCGTTCTCCAATTTTATTGTAATAGTTCGTACCCCGTCGTATAAATAGGTTCCTTTCACTTTCACCAGCGGTTTATCGTAGCCACCGATAGTTTCAACCCTGCATGTTCTGTCAGGGTAAAAATAAAAGCTTTCGTTGGGCGGGTCCATATACCGGTGCCAAACGCCGACGATATTGAAAGGTACCCTGTTCGGTTTGTAATCGATAACTTCCGCCAGGAATCCACTGAAAGCGAAACCTGTGATACTGCCGGATGTCTTCACTTTTAACCATTGCCCGTATTCGCCGCTTGCCTTTGTGTATTTTCCTGTTTCTGCAATGAATAAAAGCTTTTCATCCTTAACTGCCGAGCCGATCACGTTTCCCTTGATGTCCGGCGCGTCGCGGATCAGCAACCGGTTGGCCGTCACGCGGTAAAAAACTTTTTGTTCATCGGACTTGATCTCCCGGGTGGAAGCGTGAGCCGATGCTGCGGCGGCACTAAGCATAGTTGTTACTAATAATGCTGTCATGGGCTGAAACATGAGATGCTCACGTATCATTATAATTAATCCATTTCTTCCAAATATATTGTGGAAGGATTAAATCCTTTCGCTATTAACCATAGTGCTAAAACAATTTCTTGTAAGGCCATTGGAATATTTAAAATTATATAGATTGGGGTTATTACGCCGATAACACGGAAAAAAAGCAAAAAACTTGCAACGATGGCAAATATAATTCCTGCAAGACCCCATCCAGATAACCAACGAGGAACAAGTTTTGATTGAAAAAGAAGAATAAAAAACATTAAACCGCTTATACTCACAGACAATACAGTTGCCACATGGTTTACTAAATCTCTTCCTGTAAGCAGTAAAACACCTGTTGTTTTAAAATACGATGCGTCCTGAGTTCCAGCTTTGATAAATTCTTGGCTTAAAGATAACAGCAATAATAAAATAATAACACCAATAATAATAAATACTCCGGCAATAATCCTGAAGCCGGCAAATCCAAGGGCCAGCCATTCATTGTAATTTTTTAAAACAGGGTATAACATTATTGCAATACCAATATACAAAGGAGCCATAAGTAAATGAAAAAATGCCGCTAATAATACACCGCTTGCATTTGATGATGCTTCTATAAGATAATTTGGATCATCTATGGCATACGAAATACTAAGGATACCTGCAATAATTCCAAGGATGTAAAACAGTCCTGCGGTTGTTGTAATTTTCCTGTTTTGACTAATCATTGCTTTTCTTTTTGGATTCATATTGGGCACCATTTTGAAATTACAAGATTAAATAAAATTCATCCACGATTTGATTTAGCCACTCAGGCATTTCATATGCTGAAAATGGATAAAAACCGCAATAGGAAAAAATACTTATTGTGGACAAACAAAATGTCAATGAGAAAAAAATGTTCACAACCCAAAGGGTAGTAGTGCAGCGCACAAAAACACTATTGCATCATTCACTCGGTCTCCTCATCATCTTCGTCAACCTTTGTTAATTCAAATGAATAAACAAACGCAAACGATACTCCATAGAAGTGGTCATACTTATTATTATTTCCCCGTTGTTGCAGGTAACGGTTACTTGCATGCGCCATAAGCGCATCGGCAAAAGGGATGTTTAAGATATAATCTGATACATCGAGGTCGTACATGATGTTGTAAATAAGCTGGTACCGAAATCCGAGAATGATCGTCGATGAGATCCTTGATATGAGGTAAGCCAGAGACACGTTTGTGTTGCCGCCGTATGAGTGGTACCAGAACTTGAGGTCCCCTGCGCCCGGTATGTAGAGCGCCGGGGCTGTCTCAATCTTGAAAAAATCCCCGTGGTAATTAAAGCGCATGTTCAGGTAGAGACCGGACAGGTTCCACTGGAAGTGGAGCCCCTCGACGATGGGGATCGTGATGCCGAAGCCGAGGCCTGCCCCCAGGGATCGGTTACGGCCCGTTATGAAGTTTTTACGGTAACCGGTCCCGTCCATGTCCATCTCCTGGATCCTGCCGGTAAAATCGTATCCCTGGAACTTGAATCCCGTGAATATTTTAAAGTAGCGGACCGGCGAATAGCTGAAGGTGCTATCAAGGTCGTATCTGGAGATCCGGTATTTGTCACGTATGAAATCAGTTGGCGCAAGTATGCTTACCGACCGGGCATAAATGCGGTAGCCGTTTGTATATATAAAGGATGCGGAGAGTCCAAAACCCTTAGGCAGATCCACTGAGATCGTCGGTCCGTAGAGAAATGTCGGTTTCATCCTGAACCTGTTGTACAGGGAGGAATGCGGGGCGATCTTCGCCCGGATTGAGTCCTCCAGGCTGAAGTGCCACCAGGCGAACCAGACGGTCCCGCCGATGTTCATGTTCGCGGCAAAAGCGGAGCAGGGAACCATGGTCAGCGTGCAGGCAATGAGTATGGCGACGGCATACATGCGGCTTGTTTTCATGCAGGATACCTCCCTATTGAATTGGAAAGCGTCTCGACCTTGAACTCCCAGGTAGCGATTTTCCCGCAACAGGGCAGTACGATCTGTCTGCCACTCGAAATCTGATGTAAGCTGATATTATAGTAGAAACAACACGCCTGCTAATTATTGTATCAGGATGTGGCGCAAATTGCAAGAATAAATCATTAGCATGGAAGCGTGCTATGTATGAAAGAGTCGGGAGCCGTCGTATATATAAATGGCATCATACCGGTCATTTTCCTCTTGCCTGCACGGGCGCATGTACTGATACTATCCCTGCGTATGGAAAAAGAATCGGATACAGCGGCGATGACGCGCGGGGAAGCGGTCCTCCTGCTGGTCGTGGCAGCCGTGCTATGGAGCACGGGCGGTGTCTTTATCAAGAGCGTCGAGTGGGATCCCTTTGCCATAGCCGGCACCAGGAGCGGAATCGCAGCTCTGGTTGTGCTCGCCTACCTCCGGCGGCCCAGCTTCAATTGGTCGCTCCCGCAGCTGCTCGGCGCCGCGGCCTACGCCGCCACGGTCATACTCTTCGTGCTGGCCAACAAGATGACCACCGCTGCCAATGCCATCGTTTTACAGTACGCCTGCCCGGTCTATGTCGCGCTCATGTCCGCCGCGTTCCTGGGCGAGCGGGTTTCGGCCCGGGCGTGGATCACCGTGGCCGTCACGCTCGGCGGCATCGTGCTGCTTTTCCTTGACCGGCTCTCTCCGGGCGGGTTGACGGGCAACGTGCTGGCCGTCATCAGCGGGATCACGCTCGCGGTTCTGGTCATCTGCCTGCGGATGCAGAAGGAGGGCTCGCCCACGGAGTCGATACTGCTGGGCAATCTGGTCACCGTGCTGGTCTGCGCGCCCTTCGTGTTCCGGAGTGCGCCCTCTCCAAAGGGCATGGCCGCTCTCGTCTTTCTCGGCGTGTTCCAACTCGGATTATCATACCTTATTTATTCGCGAGCCATACGGCAGGTGCCCGCGCTTCAGGCGATCATAGTGCCGATCATCGAACCGGTGCTCAACCCGGTGTGGGTATTCCTGTTCATGGGAGAGGCGCCGGGCCCCTGGGCCATCGCGGGCGGGGGGATAGTTATCGCCGCGGTGGTTGCATACAGCACACTTGAATCAAGGCGGGGAAAGTTGCAAAAATAATTAATGCGGTTATCCTATGCCTTTTCAGATTCCAGGAGCTCCCTGAAGGGAATAACAGCGATGTCGCCGGCTATATACGTGAGAAAGACAACCGCGAAGATGGTCGCGTAAAGCGGGTGCTCACCCCTCACAGCATTGGGAATGATCACCCCGCAGACCCATATGGTTTTGTACACAAGCTGCAGCATGAGGACCGGCACAAACTTCCCCGGCCGGGATATTCCCAGGGCGCCGAGTATGCCGAAAGCCAGCAGGGCGCTTCCCATGTATCCAAACATAAAGGGGTCCTGGCCCGGGAAGGGCATAAGCGCGCGCACGATCTCCTGGGTAAAGGAGGGGAGCAGAATGATAGCCAATCCGAAGGAGCCTGCACCGATGGCTGTGTACCAGTACATGAAAACAAGCAGTTTCTTTTTATCGATCATGGCGTTTTAACCTCTGATGATTTATTTATAAATTTCGCCGTCTGTCCAGTGCTTTTTTTTTGAAGAAATAAGTTTTTCATACCGGTTCAATCCCGGAGAGACAAAGCAGCCCATGCGGCAAGCACGGCGCCCCGGTTCGGTACAAGCCTGATAGGTGTCGTCATCTTCGTGCATAAAACATTCCAATTCCATCTGAATTTTTTAAATATTGTTCCCTTTTACCAGAAAATCCTCTTTAAGTCCTTGACACTAAAATGCTATATTTTAAACTTAAAGACAGCTTATAAAGCATCACACAGACATACCGGCCGGACCCATTTCCTCGGGCACGCCGGAGCGGACCGCCGGCGCGCCCGGTTCGGCCCGCGGTTTTGAGCAACATCGCTCATCATTGCGAAAAAATTGTATAAGGGATCATCGAGATGAAACACGACAACGCAAGCTGCCCCGGCAAGCAGAAATATCTGTCGGGAAAACGCATCCTTCCGAAACCTTCAACGAAGGACACCGACATCGTAACATTAATTGACAACATGGACGCTTACAACGGCGGGCGCCTCCGCGCCGCGTGCCAGCTCATGCGCGAGAAGTACTCGGCTGACGACGTCACCATCGGCCTGAGCCTGGCCGGCGCCCTGACACCGGCGGGACTGGGGCCCTCCACGGTCGTGCCGCTCATGAACCACGGCTTCGTGGACTGGCTCGTCGCGACCGGCGCGAACATGTATCACGACATGCACTATGCCTTCAACCTGCCGATGTATCGGGGCAGCCACAGCGTGGACGATGCGGACCTCCGCGACAAGGGCGTCACCCGTATTTACGATATTCTCTTCGATTACGAAGACGTGCTCATGGAGACGGACCGCATCCTGAGAAAGATCATGCTCCGGCCCGAGTTCCAGAAGGAGATGGGGACCCGGGAGTTCTACCACCACATGGGCAAGGTCCTGGACGAGTACGAGAAAAAGAACGGGCTGGGCGAGGTCAGCATCCTCGCGGCCGCGTACCGTAACGGCATCCCGGTCTTCACCTCATCGCCCGGTGACTCGACCATCGGCATGAACGTGGCCGGGCTCGAGCTCCTCGCCGAGGCGTCCGGTCTTCAGGACCGGTTCAAGCTCAAGATCAACCCGAGCATCGACGTGAACGACTCGACCGCGATCATCCTGAACGCGAAGCGTTATGAAAAGGGCAAGACCGCGGTCCTGCTGATCGGCGGAGGGAGCCCCAAGAACTTCATGCTCCAGACCGAGCCGCAGATCCAGGAGGTGCTGATGATCCCGGAGGTCGGCCAGGACTACGACATCAACGTGACCGACGCGCGGCCCGATACGGGCGGACTCTCCGGCGCGCCCCCCAGCGAGGCGGCGAGCTGGGGCAAGATCGACCCGACCATGCTGGACCAGACCGTGACCGCCTACATCGATGTGACCGTGGCCTTCCCCCTGCTGGTGGCCTACACCCTGAGGACGACGGAGCCCAAGCGGAAGAAGCGGCTCTTCGAGCGCGGCGACGAGCTGCATCGGAAGCTGATCGAGTCCTACCTCGAGAACAACCGCGAGGTCGAGGACCTGAAGGCTTTCATGAAGAAGCTGCAGGCACAGGGAGCGTGACATGAGGCAGACGATCTTTAAGCTGGCGGAAAAACACGGGACGCCGCTCTTTATTCTCGACCACGAAAGGATCAGGGAGAACTACCGCCTGTTCAAAAAGCACCTCCCCCGCGTGCAGTGCTATTACGCGGTAAAGGCGAACTCGAACCCGGAGATCATCAAGACCCTCTTCAACGAGGGCTCCAGCTTTGACGTGGCATCCTACAACGAGTTCATGCAGGTGTACGAGTACATCAAGCATTTCGAGGAGGATGAGAAGCACTTTTACATCTGGGACAAAATCATCTTCTCGAACACCATAAAGGACAGGGAGACCCTCAGGAAGATAAAGAAGTACAAGCCCCTGGTGACCTACGACAATATCGACGAGCTGAAGAAGATCAAGGACCACTGCTCCACGGCCGGGCTCGTACTGCGGCTGAAGGTTCCGGACATCGGCTCCCAGGTGGAGATGAGCTCCAAGTTCGGCGCCGAGCCGTCCGAGGCCTATGACCTGCTCCATAGGGCGGCCGGGATGGGCCTGGACATCGAGGGACTGAGCTTCCACGTGGGAAGCCAGTGCACGAATTTCGACAACTACACCGCCGCGCTGGAGATCAGCTCGGAGATTTTCCACGAGGCGCGCCTGAAGGGGCACAATCTCAAGCTTCTCGACATTGGCGGGGGGTTCCCCGTTCCCTATGACGCGCAGGTGCCGCGCATCGAAAAGCTGGCGGACGTGCTGAACGCGGAGTTCAAGCGGCTTTTTCCTGACGACATCGAGATACTTGCCGAGCCGGGCCGCTTCATGGTGGCAACGGCGGCGATGCTCGTGACCGAGATCATCGGCAAGGCGCGCCGGGACGGAAAGATATTCTACCACATAAATGACGGCGTGTACCATACCTTCTCCGGCGTGGTGTACGATCACTGGATCCCCAATTTCCATTCTTTCAAACAGGGCAAGCGCGAGGTCTGCGCCGTGGTGGGCCCGACCTGCGACAGCTTTGACAAGATAACCCTCTCCGCCCAGCTTCCCCGTAATCTCGAAATTGGCGACCGGCTGTACACCGAGCACATCGGCGCCTACAGCACCGCCTCGACCACGCGCTTCAACGGCTTCGACGGGGCGAAGATCATTCATATACATAACAGGTAGGCCGTCTTGTTGTCCGCCGGGGTGAATGCGGGGACAAGTTTTTTTCTGAACATAATCGTGTTATACGTCCACTGCCGGCAACAATATTTTCTGAAAACAGGTGCCATCTCCCATGCCTGCTGCATGTATGCTCCATGGCTTTCCGTACGTTATTAATGAAGAGGTTGTGCTTAACCCGGACGTGAGCATGTATTAACGTGCCGTTCTGATCCGGGTCAGGCATGGTGTCCTTCAATACGGTGGAGCGCACTCCTCATCGCATATCTCGGGCAAACGGTTCCGGAAGGGGATTCTGCTTGACATCCGTCGCCAACCGACTAATATCTTTATGAACATGATTTAAGGTGCATCTGCTGTATAATCCAAATACTCCGGGGGAGGCAACGCATGACCATCGACATGAAGTACCTGCCGCTTGAGCGGCTCTACCAGCACGAGCAGGAGCGGCCGGATGCCGTGTACATGATCCAGCCGATGGGAGAGGGGAAGGTCAGAGAATACACATGGAAAGAGACGGTTGAGGAGTCGCGCCGCATGGCGGCCTACCTCAAGGCGAAAGATTTCCCGCCGGGCAGTTCCATCGCCATCCTGTCGAAGAACTGCGCGGAGTTTATCATGAGCAGCCTGGCCATCTGGATGGCCGGGCACGTTTCCTGTCCCATCTATCCGACCCTGGATCCGGACACGGTGAACTACATCCTCACGCACAGCGAGTCCAGGCTCCTGTTCGTGGGCAAGCTTGACATCTGGGATCGGCTCAAACCGGCCGTGCCCCAGGGGCTGCCGCTGGTCTCCTACCCGCTGAGCCCGCCCAACGACTACCCGACCTGGTCCGCGATCGTGGCGGAAACCCCTCCCATCGAGGGGAGGCCCGTGAGCGACCCGGACGACATCTCGATCATCTTCTACACCTCGGGCAGCACCGGCCGGCCCAAGGGGGTGGAGAACACCTTCAAGAACATGGCCGCGGCTGCAACCGGCGAGCTGGCCGTCTACGACCTGACGACCGAGGATCGCTACATATCCTACCTGCCCCTGGCCCACTCCTTCGAGACCATGGTGGGTCTGAACCTGGCGCTGGCTGTCGGGTGCAGAGTGTATTTCGCCGAGACACTGGACACCTTTTTACAGGACTTGAACCGTGCCCGGCCTACGCTCTTCGTGTCCGTTCCGCGTCTGTGGCTCAAGTTCCAGGCCGGCGTGTACCACAAGCTGCCGCCGAAGAAGTTCAATAAGCTCATGAAGATACCCGTCCTGAGCGGCCTCGTGAAAAAGAAAATCCTCAAGGGCCTCGGTCTCGACCAGGTCCGCTACGCCGTGAGCGGGTCCGCGCCCCTGCCTCCCGACCTGTTGCAGTGGTATCTCGACCTGGGGCTTGAGCTCCTGGAAGGGTACGGCATGACCGAGAACTTTTCCTACTCGCACTGCTGCATGCCGGGCAAGACCAGGGTCGGCTACGTGGGAAACACGTGGCCGGGTGTGGAGTGCAAGATCGGCGAGAATGACGAGATTCTGGTGCGCGGCGGCGGCACCATGAAGGGATACCACAAGATGCCCGAGGCCACGGCCGAAACCATCTCCCCGGACGGATGGCTGCATACCGGCGACAAGGGCTCTATCGACGAGACGGGTCGTCTCAAGATCACCGGCCGCATCAAGGAGATGTTCAAGACCTCAAAAGGCAAGTACGTGCACCCGGTACCACTGGAGAACCTGATCAACGCCAATCCCTATGTGGAGATGTCGCTGGTACTGGGCCTGGGCTACCCGCAGCCCGTGGCGGTTGTGATGCTGGCCGAGGGCATGCGGGAACGGCAAAACGATCCGGCCGTGCGCGCCGAGGCGACCGCGGCGCTCCAGGCGCTGCTGAAGGAAGTCAACGACAAGGTCGCCGAGTTCGAGCGGCTCGATTTCATCGTCGTGGCGAAGACAGAATGGACCGTTGACAACGGCATGCTCACTCCGACCCTGAAGATTCGCCGCGCGCAGATCGAGGCACAATACAAGCAGCAGTACGACGCCTGGGCCGCGAGCGGGGAAAAGGTGATATGGGAGGAGTGATTCGTCCCGCTGGGACTGCGGGATTCCGTCATAACAAGGACGTCGTTTGCCACGCCCCCGTCTGATATGCACCGGATTAATACCCTG
>JBGTBN010000024.1:0-27597 GCA_041749375.1 Spirochaetota bacterium
AGCTGGCCGAGCAGGAGAAGCTCATGCTTGCGGACCGGCTGGGCCTGGAGCCGGGGAAAATTTCAATCATAGAAGTAATAGACGCGGGGGGGCCCGGCAATTCCATCCAGGTGTTCGCGGAGTCCGGCGGCATGCCGGCGGTCCTGTTCAGCGAGATGCGTATTTACAACGAGGGCGGCGCGGTCGTCTTCAACGAAGAGATACTGTCCGTGGGGCTGGCGCGCGTGACCGCGGAGGCGGAGGCGCTGGTGCACGACGGCATTCTGCCCGAACGCACGGTGCGCGAGCTGTGTCCCTATCGTGTCATGGCTGGATTGGAGCCGGCGGCCGGCGGGGAATCACCCGCGGCGCGGCAGACGCGCGACCTCTGCGGGAGAATGCTCTAGAAGCCGCGCCTCAGTTGGCTTGTTCTTTTTCCATCTTGTCGATCCGGTCGATGAGCGCGGCTTCATCGTTGACAAACTTGAAGAAATTATGGAGCCCCGCGACCTTGATGAGCGTCAATATCTTGTCGTTCACGTTCATGAAATAGGTGATGATCTTCTTCGACGCCAGGTCCCTCACCATCTGAACGATGACCGAGAGCGCCGAGCTGTTCATGTGCTTGGTGCCTTCCAGGTTTATATACAGGTCCTTGTCCTTGCCGGTTACAGATTTCTTGACGAATTTGACGATCTCCTTGGACCCGTCCGATGAAATATCACCGGTGATATCTATGATATCAAAACCCCTGATCGTACGCTTCGACAGCTTGATCTTTTCACTCGCACGTGCCACTGCCATCTCGAACCTTTATCCCCTTGATATTTCCGTTTCTGATAACGGCTTTTTGTATTGCCTTGATTTTCTGGTACAGACTCTGTAATTGCCGTTCAATGTCAACCTTTTCTTTTGCATCGGCGGCGGCAAGCCGCTTTTTTAACCCGCAGATTTCCTCCGGTATCGAGATCGTCTGAATGGCGCGGAGCCCGGAGCCGGGCTCGACACTGTTACTCGTGTACACCGGGAGCAGCTCGAACCGTACCGCCGGACGGACGCTCCCGCCCTGGCGCATCAGGATACAATCGACGATGACCGAATCCCTCGTCGTGAGCGGCGCGCCATCATACCATGCCTCGGCCCTGGTGCTCTGGTTCGAGATAAAATTACCCAGGCTGTAGAAAATGTAGCCTTCCCTGCCGTCGGCCGCGGTGTACAGCTCGACCGGCTGAAGAAGATGCGTGTGATGGCCGATGACAAGGTCCACGCCGTCGTTGATGCTCTCCCTGAAGAGCTCGACCTCTTTCTGGCGCGGCTGGGGGGCATACTCTGCGCCCGCGTGCGCAACCAACACCAGGAAATCGCACCGCTTCTTCATCTCGACGATGTCCTTCTTCAGCTCTTCAGTTTTATAGAGCCAGTTCAGGTGGTACCCGTTCATCCGCGCGGGCAGGCGCCTGTTCAGGTATCCGGTATACCCGATGAAGCCGATGCGGATGCCGCCGATCTCCTTTACGATCCCGGCGCGGGCGGTCTTCTCGTCACGCGCTACGCCGAGGTTGTCGAAACCGGCGCGCCTGACATGCTCCAGCGAGCTGACCACGCCCGCCTCCTCCTGGTCCAGGATGTGATTGTTGGCCATATGCATCATGGTGAACCCGGCCTTCTTCAGTGCGGGGAGTACCTCGGGGTAGCAGTTGAAAATATAGGGCCTGCTCTCATAGGGCGGCGCTACCGGGAACTCCATATTACCGACCACGATGTCCGAGCCGGCGAACGATCCCTTGATCCTGTCGAACAGGTAATCGAACCCGCGGTTGTTAAGGCTCCCCTTTTTTACCGCGCCCCGGCTGTCGCGCGAGAGTGCGCAGGACTTTACCGGTATGTGCATGATGATGTCCCCGGTAAACGACAGGCGGGCCTCACGGGCGTGCGAGGAGCAGCTGCCGAATAGCGCAATGAGTGCCGCAACGATGATAACCCGGTATCGCTTCATGTTCCATCCTATACAAATTTGTAACAATCAAAAAGGACCGCGTGTATCTGTCAATTGATATTTTCAATCGCCCGTATGAGCTTTAATACTTGACAGGAGGTCCGGAATACCCCCTATGAATGTAGCATTGAAACTTCCACGGCGGTACCAGGCGCGCCCATGACAGACACACGGTTCAATCCGATAGGAGTATTCGATTCAGGGTACGGCGGACTGACGATACTGAAAGAATTCGTCCGGCGGCTCCCGGACCGGGACTTCGTGTATCTGGGCGACAACGCGCGCACCCCCTACGGCGGCAGGTCGTTCGAGACCGTGTACGCCTACACCCTGGAAGCGGTCAACGCCCTTTTCAGCATGGGCTGCTCCCTGGTCATCATCGCCTGCAACACGGCCTCGGCCAAGGCGCTCCGCACCATACAGCAGAACGACCTCCCGGGGATCGATCCGTCACTGCGGGTACTGGGCGTGATCAGGCCGACCGTCGAGGTCCTGGGCTCCCTCACCCGCACGAGACACGTGGGCATACTGGGCACTGCCGGCACGGTGTCGTCACATTCCTACGTGCTCGAGATACACAAGCTGTTCCCCGACATCGCCGTGACTCAGGAGGCCTGCCCCCTCTGGGTCCCGCTGGTCGAGAACAACGAGCTCGCCGGGCCCGGCGCCGAATACTTCGTAGAGAAAAACATCTCCCGCCTCCTGACTGCCGACCCGGAGATCGACGCGGTCATCCTGGGGTGCACCCACTACCCGCTCCTGCTCGACACGATACAGAAATTCACGCCCCCGCGCGTGACCGTGATCCCCCAGGACAGCATCGTGGCTGACAGCCTGATCGATTACCTGAAAAGGCACCCGGAGATCGACGGCCGCTGCTCCCGCGGCGGGGTTGTGCGCTTCTGCACAACGGACTCGACCGCGCTCTTCGACGAGCTGGGATCGCTCTTCTTCCGCAAGCCGGTGATCTCGGAAAAAATCTCGCTCTAACAGTTTCCTGAAAAACTCCCTCCATGGAGTTTTTGCCGACGCATTTTCGCGCATCCTGCGCTGCATCGGCATTCGGACATCCTGTCCAGCACAAGTCGGTTTTGCGAAGTGAATGAAATGTAAACAAATATTTCGGAAAACAGCTTTTAAAGCTGTTTCCGGAGTTTACCGCAAAACCTTACGTTTTTCTCGGCTCAGGCCTCGAACAACGGCGATACATCCATGTATCGCCGGACTTACATCCTTATAATGCGCACCACAAAATAGGCGCCGGCCATGAGCGTGAAGGGGAAGGTGATAAAGTAGGTCATTACTTCCTGGAAGTTTACGATGGATGTATTGTAGATCTTCTTACCGAAGTGGTTCAGGTGGTAATTTACCGGATCCTTGAGACGGCGGATTATGATCCAGGTGATCCGGATCTTGACAGCCAAAAAGTATATGAAAATGAGCCCGGCTTCAAGGAACCATACCGCGTCGAGCTTTATACCCTTCAGTATCCCCGGATCCATCGCGACAATCATGGCTATGACAATGCTGGTCACAACGTTGGTCGCCACCGTTATCATGAAATAACGGAAATATTCCATTTTTTTAGACGATATGTACCCTACGAGGCAATAGATGTGGATGAATATCGACGTCTGGAGCGCGATACAAAATGCGATGAGCACGACAAATTTCATAGCAGTATAAGTATAGATTTTGCCGTTTTTACGTCAAGAAATTATAGGATAAAACCGTCCGATCAGACCGGGTCGAGTAAAAAAATGTTGACTCGCCGCAATAAATATCTGCATTTTCATAATAGTGGCTAACTACATTCATGCAATTATACAGAGGTGGCGTTTATGATGGCACATCAGCTCCTGGTACCGGCGGACAACAAGCCGGGCATGCTCGCGAAGGTGACAAGCGTCCTAGCCCGGGAAAAAATCAACATCCGGGCGATAACAATCTCCTCATTTGGGGAGCGGGGCTTTTTCAACATTATCGTGGACGAGCCCGCGCGGGCGCACAAGGAGCTCAAGAAAGCCGGCCTGACCGTTGAGCTGAAAGACGTCATCGCGGTCCTGATCGACGACAGGCCGGGCGGCCTGGACGGCCTGATCCAGCTCCTCGCGAAAAAAGACATCAACGTGGAAAACGCCTATGGCTTCGTGCTCGAGAGCCGCGTGCAGGCGGTATTCGTCATTGACGTGAATAACAGGGAGCTTGCGCTCCAGATGCTCAGGGACAACGGTTACAAAACGATAGACGCGGAGTCGCTGAACTCGGTAGAGCCGTTTCACTACATGAAGTATTAACGACAGGCTGTCGAAATATCCGCGGCTCAATCCGTCACCTCGACCACGCAGAACATGCCATGGCCGCATCCGAACGCATCGGGATAATTCATTTCGCAATTTCTCAGCACGCATGCGATCTGCGGCCCCATGATACTGGCCCAGAAATCAGTCACGGGAAAGCGCGCCGCATTTCTATACAGCCACGAAATCATATCGAGATCATCAGCCAGCAGGGGATCAATATTTGACAGTATATTCTGCATCAACACCTTGTTCGACTCCCGGAGAGACTCGATGAATGCTATCACGTAATTCCATTGCTTTTTATAATTGGTAATTCTTTCCAGCGCCTTTTCAGGCAATTGCGGGAGAAACGGCTGGAGATAGCCCAGGTCAACCTCCAGGTCCCCAAGAACCCCCCTGAAATCCCGATCAAAAAGCCGGTTTACCTGGTAACGGTACCGTTTCCTGCTCCTATTAAATATTCCTGTGTCCATGTGCCTCCCGATAATAATTGAGCGGTCATTGATTACCGTAGTTGTTTTTTTCCCGCATTTCATGGCAGCGTCCTCAACCAGGTCCTGTAATTCATCCGCGGACCAGAAAGAGCACTTAAAAGTATCGATCGGATCTTTCGTTCTTTCTTCTTCGGGGTGGAGGTAGGCCATATTGTATGCTGCTTTCTCTGCCGCCGGAATTCCCCAGTAGAGCGGCCACTCGGGAGAATATTTGCCGAGAAGATCGTACATGATATAACCCGTGCCATCCATATGCATCATGATCTGCTCCGTCAGCGCGGATAGCTCGGCATATGACAAATGTGAAAGAGAAGCGTAGGACGAGAAATACATGTCATACGACCTGCCGATCGTCAGTGGCAATCCCTCCCTGAGATCCTGCTGCTCGAACAGGGTATTCCCGGACCTGCCATAATTCACCCTGGCCTGCTCGATCATCGATCCGGAAATATCCAGCCCGTAATATACTTCGATATCATCGGGAGAGAGGACGAAATCTTTTTCAAACGAATCCAAATGGTTTTTCACCGGAATGTGCGTCAACAATTCGAAACCTTCGCCGCCGCCACAGCCGAGGTCTATGATCCGCATCCTCTTTTTTGTATCCAGCAATCTCTCAACTGCGGGACGGATGCTGAGCTTAATTGAAATATCCTCCCAGTATTTTCTGACATTATCCTTTTTACCGACAAGGCCGCTTCTCTCGATCCCGTAATATCCGAGTCGTACGGCAGTTTCATAGAATTCTGTTTTCATGGACAGCATGGCTTTCTCCTGGATGTTATTGATTCAGGGCATTCATCATCACGGCATATAAGCCCGATTCAATCGGATTTCTTTCATTGATTATTATTAGTGATAAATTGAGATGAAACAATAAGAATACTTGAACCAGAATGGCAGTTAGTATTGACTTGGTCTGATATCAATACCTCGCGGAACAATTTGCAATAATTTCATTATAAATGAATTTTTGTCAATATTTTTTATTTATAATGAAATTTTTATTGACTATTCACTATTTATCTATTAGCATTAAAACAATAAACCGTCTTGATAAGCGGCAAATTTGAGATGTTTGCACGCTTTTAACATACGATACTATAACACTGCGGGACGTGAAATAATGAGCGATAATGATGAAGTCCGGAAAAGCTTTAAAAAACATGATTTAGTAATTGATAAAGGGAAAATAGTTACTACAGTGGTGGTATTATCGTTAATGGTATTGTTTTTTTTATTCATGCTCTACCTTGCTGATGTGCTTTAGGAGCAACCCCGGATGATTGACCATCGATGAACATCGGACCGTCGCTGAAAAAAATCAGGCTGCAGAAAGAGTATACCATAACAGAAGTGGCCCAGCGTATCAGCATATCTGCCAGCCTGCTGTCACAGATCGAAAACGGCAAGATCACGCCTTCCCTTCAAACGCTTGAAGAACTGTTGAGGTTTTACGCGGTAAATTTCTCTGATTTCTTTAAACAGGTCGAGCAGAAAAAATACATTTACGTGAGGAAAGCTGAAGCCGAAACGATAGAAAACTCCGATCACAACATCAGGTTCACACTGCTCGCATCAAAATTGCAGAACAATGCGCTCGAGTCATTTATTGTGAGCCTCGGGCCCGGCGCGGTCCTGTCACTCGCCAGACTGGATGATGACATCAATGGAGAAAGGATCATATACGGAATTACAGGTTCTCTTGGAGTCGTTCTCGATGACGAACCATTCATCATGGAAAGCGGTGATTCTCTCAATTTCAAATCATACGTTTCGTGTACTATCACGAACCGTCTGGAATCGGAGGCGGGACTCTTCATCTCCGGGCTTCCTCCGATAATTCTTTAAATCGGTTATACTTCCGGTATCGCACCGATAACTGACAGCATCAAGGAATAGTGCCATGAAAGAACGTTCAGGCGAGATTATCAGCGTCATATCGAAGTTCGGCAAGTCGATATTCCTTGTCTGTTCCGGAGTATTGACGATACACCTGTCCGTGCTGCTCGTGGACTATTTTATAATACGAAAACCCCTGGTCATCAATCTTGAAAATGATTTTGTCGGATCCGCCTTTTCATATCCAATGATCCCGATTATCATGGCGTACCTGGTTTTTTCGCTGGCAATCCTCTACCTGTGGAGCAGGATGAAGCATGCCGTTCTCACCGCACGGGAATCGGAACGCAGGCATGAAAAGCAGAAGATGCTTCTCGGCGTCCTTCAGGATGTTACCGCCATACTGGGACAGCACATTACCGCCCACAACTCGGAGATACAGAGCTGGCTGGCGGACATGAAAATGAAAAAGAGGCAGCCGCCGAAAGCGGTCGAGGACTCCAGCAGGAAGATATCCGAGGTCCTTGGCGCGCTCTCAGAAATCGCTTTTCTCGCGGGAGCTGACCCTTCATTACCGGACGACCGTTCCATCCGTGACATACAGGATATTGAATTATTGCTGAAAAAAAGAATAGCCGGAATGGATGACGATGCCGCCGCTTCAGAAATAATCCGGAACGCAGGAAAGATCCACTGATGAGCGGCCCACGTATAAGGACCATCGCATCCATCATGATAGCGGCATTGCTGGCTCCGTTGATGGCCCGTGCCGCTCCTCACGCGCCGCACGTTGACGGGAGCGCGCTGTCGCTCCTGTGGGCCGTCCCGTTCGCAGGCATGCTTCTCTCCATCGCCGTTTTCCCCCTTGTTATTCCCCGTATATGGCACCACCATTACGGGAAGATATCCCTGTTCTGGGGGCTTCTCTTCCTAACGCTCTTCACCGTTCATTTTGGCATCACTACGAGCGCATTCTATATGCTGGAAGTGTACCTGCTTGAGTTTCTTCCATTTATCATGCTGCTCCTCGCCCTGTTTACGGTATCAGGGGGGATACATCTCAGGGGAAGACTTCCGGGAACCCCGGCGGTCAATACCGGGATACTGCTTCTGGGCACCCTCCTGGCGAGCTGGATGGGGACCACCGGCGCGGCCATGCTGCTCATTCGCCCGCTCATAAGCGCGAACGCATGGAGGGCAAGGAAGACTCACATCATAGTCTTTTTCATATTTCTCGTCGCCAATATCGGGGGTTCGCTCACCCCGCTGGGCGATCCGCCCCTCTTCCTCGGTTTCCTGAAAGGGGTGAGCTTCTTCTGGACAACGAAACATCTCCTGAAGGAGATGCTGGTCGCGGCCGCGATCCTTATCGTCGTATTCTATCTCGTCGATACATTCTATTACCGCAAAGAAAAACAGAAGCCGGAAAAGGATCCATCAGGCATATCGATCAGGATCGAGGGCAAAATCAATTTCATGCTCCTGGGGGGGGTCGTCTGTGCGGTCCTCGTATCCAGCATGGACCTCGGGAGCGCCTTCACGCTGCATCACGTCACGATGCCGCTGGCCATGCTCATCCAGGTTGCGGCGCTCCTCCTGATAACGGTCCTGTCAATGGTCATAACGGAGAAGCGGGTCAGGGAGAGCAATGAATTCACCTGGGAGCCCATCAGGGAGGTGGCAAAGCTTTTTGCGGCCATTTTCATAACCATGGTCATGCCGATAGCCATGCTGAAGGCCGGTGCGGAGGGCCCGCTGGGAGCGATCATCAGATCCGTGGTCGACGCCGAGGGCAATTTCATCAACGCGCGCTTCTTTTGGGCAACAGGCATACTCTCGAGCTTCCTCGACAATGCCCCCACCTACGTCGTATTCTTCGAAACGGCCGGGGGCAACGCGGCGCAGCTCATGACCACCTATTCCGATACGCTGGTCGCCATAAGCTGCGGAGCCGTATTCATGGGAGCGAACAGCTATATCGGGAACGCGCCCAATTTCATGGTCAAGTCAATCGCCGAGGAGCGGGGCGTCCGCATGCCGAGCTTCTTCGGGTACATGCTGAAGTATACGATACCGGTGCTGATCCCGCTATTTATTATAATCACACTGTTATTCTTTTCATAATTAACCCTGTCCCCCAGAAATTTTTCCGCCCCGGGGTAAAAGAAAGGATTGACGAAAGCCATCAAGCAGCTACCGTTAATAGTATATTCAATACTTGCACACCCGGATACAACTCATCATGGACCAGACTATAGCAACCAGCACTATTATCCTGACACTCATTGCCGGGACCTTGAGCATGGTGATTTCCGACAGGCTTCGGTTCCCGCCAATTATCCTATATTTTTTTTGGGGCATTCTTCTCGGACCTCACGTAGCCGGTCTGATCAGGCCTTCTTCCCTGGGGGACGGGCTTAACATTATAATAACAGTGTTTGTCTGTATTATCCTGTTTGAAGGAGGCCTCTCACTCGATTTTCCGCGTCTCAAATCCATAAAGATGATACTCATGAAGCACATTCTGCTGACCATTGCGATTACTATGTCTTTAAGCCTGGCAGCAGCCCATTATATTGCCGATGTCCCCTTTGAGCTTGCCATCATTTTCGCCTCGTTAACCGTGGTCACCGGGCCTACCGTAATCAAGCCCATAATTCGCCATCTTCCCCTCCGGAAAAACGTCAAAACGCTTCTCAACGGCGAGGCGGTCATTATTGATGCGATCGGGGCGGTCATGGCTATCGCCATTATCGAATATTTCGTATCAAAACAATTACTCGGACTCAGCATACTCGGATTCTTCATTTCGATCGTAACCGGCATCGCGACCGGCGTCATATTCGGTTTACTGATAAAGCTGCTGCTGGAAAAAACCTCCGTGATTCCTGCGTCCGGACGAAGTATCTTCACACTGGGCATGATTTTTTCTGTATTCTTCATATCCGAGCTGGTGTCAAAGGAATCCGGCTTCATGGCCGTTGCAGTTTTCGGCATCTCACTCGGCACGATCGGCTACCGTGACAAGGAAAAGCTCCTATCATTCAAGGAACAGATCTCGCGGATTATTATTTCTTTTCTCTTCATTCTTCTCTCCGCCAATTTTGATGTAGCACGGCTGGAGGAGGAGCTCACGGCAGGACTGGCCATCGTGGGTATTATCATCGCCGGTCGGTTCCCTGCCATATACGCGAGTACTGCAGGCGGGGGGTTTTCACTGGCGGAGAGGTTCTTCATGGGCTGGCTCGGCCCGCGCGGGATCATCGCGCTTTCAGTCGCCTCAATTGCCGGGATTAAATTGAAATCGGCCGGGGTTCAGAATGCGGAAATAATAGAAATGCTTGTATTCATGCTTATATCCGTCACCGTGCTGCTTCAGGGCTTGAGCGCGTCATTTATCGCCCGGAGGATTGGCATCCTGGTCGAGGGGGATCAACACATCATCATCCTCGGGATCAATTCCGTCACGATAGGTCTTGCACTGAACTGGCGAAAATACCAGAATGACGTGCTTTTCATTGATTCCGATCTCTCGAATTGTGATCTGGCCGGGAAGGAGGGGTTTCAGTACATCAATGGGAACGGGCTGGCGCCCGACACTTTTTCAGGAATCGAGGTCGACTATTATTCTTCGGTGCTTGCCGCGACATCCAATAACGAAATCAATGTGCTCTTTTGCCGATTTTTAAAAAAGACATACGGCATTCGTAACCGGTACGTCATGTTAAGTGAAAAGGCCGGGGATGAGCTTTCCGAGATAATACGGGCGGAAGGAATTAAATTGACCTGCAACTGCATGCAGACATCCAATGTTCAGTCATTCATCAGCACCATACGTGAATATTTTTCGATCAAAAAGCCGGTTATCAAGAAAATTTCAGCGCTCAATCCGACCGTCCTGAAACACGAACCGGGAACATATCCGCTCCCGGAAAACATGGTGATTCTATTCGTTGCACGAAAAGAGAGGAACTGCTACCTGTTCCATGATAGTTTCAAGCTGGAAAAAAATGATGTGCTTTATGTACTGATGAATAACGAAGAGGATTCCAGCAAGTTGGATAATATATTCCGCGAATAACAAATCATTGCCGCTCGATAAACACTGTCCTCGTAGGATAGGCAAATTCAATACCAAGCCTTTTAAATCTCTTCAGGATTGCGATATTAATATCCTGCTGCTTATCCATGTAGTCGGTATAGTCTGGACCTTCAATGTAATATACAACTTCGAACAGTAGACCTGAATCGCCAAATCCGCTGAAATGCGCCCGGTCGAATTCAACGCCATCCATCCTGCTGATGATACTCTTAATTTCAACGGGGACTGCTTCTACGGAACGGGGCGATGTCCGGTAGACCACCCCGATGTTCAACACCACCCTCCGTTTTGTCATGCTTCCGTAATTATGAATTCGACTATTCATTAAATCAGAATTTGACATTATAATTTCTTCGCCGCTCAGGCTCCTGATCCGTGTAGTCTTGATTCCAATCTTCTCTATGGTTCCCATCTTGTCAACGACTACGATAAAATCACCTATTTTAAAAGGCTTGTCAAAAAATATCACGAAGTAATGGAAAAGATCTCCCAGTATCGATTGTGAAGCCAGTGCCAGGGCGACGCCGCCTATACCGAGACCGGTTACAATCGCGGATATATTAAAGCCGATGTTATCAATTATAAATATTGAACCGATAATCCAGATTATTATATTAATAAACGTAATTAATCCACGAATGCTGCGATCTATCTGTTCTTCGCTTTTTTCATTGTCCCTTTTCCTGAAATAAGCTTTCAACGAATCCCTGATGACATGCGTCAGCAAACGAATTCCGCAAAACGATGCCGAGACAACAAATACGAGGTATAGTGTCTTCGTTAACTGCGGTGGTAATGTCAGGATACGGGTTAAAGTAAAGTACATGATTACTATATATATCAACGGGACCGCATACTTATGTGCCTGGTTTATTTTTTCATAAAAGGATTGCTTATCTTCCCCGATCAACCTGTTTTTTATTGTTATTATACGACGTTTGAAAATTGTTACGATAAGATGCCCTGCCAGTATCGCACATATACCGATCACTATCTGGAGCACCGAATTGCCCATGAGATCATAAGCGAGCATGTTCTGCATAATTGAAGGCATCTCATTTTCCATCGTTAATCAATAGAAGATCGGAGAAGATGAACGTAAATTCCGAGCATTTCCCCCCGGTATAACGCACCTCGCTGCCCAATTGTTTGGAAATTGAATTCATCAGAAGGAATCCGATATGACCTTCTTTCGCTGCGACATCCTGACAATTGAAACCCGGTCCGTTGTCACAGTATACCATGGTTATTACACGGTCTCCCTTCAAAATTTTTATATTAATGCTATTCGGCATATCCGGCATTTCTTTGAAAGCATGCTGGATGGAATTTGTCGCCAATTCATTAATAATTAGCCCCAGTAAGGTCGCCGATTTTAATGAAACATGTAAATCATCGCCTGTTATAGCATAAGTTAGCTGGGCCCTTGGGATTTCACTGGTTTTAAATATAAGATCGACTATCTCTCCGAGGTAACCATTCAACATGATTCTCATTTCATTATTCTTGGAATACGATAATTTTTCATACAGAATGCTGAATGTTTGAATACGGTTGTTAAGATTCACGATCAGTTTTTTGCTGTCCGTTCCCCCCGACAACCCGATTAAAGAGCTGAGCATGGCCAGATTGTTTTTCATGCGATGATTCGTTTCACGTATCAGCATCTCTTTTTCTTCCAAAGAAATATTGAGAATGCTGTTTTTTTCTTCGATAAATGCTTTTTCTTTTTCAATAAACCGGATCCTGTTTAAAAGTCGCGCAAAATAACTTATAGACAAGAATATTATCAGCATCATACCGGCATTCCAGAAGTGGTTGAGATACAGGGCGTGATGATCGATATACACGGATACCACAATGAACAATGTCGAGACACAACTGAGAAAAATGCTGTACCATATCTTCAGATGAAAAGAAGCAATAATAATAGGAATAATATAAAAAAAGAACAATCGGTACTGGGATGTCGTAACAATATCTAAAATTCCGATAAGTATTGTCAGGAGTATCGTAACGAGCACAATACTGATAGTATGAAGCTTTCGAGACGTATCCTTCATAATGCAGCTGTCTGTAACATTGTTATTGCATATGACATCTGGGATCTTTAAAAATACCGTATTCTTGTAATAATAATTTTACGAGGGTCATTCCCTTGTTCGGGATTATTTCATTAAATAATAAAATCTATAATTAATTTTATTATAAATCAATAATATTATCTTTTTTTTTATTAAAAATAAAATTTTTTATTTGAATTAATATTCAATAATAATTAACTTGTATAAATATTGCAATTGTACATTATATTTAGTATAATAATGCTCATCCTTCCATTTGCATTGGACAATTATCTTCACTTGTATACATTTTAATTTATAATTATTATTCGAAAAATGAAAAAAAGAATTTATATCATTATATTCGGTTTCTCGCTGATATTATTGATTGGCTTGATTGACTCATGGGTTGATTATCGTGTCAGTTTTTCAATTTTTTACGTAATCCCAGTTGTCCTAGTAACCTGGTACACAAAATTAAAAGAGGGCATATTTTTTTCAATATTAAGCTCCTTGATGTGGCTCGCTGCAGAGGTCATCTCCAGAAACCATCAACTGCCCATGCCCATTCTTTTCTGGAATTCAGGTGTCAGACTCGGTTTTTTTATAATAATCACACTGGTTCTGCATTACTTTAAATCCGAGCGTGAAAATGCCCGTCTTGATTTTTTAACGAAAATTCCCAATCGCAGACAATTTGAAGAAGTGCTGCAAATGGAGGCTCAGCGGGGCGAACGATACGGGCACCCACTTACGCTTATATACATGGACATTGACAATTTCAAGGTTGTAAATGACTCGCTCGGTCACCACGAGGGAGACAGGCTGCTCGTTGCGGCATCCTCCGTCATAAAACGCTCTATTCGATCCACTGATTTCGTATCGCGCCTCGGCGGAGATGAATTTTCCCTGATCATGATCGAAACTAATGAGCAGCAAGCCAGGTCAATTGTTAATAAACTCAATGATGATTTACTTCATGCCATGGAGAAAAGATCGTGGCCAGTTACTTTCAGTTTTGGTATCGTGTCATTTTACAGATATCCGAAAACCGTCCGGGAAATGATTCGTATGGCGGATGCCTCTATGTATAATGCAAAAAGAGGCGGGAAAAATATTATTAAAACGAAAGTGATACGGTAATAACGCATGTCAAAATTAATACTGGTTGCAAACCGGCTCCCGGTCACGGTCGAAATAAAAAAAAGCGGGGGAGCTACATTCAGCCCGAGCGTCGGCGGACTTGCCACCGGCATGTCTTCAGTATCTAAGACCTATCCCTGCAGCTGGGTAGGCTTCAGCGGAATTACGACTGAAAGCCTCAAACAGGATGAGCAGGCCGGGATCAATGCAACGCTTGTTGAGAAGCACGGATCATACGCGGTGCCGTTGAACAATCAGGACGTCGAGCTGTTCTACAACGGCTTTTCCAACAAGACGGTGTGGCCGCTCTTCCATTATTTTCCTTTTTTCACCAGCTTCGACGAAAAAACCTGGCAGTCCTACGTAAACGTTAATACAAAATTCTACGAGATCATCTCCGGGATCTACGAGCCAGGCGACATGATATGGGTCCACGACTATCATTTGATGCTCCTGCCGGGCCTCATACGCCAGAACAAGCCAGAGGCTAAAATAGGCTTTTTCCTCCACATACCGTTTCCCTCATACGAGGTATTCCGCCTTTTGCCCTGGCGGAAGGAAGTCCTTACCGGCCTTCTCGGGAGCGACCTGATCGGTTTCCACACCTTCGGGTACGTGCGGCACTTTCTCAGCAGCGTCCAGCGCATCATCGGACTCGAGCATTCAATGGGCCAGTTGAATGTGGACAATCGATCGATCAAGTGCGAAACATTCCCGATGGGGATCGATTACCGGCGATACTCCGACTACATGAATAATAAAAAGATAGCCCGTGAAATCGAAGGCTTCAGGAAGAACCTGGCCGGGATTAAAATGATCCTGTCCATGGACCGGCTCGATTTTACCAAGGGCATTATCGAGCGCCTGAATGCGTACGAATTGTTTCTGCAAAAATACCCGGAATTCCACGGCAGGGTCCAGATGGTAATCGTCACTGTACCGTCCCGGACCGAGGTAGACACGTATATCAAGCTGAGAAAGCGCATTTACGAGCAGGTCGGCAGGATCAACGGCAAATACAACACCCTGAACTGGTCTCCGATCCAGTACCTGTACCGCTCGCTCCCGTTCGAGATGATCATGACCCTCTACCATTGTGCTGACGTCTGCCTTGTAACGCCCCTCCGGGACGGCATGAACCTGATCGCCAAGGAATACGTGGCCGCACGGGTGAACAACGATGGTGTTCTTATCTTGAGCGAGATGGCGGGAGTATCCGAGGAGCTGGGCGAGGCTGTGATCGTTAACCCGAACAACAGGGAGGAGGTTGCCGATGCGTTAGCCGCCGCACTTATAATGCCGGAAGGTGAGCAGCAGCGTCGAATACTTATTATGCAGAGAAGGTTGCAAAGAAACGACGTGTTCCAATGGTCCGCTTCTTTCATAGAGAAGCTGACAGCCATAAAAAGCATCGGGGAGGAATATATCGCAAAAAGATTGCACGGCGAAGCATTGAAGAAGATGCTTGAAGATTACCGGAAGAGTACCGCCCGCCTGCTGCTCCTTGACTACGACGGCACCCTCGTGCACTTTGTCGACAGGCCGGAGGCGGCCGTACCCGACCGGGAGCTTCTTGCGTTATTGTCGGTCCTGACATTACGCGAAAACACCGATGTTGCCATCATCAGCGGACGCAACGTTGAATTTTTAGAACGGCATTTTTCCGGGCTGGCCCTGACTTTGATCGCAGAGCACGGGGCATGGATCAGGCTCAACGGAAGCGATTGGAAGGCCATCACCACGGAAGATACCGGATGGAAAAACGACATCAGGCCGATCCTCGAATCCTACTGCGACCGCACGCCCGGAACATTCATCGAGGAAAAGGAATTCTCCCTGGCATGGCATTACCGCCGGTCCGATTCGGAGCTGGCCCATATGCGTGCCATGGAGCTGAAGGGCAACCTTCTCCACATGATTGCGAATCGCAATCTCGGCATCATGGAAGGGAACAAGGTGCTCGAAATAAAGAGTCTCGACATCAGCAAGGGAAAAATCGCAGGGTTTCTCCTTTCGGCAAAACAGTATGATTTTATTCTCGCCATCGGCGATGACAACACCGACGAGGACATGTTCGTCGCAATCCCCGAATTGGGGCACTCGGTCAAGGTCGGATTTGGCCCCTCGAAGGCGAAATACGTGGCGGACAACATACGGTCTGTCCGGCATATCCTGGGTCAGATAGGAGCGACCTGATCAATGGCTGAAAAATATCAAACTGATCAGTTATGGTATAAAAACGCGGTCATATACGAGTTGTACGTCCGCGGGTTCCAGGACAGCAACAGGGACGGCAGGGGCGATTTCCGCGGGCTAATCTCCCGCCTCGATTATCTCGTGGATCTCGGAATCGACTGTATCTGGCTCATGCCCGTGTACCCGACTCCAGGACGCGACGACGGGTACGACATCATGGACTATTACGACGTCAACCCGGAATACGGCACTCTCGAGGACTTCCGGAATCTACTGTACGAGGCGCACAACCGCGGCCTGAAAGTCATCGGGGAGCTGGTACTCAACCACACTTCCGACCAGCATCAATGGTTCCAGGAGGCAAAGAAGGGACCGGAGTCACCCTTTTTCGATTATTACGTATGGTCAGACAATCCTGACAAATACCGGGACGCGCGCATAATCTTTTCGGATATTGAAGCTTCAAACTGGACCTACTGCAGGGAAACGGGACTTTATTACTGGCACCGGTTTTTTTTCCACCAACCGGACCTGAACTACGACAATCCAAAGGTGCGGGATGAAATGGTTCGGGCGATCCGTTTCTGGCTGGACATGGGCATGGACGGGTTCCGCGTAGACGCCGCTCCCTACCTGTACGAGCGCGAAGATACCAGCTGCGAGAACCTTCCCGAAACTCATGCGTTCATACGGGAGATACGAATGATGATGGAGCAGGACTATCCCGGCGCCATCCTTCTCGCGGAAGCAAACCAGTGGCCCGAGGACCTCGTCCACTATTTCGGGGACGGGGATGAATTTCACATGGCGTTCAACTTCCCGTTGATGCCGCGACTGTTCATGGCCCTGAAACTCGAGCACCACGGACCGATCGTTGACATCATGAAACGGCTGCCCGCCATCCCCGATTCGTGCCAGTGGGCCATGTTCCTCAGGAACCATGACGAAATGACCCTCGAGATGGTCACCGACGAGGAGCGCGACTACATGTTCCACTCCTATGCCGAAGACAGGCAGATGCGCATCAACAGGGGAATACGAAGACGACTCGCGCCCCTTCTCGGAAACGACAGGAAAAAGATCGAACTGCTCTACGCGATACTGCTGACGCTACCCGGAACGCCCGTGATTTATTACGGGGACGAGATAGGCATGGGAGACAACATTTATCTCGGGGACAGGAACGGGGTCAGGACGCCGATGCACTGGGACGACAACAAGAACGCGGGCTTCTCAGGTGCGCCGCCGTCGCGCTTGTACGCTCCGGTCATCACCGATCCCGTATACAATTACAACTCGGTCAACGTAGAAGAGGACAGGCACAACAGGAACTCCCTGTTCAACTGGCTCAAGATTTTCATCAATATCCGTAAAACATTCCCCATTTTCGGAGCCGGGTCCCTTGATTTCATCTATCCCGACAACAAGAAGATACTCGTCTACCTGATCGTGCATGACGGCATGAAGATTCTCTGCGTCTTCAACCTCTCGCCCACCGCGCAGCCGGTAGAGATAGACCTTAAATTTTTAAGCAATTATATCCCTGTTGATATTATAGGGGGGACGCTTTTCCCCGCCATCGGGGAGCTGCCATATCTCCTGACGCCCAACGGTTACGGGTATTACATATTCAATCTCATTGAGTGACTGATAGGTCCGCAAACGTTTGCGGACCTATCAGTAGGTGTTTTCTACTTGATCAGGCCCGGAAGGAACAACGCAATCTGCGGGAACGGTATGAGCAGCAGTGTCCCGATGACAAGGGCAACGAGAAACGGGAAGGCACCCCGGAATATTGCGTACATGGGAACATCGCGCGCGACGCCATGGACCACGTATACGTTCACGCCAACCGGCGGGGTGATGACCCCGATCTGGGTGACCATGACGATGATAACGCCGAACCATAACGGGTCGTACCCCAGCTGGACCACCACCGGATAGAAGATCGGGATGGTCAGCATGATGAGCGCCAGCGAATCGAGAAAGCAGCCGCCGACGATATAGATTGCAACGATCATGATCATGATGACGGCGTGCGGCAGGTCCAGCCCGAGAATCGAGTTTGCTATGTCGAACGGTATGCGCGACACGGCCAGGAAGTGCCCGAACACCGTGGCCCCTCCCACGATCATCATGATCATGCAGGATATTCGGGTCGTCTCCATGAGGGACTGGAGAAACGCCTTCCAGGTTATGGTGCGCCTCACCAGTGCGATCGTAAGAGCGCCGAACGCGCCGACCGCACCGGCTTCCGTGGGTGTGAACATACCGGTAAAGAGCCCACCCATGACGAGGACAAAAAGGAGCAATGTCTCGCCCGTGCCGGAAAGCGATTGGAGCTTTTCCTTGAAGGATGTCTTCGGCCCGCGGGGGGCCAGCTCCGGCTTCAGGCGGACCCAGATAAGAATCGTTAAAACAAAAAGCGTGGCCAGCATGATGCCGGGAATGACGCCGGCCATGAAGAGCTTGCCGATGGACTGCTCGGTAAGGATGCCGTATACAATGAAAATGACGCTCGGCGGAATCAGTATGCCCAGGCTGCCAGCCGAAGCCACTACCCCGCAGGCAAGGCCCGGGTCGTAGTTGTAGCGCTTCATCTCAGGCAGGCAGGTCGATCCCATGGTGGCCGCGGTGGCGTTCGTGGATCCGCAGATGGCCGCGAACCCGGCGCAGGCCCCGACCGTGGCTATTGCGAGCCCGCCCGGCCAGTGTCCGATGAACTTGTACGCGGTATCGAAGAGCCGGCGCGATATGCCGGTATGGAACGCGATCTGCCCCATGAGCACGAACAGGGGAATCACCGTGAGGTTGTACGATCCGAATACGGCGACGAGGTCCTTGGCCAGGAGCGTGGATGCCGCGTCCACATTCACGATCGAGGCGAAGCCGATAAACCCGACGATCGCCATGAGAAAGCCTATGGGCATCCTGGTGAAAATGAGCACCACGAGGGCGACCAGACCGATGATACCTATTGTTGTGGGACTCATTGGTTCTTAAACTCCCGAACAGACTTAAAGCAATCCAAAAACAGCACGAGCGACAGGAGCAGCGAGCTGATCGATATCCCCAGCACGAAGGGATAGGTCGGCATTTTTATGGTGGATGACACCTCTCCGCTTTTTATCAGGTCCATGGCGTAATCGATGCAGACCCACGCCGCGAACAGGAAGAACAGTGCGCTCGCAAGCGAATAGAGCACAGTGAAAAATGCCTGCACCCTCACCGGCAGGTTCTGCATCAGGACTTCAACAGTGATATGGCCCTTCTCCAGGGAAGTGTACGCAAGGGAGAAGGAAATTGCCACCGCTCCCAGCATCCCGACAATCTCGAACGTGCCGGGGATCGGCATTTTGAAAAGACGCAATACCACGTCCACAACGGTCAGAAGCATCATGACCGCAACGGCCGCCGCCGCCACCCAGTTGAATTTGTCCGATATCGCTTTGATAATTTTTTCGAGTCGTACCATGGTGTATTTCCGTTCCCCGATAGGTCCGTCCCATAAGCTGCCTCGATACGAATTTCGCAACGCTTGTCGAGTAATTTTGACGCCAGAGGCGGCAAAATCGTATCGAGACAAGCGATATGCAAGTGCGCAATTCACTCGGCAACCGCTTATGGGACAGCCCCATCGGCAGGAATATTTATTTCTTCCCTATCAGCTTTCTTAATTCCGCGACTACCTTGTCGCCCGGAAGCCCCTTTGCCTTGACCTCTTTAATATAGTCATTGATTACACCCTGGACTGCTGCAACCCATTTCGCGTTCTCTTCGGGAGCGAGCTCTATGATCGCGTTCCCTTTCTCTTTCGTGTAGCTCCGTCCCTCGCCGTCCAGTTCGTCCCACTTCTTCCCGTGGACATCGACCCATTCAGCGCTCACTTCTTCGAAGGCCTTCTTCACGTCATCGGGGAGCATATCCCATTTCGCCTTGTTCATGACCACGAACATGGCGGTGGTGTAGCCGATATCAGGGCAGTTGGTGGTGTTCTTGATGACCTCGGCGTGCTTCCAGCCCTTTAGTGTTTCGATGGGGCCGAACGTGCCGTCCACAACGCCCTTCTGCACCGCCTCGTAGGTCTCGGGCTGGGGCATGGCGACCGGTATGGCGCCGAGGGCTTTTACAACCTTGGAGCTCAAACCGGTGGAGCGGATTTTGATCCCTTTCAGGTCGGCGAGCGTTTTCAGCGGTTTCACCGAGTGGAGCAGGCCCGGTCCATGGGCATGAATGAGGAGGACCTTCACATTATCCAGCTCTTTCGGCTTCATGGCCTTGTAGAATTCATTTGCGACCTTCGTGGCGGTTTTGCCGTCAGGGTATCCGAGCGGAAGATCGACCGCTTCCATGATCGGGAAACGCCCGCGCGTATAGGCAAAGCAGGACATACCGATGTCCGTTACCCCTTTCTCCACGCCGGTGAAGGTGTCCTCGGCCTTAACCAGGGTGCCGCCGGGATAGATGTTGATCTTCACCTTTCCATCGGTCTTATCCTCGATTTCCTTCGCCCACATCTCGCCTGCCTTGCACTGGCCGTGCGTGGGTGGGAAGAAGATGCTGTAGTTCAGCATGATGACATCGCCCGGCTTTTTCTTGCAGGAGAGGAATATGGCCGGTACGGCCAGCACGACGAGTAAAATCGCGATTATTTTTTTCATGTAATCCCCCGGTTTGATAAAATTTCAAATGCGAGTAAGCAGCATTGGTAACATGAAATTCGATAATAGTATAAAATCAAGTACATTAATAAAAAAATGGCACGGCACGGACCACGCATATTATAATTGACACTGATCTCAACCCGTCGCTACGATTCCAGATGCAATTGCCGGCGTGGCTGCTTGCCAGGACCCCTGCCGGCCGCGGGGACCATGCTGATGAAACAGGTACATCTCAAGCGGAACAAGGAAAAAGCCCTACTCCACCGGCACCCCTGGGTCTTCTCCGGGGCCATAGAGCGCAGGGACCCGGACATCACCGACGGCGAGATCGTGGCGGTGTGCGCTTCCGGCGGCGGAGTGCTGGGGCACGGCTATTTCAACGGGAGAACGCAGATCGCGGTCCGTATGCTCACGTTCGGGAGCGGGGAGTTCACCCCGGACACGCTGCGCGGGCTTATACGTGCTGCCGTGGCGCGGCGCTCCTACTTCCCCGGGCTCCGCGATACCGATAGTTATCGCCTTATTTTCTCAGAGGGGGACGGCATTCCCGGGCTCATCGTCGATTCCTACGCCGGCCACCTGGTCATGCAGTGCCTCACCATGGGCATCGACCGCTTCAGGGACGAGATCTCCGTCATCCTGGTCGAGGAGACGCGCCCGGTGAGCATTTACGAGCGAAGCGACCATGAGGGCCGCGGCCTGGAAGGCCTGCAGCCCCGCTCGGGCCAGGTTTATGGGACCACGCCGGAGGAGCTGGTTATCCGCGAGGGCGGCCTCTCGTTCTATACGGGTCCCCTCCGGGGCCAGAAGACCGGCTTCTACCTCGACCAGAGGGACAACCGGGCCCTGGTGATGAAGCTCGCGAGCGGCAGGCGCGTCCTGAACCTTTTCTGCTACACGGGCGGCTTCAGCGCCGCTGCCGCAATAATATCGGTCGACGGATCCGCGGACGCACTTGATACGGCACGGAAAAACATGGCGCTCAACAATGCGGCGGACCCGGGCGAGTTCGTGAAAGCGGACGTATTCCAGTATCTCAGGGAGCGCGAAATCGGCTCGGACTGCATCATTCTCGACCCGCCCGCCCTTGCCAAAAACAGGGCCTCGGCAGATAACGCCTGCCGCGGGTACAAGGACCTGAACCTCCAGGTCGCGAAAAAATGCCCGGCCGGCACCCTCCTCCTTACCTGCTCCTGCTCCCGGTTCATCGACATGGACCTGTTCCAAAAGGTGGTGTTCGGGGCCTTCTCCGACGCGGGCCGCGGCGCGGTCATCCTCGGCAAATACGGCCAGCCCTGCGACCACCCCACGAACATCTACTGCCCCGAAACTGAGTACCTGAAGGCGATGCTGCTGTATATTGATTGAGAAGACGATTGTTATCCCCGGCGGGCGCTGCTTCCTGCCATGATCGGGATCCGGGATTTGTGCAGCGTATTTTTTAAACAGGTGATCGGCTATTTAAAGGAAGTCAGCGCTTGATCGAATACGACACTGAAGCCACAGCGAGCAATCGATCGTCGTCATCGGTAATATCGACCTGCCAGTGGGCATCAGGGAATAATCTTGATATTGCTCACCTTTATCTCGGAAACGAACTTGCGGTTCGGGTAGAGAAGTGCCACGTCCACCATGATGGTCATGGTACCGCCCGATATAACCGGCACGCCCTGGAACGTGCGCATTTTCATCCTCATCCAGAAGCTCTTTACGCCCATGGTCAGCTTCGCACCCGATCCCTCGGCAAGAATTTGATCAAGGTTATCGGTGCGGTAGTAGAGATTCCCCCTGAAATGCCGCGTTGTAGACTCAAGGGGCGTCACCTGGACCCGGTAGCATTTCATGCCGTCGATCACCTGCGTACCGACGACCTCCGTGCGGTAATGCGACGCGCCGCTGCGGTCAAAAACCGGGTAGAGAGGCTCCTCCCTGCGCGGCTTGTAGTCCGACGGCTTCCCTCGCTTCCCGTTCTTTTCATATGAGAGGACCGTAATCTCCGGCAGTGCATAGAAGTAATCCCGCCGCACCAGCCTGATCCTGGATATGCTGAGCAGCCTGGCGGCCTTGGTGTCGTATTCCTGGAGGGTGATATCCCGTGTCGACTCCACGCCCCGATATTTCGTGAACACGGGCTCATACTTCGCACGTATCCTGGCGAGCACCGAGTCGGCTTCGGGCTTAGACAGTGCAACCTCCGCACCATGCAAGGGGCACAGGGCTGCACTTATTAGAAGAATAAAACAGCACACGATGCGATTTGTGTCTATTTTTATCATGCTGCCTCCCTGTTATAGGTATAGTTATCGCCAATCCCGGGGTCAGAGCAACCCAGGGACAGAGCGTTCATTTCCCCGTCCCCTTTTTCTTCTCATGCCCATGTGGATGCTCATGTGGATGAGCATGTGCATCCGCATGGCCCTCCGGGCCATGTTCGCGCTCATGCACTTTCTTATGGTCATGGAAAAAGTAATGCGAATGCAGGTGCGAATGCGCCTTGTTCCCGTGCCGGTGCCGGTGCTCGTGCACGAGGTTGACCTTCACGAGAAGCTCCTGGTCGGAAAGGATCTCCCGCACGGTCCCCGTCTTCTCTATGCGGTGCTCCTCTGAAAGGACCGCGACGCGCGGCTGGAGATGGTCCACCAGCTCCAGGTCATGCGTCGCGATAACGATGGTCTTTCCCGACTCCGAGAGAGAAATAATCAGGTCCGTAAGAAATGACTCGGTCTTCGGGTCCAGGCCGCTGGCAGGCTCGTCGAGCAGGAGCAGCTCCGGGTCCATCGTCAGCGCCGCTCCTATGGCAACACGCTTTTTCTCGCCCCCCGAGAGCATGTGGGTCGGCCTGTCCTTCAGGTGCTCTATGTTCAGCATCTCCATCACCTGGGATGCGCGCTGCACCGCCTGGTCCCTGGTTATGGCGAGCTGGAGAGGACCGAACAGAAGCTCGTCGTAGACCGTCGGGCAAAAAAGCTGGACATCGGAATTCTGGAACACCATGCCCACGCGCGAGCGGAACGATCTCAGGAAGTCCCGGTCCCGCAATTTCCGCTCCGTGACCTCATCGCCGCGGAACAGGACCCGCCCGGACTCCGGGTGGATGAGCGCGCTCATTAACTGCAACAGGGTCGACTTGCCGCAGCCGTTTGCCCCGATCACCGCGAGCATCTCGCCCTCCCTGACCGACAGGCTTACGCCGGCCAGCGCTGGCACGATGTCATAATAGCTGTAGGACACATCTTCAAGCTGGATGATTTTCATGGTTGTTCAGGCCCTATTACCCCGCGTGGGGCGTGCAATATACTCATTACCCAGTTACCCCCCCTGTCCCCCGGAGGGGGCACTGTGAATGAATCATAAACGATAAATTATACTTCAATTATACATATAACGATATCGAACTCTATCTATTCATTAAATCATTTCAGTGTAAGTCAAATAATTTTTCGAGATGCCCACGTATTGATATACTATTGTCTGACA
Source organism: Spirochaetota bacterium (assembly GCA_041749375.1). GTDB lineage: Bacteria > Spirochaetota > UBA4802 > UBA4802 > UBA5550 > RBG-16-49-21. The sequence goes on from JBGTBN010000024.1 coordinate 24,260, forward strand.
TCATGATCACTGAACGCATGATGAACTCCATTAAGCTACTTCTCTCGCGCCCCCCTTGGGGGACGGGGGGGGGGATGCAACACGCACCGCTCCTTCATCCGCGTCCCCTTTGGTGGATGGGGCGTGCGGGCTCACAGATACACCTGCATCAAGATGAACGTCAACCCTGCTATCGCGAACAGGGCCCCTACCGCGGCGTCACGGACGGTCAGCCGCCTGAAAGAGACCAGCATAACGTCGCCCGAAAATCCGCGGCAGAGCATGGCGCGGTAGGTCTCCTCGTACTGCATCTGCGACCTCTTGAAGATGAAATAAATCCTGCCGGCAAGGAGTCCCCGTATAGTCGCCCCATCCACCGGTCCTGCCAGCCTGCCCTTCATTGCCAGGTACATGTCTTCCACGGTCTTCGAAAAGATGAAAATAAACTTATACGACAGGATGATGATCATGAGAAAGGTATCCGGCACGCGGAATACCTTGAGCGCGCGGATTATCTCGAAAAAGGGCGTTGTGTAAACGACGAGGAGCGTGATGGAGACGGAATTCATCACCCGGAGGGTGAGCATGCCCACACCGAAGAGCCCCTCCCGGGTGATGCCGATCTCTTGCGGTATCGAATATATCCAGAACTGATACGGCCGAGAGAGGGTCACCACCGGAATAACGACCTCACCCCTGGTGATGATGTTGAATGCCGACGGAAGGGCTATGAGAAAACCGAAAAATAACGCGAAGCCGATTATGCGCTTGTACAGGCGGGGCACATTGAGCCGGGACAAGGCTATCAGCGCAGCGAGGAACACCGCCATCGCAAGCTCCAGTACGATGCTCCGCATCATGCTGACGAGAACGATGAAAAACAGCAGGAATACCATTTTTACGCGCGGATCGAGGCGCTGGAACAGGCCGTCTTTCTCAGCCGTCTCCCAGTATACGTAGCTCGTTTTGATAATACCGGCTATCTGTTTTATGGATTTATCGATGAAGGTCAAGGCATCCGGTCCCGGTACGGCTCTTGCCGAAAAAAATTCGGGGTTCCCCCATTTGTTCCGGGGGAAACCCCGCTGTATAGAGATAACTCAAATTAAAGAGTCGGATATGCCCTGTCACTCCTTTTTTCTCACCAGCAGCTTTGAAAGGCCATATAGAAGAAGGCCGCAGAGTGCGATGCCGATTGCGCCCGAGAGAATGTAGGAGAGGGCCTGCACTGTAAAAGACGATTTTTCGTCACCCAGGTTATAGTCAGGAATCGGGGCCTTCCAGAGATCTGCAACCTCTTTCATCTTCTCCGGCACGAAGCCTACAAGTTTTTCAACGGTTTCTGTGGACCACTCGCCCCATGCGTCTTCAGCGTTAAACGCTGTCGGGAGATAGATCCCGATCGGCGAAATGACCGCAAGCACCACGAGGATAACAAGAAGCTTTTTCTGGAATGCGTTCATCACTTCACCTCCTTGAGCGCGTACACACTGTCCCTGTCATTTTTCAGGAAATACATCAACACCAGCAGGGTGACCAGGCCCTCGATGACGCCGAAAAGGACAAGGTGTTCGATGGCCATAGCCGGGAGCGCGATCTCAATCGGATACGGCGCATAGAGCGGCCTGCCGTTCGCCGACGCGATAAGCGGCTGGATCCCGAACTCGACCGCGGTCACGATCGCCGCTGCAACAAGCCCGATGTAACCGGCAAGAAAGGACCCGAGGTAGACCCGCCAGCCGCCGGAGGCCCTACCCCGCACCAGCTTGAACACTACGATCGAAACGAAAGGCATGACCACGGCCATGTTGAAGCAGTTCGCGCCGATAGCGGTGATCCCGCCGTCGCCGAAGAGAAAGGCCTGGATGATGAGCGCGACCGACACGGCCGCGACTGCGGTCCAGGGGCCGAGCACCAGCGCGACGATGCTCGCACCCACGGCATGACCGGTCGTGCCCCCCGGTATCGGCACGTTGAACATCATGATGAGGAACGAGAAGGCGGACGCCATGCCCAGGTAGGGAATGTTCTTCGCCGAGAGGGTCTCCCTGATCTTCTTCAGGGCCACGGCCAGGAATCCGGCGAACACGGCGTACAGGGGAATATAAGTTTGCGGACTGAGATATCCGTCGGGTATATGCATATTATCGCTCCTTGTAAAATTTATTTCTTACCTTCATCTTTCGCTTTTTGTCCCTCGAACCGGACCGTGAAGCCGGTCAGCACAGTATAATCCGCGCCGGGCGACTCCGCGCCTTTCGGCGCGATACTGTATTTAAAGCCGACATCGATGTCGCAAATGTCCGTGGGCGAAAATACAAACCCTCCCAGTATGAAAACATCTTGAAGAGTCGAGCGCATATCGGTATTATGCTCCAGCCCCGTATTCACTACGAACCTGAGCCACTCTTTCACGAGCACAAACTCCATCGCCAGCGACCCGTGCCAGAGGTCCTGGCGCTCGTGCTGATTGTTCTCGTTGCGTATGTAGCCGGAGTTAAAATGCAGGTTGAAATAATCGGATTCATAGCTAAGTATGAAATACAGGTACGGGCTGAACCGGCCGGAGCCGAAGCCCGCGTCCTCATTGCCAAGTGGCAGCGTCGCGCCCGGCTTTATCGCGAGCGACAGGCCGTCCTTCACGAAGAACTGCCACTTCAGCTCGACAAGCGGATCGGTGATACCGCTGTCTGTTGAGACCGACGGATAATAGAGGCCCTGCAGCCCGACCGGCGGAATCGGTGGATTGTAAAACATCCTGCCTTCCCGCGACCGGGAATGGCTGTACGCCACTCCGATAACGATGTCCAACGGATCGATTATACCGTATGACGCGGAAAAACCGCCTTCATTCGCGCTGTCTTTCGTGTACACCGATCCCCAGGTGCCATCAATGACGCTTTCAGGCGAGCGGTCAAACCAGCGGTACCGGTCTTCCTCGTATTGATAGGAAAATTCCAATTCCGTGTTACCCTTCCCCTGTGTGCCCGTATCATCGGTAATCAGGGGATGAAAAGCTGAAGCAGGAGCAGCGCCGCCCATGACCAGGGCAGTTATGAGCGCACCCAGGGCCAGGGCGGATTGAACGTACTTTTTCATGAAAAAACCCTCCACATGCCAGTATTATATCCTTCTCTTTTATATTTATATTGTGCTATCATTTTAATTTTCGTAATACTGTCAATTATTTTTTAAAAAATAAACAGTGTAAACTGCTCCAGGAAATCGAAACCAATGCATTTATGAAACTAATTCTTATTGACGAATGCCCTTTACGCTAATACTATCTTAGAAACAGCACGAAATCAAGCACATTGCAAAACGGAACGGTGTGAGCCCCACCCCGTCGTGTGCCGGGT
>JBGTBN010000025.1:0-16140 GCA_041749375.1 Spirochaetota bacterium
CCCGGGTACGCCACGCGCGCCGCGCGCGTTCCCGATGCGGCCGACACATTACGGAAAACGGGAGGTCCGGTATGACCATACAGACAATACTTCTACTGCTCGCTATTCCCGTTGTCGGGATAGCCGGATTCGCTTTCCGGGCGTATCTCGGCAGGATAAAGCTGAGCTCCGCAGAGGCAAAGTCCCAGCGGATCGTCCAGGATGCGATTAAGGACGCAGAGAACAAAAGGAAGGAGCTCCTTCTCGAAGCGAAGGACCAGCTCCTGAAAGAGAAGAACGCCGCGGAGAAGGAAAACCGCGACCGGCGCCAGGAGCTGCAGAACGTCGAAAAGCGCCTGGGCCAGAAGGAAGAGACCATCGACAAGCGCCTCGAGCAGATCGACAAGCAGGAAAAAGTCCAGAAAGTCAAGGATCTGGAAAACGAGGAGCGGTCAGAGGAGCTCAAGAAGGAGTTCGAGCGGCACAAGAAGGAGCTTGAGCGCGTCGCCGGCATGTCGTCCGACGAGGCCAAGCAGGTGCTGATGAAAAACCTGGAAAATGAGACGCGCTTCGAGGCGTCGAAAATCATCAACAAAATAGAGGAAGAGGCCAAGCGCGCGGCGGAGAAGAAGGCGAAAGAGATCATCATCACCGCGATCCAGCGAAACGCCTCCGATTACACGTCTGAGAGCACGATCACGACCGTGTCCCTGCCTTCCGACGAGATGAAGGGCAGGATCATCGGCCGCGAGGGCCGCAACATCCGCACCCTTGAGAACCTCACGGGAGTGGACATGATCATCGATGATACGCCGGAAGTGGTCGTCATTTCCGGTTTCGACCCGGTCCGCCGGGAGATCGCGCGCCTGTCGCTCGAGCGCCTGATACAGAACGGGCGGATACACCCGGCGCGCATCGAGGAAGTGGTCGAGAAGGTCACGACCGAAATCGAGGAGACCATGCTCGACGAAGGCGAGAAGGCCGCCTACCAGCTCGGTATCACCGGTCTCTCCAAGGAAGCGCTCTACAACCTGGGCAAGCTGAAGTACCGCTCCAGCTACGGGCAGAACGTGCTGTCACACAGCATGGAAGTGGCGAACATGGCGGGGATCATGGCCGGCGAGCTGAAGCTGGACGTGCCCCTGGCCAAGCGCTCCGGATTGCTCCATGACATCGGCAAGGGGAGCGTGGTCGAGGGCGAGGGCGCCCACGCCATCGTCGGCTCCGAGATGGCCAAGAAGTTCGGCGAGGGCGACAAGTGCGTCAACGCCATCGCGTCGCACCACAATGACCGTGAGCCCGAGACTTTCGAGGCGGTCCTGGTCCAGGTCGCGGACGCCATTTCCGCTTCGCGCCCCGGAGCGCGGAAGGAGTCGCTCGATACCTACCTGAAGAGGCTTGATAATCTCGAACAGATAGCCCTTAACTTCAAGGGAGTGGAAAAATGCTACGCCATCCAGGCCGGCCGCGAGCTCCGCGTCATCGTGGACAACTCGATCGTCAGCGACGAGAAGGCGGAGGGCATTGCGAAGGACGTGGCAACGAAGATCGAGTCCGAGCTGAAATACCCGGGCATCGTGAAGGTGACGGTCATCAGGGAAACGAGGATTATAGAGTACGCGAAATAGTATTGGCGGCGGTTTTAACCACCGCCAATACTATTTCGTTGATCTGATAGGCGATGGTTTCAACCATGGCCGCATATCAATTTTTTTAAGCGGCGGTTTCAACCGCTGCATGAAGGTGAAATGGCTCAAACATTAAAAATACTCGCCGTGGGCGACGTGGTCGGGCGCTCGGGCCGGCAGATTTTGAAAGACAAGCTCCAGGGCATCGTGGACGTTCACCGGATCGACGTGGTGATCGTCAACGGCGAGAACGCCGCCGGCGGCAAGTCGATCACGCCTGAAATCGCGCAGGAGTTCCTGTCTGCCGGCGTGGACGTCATCACCACCGGGAACCACATCTGGGACAACAGCGAGGCGCTGAAGATCATCGACTCGCAGCCAGCGCTGCTCAGGCCGGCCAACTACCCGGAGGGCGTCCGGGGGCACGGCCACTGCATCATCGAGCGGAAGGGCTTCCGTGTCTGCGTGATGAACCTGCAGGGCCGGCTCTTCATGGAGCCGATCGACTGCCCCTTCCGGAAATTCGACCGGCTGTACGAGCAGGTCAGGGAGAGCGCCGACGTCATCATCGTCGATTTCCACGCCGAGGCTACCTCCGAGAAGAAGGCCCTCGGGTGGTACCTGGACGGCAGGGCCACGGCCCTGTTCGGGACCCATACACACGTCATGACTGCGGATGAGGTCATCCTGCCGAAGGGCACCGGTTACATCACCGACGTCGGGATGACCGGCTCCTTCGACTCGGTCATCGGCATCAACAAGGAGAACTCAGTGAAGCGCTTCCTGACCTTCACGCGCGTCAAGTTCGAGGTCGCCGAGGGGAACTGCAAGGTCAACGCGATAGTGTTCGAGGTCAACAAGGAAGGGAAGACGGAGAGCATTTCCAGGATCATTACGTAATAGACCCCCCTGTCCCCCTGAGGGGGCACGTAAGACGGGTCGTTAATTGTATTATCTAACTATTCACGTTATTCAATGCCGTGAATGGTAATTATCGATAGCCATGAGATGATTGATTCAAATATTATCAAAAAGGTAGCAGTCACCTCCGACGCGCCCCCAGCGGGGGACGGGGGGGCATAAACGATGGTACTCGAAACAATAAACAGCGTCCGGGACCTCAGGAAGCTCCCGCCGGAACAGCTCGAGCCGCTCGCAGCGGAGCTGCGGGAATATATCCTTGACGTCATATCGAAAAACGGGGGGCACCTCGCATCGTCCCTCGGCGTCGTGGAGCTCACCATCGCGCTCCATTACGTCTTCAATACGCCGCGCGACAAAATCATCTGGGACGTGGGACACCAGACCTACGCGCACAAGATACTCACCGGCCGCCGGGAGGCATTCAAAAACATACGACAGTTCGGCGGGATATCGGGCTTCCCCAAGGGGCACGAGTCGGATTTCGACGCGTTCGACACCGGGCACAGCAGCACCAGCCTGACGCTCGCCTACGGCGCAGCCGTGGGGCGCGACCTCGCACGGAAGAAGCACAAGGTGGTCGCCGTGATCGGCGACGGCTCCCTCACGGGCGGCATGGCGTACGAGGCGATCAACCAGATGGGCCACAGCGAGAGCGACCTCATCATCATACTCAACGACAACGAGCATTCCATTTCGCATAACGTGGGCGCCATGTCAAAATACCTCACGCGCATCATATCGGGCTCCGTGTACAACCGCATCCGCCGCACCTCGATGGACCTTATCAAGCGCGTGCCGCGGGTCGGGAACGCGCTTTTTAATTTCATATACCGTTTTTTCGAGAGTTTCAAGAAGATGATCATTCCCGGCCAGCTCTTCGAGGACATGGGGGTCCGCTACTTCGGGCCCATCGACGGCCATGACATCTCCCAGCTTATCAACATACTCGAGCGGGTGAAAGAAATCGACTACGGGCCCAAGATGATCCACGTGCTCACGAAAAAGGGGAAGGGCTACCTGCCCGCGGAGATGAACCCGGCTCGCTTCCACGGCATCGGCCCCTTTGACCTGGCCACCGGCACACAGAAGGGCCATGCGGCGCTCTCCTATTCCGAGATCGCCGGCAGGACCCTCGCGCACCTGGCCAGGAAGGACAAACGCATTGTTGCCATCACCGCCGCGATGAAGCTCGGCACGGGCCTGTACGAGTTCGAGAACAAGTCGCCGGAGCGGTTCTTCGACGTCGGCATCGCCGAGCAGCACGCCATCACCTTCGCCGGCGCCCTGACGAAAAGCGGTCTCAAGCCTTTCGTCTCGATATATTCCACCTTCCTCCAGCGGGCGGTCGACCAGCTCATCCATGACATCGGGATCATGAACCTCCCGATCAAGCTCCTGATCGACCGCGCCGGCATCGTGGGACAGGACGGTGAGACGCACCACGGGCTCTTCGACATAGCGATCATCCGGAATATCCCCAACTTCATGATCCTTGCCCCCTCTACCGGCGAGGAGCTGCGCGACATGATCCTGTTTGCGACCCGGTACGACCGCGGACCCGTGGCGATACGCTATCCCCGCGGCGGAGTTGACCCGGAGGGGTTCAGTTTCGAGAAGTACGGCCGGTTTGTCCCGGGCGCGGTGAAAAAGCTCGCCCCGGGAAAAGACGTTGCCATCTTCACCTTCGGCGATATGGTGGAAACTGCCCGCCGCGTGCGTGAACTGCTCGGTGAGCGCGGCATCAGGGCCGCGATCGTCAACCTGCTCACCATCAAGCCGCTGGACGTGCGGGGGATCGAGCGGGAGCTGCGAGCCGCGCGATTCGCCGTGACCCTGGAGAACGGCGCCGCGTCCGGCGGGGCCGGCGAGTATCTCCTCGCGTCTGTCAGCCCCGCGCTCAGAAGCAGGCTCCTCTTCTGCGCCGGGTTCCCGGACTGTTTCGTTGCGCATGGGACCGGGTCCCAGCTGTGCAAAGAGCACGGGCTGGACGCGGAGTCCCTGGCAAAACGCATTCTCGCACTCGTCAAATAGCCTCCCGCGCTTCCGCTTATATTTGTTGACAGAAATGACGCTGTGTGTAATATTTTTTTATGCTCTGACATGGCAGGGGGTGCTTATTATGAAACGAATTGCGATGATAATTACGTGCACGATCTTTAGCGCGACGATGCTTGCCTGTTCCGATGACGCGGATAAAAAGAACAAGGAAGCCGACCTGAAGGTGCAGGCCTACCTTGCCTCCATATTAAAAACCTGGGAGATGAAGACAGTTGCCGACGTTCCCGGTTTCACGTTCACACCCGATCCCTCGCTTGCCCCAAGCTGCTCCAACTGCCCGGGCACGAATCCGGAGTTTGCCTTCTTCGTCAAGCGGGGAGACCCGACGAAGCTGATGGTCTTTTTCATGGGCGGCGGCGCGTGCTGGGACATTACCAACTGCGTGTACAACCATACCTATTCCGAGGACCTGTTCGAGTCGGTCATGCTGCTGGGCCTAGTGAGCGCCGGAGCGGCCGGCGGCCAGGGCGTGGGCGGATTACTCGATACGGCCAATCCGGACAACCCGTTCAGGGACTGGACCATCGTGTACGTTCCCTACTGCACCGGGGATCTGGGCGCCGGGCAGCAGAATACTCTGTACGATGACGACTATAATCCTGTTAATCCGACAGATGTTACGATCCGCCACCGCGGGGCTGTCAACAGGTCTCTTGTGATCGAATGGATGAAAGCGAACATCCCGCCGGCCGCGGTTACGCACATCTTCGTTACCGGTTTGAGCGCGGGGAGCTATGCCTCGCTCCTGGCATTCCCCTATATACGCACCGAATATTCCGCGGCCACCACGGCCTGCTACCTGGGCGACGCTGGCGTGGGATTTACGCCGGTGGCGGACGCATGGGGTAATACATTTACCGATATTGCCAATGTGAACTGGGGCGTTGTATTGCCATTGGATGTTTTCGGAACCACCGATATAAGCACATTTCCGACATATAAAGCTCTCGTGTATGAGGCGGTAGATTATTACCGGGTCAATGAGCCAGGAAACCGCTTTGCCCAGTACACCACGAAGTATGACGCAACCCAGACCTGGTTCTACAACATACAGGTGGACGACCATATCGATTATCCCAACTTCTGGGGCTCGGAAACCGGAGCGGACCCGGACCTGCCGGTGTACCAGGCATGGAGCACGGGCATGATGGATGCGATAGATATCGGCCTGGCCAACTACAGGTACTACATTGGCGCAGGCATAGACCATACGATCATCTTCTACAACAAGACCTATACCGAGACCTCTGGCGGGACCTCGTTCATCGGGTGGGTCGACGGCCTGGTCAACGGCGCAATGCCGGCGAGCACGGCGTGCTCCGAGCCTGGCTGCGGTGCGCCGTTTTAACGAAGGCCGCTCATCCATAAGGAGCGCGACATGGACCGTGACAATGAGAAACTGATCGTGCGCGATTATCTCGCGATCGACCGGACAAAACTGGCCAACCAGAGAACGCTGCTCTCGTACATTCGAACGGCGATCATGCTTATCGCGTCCGGCGTGACCATGCTCAAGCTGATCCCGCAGTCCGACCCGCTGTTCTATGTCGGCATCGTGAGCCTGGTCCTGGCGGCGATGTTTCTCGCCGTGGGCCTGTATGTGTATTGTTCCTTTGCCGGAAAAATCAAGAGGCTGACGCGCGACGCGGGCTGATTGCGGCGCGTTTTCTCCTTTACATCCGGTTCCCCTCCATGCGAACATACCGGCAGGAACCGGTCCCATGAAAAAAACACGGCTTGACATCTTCCTTGCGCAGGGCGGCCTTTCGCAGTCGCGCGAGAAGGCGCGCCGCGAGATCGTGGCCGGGTGGGTGCGGGTGAACGGCGAGACCGTGACCAACCCTTCGCGGACAATCGCGGGCACGGAGCGGATCGTGGTGGAGCGGCCCGGCGGACTGTACGTGAGCAGGGGCGGGCAGAAGCTCAAGCTCGCGATCGACCGGTTCGGGATCTCGCTGGCGGGCCGGACCGCCGCGGACCTGGGCGCGTCCACCGGCGGCTTCACGGACTGCATGCTGAAGGAAGGGGCCGCGAAGGTCTATGCCGTGGACGTGGGCTACGGCCAGCTCGACTACGTGCTCCGGAAGGACCCGCGCGTCTCGGTCATGGAGAAGACCAATGTCCGGGCGCTCACGCGGGCGCATTTCCCGAATGCGGTCGATTTCTTCACCGCGGACCTCTCGTTCATCTCGATCGTGAAGGCCTTTGACGCGGTACGGGAGGCATTATCCCCGGCCGAAGGCGTCATTCTGATCAAGCCGCAGTTCGAGGCCGGTCCCGGGGACCACAAGAAGGGCGTGGTGCGGAAGCCGGAAGCGCATCGCGAGATCCTGGCCCGCGTGCTTGCCGCCCTGGCGGAAAAGGGGATGGCCCTGAAAGGGCTCACGCATTCGCCGATACGCGGGCCCAAGGGGAATATCGAATTCCTGGCCCACTGCACGGTCGGGGAAAGCGTGCCGGCCGCCATGCCGGACGGTCTCGACCGGCTTGTCGCCGATGTCGTGGAAGAGGCGCACCGCGCATTCGAAACCGCTCCGGCGGAAGAGGACGCGGAGTGATCAGCCGGCTGTTGAGCCTGCATGCATTATAACCATATTTGTTGTTGTGCTGTCATTTCGAAGGAGTGTAGCGGCTGAGAAATCTTTCCCTGGTAATGGTGAATGATCCCTCACCTCTTCGGGGTTCGGGATGACAGCGGGAAACGGAAAAAGATTTTTCACCTCGGCAAGCGGGGTTCGAAATGACATGTCGAGATGAACAACATGTATGCTGATCCCCGGGTTATCGGCAAATATTTGTTGACCTCAATGTTTTAATCTGGTTTATTATTTTAAATTGACTTGTATCATAACCGCTGATCATAACCGAGTATTAAGTCTGTCATTCCCGCCCCCGCTTTCGCGAGGGTAAACTCCAGCGGGAATTCATGCGAAAATATGGATTCCGGCTCTACGCTGCGCTTCGGCCGGAATGACAGTTGAGTTAGCAACAAGTATAATGAGTGATTTAACTGATTGACATGAAGAACAGGATCATTATCACAGCCATACCATCTACTACGGATGCAACCATGTTGTGTCCATGCAGCTGCTTTTCTGAGGTGCGGATATGGGCCGCTATCGAATAATGGGGATTCTGAACGTCACGCCCGACTCGTTTTACGACGGCGGCAGGTTCGCCGACCCGGGACGGGCGGTGGAACGGGCATACCGGATGCGCGACGAGGGCGCCGACATCATCGACATCGGGGGCGAGTCGACCCGGCCCGGCGCGCTGCCGGTGTCCGAGGCGGAGGAGATAGACCGGGTGTGCCCCGTGATAGAGGCCGTGGCGAAGGATATCGGCGTGCCCGTGTCCGTGGATACGAGCAAGTCCGGGGTGGCCCGGGCGGCCCTGTCCGCGGGCGCTTCGATCGTCAACGACATCAGCGGGCTTACCTTTGACGAGAAGATGGCGGCCGCGGCCGCGGCGCACGGGGCCGGCCTTGTGGTCATGCACATCCAGGGGAACCCGGAAACCATGCAGAAGGACCCCCGGTACTTCGACCTGGTGGGCGAAATAAGCAGGTTCCTGGCCGCCGCGGCGCAAAAAGCCGTTGAAGCCGGGGTCGCGCGCGATACAATTATTGTCGATCCGGGCATCGGTTTCGGGAAAACGCTTGAAGACAATTACATAATACTGCAGAATATCCGCGAGTTCGGGAAGCTCGGGTTCCCGGTGCTCGTGGGGCTGTCGCGGAAGTCAATGATCGGGAAGCTCTACGACAGGGACGAGGACCGGCTTCCCGCGACCATAGCGCTGAACGCGGCCGCCCTGATCGGGGGAGCGGAAATCATACGGGTCCACGACGTGAAAGAGCACCGGCTGGCGCTGGCCGGGCTTGAAATGCTTGCACGGGTTAACAGACGGGATGATTGACATCGCCTACACATTCGCCGAGTACATGAAGCTGTTCTGGGACTACTTCCGGAACATCATCGACGTGCTGCTCGTCGCGTTCGTCTTCTACCTGGTCTACCGGTTCCTGGCGAACACGCGGGCCATCCAGCTCCTGAAGGGAGTGCTGGTGATCATCGTCGTGGCGATCCTGGCCAAGTTCCTGCGCTTCGATACCCTGGACTGGTTCATCACGAAATTCGCCTCGTCGGTGGTCATCGCCATGATCATCCTCTTCCAGCCCGAGCTCAGGCGGCTGATCACCCAGTTCGGCCAGCGGAACTGGATCGGCACCGAGGGTGACAAGGAGCCCTTTCCCCTGGACGAACTGGTCAATGCGCTGGTCTCCATGTCCGAGGAGAAAGTGGGCTCCCTCATTGTCATCGAGCGTAACACCGGCCTGCGCAGCTATGCCGAGTCCGGTGTCATCGTCAATGCCGACGTGTCCGAGGAGTTCATCCGAACCATCTTTTTTCCGCTGACACCGCTCCATGACGGGGCTATCATCATACAGGAGGGAAGGATAGCGGCCGCGGCCTGCTACCTGCCCCTCTCTGACTCGAAACAGCTCAAGAAACAGCATGGCGCGCGGCACCGAGCCGCCCTCGGGATCGCCGAGGAGACCGACGCGCTGGTGCTCATCACCTCCGAGGAGACGGGCAGCATCTCGATCATGGTGAACGGCAAGTTCTTTCCCAAGGTGCGGGTACCCGACATCAAGAACATGATACTCTTCTTCATGAATCCCAAGACCGCGTACGAGGAAAAGTTCCGTACCCCGCTCAAGAAGGGAGGAGAATGACAGCATGATTCGCAGGGTCCTGGATAAAATCGTGGCGGGGGCGAGGAAGCGGGATTATCTCGCCAAGACCGTATGCCTGCTGCTCGCCGTCATCCTCTGGGCCTATATCGCAGCCGGCAGGACCGACACGCTCCGGTTCCGGATGCCGATCGTTCCGCGGAGCGTTCCGTCCCACCTGGCGATCTCGGAGATGTCCGAGCGCTATGCCGTACTGGTTGTTGAAGGGCGTAAGGAGCACCTGAAAAGCATCAACATCAAGAATGTCAGGGCCTATGTGAACCTCGACAACGCAGTCGTCGGGTCGAAGGAATACCCGATCCGCCTGGATAAACAGCAGGTGCCGGAAGAGGTGACGCTCTCGCTGGCATCGGGAGAGGTCACGGTGACGATCGAGAAGAAGTCGGAGCGCTGGGTTCGGGTCGTCCCGGTCATCGAGGGGACCGTGCGCAAGGGGAAGGTCATGATCGACCGCATGGTGTTCCCGGAGCGCGTTCGGATCACGGGCCCGAAATCCATCATCGATTCCATCGATTCGCTTGATACCGAGGAGGTATCCGTGGAAAACGAGACCGCGGACCTGAACCGCCAGGTCGGGCTCCGGCACGAGCGGCTCGCCGATATCTCGCTGAGCGAGAAGCTCTTCACCGTGAAGGTGGCGATCACCGACCTGAAAGACCTGGTCATGGTCACCGTGCCTGTAACGGTCCTGAACGGAAGCAATGACTTCGATTACGAGCTGCGGGACCGCGAGGCGGAGGTCTACGTCCGGGCGAAGAACGACCTCGGTGTGGCTGCGGACCAGGTCGAGGCCTCCGTTGACGCGGCCAGGCTAAATTACCTGGCGCTGTTCGGGAACGAGGCTGCCGGCTCGGCGTCGGCGGACCTCCCGGTAACGGTCATCGTCAGGACGGCGGCCGCCGCGGACATCGTGTCAATCATACCAAGGAAGGCGCTGGTGCGGATCACCAGGAGAAAGCCGGCGGCGGCGCCGCAGGGGGAGCATGTCGGGGATTAAGCTGTGCGTTAACATCGACCATATAGCCACCGTGCGCCAGGCGCGCGGTGGCGTTTACCCGGACCCGCTCGAAGGCGCCCGGCTCTGCGAGGAGAGCGGCGCCCACGGCATAACCGTGCACCTGCGCGAGGATCGTCGCCACATCCAGGACCGCGACGTCATCGCTTTGAAGGAGATAGTCCGCGGGACCTATAACCTGGAGATGGCGCTTTCGGACGAGATCATCGCCATTGCGAAAAAGATCAGGCCGGACCAGGTCACCCTGGTGCCGGAAAAGCGCGAGGAGATCACCACGGAGGGCGGCCTGGATGTCGCCGCGCACTTCGAACGCATACGCTCGGTGGTCGGGCAGTTCCATGACATCGGCGTTATCGTTTCGCTCTTCATCGAGCCGGAGGAGAGCGCGGTCGTGCGCTCGAAGGAGTCGGGCGCCGATTATATCGAGATACACACCGGGGCCTACTGCAACGCGGCCTACGCGCCGGGCCGGGACCCTTCCCGGAAGATGACGCCCGACGTAGAACGGGAGCTGGGCCGGATCCTGAGTGCCGCCGGGCTCGCGGGGGATATCGGGATCGGGGTGAACGCCGGGCACGGGTTGAACCGTGAGAATCTTGCCCCCGTGCTGAAGGCGCACGGCCTGGAAGAGCTCAATATCGGCCATTCCATAATCGCCCGGTCGATATTCGTGGGCCTGCCGGCGGCGGTCAAAGAGCTGCTTGACATTATCAATCGGTGACGGTGCAATGGCCCATCATGCCGGCTCGGCGGCCCGGGGAGGGGCGCGCGGCCGGCCGGGAGTGATGAAATGACCCAGATACTGAAACTGCTGCTGCTCGCAGCATTCATATACGTAATCTTCACCATGGTCCGCTTCGTGATAAGGGCGGGGCGCATGGCGGACGAGCGCCGGAAGCGTGAGAATATCCGCGAGAAGGGCACCGGCCCGAAACAGAGGGAAGGGGTCATCGAGCTCGAAAAAGACCAGTACAAGGTCGAATAACGCCGGAGAAGAGCCATGAAATTCAGCTCCATTGCGTGCATTGCGCTACTCCTCGCCGTTACCGCGCTCTCGTGCGGAGTAAGGGGCGAGTTCGGGTTCAAGAGGTTCGGCGACGATACCTACCACCGGATCGACGGATTGCCGGAGTTCCCGAGCGACGAAGAGGTCGCCTGGGTGTTCATGCTCAAGAAGAAGTACACTGATCGGGACATCGGCACCATATTCCAGAAGAAGGAACTGGTCTGGGTCGATGTGATCAGCAAGGTCCAGCGGATCACCGAGACCGACAAGGCCGTCTACGGCACGATCAGGGAATTCCAGCCGGGCGAGTACCGCATCATCCTCACGCAGGTGAAGGACGCCAATCGGATCATTGACAGCAAGGAGTTCATTATTTACGAGAGGGATGACGAGGAGGAGTAGATTACTTCCCGCCCCTGATTGCCTTAACCCCGCCTTTCTGCAACTCGAGAAGCTTCTTCTCGCTGTGCTCGATCACTTCCTCTTTTGTTTTGGGAACCTTCTGGCCGCTGTACACGAGGTATGCGGTATAGAGGACCGCTATCGCGAGAAGTACCAGTGCCACCTTCACGAGCTTTTTCACGACGGAGAGAATGATAAGTATGCTGATAATGACGGCAGCGGCCAGTACGATCTTGTTGGCTGTCAGGAAGGTAATAATCTGTTCCATTATTGTGCTTGGGCCTGGAAAGGATTAGCGAGGGAGGGATTCGAACCCTCTACGCCGCGGGTATGAGCCGCGTGCTCTAACCAGCTGAGCTACCTCGCCGTGTAAAAAAAAAGCGATTAGCGCGGGCAGGATTTGAACCTGCGACCTTTGGGTTATGAGCCCAACGAGCTACCAACTGCTCCACCGCGCGATCTGTCCGTCAAACTATATGACATGGTGGCCATGTCAAGATTTTTTTGCGATATGCCGTATTTAGCGCTATTGATAGTAAGATACTGACCGGAAAGGGAAAATTCAAATAAAATAGGATTGATATTTACATGTCGTTGCGGTGACGGCCTTTCCCATAAGTTGCCTCGATACGAATTTCGCAACGCTTGTCGAGTGATTTTGACGCCAGTGGCGACAAAATCGTATCGAGACAAGCGATATGCAAGTGCGAAATTCACTCGGCAATCGCTTATGGGGCAGCCCCTCCCCCGTGCCATCCGATTTAGTATTGACAAATGGAATGTCCCGGGCGAGCATAAGAGGCCCCTGGCAGCTGTTGGACCGGAGAGACGGGCATCATGGAGATGGACATGAAGCGAATGGCTGGCGCGGCAGGAGCCCTGTGCGCGGCGGTTGTCATGACAGCCGCCGCGACAATGCCCGCCGCGGCCGACTATGTGTTTTACAAGAACGGCCGGGTCGTCGAGGGAGAGATGCTCATTACCCCGTCGGTGCTGCAGTTCAAGATGACGGCGCGCTCGGTAGATATTTTCTGGGCGCCCCCCTCGTTCCCTGCAAGGAGTTATCTGGTCTACATCCGGCGCGGAGCGGGAGAGTTCGTCTTTGCCGGTGAAACGTCGCGGCCCCGCATGCGTCTTGAGGGATTGGAATGCGGGACTGAATATACCGTGCGCGTTACGTTCATTGACAGCAAAAACCATGAGTCGGCGCCGAGCAGCGATATACGGTTTGTCACCTTCGCGGGCACGCCCCGTCCGCCCGCGCGGCTCCGGCTCGCGGGAATAACACCCGAGGGAACAGGCTACGCCGCGCGCCTGGTATGGGATACGGCGGAAGACTCGTGCGGCGGCCCGGTGAAGGAGTATTGCGTCTATGTTCAGTATCCCGCCGATGCCCGCCTCCAGGAGAATACGGATAAAAAGAAAGCGGCCCGCCGGGGCGCCGCGCCTTCCGGGCGCTTCCCCGGCTTTCGTCTGGCCGGAAGGACTGCCGGAACCGCCTATACAATCGAGGGCCTGAGGGAAAACGTCCGCTACATGGTCATGGTGACCTCGATTGATGCGTCGAAAAACGAATCGGGGACGTCCACGCTTGCATTCACGCCGGTTTCCGGCGCGTCTTCGCCCAGCAACCGGCGCCCCGGCGCCCCCTTTCCGGTCGGGTGCCGTAAAGTCGTGGGGAAGGACGGGCGTGAAACAGCTGCGCGGCTATTCTGGAAGGCGGCACGCGACCCGGACGGATATGTTGCCGCGTACCGGGTCTACCGGAAGAAGGGGAGGACGTACGATCTGGCCGGTACGACGCCGCGCACCGACTACGAAGCCAGGGGCCTGCCCGCTGCAGGCGTGCAGTCATTCATCGTGCGCTCGGTTGACGACACGGGCGCTGAATCCGGCGACAGCATCCAGGTCGCGACGGGCTTAACCTTCCCGGTTACCCTTACGGCACGCACGGTATTCCTGTTCCCGCTCGGAGATTTCGGACGCTTCTTCCGGCCCGGTTACGGAGGCCTTCTCCATGCCGGCGTCGGGTTCTACCGGTTCAACCTCGGTGCTGAAGCCGGATACCTGCGCTGCGAGGGAAAGACCGACAGGATCGCGGAGACCTCCATGGCCCCCTTTACGCTTGTCGCGTCATACGAGATACCGCTGGCACGGTGGGTCTCTGTCGTTCCCGGGCTTGCCTTCGGCGGGTGCCGCGCCGACGCGCGCAGCGCGCCCGTGAAGACACTCATTGCCAGGATTCCCCTGTATGAGAACAGGACGACGGTAGAGCCGATGATAGGTGCGGGCCTGGCATTCATCTTCACGCCCTTTGACATGCTGGTTGCCGAGGCCCGCGTTGAATACCGGGGCATCATAGAGAAGAAAGGCCTGGTCGGCTTTTTCTCCATAAGCGCGGGCGCGGGAGTGAGGTTCGACGCGAGATGATAACGCGGGGTATGACATCACGTGCGGTACGGGGGGCGGTGGTGCCGGCGCTGGCCGCGCTGCTGGCTCTCTCGTGCGGCGATTTTTACCATGGCATGATGAACAGCGATATGCTGATCGTCGGCACGTACCGGTGGGCCCACCCGCGCAGCCTCCTGTCCGATAATCTCGATCCGGCGAAGACTCCCTTTGCCGGATCCAGCTTCGCGGGAGCGTCTGCGGGCGGAAACGGGAGTGCGCTCGTGACCTGGCGGCAGGACAGGGGTGGCGAAACCCATATTATGATGAAACAACGCCGAAGCGGGATATGGTCCGGCTATACCGACCTGTCGCTTGCCGTCAACCCGGCGGGCGGCGTTTCTTCGTCCCAGCAATCGGCCATGAACGAACGGGGCGACGCGATCGTCGTATGGTTGCAGAGCGATGGTCTCCATACCCACGTGTACGGCCGTCAGCGCCGGAACGGTTTCTGGAGAACCATTGACGCGGGTTCCGGACACATCGACCCCGATGGCCAGTCATCCAATGCGCCCCATGTTGCCATGGACGATAACGGCGACGCCCTTGTCGTCTGGTCTCAGAGCGACGGTACCAACAGCCATATCTACATGAGCGAATACCGGGGCGGGGCGTGGACCCACCCGTTCAGCCTGGCTGGAGATAATATCGACCCGGAGATCCCGGCCGCCCAGCCGTCATACCGCCCGCGTGCGGCAATGGACAGCATGGGCAACGCCATTATCGTATGGAGCGGCAACAGCGACGCCTCCAATACGCATATCTACCGGAGCGAGTACCGGGTCGGGGCGTGGACGCATCCCGTCGACCTTGGCGATCACATCGACGTGTCGACGATATTCCCGCAGAGCGCGGACGACGCCAGGGTCGCCATGGGCGATAACGGGGAAGCAGCGGTCGTCTGGACCGCCGGGGACGGCACAAACACGCATGTGTATATGACCGAGTACCGGGCCGGGGCATGGAGCGCTGCGCCGGATGTCGTTACCGGCCATATCGATCCCGACGGGCAGAATTCCGACAGCCCCGGGACTGCCATGGACCGGTTCGGCAACACGATCATCGTCTGGATGCAGAGCAACGGTGCGGTCCGCCATGTTTACAAAAGCGAATACCGGGGCGGCGCGTGGACGCACCCTTCGGGCCTGGGCGATAACATCGATCCGGACGGGTCGCCGGGCGATTCACTAGAGCCGCGCGTTGCCATGGAAGACGGCGGCACCGCGGTCATCACCTGGTTCCAGGCCGACCTGCTCAGCTATTTCCATATTTACATGGCGGAATACCGCGACGGAGCCTGGCGGTACCCCGTCTCCCTTCAGGCGGATAACATCGATCCCCGGAGCGGCACCGGCGGCCAGAACGCCATGTGGCCCGCAGTGGCGCTATCCGATAATGGATACACCGTGATCGCGTGGCATGCTTCCGACGGATCGGACAACAGGATTTACAAAAGCCAGTATTCGAACCACTACCTGTTCCTGCCGCGGTAGCGTACGCCGGCCGCGTTTCCGGCAAAATATGTATTGACGCTCCGGCGCGGATGCTGCATTCTTCTTGCATAACGGACCGGAGCCGCCAGATCATGTCTAATCCCCTCAAATTTTTCAGCAACCGCACGGTCGGCCTCGCCCTGGGAAGCGGCGGGGCCAAGGGCCTGTCGCACGTTGCGGTCATAGAATACCTGGAAAGCATGGAGATCCCCATCCACATGATAGCCGGATCGAGCATCGGCGCGGTGGTGGGGGCGATTTACTGCGTCGGCGCGCTCGACCGGTTCAAGCAGGACATTCTGAAGTTCACCCTGCGCGAGATGCTCAGGTACATGGACCCGGTGGTCCCCCGCTCGGGCCTGATAGAGGGCAAGGGCTTCGTGAAGTTCATGGAGCGGTACAGCCCCCGGACGGCGCTGATCGAGGAGCTG
>JBGTBN010000026.1:0-29350 GCA_041749375.1 Spirochaetota bacterium
GCCGGCGGCTATTCCGATATCGTGGAAACCGGCCTCATCTCCCTGGCGCGGAAGGGCGCGCTCATCTGCCGCGAGTTCGGCGGTATGTGGCACGACATCGGCACTATCGAGTCGTACCGCGCTGCGAATGTCGGGCTTATCGATATGGGGGCGGGATACGCGGGCCGGGTGCTGGACGCTGTCGGGATCGGGCCGGCCGCCGTTTCAAAAGGCGCGACGCTCGGGCCCGGCGCACGGGTCAGGCGCTCGGTCATCGGGGACGGCTGCTACGTAGGGGAGGGCGCGGTCGTGGAGGAATCCGTGCTGTTCCCGGGCGCTCAGGTCGCCCCCGGCGAATCAGTAGCGAGGGAGGTGCGATGGCCCTGACCGGCGGATTGAGCGGATATAAAAAAGGGTCCGCGCTGCCGTGTAGGAAAGCTTTTTGAACCTGTAGTACAGGTGGGTTCCCGCACGGCAGATCAGATCTTCCCCGTGAGGGGCGTGATCATTACAGCCAGATATTGAGATCCCTTTAAAAGCTTTAGGCTCAAAAAAATAAATTCCTATCACCAACAGCGCAGACAGGTTCATGACATTCCCGGCTCCGGGAATTGGCAACAATTTTTTATCATTGACATCATGGATGGAATATCTGTACATTTACCCCCTGAAATCAAACCGCTGAAGAGGTGGCTTACATGATATCGAAATATTTCAAGGATTTTGATAAAAAAGTCGTAAAAAAGAGGAAACCTGAAGAGCAGCCGCCCCAGGGCAAGGGCAAAGGATTGCACAAATCCACCCTGGATGTCAAACATTTCAGGGACATGGTGGCAGGCGTGATTCCCGCCCATCTCTCTATAGACGCGGTAAAGCCGATAGATTCAGCCGGTTTTTCACCGGACGGGGTCGACCTCGTTGCCTACCATAAATATTATCCTGACATCATCAATCTCATGGGAGGGTATGTGCCGTATGAACTGGTCCATGGTATGTTCCACCTTATCCAGGACCTGGACAAGGAATCCCTGATCGACGTTCTGGGTAAGACTGCGACCGCCAAGAAGCTGAATATGTTTGTCATGAATCAGGAAGGAGAGGAGAGGTCGCATATCCCAACGTTCGCCGTGGCGGCCTCATCCAAATATCAGTTTATCGAGCTCAAGAATGACATTATTAACTATTATCTTGCCAAGAACATTGAATACCAGTACGAGATCGATATCCTCATGATTTTGCACAAAGGGATCGTCGTCAAGAACTGGAGGGAGAAGAGGAGCTTCATCGCTCTCGAGACCAATGAAGACACCTTCATGTGGTTCTTTATTCTGATGAATGAATACCTGGACGCCAGGAAGGATCTAAACATAGATTTCAGGAAGTATGTTAAGAAGGATGTTGTCTACAACGAATACTAGGCGATAGCGCCGGGCATGGTACGCTCAATTGACGTATCGATAAAGGAATGTTTGCATAAACGACATAATGATCAGTTTTATGGTTGCATGACCGACCGGGATTTTTCTCACGGGTGGTCTTATGATAAAATTCCTGCAATTAAATTTGCCATATGTCGATTAATATTCTTGACATATCAGAATTTATTTATATAATTATTAAACGAGTTGAGGGAATGGGCTCCGTTCCCGCGGGTATGTGCTTCACATACTGCTTTCATTCATGTTCTTATAATCCCTGGTAAAGGGCGCGCGTTTTTCGGCGCACTCTATTAAACAAAGAGGAGAAAGGTTTTGGGAACAAAATCATGCAAGGCAATAATATCTATTTTACTGCTGCTCATCATGGCCCAGTTCACCATCGGATTGAGCGGAGCTGAAGCCCGGCAGAGCAAGGACATCATCCTTGTCCTGGACACGTCCCTCAGCATGGTCGGTCAGGCCGGTGCACAGAACATTCTTGACAAGGTCAAGAAGAGCATCAGCGATTATTTCGGCCAGGTCGAGGACGGGGACCGCGTCACCTTCATAACCTTCGATGTCGATACCAGGGTTTATCCCACGGTCCTGATAACAGACGAGAACGACCGGGACATCCTGAAAAATTATATTACCATGACCGAGGCCACGGGCCTATGGACCTATACTTACAAGATGATCATCAAGGTCATGGAGATCGCGGACAATCTTGAAAAGGAAAAAGCCGGAAGGCAGACGGAGATCGTGATCATGACCGATGCCATTGACGATCCCCCTCCCGGCGACATGAAGAAGTTCGACATTCACGCACTGATGGATAAATACGGGAAAAAGAAGGACTGGTGGATATACGTTCTCAGCTTTAACAACCTTAAAAATAACGAAGCAGTTAAGCAGCGCCTCGGCGCAGACCTGGGAATGATCTCGGACAAGGTCAAGATTATCGAAGCAGGCGAACCTGAGAAAGGGAAACGGGCTCTCATTGAGAGCGAGCAGCAGCGCGAAGCCGAGAGCAGGAACATCATCGTTCCCATCATCATAGCCGGCGCCGCAATACTCCTGATACTGGCGATCCTCTTCTTCGTGAAGCGGCTCTCCGAGCTCAAGGCGGCCGGCAGGCTCGAATTCTGGAATAACGAGGTTATTGAGCCGTATACCCAGAACTTTGACCTGGCTCGCAGGCCTTCCCGCGAGGTTGCCATAGGCAAGGGGCTGGGGTGCATTTTAAACATACGGGACATCACTATCAAGAAGCCGTTCGTTATCAAGGCCATACGCCATGAGGGAGCGGTGCGGATGCAGATCATCGGTAATGAAAGCGCAGTCGTGGAAATGATCAATCGCCAGGCTGACGGCCTTCTTCTTGACGGCGATATGTTCAAGGTCGGGAATTATACCTTTAAATATTTCCAGGCGTAAAACCGGTCGAATAGCGGCGTTCCGTTCAATATGCACTAGCATACCCTGGAAGCGCCTGCAGCCGGTTGTTATAATGAATAATCGTGACCTCGCCCGCATGGGCGGGGCAGTTGTGATTAACTGAGAAAAAAAATAGTAAAAAAAAAGCAGTAAAACCGAAGATTTTCAATTTATTTCAAATAAATCTTGACAGAAAAAACTTCAATACTATTATAATACAATTCTATATTTTGATATATATTTTTTTAAACAGAAATTGATGCCGTAAAGCATGACATTACTGTGTAGTGAATTAAAGGAGGAATAATACATGGCTTTTACACAATTTCCAAAAAGTCCGAACAAGTTTCACCCGACTATACCGAATGCCGTAGGTTCCCATGAATCATACGCGCAGGAAGGGCGGGACAAGATCGCTGAACAGCGGCTGATCGTTAACGAGACTGCGGAAAGGGTCGCTACCCAGGTAATAACGAAGTTACCGGAAGAAGTACTGTTGAAAATGGAAGTTATGGGCGGCCTTAAAGAAAAGCTCGTAAACTACATCAACCAGACCTATGTCAACATGTTCAACCGTTATACGGTTACCATGGAAGACGAGTTCATGAAAAAACTGCGTGACTTCGTCGACAAGGAAGAGCTCCGCGGACTTGCCCGTTATACTCCGCGTGAAGTTATCGAGTTGATGGACAAAATTGCCGGCCCGGACAAGTTCCACACCGGTGAAATAGAAAAATCGATCATCAACATGTATGGTCACCTGCATGGCCACATCCAGCGGGGAGTCAACGACCTTGAGACCGAGACCAACTCGATACTTCGTCAGAAAACCGACATCGGCGCATTCGTCCGCGGCCAGAACGCATATGCCATATTAAAGTGCGTCTTCAAGGACAATGAATATCGCCCGAAATACGTATATGACGTCAAGCTGTCGATCAACATTCTCGAGAGCGAGCTCATCAGCCCCATGTACCACTACCAGGTGACTGTTGAGAACCTTCTTAAAGATGCCATCCAGAAACACGTACAGGACCTCATTGACCGTCAGGTCCAGGCCTTCAACGATGAGCTCGTTGACCAGGGCAAGCGTGAACTGACCGGCAGCGAGAAAATGTTCGAGAAAATCAAGCGGATCGAGAACTTCACGGATGATGAAAAAGACGACGAGAAATCGAAACGCTATACGATCCTGGCCAAGAAATTCCTTGATAAGATTGAGGGCCTCCGCGCCGAGATCGACGTCGATGATATCGATCCTCTCAACATCCGGGAAAATATCAAGTTCATCATTGACGAGGAAAACGTTCGGAACCGCGGCTACAACACCGCAATCAACAACATCACGTCCATCCTCGACACCAGCAAACTGGGCTACCAGGTGTGCAACAACATGAAGAACGCCCGGATTTGCCACATCAAGGAATACGAAGAGACCGATACATCGATCCTTCCGGACGAGCGCTACGGGATGCGTCTGGCCTTCTATGACCAGAACCAGCTCAAGGTTGAGAAGAAAGAGTTCGACAAGCAGATGGATTCGTTCTCAACCGAGATCAAGATGCTCTGGGATGTTACCCATGGTTACTACGAGTCCAAGAAGCGCTTCCGCGCCCTGAAGGACTTCGATGACCTGGCCACCCGGATCATGTCGAAAGAATGGCGCCGGGCGAAGAAAGAGCGCGAAGACGATCCGGACACCGTTCTCTGGAACGAGATCGGCGAAATGTATCCCGAGGATTCCTTTGTTGAAAAGAACAACAGGACCTACGAGAACAGGATCATCAATCTTAAAAACAAGGTCGGGTACCTCACCGAGATGCTCAAGAAGATGCACGGCTACCAGAACCCGATCGAGCGGGTCATCCTGGACGAGCGTATCAACTTCCTCTCGAAGCGGTTCAACGAGTTCACCTACAGGGTAAACCCGCACCACATTCAGCCGGGTCTGATCCTCGACATCGACATAACCACGATAAAGAGGAAACAGTACATGCTGAAGGGTATGGCCAACGTGCTGAACGAGTTCCTCTACGGCGTGTCGAAGGGCTTCTCCGACGCTGCCTTTGCTCAGTACACGAGGCGCCGGTCGACCCAGCGCGAGGACATCGATCAGTCTTTCGGCGCGGAAGACACGGGATCAAGCGTAATCGAGGAAGCCTACAAGACCTCATCAGCCCAGGCGGCCGAGTTGTCAGGTATGGCGAGCCTTACACCGAAGAGCGCTGGCAAACCGGCCAGGAAATCCGGTCTGAAAGAGCTCTAAAGAG
Organism: Spirochaetota bacterium; assembly: GCA_041749375.1. Classification (GTDB taxonomy): domain Bacteria; phylum Spirochaetota; class UBA4802; order UBA4802; family UBA5550; genus RBG-16-49-21. Next base: position 5,105 of record JBGTBN010000026.1, read on the forward strand.
GAAAGCCGCTTGAAGCGGTGAAAAGACGAAATGACAGGAAGCCGGTCCAAAAGGACCGGCTTCTTTTTTTTCCGGCGCCGTCTTCCCTGAAATTTCAACGCCGGGCCCAAACAAAATGCTTGCAATTATTAGTGCGCGTTTTATAGTATCATCACATTAAACCTACCATCACTCAGGTTTTGGTGTCCCCGATTTTAAACTTGAAACAAAGGGAGTACAAACATGGAAAGCACGTACCTGGCTCTGGCTTCTAAATCAAATTTCAATAAGGCGCTGCGTCACTTTTACAAGGTAACCGATGTCGTCGAAGATATCGAGATGAACAAGAACCTGGCTGACGTCGTCAATGAAGAGCTGGATAGCAATGAAGTCAGCGAAGACCAGATACTCCCCATCGTCGGCTCGGTCATACGGGACAAGTACGGCTATAGCTACGATTCCTATAACATTGTCGAGCCGGTGACTGAATTCCAGCGAATAGCGGATGAGTTGATAAAATGGTCTGCGCTTGATATCGTATGCGTTTATTACAACCCGGGCGGAAAAGTATTTCTCATCAACCCGAAAAACATCGATCACTGGGAGAAGGTCAGGGAGCTCCACACCGACCAGCTCATGGTCATTTACGCGAAGTTTCTCAAAGAGGAGAACAAGAAGACTGAGCAGGCGGCCATTACGACCCTCGAGGAAATGCTGGCCGGCAAGGATGTTTTTATCAACAAGGCCTTCATAGACCAGACCGTCGTACACGTGAAGCCCGCGAAGAAGGAAAAGAAGCCGGAGGAAGCAGGAAAGGGAACCGCGAACATTACGCCGAAATACGCAGTGGAGGTTTCGAACGAGCTCTTCCACAACGGCAATGTCGAGGCATGGAAAAAGATCGTGGAAAGCTATACCACGACGTTCCCGAATCTGCAGGTCTACATCTTCCACGGTGGTGAGCTGGTGAACGACATCAACTCGCTCTTCAAATGGGGCAAGGTAAAACACGGCGATTCGATATTTTTCCAGGTCGCCGGCGACAGCATCAAGGGCGTCTCGAAGCTGCAGAAATACCTGTATGAGGGAGCCAGCCCGAGGTTCGAGCAATTCCTGAAGATTGCGGTCGGACAGGTGCTCCGTCTTTTCTAAGCCGCGACAGAATAACACTAGTACCAGGAGAAATAAAATGGAAAATATCGTATATTTCAATAAGAACCTGAAAGAGGTCGACGAGAAGGTGCGCCAGCGGCTTGGCATACGGGGCAGGCGGGCCGTCGACCTCGCCATGATGGGACTGCCGATCGTACCCGGCTTTATAATAGATTCGGTCCTCACGCAAAAGCTTCCCCAGGTGAACCTGAAAGAGGCGCTGAGCACGTACATCGGCCAGCTCGAAAAGGACACGAAGAAAAAGTACGGCGACGTCGAGAAGCCGATGATGCTGAAGGTGGTCCTCAGCTCCGACCTTAACGTGCCTCACTTCCCCTCGATCCACAACATCGGCATGAACAGCATGACGGTGGAGGCCTTCGGCAAGTTCACCGGGAGGGAGTTCGCGTACGGCGAATACCTGTTTTTACTCCGGAACCTGGCAAAAAAGATTTACGAGGTCGACGAAAAGGAAGTCAAGAAGATCGAGGCAAAATTGCCGAAGAAACCGAACGTCGAGGAGATGAAGAAAGCCATCGACGCGTACCGGACCCTGTTCGGGGAAAAGTTCAGCGAGGACGTGTTCGACCAGCTCAGCCTGATCATGAAGGGAGCATCCTCCCGCTACTGCGATTCGGCTATTGATGTTGACAACTCCCTCTCGCTCATGATCCAGGTCATGGTGTACGGGAACTGGGGAAGCAATTCGTACGCGGGCAATTATTACACGAGAAATATCATAACCGGCGATTCCGAGATACAGGGCGAGTTCGGACAGAGTGAGTTCGACATCGAGGAAGGGAAAGCAAAGGACATAAGCAGGATAGAAAAGAAGCATTTTACACATTTTACGGATATCGCGCGGAAAGTCGAGGACAACTTCAAGGAGATCCGCGAAATCAAGTTTACCATCGAGGAAGGGGACTTCTGGCTCGTCGAGCAGAAGGAGGTTGACGACAAGTCGACCCAGTCCCAGATCAAGGCGCTCCTCGACCTGACGAAGCGAAAAATAGTTTCCGAGCAGTACACGATCGAAAAGATCAAGCCGAACCAGCTCAACGAGCTGCTTCACCCGATCATAGATCCTCGCACGGTCAAGGGAACGAAATTCATCAAGGGCGGGATCGCCGGATCAACCGGTGCCGCGATAGGCCGCGTGTTTTTCTCGACCCCGAAACTGCTGGAAGAGCACAAGCGGGCGATCATGAAGGGCGGGGACACCAACCTGATCCTGGTCATGCCCGCCTCGTACGCCGAGGACGTCAAGGCGATAGAAGTGGCACAGGGGGTCATTACCTGCGAGGGCGGTTTCTCGTCGCACGCGCCGGTCGTTGCCCGGAGCCTCGGGAAGGTCGCCATGGTCCAGCCGGACATGAAGATACGCGGGAACAGCTTCCTCCTGGGCGGCAAGACCGTCCGCGAGGGCGATTACGTGTCGATGAACGTTCCCTATTACGAAGCGCCGACCATATACATGGGCAAGGTCGGACTGATAGAGCCCGACTGGGACAAGAACGGGCTCTTCGAGTTTCTCGAAATCGTTGAAAAGCATGTCGGCGCGTTCAACGCGCGGGCAAACGCCGACCAGGGTCGCGATGCCCTCGTGGCGAAGGACTTCAAGGCGAAGGGGATCGGGCTGTGCCGGACGGAGCACATGTTCTTCAACGAAAAGCGGATCATGAAGTTCAGGGAGATGATCATCGCGGATTCGGAAGAGGAGAGGAGAAAGGCACTGAAGGTGCTCCTTCCGATGCAGCGGTCGGACTTCTATGACCTTTTCAAGATCATGGCCGGCCAGCCGGTCACGATCCGCCTCCTGGATGCGCCGCTCCACGAGTTCCTGCCACGGACCGATGAGAGCATGAAGCTGTTCCTCCGGTACATGCAGGGCAAGGACAGGAGCATTCGGCCGGCCGAGATCGTGGCACGGTGCGAGGAGCTGGGAGAGATGAACCCGATGCTCGGACACCGGGGCTGCAGGGTCGCGGTAACTTTCCCGGAGATCTACGAAATGCAGTGCCGGGCCATTTTCGAGGCGGCCTGCATGCTGCGTAAGGAGGGGCATAAGATCAAGCCGGAGATCATGATACCGATCGTCATGAGCAAGGAAGAGATAAAATTCATCAAGAATGGAAAGAAGATAGAGGGCAAAGAGGTTAAGGGTATCCGCGACATCAAGAACGAAGTCGTGGAAGAGTACGGCATAGAAGACCTGGAATACGAAGTGGGGACCATGATCGAGCTCCCGGCCGCAGCGCTGGGCGCAGCGGAGATCGCGCAGTACGCCGAGTTCTTCAGCTTCGGGACCAACGACCTCACCCAGACGACGTACGGTCTGTCGCGGGACGATTCAAACTCATTCTTCCCGAGCTATTCGCTGTTCGACCTTATGAAGTTCAACCTGTTCAAGTACCTTGGCGAAGAGGTCAAGGAGCTGATCAGCCTCGCGGCGCTCCGCGGCCGGCTGTCGCGGCCTGACATCAAGATGGGTCTCTGCGGTGAGCACGGTGCGAACCCGGACAATATCCAGTTCTGCATGGATGCGGGCCTCAATTACGTATCCTGCTCTCCCTACGCGATACCGCTGGCAAAGCTGGGAATTGCGCAGATAAACATCAAGAAGCTCCAGGAGCAGGAAACCGCTAAATAATTACACAGGATACTCAATGAAAGGCCCCCGTTAAAACGGGGGCCTTTTTTATTAAACACGGTGAAGGCTGGCATGAAACACACTGGCGGCGGAAAGGTCTTCAAATACATGAAAAGATAAATCGTGTTCGCTGTCGCGGGTGCGATACTGCTTGCATATATGATTCTCACGGTACCGGCAACGGGAACAGTATTGAAACGGGCCTCCATACACGCGGTGGCGCTTTTCGATGAAATCGAGTTCTACGGCACCGGTCTCAAGCTCATGGGCATGTCCGATTACATAGTCGACACGTATCCTGCCGCGCGCGGTGTTATCACGCTTCGATGACCAAATGAAGGAAGACCTGCGCGCGACGCCGCTGCAATGGGGCGGGGCTATTTCCTGTCTTTAAAACTCGAGCGGATATACCAGGGCTGCTTGATCTTTACGGGATGGAGAGAAAGCCAGAGCGGGTCCGGGAGGAACTGGACCGTTGTACAGTACTTGCAGGTCGCGTTACGGGGCGTCTCGAGGGTGACATCCAGGGGCGCGCCGCATTTTATGCATGATACCGCCACCGGCTTGATATCTTTTTCCCCGGGGGAGCGGACCCCTTCCTCCTCCGCGCACAGTACCAGCTCCGCGTTCTTCGACCAGGCGAGCCATCCCGGCACGGGAAAGGAGGAGTGCTCTTTCCGGCAGGAGGGGCAATGCACCGTGGTCCGTTTACCCTTTGGTAAATCGTCTGTCGCGAGCAGCTCGCCGCACGCAGCGCAGGACGGCCGGCCTCCCCTTTTTTCCAGGACAAGCCTGAGCGGCGATAGGAAGCTCGTGGCCCCGAATCCGGCGTCCCGGATTGCCGCCCATACCGGGCCGGAGACCGCGGTGTCGCGCTGGCATGACTGGCAGTGTGCTTTTTTCAGGGGCCCGTTCACGAACACCGGCTGGCTGCAGTAGGGGCAGGTGAGCTCGATCGTGAGCGAATGGTACACGGGCAGCAGGTCGCCAAGGCGGTGCTCGATGGCCTTCTTCAGCGGCCCGGGCAATTCCTCGCCCGCGAACTGCGAAAGGAGCTGCTTGTTCTCGACCTGCTCCACGGCGGCGGTCCTGACCGCGGTGTGGTAGTCGCCCCGTATGATTCGGGCGAGGATCCCGGTATCGGTGATGCGGTACGCGGCGGCCTCGCACACGGTGAGGTCCTTCTCGTTCCTGACCAGGTCGAAGAGAAAGTCCTGGTCCGGATCGGCGAGTGCGCCCAGTGCGATGATTTTCGCGCGAATGGATGTGGCCCCGCGCAGTATCTGCTCCAGCGACGGCGCATCCCCGAGCAGGTCGATGAGCGCCTGGAGCACCGTGTCGTCCTGCTCGGAGCAGGCGAGCCGGACAAGGAGGGACAGGGACCGTTCCGAGCGGGAAAGCCTGGTAATGGCGCAGATCCTCGCCCCGGGAAGGGCCGCGTCGGCGGCGATCGTCGCGAGGGTCGCGGTGTCTGTTGACGAGAGTGCCGCGATGGCGAGCGTGGCAAGGTCCTCCGCCATGACGGTTTTCGCGATTTTAACCAGCTTGTCCGGGTCCGTGATGTTTTTCAGGGCCGCTTTTTTAACGACATCGGACGGGTCGTTCATCACTATATCGAAGAGCCCGGCCTGGTCGATCAGGGATGCCACGGCACGGGCGCGGATACGGTCATCGCGGTGTTTCATCCGGGAGCGGAACAGGTCGCGTAGAGACATCTTGATGGTCAGCTTGTCGCGCTGGCTCCAGAGGAACAGGAAGAGCAGGGCCCAGAGCACGGCCCATATGATAATGGGGAGAGGGTCAGCTGCCGCCTGCGCGAGTACCAGTGGCACGTTTTTCCACACGCCCGGGCCTGACAGGTAGTAGTAGCCCTTTGCCGAGAGACCTGCGGAGATAAAACCGAGCGCTCCCTGGCCTATGGCGAGAAAGAGCCCGAGCGCTCCCTGCGCAACGGTAACGATTCCGACCCCGAACTGGGAGATGGAGACGACGCCGAAGCCGAACAGGGTCACGGCAATGATGCCGTAGCCGAATTGCGCTACGGTTATCACGCCCCTGCCCATCCACCCGATCGCGATGAAGCCGTTAGCGAACGCGCCGACGGACAGGATGGGCATCCCGAATATTTTCGTTCTGGTTTCCATAGTGCGTGTATGAAAAAAGGCGGCGCTTCTCATCGCCGCCTTTAAACGAGCGGTTCTATTTGTCGAGTGCCGCGATGCCGGGGAGGGTCTTCCCTTCCAGCAGCTCGAGCCAGGCGCCGCCTCCGGTCGAAATGTACGAAATGCGGTCTGCCACGCCGGACTGGTTCACGGCCGATACGCTGTCGCCGCCGCCGACAATGCTCAGGCATCCGGAATCGGCGAGCGCTTTCGCGACCTCGTTGGTGCCGGTTGCGAAATTCGGCATCTCGAACGCGCCCATGGGGCCGTTCCAGATCACGGTCTTCGACTTCATTATTTTTTCGCTGAAGAGCTTCACCGATTCCGGCCCGATGTCGAGCCCGATCATGTTGTCCGGGATCCCGTCCGCCGGGAAGACCTTCCGCGGCGAATCGTTGTCGAACTCAGGTGCCGCCACGATATCGATCGGGAGGAGTATCTCGACCCCCCGTGCCTCCGCATCCTTCATGATCTCCCCGGCAGTGCCGACCAGGTCCTCCTCGAGGAGCGACTTTCCGACCGGCATGCCCTTCGCCTTCATGAATGTAAAGGCCATGCCGCCGCCGATGATGATGAAGTTCATTTTAGTGATGATGTTCTTGAGCGCGTCAAGCTTGGTCGAGATCTTCGCACCGCCGATGATTGCGCCCAGCGGGCGCTCCGGGTTGTCCATCGCTTTTTTATAATACTCGATCTCGTTTTCCATGAGGAAGCCGGCGCCGCTTTCTTTCACGAACCTGGTTATGGCGTCGTTGGACGAATGGCCGCGGTGCGCGGCGGCGAACGCGTCGTCGATGTACACGTCGCACAGCGCGGCGAGCTGTTTGCCGAGCTCCGGATCGTTCTTTTCCTCGCCGGGATAGAACCGTATGTTCTCGAGGAGCGCGATGTCCCCGTCTTTCATGGTGTCGATCGCTTTCGTCACCTCGTCGCCGAGCGGCGTGTCGATGAAGAGTATTTTCTTCTTGAGGAGCTCGCCGAGGCGCACGGCAACCGGCTTCAGGCTCATCTCCGGGACCGGTTTGCCTTTCGGCCTTCCCATGTGGGACACGAGTATGATCTTGCATCCCTGCTCCAGACAATAGTTGACGGTCGGGAGCGTCGCGGTGATCCTCGTGTCGTCCGTAATCTTCATCTGCTTGTCGTACGGCACGTTGTAATCAACCCTCAGCATAACGCGTTTTCCCTTGAGATCGATGCTGTCAATGTACTTGATGGTCATGGTTGCACCTCGTTGAATATCGTTGTATCGGCGGCGGCCGTGCCCGTCATGCGCCGGCTTTCCGGAGCCGGATTGCGCCGTGATTATTCCGACTCCTCCCGCAGCTCCTTTTTCTTTTTGCGCACGACAGTGAATTTCGAAATGATGATCGACGCTTCGTACAGGATGATCAGGGGCACCGCCACGATGATCATGGTCAGCGGGTCCTGGGTCGGAGTGATGACCGCAGATACGACGAAGGCCAGCACGAACGCGTATTTTCTTTTCGTCACGAGGTACGAGGGCGTTATGATGCCGATCCTCGTGAGGAGCATCATGATGATGGGCAATTCGAAAAGGACCCCCATCATCATGGAAAAGAAAAAAACCAGGGATATGTAGTCATTGGCGCCGATCGTGCTGGTCATTTCCTTCGGCGCCAGGCTGAGGAGCATCTTGACAGTGAAAGGGACGAGCAGGTAGAAAACGAAAACGACGCCCGCGTAAAACAGGATGATGGATGCCAGCAGCGAGATACGGGAGAACATACGGTCTTTTTTCGTTATCGCCGGAAGTATAAACCGCCATACCTGCCACATCAGGAACGGGAGCCCGACCAGGATGGCCAGTATGGCGGATACCTTCAGGCGTATCGTGAGCCCCTCGGTAAGCTTGAATACATTGAGTTTGAACCCGGTTGCCTTGAATGGCTGGGTGATGTAGCTGAGTATCTCTTCCGAAAAAAAGAAGGCCCCGATCATCAGTATGAAAATGGTTATGATGCTGATTATTATGCGCGATCGGAGCTCGTCAAGATGGCCCACAACGGTCATCGGGATGTCGCCGCGCTCGAGGGCTACGGGATCGATCTCCTCTTCAACGGGCTTTTTTTCAACCTCGCCGGCGGATTCGGCGTCCGCGTATTCAACAAGGGTCTGCACGAGGTCTTTCGGCTTTTTTTTGCCCTGCGGTGCGGCGGTCGGTGAGACGATACTGTTCAGGACATCCTTTCCCGCCGCGTCAGGCGCTGGCCGGGACGAGGAGCCGGTCTTCTTTTTTTTATCGGGCCGCTTCGGCGCAGCCGGTGATTTCTGTTTCCCGGCAGGTTTACCTTTTTTTGGTGTGGTCAAACGACGCGCTCCTGTCCTGATTGTCGCTGGTATGTTGTTAATCGAGACGCTCATTGTCAAGTATTTTAGGCCGGCGGGGGTGATTTAGTGACTGACCGGCCCTTCCGCGCGTCAGGTCTTGTACAGCATGTCATAATGACAAGATTTTAGCGCTATTCCCAAATTAATAAGTTGACATATAAAATTATCGATGCCATAAAAATACGGTCAAAAGGAAATAATAATTAAAGAATACAAGGGGGTATCCATGGCAAAGTTTAAAGAAGTTTGCATGCCGGCTATATTTCAGAATCAGGCAGAAAAGTTGGGCAGCAAGGCATGTGTTGCTTACAAGAAGGGCGGTACGTACGTTGACATATCATGGACGGAAATGAACCGCTTCGTTCACGAATGCGCGTATTATCTTCTGTCAATAGGCATAAAGAAGAACGACAAGGTGGCGCTTTTTTCTCCCAACCGCTGGGAATGGTGGGTGGCGAGCCAGGCAACGCTTTCTATCGGCGCCGTCAGCGTCCCGATCTACGCGACGAACTCCCCGGAAGAGGCCCAGTATATTATAGATAATTCCGATTCGCGGATTTGTTTCGTAGGGACGGATGATCATCTCGACCGGGTGCTGAAAGTGCGCTCCAAGCTTCGCAGGATGAAACAGATCGTCGTCTTCGATGATTTTAACAAGAAGCTGAAAGACGTGCTGACACTGGCCGAGGCCTTGAAAATAGGACAGGGCTACAAGAAGAAAGGAGAATTCGACAAGCGTCTCGCTGCGATCAAGCCCAGTGACGTATCGACGCTGATATACACTTCCGGCACCACGGGAAACCCCAAGGGCGTCATGCTGATGCACAGCAATTTCCAGTCCAACTCGACCATTGTTCTTAATGAGGTAAAAGGATGGGTTACGCCCGAGGACACCTTCCTCTCCTTCCTGCCGCTGTCCCACTCGCTCGAGATGACGGCCGGGTATTACATCCCTATCACCATCGGCTCGAAGGTGGCCTTCGCGGAGGACATCTCCAAACTCATGCAGAATTTCCAGGAGGTCCGGCCCACAGTTATCATCAGCGTGCCCCGGATATACGAAAAGGTCCACGCCGGAATCCTCGCCAAGGTGGCGGACGGTTCTCCGATCAAGAAAAAGATCTTCAACTGGGCGATGGGCGTCGCGGCACAGAACCTGCCCTATGTCTGTAATAACAGGGAGCGCACCGGTCTGATGGCTTTCAAATTCAACCTTGCCGAAAAGCTCGTTTTCGGCAAGTTGAAGGAAGCGATCGGACTTAACAAGCTCCGCTTCGCCATATCGGGCGGCGGTCCTCTTTCCGTGTCCGACGCCGAGTTTTTCATCGGGATGGGCATCACGATCCTCGAGGGTTTCGGCCTCACCGAGACCACGCCGGTGACCCACTTCAACCGTCCGGGCAAGATCAAGCCGGGTACGGTTGGCCACGCGATACCGCAGACCAAGGTCAAGATTGCCGACGACGGCGAGTTGTTAATAAAGGGGCCGCAGGTCATGAAGGGTTATTACAAGAACCCGAAGGCCACGAAAGAGGTTTTCACGAAAGACGGCTTCTTCCGCACGGGCGACATAGCCGCCATCGACGACGAGGGCTTCCTCAAGATAACCGGCCGGATCAAGGACATTATCGTCACGGCCGGCGGCAAGAACATTTCGCCGCAGAACATCGAGAACAGCCTGAAGACGTCGCAGTTCATCGAGCAGGTGGGTGTCATCGGCGACCGGAGGAAGTACCTGTCCGCCCTGATTATTCCCGCGTTTGAAGCTCTTGAAAAATGGGCGAAGCGCAGTGGAATCAGCTTTGCAAGCCACAAGGACCTCATCGACAACAGCGAGGTGAACAAGCTGATCGCCGGCGAGATCGAGAAGTACACCAAGCAGTACGCCAGGGTCGAGCAGATCAGGAAGTTCAAGCTCCTTGACGCTGAGTGGACCCAGCAGACCGGCGAGCTTACGCCGACCCAGAAGGTCAAGCGGCGGATCGTCGAGTCGAAATACGCGAAGGAGATCGAGAGCATGTATCCTGCCGATGCCGACTAGTCCGGCTTCGTAACAGGTTGAATTGATCGACAGGCGTCCCCGCCGTTTTCACGGCGGGGACGCTTTTTATGCTGAACGGCCGCGCGTTCATGCGAATATCAGCAATGCTTAACAGCGGGGCGCGGTCCCTTTTTTGTTCAATGAAACAGAGAAAAATTCTGGACAATACCGGGCCGATCCTTTAGCTGTTCCTCATTCGAGGTTTACATGACGAGCGCCAGATATCGCATTGAGGTCTTTCACCGTTTTCATGACCCGCGCTGCGAGGTGGTCCGGAAGAAGCTGTCCGGCCTGGGGTTCAACGTGCGCACGGTGCATATTTCCGATAACTATCTCGTTAACGCGGACATCACGGCCGCGCAGGCCGAAAAAGTAGCGGACCTCCTGGTCCAGCACGTCATAGAAGACCGCCTGATCAACAAACCCTACAGCCCGACGGGCTTCACCTACGCGGTCGAGATCGGCTACCTGCCCGGCGTGACCGACAATATTGCCCACACGGTGCGCGAATCGATCGAAGATCTGTTAAAGATGCGCCTCAACATCGAAAAGTCGGTTTTTTCGACGACGACATATTTTTTTACCGGCGATCTCGCCCCGGGCGACGTGGAGAGTATCTGCGCAGAGCTGCACAACCCGCTCATACAGAGGAAGAAGGTCCTCCAGGCCGGAGAGTTCGCCCGGCAGGGAGGCATGGGGACGGACCTGCCCGTGGTGAGCATCGCCGAGCGGCCCGAGGCTGACCTGGTGGACCTTTCCGTGGATGAGGGCGAGCTCGTATTGATCGGAAAGGAGGGCATACGGGACCCGGGCGGCGCCCGCAGGGGTCCGCTTGCGCTTGACATGCTTTCCATGAAGACCATACAAAACTATTTCCTGGATACGGAGAAGAGAAATCCCACGGATATCGAGCTCGAGTCGATCGCCCAGACCTGGAGCGAACACTGCAAGCACACGATCTTTTCGGCCGAACTGGACGACGACATACCGGAAGGGATCTTCAAGAAATACATACGCGAAGCCACCGTGAGGGTGCGCCGCGAAAAGGGAGCACGGGACTTCTGCGTGTCCGTGTTCGAAGACAACTCCGGCGGCATCGAGTTTGACGAAAATTACATAGTCTCCGACAAGGTGGAGACCCATAACAGCCCGAGTGCGCTGGACCCGTTCGGCGGCTCCATAACCGGTATAGTCGGCGTCAACCGTGACGCCATAGGCTTCGGCATGGGGGCAAAGCCGATAGCCAACCGGTACGGGTTCTGCTTTGCCGATCCCTTCGACCGGAAACCCCTCTACAAGAGCAAGGACCCGTCGAGTAAAATGCTGTCGCCCCGGAGGATACTGGAAGGGGTGGTCCACGGCGTAAACGCGGGCGGCAACACCTCCGGCATCCCCACGCCCCAGGGCTTCCTCTATTTCGACGAGCGGTACAAGGGCAAGCCGCTGGTATTCGTCGGGACCGTGGGGCTCCTTCCCAAGACGGTGAACGGAAAACCGTCGTGCACCAAGAAGGCGGTTGCGAGCGACGCCATCGTGGTGATCGGCGGCAGGGTGGGGCGCGACGGCATCCACGGAGCGACCTTCTCATCGGAGGCGCTTTCCTCGGGCAGCCCGGCAACGGCCGTTCAGATCGGGGACCCCATTACACAGAAAAAGCTCTCCGACGCGATCGTGAAAGAGGCGCGCGACAGGGGACTCTACAATTCGATTACCGACAACGGGGCGGGCGGTCTCTCCTGCTCGGTGGCCGAGATGGCGCGCGAATGCGGCGGTTTCGAGGTCGACCTGGACGATGTCCCGCTCAAGTACCCGGGCCTCGGCCCCTGGCAGATCTGGCTTTCCGAGTCCCAGGAGCGGATGACCGTGTCGGTCCCGGCCGGGAAGCTGGAGGAGTTCACCGGCCTGATGAAGCGGCGCGGCGTCGAGTCGGCCGTGATCGGCACCTTCACGGGAGGCACGCGCGGCATCGTTCGCTATGGCGGGAAGGTCATTTTCGACATAGACATGGCATTTCTCCACGATGGCCTGCCCCGGAAGAAGCTGACGTCATCATACACGAAACAGGAGCGCTCGGACCCGGATTTCCCCGCGCCCGCCGACCTGTCGGCGGCGTTCGAGGAGATGACCGGGCGGCTTAATACCGCCTCGTTCGAGTTCGTCTCCACCCAGTACGACCACGAGGTCCAGGCGAATTCGGTGATAAAGCCATTGCAGGGGAAGGGGACCGTGAACGGGAACGCGACCGTCATCCGGCCCCTCCTCGATTCATACCGGGGCGTGGTCCTGTCGCAGGGGCTCTACCCCTCCTACGGCGATATAGACGCCTACTGGATGGCCGCCTGCTCCATCGACACCGCGGTCAGGAACGCGGTCGCCGTGGGCGGAAGCCTGGAAACGCTCGCCATCCTGGACAATTTCTGCTGGTGCGACTCGAACAACCCCGAGCGGCTGGGACAGCTGCGCGAAGCGGCCCGCGCCTGCTATGATTTTGCCGTTGCCTACGGCACCCCTTTCATTTCGGGAAAGGACAGCATGTTCAACGACTTCCGGGGGTACGACGAGTCGTTCAGTGAGGCGATGATATCGATCCCGCCGACGCTCCTGGTCTCCTCCTTCGGTGTTGTGGACGATGTCAGGCACTGCCAGACCATCGACTTCAAGGCGCCCGGCGACCTGATATACGTGATCGGCACGACCTCCGCGGAGACCGGCGGGAGTGAGTACCTGGCATACGCGGGCGAGAAGAGCTCCGGGAAGCGCTGGATCGGCGCGTCGGTGCCGCATGTCGATGCCGCCGCTTTCATGAAATCATACCGCGCCCTCGAGGCGGCCTTTTTGAAGGGACTGGTCGCTTCAAGCATGAGCGTCGAGCGCGGCGGCCTGGGCCTTGCGCTGGCGAAGTCGTCAATGGCGGGCATGCTGGGTTTCACGGCCCGCCTGTCGGACGTGCCGGCCGAAACCGGGAGGGATGATTTTGTGCTCTACTCGGAATCGCAGGGGCGCGTGCTCGTATCAGTTGACCCGGCAAAAAAGAAGGAGTTCGAGCGGCTCTTCGCCGGACTCCCGCTGGGCCTGATCGGCAGCGTCGCCGGCGGAGACGGCATAGAGATTACCGGCACGAAGGGGAACGCCGTCGTCCGCACCGGAGTGCGGCGGCTGACGGGCACGTACAAGGGACTGTTCAAGGAATTTTAAGATATATGGCGACACCACGGGTACTCGTATTAACCGGCTACGGCATTAACTGCGACGAGGAAACGGCATTCGCCTTCCGCGCCGCGGGCGCCGGCGCCGACATCGTCCATATCAACGACCTGATCGAGAACCGGGCCATGCTCGACCGTTACCAGGTGTTCTCGTTTCCCGGCGGGTTTTCGTACGGGGACGACACCGGGAGCGGGAAGGCGCTGGCCAACCGCATCAAGAACAACCTGGTCGACGAGATACGGCGCTTCACCGAGCGCGATACGCTGATGCTGGGGATATGCAACGGCTTCCAGGTGATGGTCAATATTGGCATCGTTCCCGGGTTCTCCGGGTTCACGGGACGGGCCGAGGCGGCCCTGGAGCACAACAGCACTTTCCGGTACCAGTGCCGGTGGGTGGACCTGGCGGTAGAGAGCTCGTCGCCCTCGGTGTTCACCAGGGGCATCGAACGTCTGCACATCCCGATCGCGCACGGCGAGGGCAGCTTTTTCGCGCTCGACGACGTGCTGGCCAGGATCGAGAAGGACGGCCTGGTCGCCATGCGGTACGTGCGTCCGGACGGGGCGCGGGCGGGGGGGGAGTTTCCCTTCAACCCGAACGGCTCCTTGAACGACATCGCGTCGATCAGCGACAGGTCCGGGCGGATCGCGGGGATGATGCCTCACCCGGAGCGGGGAATGATTTTCACGCAGCGCGATGACTGGACATTGAAAAAGGAGATGTTTGCGAGGGAAGGAGCGCCCATGCCCGAGATGGCTGACGGTTTTAAAATTTTTACGAACGCGGTGGAGTATTTTAGCCAGTAACGAAATAGCGCTCAGCATGTGATCATATGAATTAATGAACGGGCATGCTGAGCATGCAGAAGCGTGGCCCGTTCTGCAGGGCCACCCTTCGACAGGCAATTGAGCCTGGCGGGCGAACGGGGTGGTCTTTTTGTTTTAGGGCGGTATCGCCGGGGCGGAACGAGGGGGAACTATTATAGTATCAGGAGCGGGCATATGAGTATTAACTACATCCAGAAGTATCCGTCGGTAGAGGAGATACTCGCGAGCCAGCCGGTCGGCGAGACCCTGGCGGCGATAAAGAGGAAGCGCGACGACGAGATACGTGACATCTTTACGGGAGCGGACGACCGCCTTCTCGTGCTCATCGGCCCCTGCTCGGCTCACCACGCCGAGGCCGTGTACGAATACGTTACCAGGCTGTCCCTTCTTCAAGAAAGAGTGAAAGAGAAGCTGGTGCTGGTACCGCGCATCTACACCAACAAGCCGCGCACTACCGGCAAGGGATACAAGGGGATGCTGCACCAGCCCAACCACCGGGACAAGCCGGACATGGCGCGGGGGCTCCAGGCAATACGGGAGATGCACATCAGGGCGCTCGAGCTCTCACGGCTCCCGGCCGCGGACGAGATGCTCTACCCGGGCAACTATCCCTACCTGGCCGATATACTCTCCTACGTTGCCGTGGGGGCGCGGTCGGTGGAGAACCAGGAGCACCGGCTCACCATCAGCGGCCTTGACGTGCCGGCCGGGATGAAGAATCCGACCTCGGGCGACCTGCGCGTTATGATCGACTCGATCTACGCGGCGCAGCAGCCCCATGTTTTCGTCTATAACGGGTGGGCGGTCGCCACAAGCGGTAACCCACTGACGCACGGCGTGGTGCGGGGCTCGGTGGACCGCTACGGGAACCATTTCGCGAACTACCACTACGAGGACCTGGTCGTGCTCGCGGAGATGTATCTCGACCGGTCGCTTCAGAACCCGACGATCGTCGTCGATACCAACCACTCAAACTCGGGCAAAAAGTTCCGGGAGCAGCCGCGCATCGTCATGGAGGTCATGAGGTCCCTGCGCAACTCGGATCTTCTCAGGAAGATGGTGAAAGGATTCATGATCGAGAGCTACCTGGTCGAGGGAGCGCAGGACCCGTCCGGGGACGAGTTCGGCAAGTCGATCACCGATCCCTGCCTGGGGTGGGAGGACTCTGAAAAGCTGGTAGTAGCGCTTGCCGATTTCCGATAGGTCCGCAAACGTTTGCGGACCTATCAACGGGGGGAAGGCGCGGGAACGAGAGAGGCCCTACGACAGGATCGAGATTATATCCCTGAACACGGTCTCCCCGCTGCGCGCGCCGTCAACCTGGCGGAGAAGCCCTGACTTCCGGTAATAATCCAGAACGGGCATCGTCTCCTCGGTGTAGACCCTTATACGGTTCGCCACCGTCGTCTCGTTGTCGTCCTGCCTCTGGTACAGCTCGCCGCCGCAGCGGTCGCACACGCCGTCCTTCTCCGGAAGGCTGTTCTTTACGTGGAAAATTGCATTGCATGAACGGCAGGTGCGGCGGCCGGTAATCCGGGCGGAGATCTCCTCGCCCGGGACATTGATGAATACTGCCGCGTTGACGGTGTGCCGCTCACCGAGCTTTACCGCCTGGTACTCGGTCCGGGGGAAGCCGTCAAGGATGAAGCCGTCGGAGCAGTGCTCGTCGATATGGGCGAGGACCATTTCCGTGATGAGTTCGGCCGGACCTATCTCGCCCCGGTCCATGAACTGCTTGATCTTTTTGCCGAATTCGGTGCCCGCCGCAACCTCGCCCCGCAGAATGTCGCCGGAGGAGAGGTGGGGCACCCCGAACTTCTTATTTAGCAGTGCCGCCTGCGTCCCCTTGCCGGAGCCGGGCGGTCCTATGAGTACTATTTTCATTGTTGTCCCTGTCAGTAGGTTTTTTCTTCGACCTTGCCGCTCGGGTCATAGAAAGACCATTTACCGACCCTGGCATCGTCCTTGTACGCGCCGCGGGCCTTCAGCATTCCCTGCTCGTCGAAATGCTCCCAGGGCCCGTTTTTCTTTCCCGCAGAGTATCGGCCGGAGGCTTCGCGCTTGCCGTTGAGGTAGAACGTCATCGAGGCGCCGTCCCTGACATTGTCCCTGTAATAGGAGTTTTCCCTGGTGTTGCCGTTGTCGTAATATTCAAAGGACTTGCCGTTTTTTTTGCCGTCCTTGAAGAATTCCTCGATTTTACCAATGCCTGATTCGTGGTAGGACATCCTGCTGCCGTTCATGATGCCGTTTTTATAATTTGTTTTGCAGAGCAGCTTGCCCGAGCGGAAGTATTCCTTCAACTCGCCGTCTATCGTGTCGTCCCGGAAGGGGACCTCTGCCATGATCACGGTGCCGCCGGTGCCCTTGAAATATAATTTCCAGAGCCCGTTCTTCCTGTGCGAGGTGACCGGGCCTTCCGCCATGAGGGATTTATCCGGCCAGTATACTTTATAGAAGGAGCCTGTTTCGTTCGGTGATACGATGATGCTCCGGGCGAGATCCGGCGTCTCCAGTCTGACATTCTCTTTCGTTTCCATGCACCCGATGGAAAGGGCGGCGGAGCACAGTAGTGCTATAATGGCTATTTTGAACATGATTTGAATTCTCCTTGTTGAGTACTGGGCCATCATGCCGGATCCGCGTGACAGTTCCGGGCATTCAGGCGGATATCCGGCCAATGCCGCACATGTATGCGGAATGGTCATAATTGTTATATTTTTACAGGTATTCAGCGCATACGATACCCGTAAAATAGTGATTTTTCACATAAAAATCGTGTTTATATGGAGATTTTTATCCGAAAATAAAATGAGTGATAGAAAGGATAATGTTGTAAGCTTGTACTTTTAGTCAAATATTTTTTGGTTATAAATCAAGTTTAACATATTTTGAAATTTGCACAGGGGTGAATTATCATGATGAGATCATTGTGGACCGCAGCTTCCGGCATGGTGAGCCAGCAATTCAATATAGACACCATCTCCAACAACCTGTCAAACGTCAACACGACCGGCTTTAAAAAGATGCGTGCCGAATTCGAGGACCTTATATACCAGACGCTCCTGATGGCGGGTACACCGGCAACCGAGGTCTCCGAGGTCCCCACCGGCATACAGGTGGGACACGGCGTGAAGGTCTCAGCGACCCAGAAGATGTTCTCCCAGGGCTCGTTGCAGAGCACCGAAAACAAGCTCGATCTCGCCCTCGAGGGCGAGGGCTTCTTCAAGATTCAGCTCTACGACGGCACCTTCGCCTACACCCGTGACGGCTCGTTCAAGATCGACTCGAACCGCCAGGTGGTAACGGCGAACGGGTATCTCCTTGAGCCCCCGCTGGTGCTTCCCGAGAATTTTATGGCCGACAGCCTTGCCATCAGCCAGACCGGCAAGGTCACGGTGAAGGTCATAGGCGAGGAAGACCCGATCGAGGTGGGGCAGATCGAGATTTACCGTTTTGTCAACCCCGCAGGCCTGTCAAGCATCGGAGGCAACCTGTACAAGACCACTCCCGCATCAGGCGAAGAGATAGCCGGCATGCCGGGCATCGACGGGATGGCGAAGACGCACCAGGGGTTCCTCGAAATGTCAAATGTCAAGATCGTCGAGGAAATGGTTAACATGATCGTCGCTCAGCGCGCCTACGAGGTGAACTCAAAGGCTATACAGACCTCCGACTCGATGCTGGGCACGGCCATAGGATTGAAGAGATAATGAAGACGCTTCCGGGAACACTGCTGCTGGTGGCGGCCTGCGCGGTCAGCGCGTACGCTGACGCCAGCCTCTACCTCTACCCCCGGGCAGAACTGAAGGCCGGGGGTCTCTCGTTTTCGGACGTAGCCATCATAGAATCCGACATCGAAACGAGCGTGCGCATCAGGGGCGCAGTCATCGACGGCGGGCTCATCGCCGACGGGTACCTGGACGAGTCCGAGATCCGGGGGGCCCTCGCCGGTATCGTCGCGGGCAGACTCAGTATTTACGGCACGGGTGTGCGCGTGGCGGATGGGGCGAAGGTCAAGGTCCAGGAAAAGGCGGATGCCGTGGTAAAGAAGGGGGCGCAGGTCAGGTTCCATGTAAAACATTCGAGCGTCCGCGTGGAGATGACGGGAACCGCGCTTCAAAACGGCGCCGTGGGCGAGGTGATACCGGTCAGGCTCAAGGGGTCGACCGTGTCGCGGGGCACCGTCGTCAACGAACGTACCATCGAGCTGGAATTATGAAAAAGGCGCTGATTACATACATGATACTCGTTGCGTTCGGGTGCGTCCTCAACGCGAAAACGATCTGGAGGGACCGGAACCCCTACAGCTCCAGGGATGACCTTAACGTGGGGAGCGTTGTCGTCGTCAACATCAACGACGTTTCCGACATGCGCTTCACCCTGAGCATGAGCAACAAGAGCACGTCCCAGGTTTCGGTAAACCCGGACATGACCATCACCGGTTTCCTTCCAAGGATTGCCGCGGACCGGAAGATCAACCATGACGACAGCACCCAGTTCTCCGGCAAGGGCAAATTCACCTTTTCGGTCGCGGCCAGGGTGACGAACCGGGCCGGGAACATGCTGAACGTGGCAGGCACCCGCTCCTACAGCGTGAACGGCGTCGCCACGGTCGTCAACGTGTCCGGGGTAGTCGACCCGGCGCTCCTGAAAGGGCGGACGATCGACTCCCGGAACGTGGCCAACTTCAGCCTTACCATCACGGGCGTCAAGCAGGGCGTGGCCATCAGGCGGGATGCGCTGAAGAAGGATGAACAGGCCAGCGCGAACCTTACCGAAGAGGAAAAGCAGAAGATCATCGTAGATTATCTTGAAAAGATGCTCGGAGAGCTCACGCGGTAAAGCCATGAAAAAAACTGTAATCATCATAACTGCGGTGCTCTTCCTGCTGCCCCTCGCAGATGCGGCGGCGGGCGTATCGGTAAGGGTCAAGGACCTGTCGTTCATCGACGGGCTCAAGGAGAACCAGATCTACGGGTACGGCCTGGTCGTGGGACTGCAGGGCACCGGCGACACGAAAAAGTCTCCCCTGACCAGGACCTCGCTCCAGAATCTTCTCAAGAACCTGGGGATGGAGGGGGACGACGTGACCTCCATCAATACCGCCGCGGTCCTGGTGACCGCAAAGCTTCCTCCCTTCGTCAGGATCGGCGACCGGATCGACGTGGCTGTATCATCGATAGGCGATGCGAAGTCCCTCGAGGGCGGCATCCTGATACAGACTCCGCTGCGGGGGGCGGACAACGAGATATACGCGGCGGCGCAGGGCACACTGTCGATGCAGCGGTCCGGAGCGGCCGGGGGCTACGGCGCGAACCGGCGAAACGTGCGGACCGTGGCACTGGTGTCCGGCGGGGCGGTCGTGGAGAGGGAGCTGGACCCCACCATCGTGTTTGAAATGAAGCGAGACGCGGGCGAGACTGCCGGAACGGAAGCGGAGAGGGACAAGATGATCTTCGTCGTTCTAAAAGAGTGGGACTATTCGCTCGCCGATGCCATCATCAAGGCCGTGGCAGCCAAGTACCCGGAGTCTAAGCCCTGGATGACGATGGGCGGAAAGATCGGGATACGGATTGTCGAGAGCGTGAGCCTTCCGGAATTCATCTCCTCGATCGAGAACATAGAAGTGACGCCGGTTTACAGGGCCAGAGTCGTGGTCAACGAGCGGGATGGCACCATCGTGACCGGCGGCGACGTGAAGATCTCGGCCGCCATGGTGAGCAGGGAAGGGCTCATCGTCGAGATCAAGGAGACGGGCAAAAAGGCGTCCGCGTCAGAGGTGAGGGACACCGCGTCCGTCAGTGAGCTCGTGGATTCGATGAACGCGATCGGCGCATCGACCGCGGACATCATAGCGATACTGAAGGCGCTGGAGGCTTCCGGCGCGCTGCATGCAGAGCTCATAGTGAGGTGACCATGAACGCGCAGGGGATTCTACCGGTTAACGATGCCGGGTATGACAATATTGATTTTGCGGCAAAGCTGGTGCGGGTCCGCAGGGGGGCGGAAAAGAGCGCCGGCGGTCCGTCGTTCGAGGAGACTCTCTCCACGGCCCTCAGGAGCAACCCCCCGTCCGTCTCGGCCAGGGAAAAGTCGGGCAAGGCGGAGAAGGAACAGAAGCGGCTCTGGGACGCCTGCATCGAGATGGAATCGCTCCTTGTCGGAAGGATGATGAAGGAGATGAGAAAGACCGTGGAAAAGACCGGGTGGATCAACGGAGGACACGCGGAGGAAATATTCGAGGACATGCTGTATGACGAATATTCGCTGGACATCTCGCGCAATTCAAACCTTGGGCTGGCGAAGATGCTGTACGAAGACATGAAACGGCGCCTGTAAGCGCCCGCCATTATACATTCCCACACTATCATCCCCGCGCGAGCGGGGATTTTTTATTGCAAGGCGTACTATCCGGGCATTACCTGCAGGGATGGCCGTGCTTCCTGATTGTGAGCGGGCAATACGAGTCCAGCCCGGCGCCCTCCAGTACCTCCAGTACCGCCGGGCCGGCGCTTTCACCGGCTTTCTCCACGGCAACCCTGCCTTCATCGTCGCATATGATCTTGTCGGTGGACACAAGGAGCGCGGCCCGGTCCATCGCGGCGTCCATGGGCATTACGGTCCCGTTCTTCGTGGCCTCGCGGTAGCGTGCCGGATCGGTATTCTCCCATGCGTTGATCGATTTGAGCTCGTGCTCGGTCTGGCACATGTAGAGCTTCACGATCTGGTCCAGGCAGAGCGCGGGCACGGCGAACGGCAGGGCGAAGATGCCTGCGGCAGTCGTTGCGGCGATGAGCCTTATTGTTATGGTCCCAGTCATATCATACCTGCCGTCAGGTGTGGTGCGGGCCCGATACCGGGGCCCGGGTAAAACCGGATAAATTTATACTAACTGGCAGGAAAAATTATTGCAATTATTTTTCTTTGCGGATCAGGTAACTCCATCGAACGGCGCCCGCATGGACGTTCGGGGCAGAGAGGGCGGTGGTTCGTTACATGAAATACGATGCGCAAACATCCTGTACCGGCGCGGCCGGCGTCAATCCGGGCTGGTATTTTGTGGCCGGGTGCTTCTCGTTCCTTGCCCTGATCGCATTTCTCAACCGGGAGCGGTTTCTTTTCGGCGAGCTGAATTTTTTCACGTTCCTCTGGACCCTCGCCGCGCTGCTGATCGTCCACACTGGGCTGAACGCGAACCAGTACCTGACGCTGCGCCGCTCCGGCGGCGACCTGGCCGGAACCTACATGCGCGATCTGCTCGGGTATATCCCCTACCTGCTGGTAGCTGCGCTTTACGACAACGTGTCCCTGTTCGAGCGCGCCGTTCGTTTCAAGGTCCACGATCTGGACCTGATCCTCATGAGGATGGACGGCCTGCTGTTCGGCGTCCAGCCGACGATATTCCTGGAGAACTACCTCAACCCGTTCCTGGTCGAGTATTTCATGGTTGCCTACAGCCTGTTCCTGCTCCCCTTCGTCTTCCTGCTCTACCTATTTAGGAAGGGAGAAAAAGCAGCGTTTGATACGACGATCCTCGCACAGGTCATCGCTGCGACGATCGCAATCATATCCTTCATTTTCCTGCCGGCCCAGGGACCGCGGCATCTTTTTGATCCAGCGAACGCAGGGCCGGAACTGAATCTTCCGAAGTACAGCAGGGCCCTTGAGGGGGTCAGGATCAATGCGCTGGTATCGGCGACGGGCCGGCAATCGCTGTTCCAGGTCCAGTACGACGGGTGGAACAAGCTCGAGCGCGTCAAGACCGACTGCATGCCCAGCATGCATACGGCTCTCTACCTGATCTGCCTGATCGCTGTCATTCGCTTCCGGAGGAAAATGAAGTGGAGGGTCGCCGCGCTGGTCTTCTGGATCGTCAGCTGCGCGTCCCTGCTGTTTAGCTGCGTGTATCTCAGGTACCACTGGTTCGTTGACGTGTTTGCCGGTGCTGCCGTGGCGTGGATTTCATTTCTTGTTGCCGAGAGGCTCATCCGCCGGCGGTGCGCTGCCTGCGGGCCCGCCTCCGGGTCGGAGACGGCCGACGCGGAAATTACGTAATAAAGGAACGGCGTCGTGAAAAAAAAGATCATAATAGTCATTCATGGACTCTCAAACAAGCCGGAAAAGCAGCTCCTTGAAAAATGGTGCAAGGCGTCGATACGCGAGGGCCTCCGGACCATAGACAGGCGCGGTACGCCCTTCACCATGAAGCTGGTATACTGGGCCGACCTGATGCACGAGCATCCGCAGAGCCCGGAGGAGACCAGAAAGAGGAGCGATGCGTACCTCGACGATCCGTACCTGCCGGGTGATCCGGACCTGTACGCCGCCTTCTCGCCGAGTAACCTGAAGCGGAAGCTTCTCGACAAGCTTGAAAAGAAGATCGACAAGGTGTTCTTCGAGGAGGGGAGCTTCATTAATTTCGAGAAGTTTGCCAGTATCCTCGTACGCAACCTGTTCAAGGACCTTGACTTTTACTATCACAGGGACTGCCCGGTCACGCGCTTCCGGGGCATCCTGGCGCGGGACGCCATACGCATGAGGCTCGCGGAGGTGCTGCGCAAGTACAGCGACCGGAGCATACTCCTGATAGCCCATTCGATGGGGACGATCATCTCGTACGACGTGTTGACGCAGGCCACGCCGGACGTGGATATCGATACGTTCATCACCATCGGGTCGCCGCTCGGCATGCCGCTGATCCTCAAAAAGATAATGATCGAGCAGGGGCGTGACATCAAGAAGGAGCGGGAGTCGGTCACGCCGGAGAATATTCGCACCGCCTGGTATAATTTCTCGGACCTGGACGACCCGGTGGCGATCAACTACAACCTTGCCGACGACTACAGGCCCAACAAGGCCGGCATTGCAGCGCGCGACGTCATCGTTTATAATAATTACGAAAACGATGGAGACCGCTCGCCGCACAAACTGTACGGCTACCTGCGCGCCCCGGAGGTCGCGAATGTGATTTACAACTTCTGCGTTACCGGCTGGCCGGCCTTCATGGTCGCGATCCGCAGGGGTATCGGGCGGTTGTTCGGGTGGTAGGAGCTGACTGCAGGCCGGCGCGGGGAGCGCCTCAACCGAGGGACGAAACCAGCCGGTCCATGATGAGATCGAGCCTGCCGTCCGTAGCGAGCAACCGCGGCAGGGCGATGATCATCTCCACGGTATCGTTGTACCCGCACATTCCCAGGAAAAAGGGGAGGTAGTCCACGAGGGGCGGGATCGCCCAGAAGGCGCTTGCCTCGAACCCGCCTCCGCGGAAGGCCGCGAGGTTTATCCTGCCCATGTTCGATATCACTCCCGAGATGCTGTATATGCCGCTCCTGTGGCGCCGGTTGATGAGCCTGTTCCCCGCCGCTCCCAGCAGGCGCATCGGCACGTACCGCACCAGGTCGTCGCCTGGCGTGAGCATGCCCTCTGCCTGATCCTTCAGCTGCCGCGTAATGTCCTCCGCGACCTGTTCCGGCGTCGTGTCACGGTTTATAAGCACGTAGATCGCCAGGGTCAGGTTCCCGGTCGATACCAGCCCGGGGACGCGGGGCCGCATGTCTACCGGGATCCCTATCAGCACGTTGCCTTCTTTCCCGCCGGCGTTCCGCCGCGCCTCCAGCGCGACCTGCACCGCCATGCGGGGGAGCAGGTGGTGATACCGCCCCTTGAGCGAGACGCGGCGCCAGGCGATGCCGGTGTCGTTTCCCGCAGCCACACCCGTGGGCGCGAGCTGTGCGGTCGGGTAGGGCGTGCGGTGTTTTTCCTGGAAGGAGCGGGCGAGCTCCGTGTCGGTCAGCCGGGAGTCGGACCCGACGCAGGGCTCGCCGCGGAGCGCGCGGAACACGTCTTCGGCCCAGGTGAGGGTGCCGCGCCCGT
>JBGTBN010000027.1:0-31346 GCA_041749375.1 Spirochaetota bacterium
GGACCTCCAGGTCCACCTGCTTCTTTATCTGGTCCGCGAGGTAATAGCCCACGCCGCCGAGCTGCGGCACGCCCTGGAGGCGCGTGGACGCGGCGGCCAGCGTGATAACGCCGCCGCCTTCCTCGCGCGCTCCCTCGGCCACCATGATGATGCTGAAGGGGCTCCCTCCCTGCGCGCGCATCTTTATTTTTTCAACAACGCTGTCTATGTTGTAGGGGATTTCCGGAATCAGTATGATGTGCGCGCCGCCCGCGATCCCGGACTCGAGCGCGATCCATCCCGCGGTCCTGCCCATGACCTCGAGGATCATGACCCGCTGGTGGCTGCGGCCGGTCGTCTGGAGCCGGTCCAGCGCGTCGCATGCGACCTCGACCGCGGTCTGGTAGCCGAACGTGTAGTCGGTTCCGTCAAGGTCGTTGTCTATGGTCTTGGGGATGCCGATGACGGGCACGCCCTTTTTAAAGAAGCGGTAGCCGATCTCGAGCGTGCCCTCGCCGCCGACAACGAACAGGCAGTCGAGCCCCAGCTTTTTGAACATGGCCGCCGCCGCGTCGGAGCGGTCGCTCACGCTGATGCTCCCGTCCGCCCCAAGCTCGCGGTACTCGAAGGGGTTGCCCTTGTTGGTAGTGCCCAGTACGGTCCCTCCCAGCGTGAGGATGTCCCGCGTCGAGCGGATCGTGAGCTCCTGCGTGTTGCCGGTCAGGAGACCGTCGAACCCTCCCTCAATCCCGATTACGGAGGCATTGTGCCCGATTATCGCGGCCCGCGTGACCGCGCGTATGACCGCGTTGAGCCCGGAGCAGTCCCCGCCGCCAGTCAGTATCCCCACTCGTTTCAGTGTCATTATACTCACCCCCGCCCGGTGTGTTTTGTAAAGTATAAGCACGCAGGCGTACGCCCGTCAATCAGAAGTTGCTTCTTATCCAGTCCAATACCTGCAGGGGATAGGCGATCCCGGACACGTCGGTAAAGCTGGCACAGATCGCGGAGGCTCTGAAGAAACAGGTGACGGAGGTTTAAGAGACGGCCGGTGTGCAGCCCGCGCCGGTCTATTTGATCATTCCCATTCTTTTTGTATACTACCGGCCCGCGGCCACCGCCCGCCCGGCTCGCGCTGTCCCCAAATATCACTTTACATCGTTCGGCATATCGAGTATGATTTCCCCGGATGCTGCGACATGAACCCATTATCACTCATACTTCTTATCTCCACGGTATTATACCTGTTCCTGGGCGTGTACTCGGTAACGCGTGAGCCGGGTTCGCGCCTGAACCGGACGTTCCTGTTCATCTGCACCTGCTTTGCCCTGTGGGCCTTCTCATTTTCGTTCATGCATGCGTCCACGTCCATGGCGGACATCATGTTCTGGTACAATATCAGCTCGCCCGGGTGGTGCCTGTTCAGCGGCGCTGCGATCCATTTCCTGTTGCTTCTTTCGAAAAAAGACGCCCTGCTTAACAGAAAGTGGATTTACCTGTTCCTCTACGGACCGGGGCTGGTCCTCATTTACAAACAGCTTGCGGATTCGTTCGCGGTCACCGGTTTCACGAGGGTCGGCTGGGGGCTGTCGGAGATTGCGCCCGTTACGTCCGGGTGGTACATTTTCTTCATGGCCTACCAGGCCGGGTATGTCGTGCTGGGACTGGTCTCGGTCATTGTCTGGGGATTGAAGTCGGGGATTCGGAGGGAGAGGAAGCAGGCGCTGATGATGTTCATTACCACGACGATATCCCTCGTCCTGGCCTTCACGAACGACATACTCCTGCCCGCGCTGAAGGCGGATCTCTTTCCTTCGATCTCGCCCGTCATCGTCCTGGTCTGGGCCTTCGGCATGTGGTATTCGATAACGCGGTACAAGCTGATGTCGCTCAACGTCGAAAACGCGGCGGGCGAGATCATCTCGAAAATGAAGGACATGGTACTGCTCCTTGACCTGTCCGGCAGGATCATGAAAATAAATCCGCGCGTCACCGATCTCCTGGGGTATGACGAGTGGCTCCTTCTCCAGAAGCCGTTCAGTTCCATGGTCCGCGAGAGGGAGTTCATTGAATCCGAGCTGGCTTCCATGAAGAACGGGAGCGTATCGGACAGCGAGATGATTACCGGGTTCCTTGATCTCTCCGGCCGCGAGCTGCCGGTGAAGATGATCGCGACACTGCTGAAGGACAGGTACGGCGACCCGATCGGGACCCTGGTCGTGGGGACGGACATCAGGGAAACGATCCAGCTCCGGAACGAGATCCGCGAGCGGACCAGGACCGAGGCGGAGCTCAAGCTCCGGAACGAGATGATCGAGGCGGACATGCAGACCGCGCAGTTCATCCAGAAGGCGCTCCTTCCCTCGTGCGCCCCGGAGCATGCGAGGCTCGCCGTCGACTTCCGGAACTACTCGGTGCACGGCATCGGCGGCGACTACTTCTCCTTCGCCCCGCTTGGCTCGGGTGAGATGGGCGTGTTCATCGGCGACGTGTCGGGACACGGGGTCTCGGCCGCGCTCTTTCTCTCCCTCCTGAAATCGGCGTCCGAATCGGTCCTTGACAGGAACGGCACCAGGCCGATGTATTTCATACGGGACCTCAACGCAAAGCTCCTGGCGAGCATGCCGTTCTGCTTCGTGACGGCGCTCTACGGCTATTTCAGCTTTCCCGGGGAGGGCGCCGAGTTCTCGTTTTCCCAGGGCGGCCACCCCAACCCGGTGATCTACCGCGCCGATACCGGGGAGACGGGTTTCCTTGAATGCGAGGGCACGCTCCTCGGGAAATTCAACGCCATCCGGCTCAACGAGAGGACCACGCGCCTGGCCAGGGGGGACCGGATCTACCTGTACACGGACGGGCTCCCGGAGACGAGAAACGGGGAGCATGCCCTGTACGGGTATTCAAACCTGGTGCCGCTCATCGGGAGGGCGAGCGCTGCCGCTCTTCCCTGCGCGCTTGACGCGATTATCGGCGAGATCGACGCGTTCCGGGGCGGTGGGCAGGTTGAGGACGATATCGTCCTGATCGGGGTCGAGGTCCTGTAATCATGTTCATCGGAGTTTTTTATGACCGTCAATAAAGGCAAAACCATCCTCCTGGTGGAGGACAACGTGATCGTCGCGCTGGCCGAGAAGGCCACCCTGGAAGAGAACGGGTACGCGGTCATGACGGCGCATGCGGGAGAAGCGGCCGTGGCGGCCGCCAGATCGACGCCCGGCATCGACCTTGTCCTCATGGACATCGATCTCGGGAGGGGAATGGACGGGACCGAGGCGGCCAAACGGATCCTTGAAATGCGCGAGCTCCCGCTCGTCTTCCTCTCCTCCCACATCGAGCCGAAGATAGTCGAAAAGACCGAGGGCATCACCTCGTACGGGTACATCGTCAAGAACTCGGGCGAAACGGTGCTCCTGACATCCATCAAGATGGCGTTCAGGCTCTTCGAGGCCCGGATGAGCGAAAAGAAGAAAACCGCGGCCCTGGAGAAGAGCGAGGAGAAGTTCCGGACGCTGGTGGAAAATTTAAACGATATAGTGTATGCCGTCGATCTCGAGGGAAGGTTTACCTACCTTAGCCCGGGCCTCGGGCGCATCAGCGGGTACACGGCGGACGAGTTGATCGGCAGGAGGTTCGCCGACCTCGTCTACCCGGACGACCTGCCCGTGCTGCTGAAAGAATTTGAAAAAGTGATCGCGGGCGGCATCGAGCCGCACGAGTTCCGGGTCGTGGACAGGGACGGCTCGGTGCGCCACATGCGCACGTCCAGCAGGCTCGTTACCAGCGCCGGCGCGGTGACCGGGGTCACCGGGGTCATGACGGACATGACGGAGCGCAGGCGCGCGGAGGAGGAGCTGGTCCTCAAGTCCCTCGCCATCGACCAGGTAAAGGACTTTGTGACGATCACGGACCTGGACGGCACCATCACCTATGTCAACCAGGCGCAGGTGGGCCTGTTTGGCCGGCCCAGGCACGAGCTTGTCGGAAAAAAGACAAACGTCTTTGGAGAAAACGCCGAACGCGGCTCCACCCAGCGGGAAATTCTGGAAGCCACGCTCAGGGACGGCGCCTGGCGGGGGGAAGTGATTAACATCGCGGCGGACGGCAGCGAGCATGTCATGGACTGCCAGACCCAGGTCGTCCGTGACGCCGCCGGAACGGTCATCGCGTTATGCGGTATTTCGACCGACGTGACCGAGCATAAAAAGGCGGAAGCGGCCCTTCGTGTGAGCGAAGAGCAGAACCGGATGATTTTCGAGAATACCAACATGGGGATATTCCTCTCGACCCTTGATGGGGTCTATCTCAAGGTAAACAGGGCCGTGTTGAACATAAGCGGATATGACAGCATCGAAGAATTTTTAAGCGTCCCCACGTCGCGGCTCTACGCGGACCAGGCGGACCGGCAGCGCATAATCGGGGAATTGCGCGCCAGGGGATCGGTCGAGAACATGGAGATACGTGCAGTGAAAAAAGACGGCTCCGTCCACTGGATTTCCCTGAACGCCGTCATGCTGAAGGACGATGAGGGCGCCCCGAAAAACATCATTGGTTTTGTCGAGGACATCACCGATCGCAAGCGCACCGGCCAGCTCATAAAGGCGGAGCGCGACCTGGGCCTGCTCCTGGCAGGGGCGATGTCGCTGACGGAGGCCATGCGGTTCAGCCTGTCCGCCGCGATGTCGGCGGGCGGCATGGACAGCGGGGGCGTGTACCTGGTCAATGAAACCGGCGGTATAGACCTTGTCGTGCACGAGGGGCTTTCGGAATCGTTTCTCTCCAGGGTGTCGCATTACGACGCCGATTCCCCGTCAGTGCGGGTCCTGATGCGGGGCGAGCCTGTTTTCGTGGACGACTCCGGCGTCTACGGCGGGCCGGGCAGGATGCCGTCCACAGACGGACTGGCCCCCATCATGAAAAACGAGGGCCTGAAAACCGTGGCCGTGCTGCCCATCCGCATGAGGGGAGAGGTCCTGGCCTCCATGAACATATCTTCGCATACCAGCGGGACCATAAGCCAGCACGCGCGCATGGCGCTCGAGAGCATAGCTTCCAGCCTGGGCTCGGCGATCGCCGGGCTGAAAATGCGGGAGGCGCTCCTTGACAGGGAGAGCCGGTTCCGGGGCTACTTTGAAATGCCCCTCGTTGGGATTGCCATCATATCGCCGGGAAAAGGATGGATCGAGGTGAACGGCCGGTTATGCGAGATCCTCGGGTACACGGCGGAGGAGCTGAAAGAGCGCACCTGGATGGATCTGACCCATCCCGACGACGTGGCCGCTGACGCGGAGCTGCTCAAGCGGGTCCTGGCAGGGGAGATGGACAATTACACGATGGAGAAGCGCTATGTCCGCAAGAACGGCGATATCGTGTGGGGGTCCCTGGCGGTCGGGTGCGTCCGCAACAATGACGGATCGGTGAACCATATCGTCGGCATGCTGAACGACATCACCGGCCGGAAGCGGGCGGAGGACCTGTTGAAATTATCAGAGGAGAAGTTTTTACGCTCCTTCATGAACAGCCCGGCCGTCCTGTGCATCGCGCGGCTGAAAGACTTCAGGATAATCGATATCAACGATACCTTTTTAAGAAAAAGCGGTTTAACGCGGGAGGAGGTCATCAATAAAACCGCGCCGGAGCTGCTGGTGTGGGACAATCCCGCGAACCGGGAAGAGGCCGTAAAAGCCGTCATGACGGAAGGACAAATCACCGGCAAGGAATACGGCTTCCGCAACAGGGACGGCTCCGTGCTGATGGGCGAATACCCCGCGTTCATCATCAACATCGGCGGGGAGAAGCACATACTGGTCACGATCATCGACATCACCGACCGCAAGCGCGCCGAAGCGCGGATCCAGGCCCTGCTGGAGGAAAAGGAGATGCTCATCAGGGAGGTGCACCACCGGATCAAGAACAACATGAGCACCATAACGAGCCTTCTCACGCTGCAATCCGCGAGGCCGGAGAGCAGGGAAGCGGCCCCGGCCCTCCAGGACGCCGTGAGCCGGGTACGGAGCATGGGCGTGCTGTACGACAAGCTGTACCAGTCGAGCAGCGTGCGCGACATGCCGGTCGGATCCTACCTTCCCATGCTGGTGGACGAAATCGTGACCCTGTTCAGCGGCAGCGCCAGGATCAAGGTGGAAACGCTCGCCGACGATTTTTCGCTCGGCGTGAAGGCGCTTACGCCCCTGGGGATCATCGTGAACGAGCTCGTCACCAATGCGATAAAATACGCCTTTCCCGGCGACAGGGGCGGGACCATCCGGGTGTCGGCCTCGAAGAAGGGAAATACCGTCACCCTTGTGGTCGAGGACAACGGGGCCGGGCTTCCCCGGGGGTTCGATCTTGCGAAATCGTCCGGGTTCGGCCTTGAGCTTGTGGCCTTGCTCGCGAGACAGCTCGGCGGCACGATACGCGCGGAGCGCGGGAAAGGTGCGCGGTTTGTGCTGGAGTTTGAGGTGGGAGAATAATAAAAGGGAGAGGGTGGCACCGCGGCCACCCTCTCCCTTTTGATCCCTCTCCCCGCGCCAGGGGTTTCACCCCTGGACCCCACGGGCATATTTGCAAATCCGGCTGCGCCGGAAATTGCTCAATGCCCTTATAAGGTTTGTCCAAAACCGATAGGTCCGCAAGCGCTTGCTTCGACAGGCTCAGCACAAGTGCGGACCTATCGGTTTTGGCGTTTTAATGGCTGTCGGTTCACCCGCGATCATTCCCGGAAGGTGCTTTTCCTATCATGAGGTTTCGTAATAACGTGCGGTACGCTTTCGCTCGAGGCGCGGCCGGCTGCTATGCCATCCATGGCGCAGAAGGGAGCGAACAGGATGTTCGCCTGTAGACGCGGGACAGGATGTCCCGAATGCGTCTGCCGTTGCGACATCCATGTCGGGAACATCCATTCTTTTACGCTCTCGCGACGCTTGTCCTGAGCTCGTCGAAGGGCCCTGCATCCGTGCGGGGCGGCTGGTTTAAGCGGTATGTATATATGGGAATATTATTTCAACCCTAATTCCTTTTTCAAATCTTCATGCGCGATCCATTTCTTGTTCTCTCTTTTTATCTTTAAGGCGGAGTAATAGTCTTTTCTGTCTTCTTCTATCTCTTTAAGTCTTTTATACTCCTTGTAATCGAGAATGACCGCTATCGTTTTATCGTTCTTTTTTATATATTGTGTTTTAATCATTGTAGGCCCCCTGTCTCTGTTTAATTTCATAAATATGCATGACCCTGTTTTTATCATCAAATATAATTCGATAATTTCCTACTCGAAGACGTTTGAATTGTCCATAACGGCCTTTAAGTATTTTCGCATCATGGCGACTCGAAGGATTATTCGCGTAATCTTCAATGCCGCGAATAATCATCTGTGCGCTTTTTTTATCGCCTCGGGCGATGGTTTTTATTTGTTTTGCCGCTTTCCCGGAATAAAGTATATCCATATGCATGATTTAAAGGGGATGTTTTGGCGTGTCAATAATTTATCAGAATATTTCATCTATGATTCTTGAGATATTATGATGCTCCGCATATCTCCATACGCGCCTCGTACTTTCCGATAGGGACGGGTTTAATCCAGTCCATATCGAAAGGATGCCGTCACACTTTTACTACTATACATGCGTGCATGTCATTACCTGTCATACCCGGCACTATATATTGATACTATGGCCCGCGTTCCGGACAAAACCGGGATTTTGTCCGGCTGCGGGAGGTCGTTGTTTCATAATTGGAGTGTCCAGGGAATTTTTTATTGATTAATATGCCGTTCCCGTTTACCGTATGTTAGGTTGTTCATGCGGCCGTTCGCGGCCGCGTCCGGTGCGGGAGCGTCATGTACGGGAGGCGCATATGGCGCGGGTGATGATTGCGATGGCGCTTGTGGCGCTGTTCTCAACAGAGGCATTTTCGTGGACCGCGATTCAGCGGTACATGATGTCGCCAAACAGCATTACGCATGACGTGTGGGGGTACAAGGTGCTGGTGGCGTGAGGGGGAGGGGTGATCAAAGGAAGAAGGTAATTCCTTGACAAAACGCCATTCGACCGTCAGTATTTGCATTGATAGCGGCCGTTGGGAGTGAGTCGGTAGAGCGACTGCCTCGACTCCGCTCGGCAAACGTCTCGGCAAGCGAAATGTGGAGAAAGCCAAGTGATCAGCAACGCTTGCTGTGCGACTCGCGCTGAGCGTAGTCGAAGCGAGCCGAAGCAAGCGGGCGATTTACAATAACAGAATAAACAGGTGATCGGGATATGTCAAATGTCAAACAGCTCAGATCGCAGGATGTGTATCAATTAAAGATAATGCTGGATCACACGAAGCCGCCGGTCTGGCGCAGATTCATCGTCGAGTCTGACATGAAGCTGCCAGATCTGCACAAGGTAATACAAACAGTGATGGGATGGTTTAATTCCCACCTGCATCAGTTCCGGATTAACGGTAAATCATATACCGCTCCGGACGAGGAATTTATGTCCGAAGTCACAGATTACCGGAAAATCAGATTGAACGCGGTCATAACGAAAGAAAAACAGAAATTTCATTATGACTATGATTTCGGCGACGGGTGGGAGCACACGATCGTGTTGGAAAAAATACTGCCAAAGGATAAGAACATGCGGTATCCGACATGCGTCGACGGGAAGCGGAATTGCCCGCCCGAGGACTGCGGCGGCCCGGGAGGGTATGCGGACCTGCTGGAGGTCATAAAGGACCCCGGTAACGAGGAGTATGAAGAAATGATGGAATGGCTCGGCGGGATTTTTGATCCGGAGGAATTCGATATCGATGGTATTAACGAAGCGCTTCAGCAATCGGATTACGGGTGTATTTTATTGTTTGATTGAGGGGGCGTTCATGGATTTCAAAGAAGGCAAACTGCTGGTCGAGCAAAAGGTTGAGGACTTCCGCAAGAACGAAAAGTCGTACCTAGACAAGTCGTTCCAGGAGACGGAAGCCCGCAACCGTTTCATAGACCCGCTGTTCATGGCGCTCGGGTGGGAGTTCGACCAGACCGGGCTGCAGCGCCGCATGTGGGACGTGCACCGCGAGTTTTCCCAGCGCGACAATTCCAGTACCAAGAAGCCGGACTACGCCTTCCGCGCGGACGGCAGGGTCAAGTTTTTCGTGGAGGCCAAGGCGCCCTGGGTGCCGCTCACGGAAAAGGGGCCGGTGTTCCAGGCCAAGCGGTATGCTTTCTCCACTGCCGGTAAGTCTCCGGTGGTGGTGCTTACCGATTTCCAGGAATTCCGCGTATTCAACACCCTGTCGCGTCCCCTGTACGACAATCCTCTCCAGGGCCTTATCAAGGATTATGATTTAAAATATACCGAGTTCCCCGATAAGTGGGACCACCTGTACAATACGTTTTCAAAGGAAGCTGTTTTAAATGGGAGCATGGAACGCCTTGCGGGCAAGATATCGAAAAACACAAGGTCGCTGGACGCCGAGTTTCTTGCCGACATCACCGAATATCGGGAGACCCTCGCGAAAAACATCGCCATCAGGAACCGGGCGCTTTCCGTGGACGAGATCAACGAGGCTGTCCAGCGCATATTGGACCGGCTCATCTTCATCCGCAACCTCGAAGACCGGGGCATCGAGGAGGAGGGCCTGCTCACCCGCATGATCGAAAAGAAGGAGGACGAGGAGGTGTACGCAAGCCTGATCCCCGTGTTCCATCGGCTCGACGGCGCGTACAACGGCCTCATGTTCAAGAAGCATTTCAGCGAAGGACTGGAGATAGACGGCAAGGTCGTCAAGGCGATTGTGAAAAACCTCTGCTGGCCCGCCTCGCCCTTCCAGTTCGACATCATAGAGCCGGAGATACTGGGCCGCATCTACGAGAAGTTCCTGGGCTCCAAGATACGCCTCACGAGCGAGCACCGCGCCAAGGTGGAGGAAAAGCCGGAGGTGCGCAAGGCGGGCGGCGTGTATTACACGCCGGAGTACATCGTGCGCTATATCGTGGAGAACACGGTGGGCGAAGTGGTGGGTACGACCTCACCCACCGGCCCGTCTGAAGACCCCCCCGTCCCCCCGAGGGGGCGCTTAAAAGGCGGGCTTTCTCCTGATGAAATCAAAAAAATCCGGATACTGGACCCTGCATGCGGATCCGGGAGCTTCCTCATAGGCGCGTTCGATTACCTGGTGGAATACCACCGCCAGTGGTACGCGGATCACCGTGCCGAGAAAAAGCATAAGGACGATTGGTACGAAACGCCCGAGGGAGAGGTGCGGGTGACCATCCAGAAGAAGCGGGAGATACTTAAAAACAACATCTACGGCGTGGACATAGACCGCGAGGCCACGGAAGTGGCGATCATGAGCCTGTACCTGAAGCTCCTGGACGAGGGGTTTGACAAGGGCGAGGCGCAGCTTTTCGTGGGGACACTGCTGCCGGACATGACAGCGAATATCAAGTGCGGCAACAGCCTGATCGGTAGCGACTACTACGAGGGCCGCGACCTGAAGCTTTTCAGCGACGAGGAGTTCAAGAACGTGAACGCGTTCGACTGGTCGGGCAAGAACGGGTTTCCGGAGATCATGAGCGCGGGCGGGTTTGACTGCGTGATAGGGAACCCGCCGTATGTGCGTCAGGAGATGCTTTCGGAATATAAGGAATACTTCCAGAACCATTTCAAGGTCTACCACGGTGTGGCCGACCTGTATGCCTACTTCATAGAGAGGGGCGTGTCGCTCCTCAAACCCGGCGGGCGGTTCTCGTATATCGTGGCTAACAAGTGGATGCGCGCAAATTATGGCGGGCCGTTGAGGGAGTTTCTATTAAAATCCGGCATTGCGGAAATTATCGACTTCGGCGATCTGCAGGTATTCCAGGACGCGACCACTTATCCCTGTATTATAACAGTAGCAAAAGGTGCTATCGGCAGTTTTAACGCATCAAAGGTGGGCGATCTGGATTTTATGGACCTTCGCACATACCTTGAAGTCAGGCGCTTTACCGTGTCAACGGCAAGCCTTAATGATGAGGGATGGTCGCTCTCCGACGAGAAGACGGCGAAGCTGTTGGAGAAAATTAAAAGCAAGGGGATTCCGCTCGGGGAATATGTGGGTGGGAAAATATATCGAGGTGTATTGACTGGACTTAATGAAGCCTTCGTGATAGATAACGAAACCAAGGCGCGGCTAATTAAAGAAGACCCGAAGAGTGCGGAGATCATCAAGCCTTTTCTTGCAGGCAGGGACATCAAGCGGTATGAGACGCCGGTTGCGGATAAGTTTTTAATCTTTACCAGACGAGGCATTAAAATCAATGATTATCCTGCGATCAAGGATTATCTGAGTCAATATAGGAAGCAGCTGGAACCGGGAACGGGAAGAAAACCGGGTAGTTATCAATGGTATGAGATTCAGGATACTGTGGCATATTATGAGGAGTTTGAGAAGCCGAAAATAGTCTACGCAGAAATAGCAACAAAGGGGCAATTCACAATATTTCATGAAGAAATTTTTGTGGATACAACTGCATATATTCTTGGTGACGATACAAAATATTTACTTGGCATTTTAAATTCTAAATTATGGACTTTTATCTTTTCTCATTCGAGCTCTGAGATCAGAGGTGGCTTTTTCAGATGGAAGCGGCAGTATATGGAGGTGCTTCACATAATCATTGCAGAACCTAATAATGATTTAAAATTGAAGATTGAGTCATGCGTCGGGCAAATACTTGATATGAAGAGAGAAATGAAAAACTCTAATTCAGAATCTTCATTAAAGTCATTTCAAAATAAATCTGACCTTCTCGATTGTCAAATAGATTCCCTGGTATACGAATTGTATGGGCTAACGGAGGATGAGATTAGGATTGTGGAGGGGGGCGAGTAAAATGTGTGACTGGACTTTGTCACTCTTTTACAAACGTAATACCGATAAGTCGAGGTTAATGCAGAGAAGAAGGCCGGAAAATGAACCAGGAGTAAGAAATGGATGCTTCTGTAAAAAATGAATTTTTTAAATGGATAAAAAGTTTGGATGAAGCAACTCTTTCCGAACATAAAATGAAGTTGTTAAATGCCTTTATTTCAAACTTTGATAACATACTTCCGCTTGGCACAGCAAGTGGTAAGCGAGCGCATAAAATCAGTGAGATCATTCAATCTCAATATTTGACACTTGCAACAGAGTTACCTGAAATCACAATTGATTCTACTTCATTAAAAGAACGGATTACTCATATATCTGAGCTTGAGATTGGACCTTTCCGGGGCTTTGCCAGTAAAGAAAAAATTTCTTTTGACAGGAAATACATCTTTCTACATGGGCCGAACGGTTCGGGCAAATCGAGTTTCTGTGAAGGTCTTGAATATGCTCTACTTGGTGATATTGCGGAAGCATCTGCAAAAAGAATTGAGCTGAATGAATACATTCGTAATACAGTAAATAACCAGTCCGAAATACCCGTTGTCTATACAGGCTCAAATGCTAAAAAACAGGCAGTAACAGCAAATCATTCGTTATACCGATTCGCTTTTATTGAAAAAAACCGGATTGATGGTTTTGCCAGAATCACTGCAGCAACCCCAAGTGAACAAAAAGACCGTATCGCTACTCTTTTTGGACTTGATGCTTTTAGTTTGTTTGTTGATGGGTTTACTGATAATTTCAGCACTAAACTTCCCCTTGTTGCTGTTAATGCACAAGCTTTCGAATCGGCGAGACTTATCAATGAAGAAAACATATTACGCCTTGCCAAAATTGATGAAGAGCTTACTTTAAATAATGATGCCTTTAAAGACCTAATTAAAAAAGTTGCTGTTCCATCAGTAACGACTCATGAAATGTTAAAGCTTTTTCTTTTAGGCGAGGATGGAATTTCGGGGAAGATATCACAACTTCAGAAAAACAAGGCTGAAACTATACCTGATAATATTATACTCGATTCATTTGATCAGTTGCCAGTAAAGATAGATGAATCCTTGGAAATAATTAAAAATTTAAATAATGACATTCATCAGTTGATGGTAAATATTGCCGGGGTTAAGTATAGCGATCTTTATTCGGCATTAACTAATCTTGAAGCAGTATCAAGAGATGTATGCCCCGCCTGTAAAACCCCCTTGTCAAGTGTTGTAGTAAATCCGTTTGAAAATGCGAAGGCTGAACTTGAAAAACTTAAGATTCTTACCGAACTTCAAGAGAGAATATCATCTAGTGGAAGAGATTTGAATAGTATTGTCAATGAAGTTCTGGCAATGATAGAATTTATCAATGGTAATATTGAAAAATTAGAATTAGTTGTCGAAGCATTACCTTCGGTACTTACCTTTGAGTACACAAATATTGTTACAATACAAAATTCAATAATAATTCTCCAGAGTGAAATTAACAGTTTGACAACAAAACTAGATTGTCTGGGATCAATCCGAAACAAAGTTGAGACCTACAATATGCAACTCGAAGATAAAAGAAAGCACCAGCAAGTTGTTGATGATGAAATAAAAAAATACCTAGAGTTTGAGAATAAAAGAAACGAACTAAGTGCAAGAGAAAAAATGTTGATAGAAGAAAAAACAAATACTGGGAATACTATTGATAATTTCCAGAAAGAGAATGCTGCCAAAATCTCCAAAATTGAAACAGAAAAGAATAAGATAGAAGTATTCCAAAAATTTGCATTAGCTTATGATGCTATAATAAAAGATTTGAAAAATTACCGGAATGGTTTGCCTTCACGGGTTTCAGAAGGGTTGAGCGAGAAAGCAATGGAATATTATAATACCATAAATTCGCATGATCCTCATTTTGAGCATCTAGCATTTCTCTCATTGCCTTCGTCAACAGGCGCAAAGATAACGTTAACATTCAAAGAGTCAAATCAAATCAACGACGCCCTTCATGTGTTGAGTGATGGCCATATAAAAGTTTTAGGTCTTTCTATTCTGCTCGCAAAAATATATAATGATGGTCTTGGTTTTGTAATTTTTGATGATGTGGTAAATGCAATAGATGACGACCATCGTTCAGGAATAGCAGACTTGTTATTATCTCATCCAGATTTCAATGATAAACAGATGATAATTACATGTCATGGAGAGCAGTTTATAAATAAGCTTGAACATAAATTAGGCGCTTCAACTTCATCAACTGAAGTAACACGTTATAGGTTTTATCCTGCCGACTCTATTGATACACGAGGAATCAAAATATCTATTGGTGATATTAAACACTATATTGTTCAAGCCGAAGAAGCCTTTTCAAGAAATGAGCTAAAAAATTCGGCATTTAAATGCCGGCAGGCCGTTGAAAGCATCTCGGACACACTATGGAAAAAACTAGCTAAAGAAAAGAATGTCAGTCTTACAGTTAAAATACGTGCGCCAGGTGTTCAGCCTGATTTATCAACAGTTGTAGATTCATTAATAAAAGAAGTTAGAACTATTGATCCTATTTCGGAGTTGTATAAATCTCTTTCGCGGCTTAAAGAAAAGTATCCATGGAGTTTACTAAATAAAGGTGCTCATGAACAAGATGAAATGCCTGAATTTGAGAGATTAGATATATCGAATTTGATAGAATTGATAAAGGGGATTGAAACTCAAGTAATTGGTATTAAGTTCAATACTGCATTGTTAGGTTAGTTCAGCTAAACCGTCCACGCTGTTTTATCTCTAGCGGGTAGATGGGTGAGGGACGTTGCGAAAATATTATATACTTTAAGACAAATCGTTTTTAATGCATATAAAATTGGTTAAACACTCCCCCATGTCACTCCTGCATTTGCATATAAGCTATATCTATGTTATAATCTCCGCCATGATAGATATGTTAACGGCCGTTGAAGAAATATTAAAAAGCTCAAATTAAAGGAGGTTATATGAAGGAAGATTATATTTTCAACAAGATCAATGCATATTTAAATAAATATAATAATTATTTACATTCCCGCGAGGCGTCTTTTGATTTTTGTTATAATTATTTTATATCATTTGAAAAATGCGCAGGAGATATTCTATCAAAAAAAAATAAACAACAAAGTTGCTTGCAGTTGGGTTTCTATTTGGCAAGTTTTGGAATGTTTCGGAATAGTGATTTATTAGAAAAAAGTTATAAGTATTATGAAAGTGTATTGGCAGTAATTATTCAACACAAGCTTTGGCAAGTTGATGTTAATTCTTTCAATAACCCAAAGATTATTACTGAATTAAAGAATGTTTATGATAGTTTAAAGGATGTTTTTTCACATCAATATCCAATGACAATTAATACCAAATGCTTGCTGGGTATTTATAGCTGCATACCAGCATTTGACAGCAATGTAAAATATTTTTTTAATAGAATTAAAAAGACACGATATGAATTTAGCGTAGATTGTTTTGATGGTAGATTGATTAAATTTATTTATAAATTTTATTCAACATTCAAAAAACAGATTCACTTTGCAACTGAAAGATTATATATTAAAGACTATTCAACCGGAAATAATCTACGAAATTATAATATTGCAAGAGTAATAGACTTGCTCTCTTGGATTGAAGGACTTCCAATTGTTAATATCGA
Source organism: Spirochaetota bacterium (assembly GCA_041749375.1). GTDB lineage: Bacteria > Spirochaetota > UBA4802 > UBA4802 > UBA5550 > RBG-16-49-21. Next base: position 15,499 of record JBGTBN010000027.1, read on the forward strand.
AACATCAAAATTAACTCGAAATAAAAAAAATGTAAAATTAAAGCCGATAATAAATGAAATTAATCATAATTATGCAGAAATTATAAATTCATCATTATAATTTTATAATGAAGATATGAACAGTGACGGCATTTGCCTAACGGTCATTATGAAAATAATGCTGGCCTCGGCATGAGCAACACTTGATCAATATCTATCAGGAAACCTTCAACTACGCTTGCCGAGTGCTCCGAGCATCGTGAGGAGCGTATCGTGACAAGCGATCCACGGGGTGTCACCTCCCACATCCCACCACCAGGGGACAGGCATTAACAAAACAAGGGAGGACCTTCCAGCCCTCCCTTGTCACTTCTTGCTACCCTCCAACTACTCTCTGTCTCTAACCCCTAAGCCCCCGCCTTCACACTCGCCGCCACTGACGCAGACACTGTCCGGGCCACATCATACGGCCCATCCGTAATAACCGCGTACACGTGGTAGTCCGCGCCCGGCTCCAACCCGGACAGGGTAAGGGGCGAGGCCGCCCCCGGCTGTTCGTGCCGCCGGATCACTGCCTGCCCGTTCCCGTTTCCGTTTGCGCGCTTCTGCGTGAACAGGGTAATTTCCTTCCCCTTGTCCGACGGCTCCTGGAACGAGCACACGATATCACCGGCTGATGTGCCGGCTGCTGCCTCGAAATTGACCGGCGGCTCCTCCGCCATGGGCGCGGAGATCATGAGCGCCAGGTCCGCTTTCATGCTCTCGAAGTTTTTCTTGATGAAAGCGTTGTATCCGGACATGTTTTTGCCCTCGGACAGCACGTTCCAGCTTTCGCGCGCCACTGCTCCCAGGTTTTTCCACGCGTCGACAAGGCGGGAGAACGCGTTCCGCACGCTTTCCTGCGCCTCTGTGTTGGGATTCGACGGCGGCACGAAGCCCCGCACGTAGTTGGTGCCTTTCCACTTGGAAAAGACGGTGTTCCCCATCCGGTTGCGTATGTCCGTGATCAGGGGATTGAGTTTGATTGTAGGCATGATGCCCCTCCATATTGATAATAGTTATTTTTTTCCTGCCGATTATATCGCCAGGTTTCATAGGATTAGCAGCGCGCTGCGGCTTTTAATGACGAAAAAAATTTTTGAATTATAAAAAAAGTGCGTATCAACAGGGGCGGGGCGGGGCATGGCGCAAATGCTTTTTCTCAATCTTCTCTGCGTCTCAGCGTCTCTGCGAGAGATTTACCGGCATGCCTGTAATTTCAGCCTGATGTTACATATCCTGCTATGGCACCGTGCCCCCTCCGGGGCGATGCACTGCCTGCACTGAGCGAAGTCGAAGTGAGCCTGTCGAAGTGGACAGGGGGGTCTTGACATGGGTTACGCAGACACCGTCTGCGCAGTCTCATTCTGCCTGCCCGTTCCCGTTTCCCGTCAGATTTCATGTTTCAATCGAGTGAAACCGAAAAGTCGGAGGTGGTCACAAATTGTGACCACCTCGCGGGACTCAAGTTTCTGCTCCCCCCTCTCCTTGGGGAGAGGGGGGAAGGGAAGGGGGGTGAGGTCCAGGAAGCGCCAGGCGCGGAATTCCCGCATCCTGCCACGGTAAAAAGCGTTATGCGAACTTGTGATTAAGGCCAAATCGTGGTGGTGTTTTTTATTGTTCGCCGGCTATATGACGGCGGACTATCAGGGTTGCTACACCCTGGCACTCAAGGTCCGGGAGTGCCAGAAGATAGGAGTTGAAACGGCGTTGGTGCCTCGTTGAAGCTGGGTGTTTTGGGGCGGACGGCAACGGGAAGGGCGGTGCAGGCTGCAGAAAGCAGCCGGCTTTTACCTGGTAGTTGTGCAGGAATGCAGGATGTTCGCATAACGCTATTTTGAGATAATAATTAATGAAGGCCGTAGAGGCCTTCATTATAGAAAAGGTGCTTTTCCCCTCTTTTTATACTATATTATAGTAAGAGTGCCGCACTATGGAATACGCAAAAATAAACAGGGACCTGGACGCGATTATCGCCGAAAGAAAGGCGCGCGAACAGGACAGGAGCGATCTCGACAGGGTCATCGAGAGCAGGAGGGCCCGTGAGCTGGAAAAGAGCGACCTTGACAGGATCATAGACGAGCGGAGGGCGCATGAACCGGAACGGCCGCTGCTGGACGTCCTGATCGAGGAGAAGAAGAAGTACGAGTTCTACGTGACCGACCTGGACATGATGATCAGGCACTGGAAGGACCGGGAGCTTAATATCAGCGATCTCGACCGCATTATCAGCGAGCGGAAGGCGCGTGACCTTGACATGCCGCTGCTGGACATGGTTGTCGAGGAGAAGAAGAAGTACGAGCTCTACGTGACCGACCTGGACGTCATCATAAAGGCCCGGCGGGACCGGGAGCTTGATAAGACGGACCTGGATCGCCTCATCGAAGCGCGAAGAAAGAGCGAACGGATAGTCTGAAGACCGGCCCCGCCCCGCCTGTCTCCATGCTCCTCTCCACCTCGATATGCACCCGGCAAGCGGCGTTCGAAATGACAAATTCAGATAAGCAACAAGGATAATGCTTTTTGCGGCGCCCCGCATGTCGATACATTTCCGGCGGTTCCTGAGTGATGCGAAGCATCGTATCGAAGGACACCGAAAACACTCGACAAGCGCATTGTGCAGTTCGCTTGTCGAGTGGTCCGAGCATGGCGAGGACTGTATCGAGACAAGCGAACTGTGAGTATCAACTGCGGGGGGGATGGTGAGTTGCGCATGTGGGGGGACAGGGGGGGGCTGCACACCCATAAAATGACTTGCAATTTCCCCGATGCCTGCTAGCGTATAAAAAAACAGAACGCCGGGACCCGGCGCCCTGTCTGTATGATATACAATAGCGAGGTCAATAATGAAACGAGCCATCATACTGTCATTATGCGCGGCAGCCGCCTTCTGGTGCGGCATCGCTGCAGCGGGGGACGAAGACGACGGTGCGCTTGTAAGCCGCATCAGCGCTGTGAAGCTCTACCGGAACCAGGCTGCCATCACCCGCACGGTGAAGCTCCGGCTGAAGCAGGGAACGAACCGGGTCGTGCTGGGCGGCCTGCCGCCCCTTTTACAGGACTGGTCAGTGCGCGGGAGCCTTCCGCGCGGGTTTGCCGGGTCCATCGTGTCCCTGGAAGTCGTGCAGAAGGCGCTGGTGCAGAAAAAGCGGAAGGAGATCCTCGATATCGAGGAGAAGCTCAAGGCGCTGCGTGACCGGGACCAGTCGCACCTCGACGACCTGAAGATCGTGCAGTCCCAGGAGAAGTTCCTTGACTCGATCGTGGACTTCACCAACCAGGCGGTCTCCAGGGAGCTCATGACGCGCATTCCCGAAGTGAGGGTGTGGGACGGCACGCTCACCTACACGGCCGGGAAAAGGAAAAGCCTGCTCGCGCGCAAGCGGGAGATCGAGCGGGAGCGGGAGACGATCGGGAAGGAGATCCAGAAGTGGGAGTTCGAGCTCTCGCAGATCGCCGGCACCTCCTACTTCGACACCTACCGCACCATCAATGATTCCATGCTGTCCAACCGCTCCGCGCTGCAGATACAGCAGTTTGCCAACGTCTCGGACCGGTACGCGGCGCGGAAGCGGATCCTGGACAATCCCACGGAGAACGTGGACATCGAGAAGCGCCTGGCGGTCGAGATAGCCGCGCCGGAGGCGGGCGACGTGGAATTCGGCTTCTCCTACGTCATACCAAAGACCGCGTGGGAGATGAAGTACGACGTGAGGGCGGACAGCGCGGAGGGGAAGATCGCGCTGTCCGTGTACGGGAACATATACCAGATGACCGGCGAGAACTGGGAGGACATATCGCTTTCCCTGTCCACCGGCGCGCCGGTGAGCGCAATCAGCCCGCCGGGGCTCTCGCCCTGGTTCCTTGACGTGTGGGAGTCGCGCGGCTACGCGGACAGCGCGAAGGACGACCGCGAGGAGGACGCCATGTCCGAGAAGATGACCATGAAGAAGGAGCTCGGCGCCAAGGGGAAGGTCCTTCCCCCCGAGCCGGAAATACGGGAGAAGGGGCCCTATTTCGAGATCAGCTTCCCGGCGCGGCAGTACATCTCATCGTCCGCGAAGTACCAGAAGAAGTTCATCCGCGAGTTCCGCCTGGACGGCGCGACCGCGCCCCGCTTCTTTTACGAGGTGATCCCCTCCGACGCGCAGAACGGCTATCTCAAGGCCGAGGTCAGGAACGCGACCGGCCTGCCCTGGCTCCAGGGCGAGGCGCAGATGTTCCTGGACAACGAGTTCATGGGCAAGGCGGGCATGCCGCTTGTGTCTACGGACATGAAGGAGGAGATCATCCTGGGCATGGAGTCGCGCATCGTCGCGCGCAAGGAGCTCGTGAAAAAGTACGAGGAGCAGGCGGGCATCCTGGGCGGCAAGCGGCGGCTCATTTACAGGTACAAGCTCACCGTGGAGAACCGGCTTCCGCGCGGCATCGAGGTGTCCGTGTATGACGCGCTCCCCATCTCTCGCAACGAGAAGATCGACGTGAAGGTCGAGGGCCTGTCGCACCAGTTCCTGAAAGACGAGGAGTTCGAGAAGTCGACGCGCTACGCGCAGGGGATACGCAAGTGGAAGCTCGGCATGGCGGCGGGAGCGAAGACCGAAATCATGTACGACGCGATTATCTCCTTTGACAAGGATCTGTCGATAAGCGGGGAGAGGTAAACGCCCGCTGTCATCCCTCACCCCTTTGGGGTTCGGGATGACAGCGGGAAACGGAAATAGATCCCTCACCCCGGCAAGCGGGGCTCGAAATGACAGGTTCAGTCAAGCAACAAGTCAATAATTAACCGTGCCGTAATATTTCCTGCTTGCCGTTTATTATATAAATTATTATTTTTATTAACAGCGTACCGCGTTTCGTTCATGTCTGCTTTATAAGCGGCATACCTTTTTATATCGAGGGATTCAGATGGAATATATCAAATGGGACGACTCGTTCCTGGTCGGCGTAGAAGCTTTTGACAATGACCACAGGTATCTCGTGAAACTGATCAACAATCTGCATTCGGGGCTCATGGCCGGGTTCGGGGTTTCGGAGATGACCTATATCCTCGACGACCTGGTCCGGTATACGAACGTCCACTTCAGGCGGGAAGAGGACCTGATGAAAAAACATGCGTACCCGGATTACGAGGAGCACAGGGACGCGCACGCCGACCTGGTCCTGAAGGTCGTGGATTTCCAGGCGCAGCTCAAATCGGGCAAAAAGGTGTTTTCCGTCGAGCTGATGAGCTTCCTCAAGGACTGGCTCCTCAACCATATACTCAAGACCGACATGCGGTACAGCGGTTTTTTCAAACAGCGCGCCTGAAATCCGGAAGCAGACCGGCGGACCAATGAATCACGCGGAGAATGAATACCGTCTTTCCGTTTCCGATATGGTGGACGTGACGGCTCCCGGCCCGGGCGCCGGATTTTTTCTTTCCTGTTTTCAATAAGCCGCTTGCATTTCCAGCCCCATGTAATTTTCTTGGTTAATCATGCATCGCCGTGGGTGCTGAGACAAACCTCGTACCATGCTCGCATGACCCGGTTTAAAGCAATACTACAATCAGGCGGATACTAGATGATCACTGTTTCAGACGTTACGCTCGCTTTCGGAAAGCGGGTGCTTTTCAAGGATGTTAACATCAAGTTCACGCCCGGCAACTGCTACGGGCTCATCGGCGCGAACGGCTCCGGCAAGTCGACGTTTCTCAAGGTCCTGTCGGGAGAGATCGAGCAGAACGCGGGCACCGTCGAGTACGGGCCCAGGGAGCGGATCGCGATGCTCCAGCAAAACCAGTCCGCATTCGACGAGCTCGATGTGATAGACGCCGTGATAGTCGGCCACGCGAAGCTGTATGACATACTCCACGAGCGCGATGCGATATACAGCAAAGAGGATTTTTCGCAGGAGGACGGGCACCGCGCGGCAGAGCTCGAGGAGATGCTCGACGCGATGAACGGCTACGAAGCCGAGTCCGACGCGGCGAACCTCCTTGGCGGCCTTGGCATCACCGAGGAGCTCCACCGGAAAAAGATGAAGGAGCTGGAGGGCGGGCAGAAGGTGCGGGTCCTCCTGGCCCAGGCGCTGTTCGGCAATCCCGATGTTCTTCTTCTCGACGAGCCGACCAACAACCTGGACCTTGAATCGATAACCTGGCTGGAGAACTTCCTTTATAATATCAACAACACGGTCATCGTCGTATCGCACGACCGGCACTTCATGAACAAGGTGTGCACGCACATCGCGGACATCGATTATGGGAAAATACAGGTCTACGCAGGGAACTTCGATTTCTGGGCCGAGGCGAGCCAGCTTGCCATGAAGCAGAAGAAAGACGAAAACAGGAAGAAGGAAGACAAGATCAAGGAGCTCCAGTCATTCATCGAGCGTTTCAGCTCCAACGCCTCGAAGGCCCGCCAGGCCACCTCCAGGAAAAAGCTGGTCGAGAAGCTGACCCTGGATGAAATACCGGCCACTTCGCGGCGGTTTCCCTACGTCGCATTCAAGCCGGAGCGGGAGAGCGGGAAGATGGTGCTGACGATAGAGGGCCTCTCCAAAACACTCGAGGGAGAAAGCGTCCTGAGCAATTTCAGCCTGTCCGTCAACCGCGGGGACAAGATAGCCTTTGTCGGCCAGAACAACCTGGTGAAAACGGTACTGTTCCGGATCCTGATGGACGAGATGAAACCGGATGCGGGGCAGTACAAATGGGGCGAGACGATCACCACCGCGTACTTCCCGAAAGAGAACGGCGAGTATTTCGACAATAACCTGAGGCTGATCGACTGGCTCAGGCAGTACACGACCGAGAAGGACGAGACCTTCGTGCGGGGCTTCCTGGGAAGGATGCTCTTTTCCGGCGACGACTCCATGAAAAAGGTGAATGTCCTCTCCGGCGGCGAGAGGGTCCGCTGCATGCTCTCGCGCATGATGCTCTCCGGCGCCAACGCGCTCATACTCGACGAGCCGACGAACCATCTCGACCTCGAGTCGATCACCTCGCTCAACAACGGCCTCATCGCGTTCCGCGGCGTGATCCTGTTCTCCTCGCACGACCACCAGTTCGTTGACTCGATCGCGAACAGGATCATCGAGATCACACCGGCCGGCGTCATCGACCGCGTGATGCGGTTCGACGAGTACATCGAGAACGAGGACGTGCGCCGGATCAGGGACGAGATGTACCACGGGCATCTGAGGATGAGCATCTGATGCTTACCACGCTCCCGTGGCCAGGTACTCGTTGATCGCCTTCGCCGCCTTGCGGCCATGGCCCATGGCCAGGATGACCGTGGCCGCGCCCAGCACGATGTCGCCGCCTGCGAACACGCCCTTCTTACTCGTCTTGAGCGTCTCCTCGTCCGCTATGATGTTGCCCCACTTCGAGACGTGGATGTCCGGGGAGGTCTGCGGTATGAGCGGGTTGGACGCGTTTCCGATCGCCACGATGCAGGCGTCCACCGGGATCACGAACTCGCTCCCTTTCACCGGCACGGGCCTGCGCCGGCCGGAATCGTCCGGTTCGCCCAGCTCCATGCGGAGGCACTCGACCCCGGTGACCCATCCCTTGTCGTCGCCGATGAAGCGGAGCGGGTTCTGCAATAAATTCAGCTTCACGCCTTCCTCTTCCGCGTGGTGCACTTCCTCTTTCCGGGCGGGCATCTCGTCTTTCGAGCGGCGGTACACCAGGTATACGTTGTCCGCGCCCAGCCGGAGCGCGGTGCGTGCCGAGTCCATGGCAACGTTGCCGCCGCCGAACACGGCCACGTTCTTCGCGCGCAGGATGGGCGTATCCGAGTTCGGGAACGAGTATGACTGCATCAGGTTCGCGCGGGTGAGGTACTCGTTGGCGGAGTAGATGCCGTTCAGGTTCTCGCCCGGAATGTTCAGGAAGACCGGCAGGCCCGCGCCGGTGCCCACGAAGACCGCGTCGTAGCCCCCGGCCATGAGCTCGTCAATGGTGTATATCTTCCCGATGACCATGTTCATTTTCACTTCCACGCCCATGCGGACGAGGTTGTCCACCTCGCGGCCCACGATCCGCTTGGGAAGGCGGAACTCGGGGATTCCGTAGGCCAGCACCCCGCCGGGCTTGTGGAGCGCCTCGAAAATCGTAACACGGTGGCCTTCGCGGCGGCAGTCCGCGGCCACGGTGATGCCGGCAGGGCCGCACCCGATGATGGCTATTGCTTTGCCCGTCTCCTTCTTGATGACCGGGACCGCCGCGTCCGGCTGGCTCATCTCCCGGTCCGCGACGAAGCGCTCCAGCTTGCCGATCTGGATGGCGAGGTCCACCGACTTGAGGCTCTTGCCCACCGTGCAGGGCTTCTGGCACTGCTCCTCCTGCGGGCATACCCGTCCGCACACGGCCGGGAGGACGCTCGTTTCCTTGATAACGGCGATCGCTTCGCCGAACTTTCTCTCGGCGATGAGCCTGATGAACGCAGGTATGTTGATCGCGACCGGGCATCCCTTCACGCAGGGCTCGTTCTTGCACTGGAGGCAGCGCTCCGCCTCCGCGATCGCCATTTCCTCGGTGAAGCCCAGCGGCACCTCGTTGACGTTGCGGATCCGCTCTTCCGGTTTCTGCTCCGGCATCTTCTGCAGGGGCAGGGCGAGTCGTTCTTTATTGGTCAGCTCTTTCTTTTCCATGACAGCTTATTTATCCAGCCCTATTTTACACGCGTGGTCGCGTGATTCCTTTTCATGGTCGCGGTACATGCTGAGGCGCTGCATCATTTCGTCGAAGTTGACCAGGTGGCCGTCGAACTCGGGGCCGTCCACGCACACGAATTTCGATTCTGTTCCCACGGTGACCCGACATCCGCCGCACATGCCGGTGCCGTCGACCATGATGGTGTTCAGGCTCACCATGGTGCGGATGGAGTATTCTTTCGTCAGCAGGCTCACGAATTTCATCATGATGGGCGGGCCGATCGCTATGACCAGGTCGATCTTAACGCCGTCCGCCACCAGCTTCTTGATGGCGTCGGTGACCAGGCCCTTCGTCCCGTACGAGCCGTCGTCCGTGGTGATGATCACCTCGTCGCTGGCGGCCCGCATCTTCTGCTCCATGATGATCAGCTCTTTCGTGCGGCCGCCCAAAATCGAGATGACATGATTGCCGGCCGCCTTCATCGCCTGGGCTATCGGGTGCGCCGGCGCTATGCCGATGCCGCCGCCGACCATGACCACGGTGCCGTATTTTTCGATGTGGGTCGGCTTGCCCAGGGGGCCGGCCAGGTCCCGGATGTTCTCGCCCGGATTCAGGCGTGACAGGTCGGTAGTCGTTTTACCCACGGCCTGGACCACGAGCTCTATCCAGCCTGCTTCCGGGTCCCCGTCGGCTATGGTGAGGGGAATCCGCTCGCTTTGTTCGCCGGGGCGGAGAATGATGAACTGGCCCGCCTTTCTCTTGCGCGCTATCGCAGGGGCCTCCACTTTCATGCGGAATACCTGCGGGGTAAGGAATTCTTTTTCCAGTATTGTATTCATAGTGTTTACCAGTGCCCTGATTAAGGAATAATTAAGAATCTGTCAAGAATTAATAGTGAGACTTACTGGTTGAAGACGTGATGCTGCTCTCCCGTATTTTGCTACTGTTTTTTAGCATGTATCGGTGATTGACATTCGGGACATATTTGTATTAGTTATTATCATGATACTGCTGATAGAGTTAGTCATCACTCGTATTGCACACGCACTGGCCGGGCGGTTTGAGCTCCCCGCCGGTGCTATCGGGACAGTCACCGCGCCGATCTTTGCGGGTCCCGTTCCGGCAGTCGTTGTTTTAAAAAGACCCGGGCTGGGGGACGACGGACGCCTCTTCCCCCCCCTATGTGAAAGTAGTCTCCCAGCCCGTCAGGTCTATATCTCCTGGAACTCCCAGCCGGGAATTTCAGGGCACGGTATAGTATAAAGATCCGGGGACCGGTAACGGTTCGCCCGTCAGGAGGCCGGATACAGAAAAACATCCGCATCATCGAGGTTAGCTGAAATCCTACCTACAAGGTTCTGCATGTGTGATCGGTCCGCATTGTGTCAAACGCCTCCAGATGACACAGTGCGGACACTTTTTTTATGCCCGCGGGCGATCGCCCGGTTTTTAAACGCAGGCGGCGGATATATCTTGACGTCACAGGCCATGTTCCATACTGTTCACTTTGAGCGATTTGCATAGTTTCGAGGTGCCCTGTGGCTGATAGTACTTCATCACGCGTGCGTCCCGCCGTTATTCTGCTCCTGGTGCTGATTTCACTCGCTGCCATGGGTTATTTTTATGTCTACCTTCACGGCAGCACCGTGTTCACACACCTGTTTTATGTTCCCATTATCCTTGCAGCGCTCTGGTGGGGACGGCGCGGCATCTGGGTCTCGGTTTTTCTCTCGCTTGCCCTGGTTGCGACCCATATCTGGATGAAAAAGTATTACAACACGCCCGATGATTTTTTCAGGGCGCTCATGTTCATCGTGGCCGCGTCGGTCGTCGCCGTGCTGAGCGAGCGGTTCACCCGCACCAGGGAGCGGATGCAGCACTTCAACCTGGTGCTCCGCTCGATACGGGACATCAACCACCTCATCACCAAGGAGAAGGACCTCGACCGCCTGTTGAAGGGGATCTGCGTAAAGCTGGTCGAGAACAGGAGCTACTTCTACGCGTGGATCGCGGTGGTGGACGAGGAGTCCCGGCTGGTCTGGGTCGCGGAGTCGGGGCTCGGCGACGGGTTCCATTCCATGACCGAGATGCTGGTGAACGGCACCATGCCGCTCTGCGTCCAGCGCGGGGCCTACCGGCGGGGCCCCATCGTTACGAAGGACCCGCGGATCGAATGCGCGGGGTGCCCGCTCTCGTCGCAGTTCGCAGACAAGGGGCGGATGACCGTCCGTCTCAACCCCGGCGGCCGCCTCCGCGGCATGCTCTCCGTGTCCATTCCCGAGGACCTGCTCGCGGACCGGGACGAGCAGGACCTCTTCCGGGAGATCGCCGACGATATCGAGTACGCGCTGGGCGGCATCGCGCTCCGGGGCGAGCACGAGGTTACGCTCGAGGAGCTGAAGGAGAGCGAGGTGCGGTTCCGGACGATCGTCGAGAACGCCCCCTTCGGCTATTACCGCCTAGACAGCAGCGGCCTCATCGAGTACGTCAACCCCGAGTGGGCCCGCATGCTCGGCTTTTCCGGGGACGACGTGATCGGACGCCACATCGCCGTCACCCAGACCGGGGAGGAGAGCAGGCAGATCGGGGAGCAGACCGGGCTCGTGCTGGCCGGTGCGACCGTAAGGGGCGAGTTCGGCCTGCGCCGCAAGGACGGCAGCCTGGTGTTCCAGACCTACTACAGCCAGCCGCTCTACCACCACGGCGAAATTGCCGGGGCCGAGGGCTTCCTGAGCGACATCACCGAGCGGAAGAACGCGGAGCTGGCCCTGCGCCGGAACCGGCGCATGCTTTCCCAGATCATAGAGGGGAGCCCCATCCCCACCTTTGTCATCGACGAGCATCACGTCGTGACCCACTGGAACCGCGCGTGCGAGGAGCTGACCGGCGTCACCTCGGAACAGGTGGTCGGCACCAACCGGCACTGGGAGCCCTTCTACGGGGAGGAGCGCCCCACCATGGCGGACATGATCATGTACGGCGTGCAGGACCCGGCCCTCGCGGAAAAGCACGTCGTCGATTTCCGGCAGTCCCCCCTCGGCGGGGAGGCGGTCGAGGCCGAGCGGTTCTTTCCCGGGCTGGGAAAGCACGGCAAGTGGATCTTCCTGACCGCAGCCCTCCTGCGCGATTCGGAGTCCAGCATCGTCGGCGCCATCGAGACCCTCCAGGACATCACCGGCAGGAAGCGTGCGGAGGAGGAAAAGATACGGGCCTACACAGAGCTTGAGCAGATCTTCAACTCCACGCCGGTGGGGATGCGGGTCATCGACCGCGACTTCCAGACCCTGCACATGAACCGCCGCTTCATGGACATGTTCGATATCGACTCGCGCCATTTTGCCCGGGGCGAGCAGGCCGCCTGGGACCGGGAGATCGTGCGGACCGACCGCATTTTAATGAGGCGCATTGTAAAAGGGGACAAGTACCTGGAGTACGAGGTCAGGACCCGCGTCAGGGACGAGGACGTCACCTTTATCGTGCACGCCTCCCCCTATTTTTCCAAGGACGGGAGCGTCGTCGGCGTGATCGAGAATTTCACCAATATCACGGAGACGCGGATGCTCCAGAACGGCATCATGCGCGTCGCGGAGATCGAGCGCCAGAGGATCGGGCAGGACCTGCATGACGGGCTGGGCCAGAACCTGACCGCGGTCACCTTCCTCATCGAGGCCCTGAAGGAGAAGACGTCCGGGGGCTCCGGCACGGCCCTGCCGGACATCGAGAACATCGAGGGACTGATACGGAACGCGATCGTCCAGACCAGGAACCTCTCGCGCATGCTGAGCCCGGTTGAAATGGAAAAGAACGGACTGCGCTCCGCCCTGGACGAGATGGCCGTTGCCACGGAAAAGATATACCATGTCTCGTGCAAGGTGATGCAGGACGGCAATTTCCTGATCGGCGACAACCAGACCGCGACGCACCTCTTCTACATCGCCCGCGAGGCGGTCACCAACTCTATCAAGCACGGGAAGGCCGACCAGATTTTCATACACCTGACCGACGACGAGGACGGCCTCATGATCGTAGTGCGGGACAACGGCGCGGGGGCGGCGGAGCTGAAAAATACGGGCCTGGGCCTCCGGATCATGAGCTACCGGGCCGGGATCATCGGAGCGGAGTTCAGCGCCGGGAACCGCGAGGAGGGCGGTTTCGAGGTGCGGGTGCAGCTTAAGGCGTGATAAGTCCGCAAGCGCTTGTGGACGATAGGTCCGCAAACGTTTGCAGACCTATCTAGAGGAACTTCACCAGGACCAGGGTTGAATCGTCCTTCACCCGGTTCCCCGGCAGGGCGCGCCTCACCATGTCCTCCAGTACCCCGGCGATTTCCCCGGCGCTCCTGTCCCTGTTGAGGCGGATGATGTTCATGAATTCGTTCTGGTCTATCAGCCCCTCGGCCCCCTGTTCAACGAGACCGTCGGTAAAGAGCACCAGGAAGTCTCCGGGCCGGTACTCCACGGCGCCTGCGTCGTAGCGGTTGTTTTCCAGTATCCCCAGGGGCTTTCCGCTTTTCTTCAGGGTCATGAACTCATCGCCCGCCTTCCGGTAAAACAGCTGCTCGTTGTGTCCTCCGGACGCGAACGACACGGTGCGCGACTTCGCATCAACGTAAGCGTAAAAAAAGGTGCAGAACATACCGCTGAAGGAGTCCATGTACACCCAGTTGTTGAGCCTTCCCATGAGGTCCGAGGGCTCGCGGTGGCGCAGGAGCTCGAAGCGCAGGGCATAGCGCACGCTGTTCATGAAGATCGCTGCGGGGATGCCCTTCCCGGATACATCCCCCACGGCCACGCCGAATGAGTCGTCGGAAAAGGGCGAAAACTCGAAAAAATCCCCCCCCACGTAGCTCGAGGGTATTGTGAAAGCGCCGGCGGAAACGCCGTGTATCGAGTCCGGGACCACCGAGAGGGTGCGGCTCTGGATCTCCGCGGCAATCTCCAGCTCCTTCTCGAGGCGCTCCCGCTCGTAGCCCTTTTTCTGGAGAATGACGTTTTCGTAGGTCTCCGCCACCTGGTTGGCCACGGTGGAAAGCACGCGCAGGTCGAAAGAGTCGAAGACGTCGCCCTGGTGCTTGTCCGTTACGTTCAGGACGCCGATGACCCTGTCACGGAGCTTCATGGGGACGCAGATGAACGACTTAGACCCGTAGCTTCTTGGTTTCAATCCGCGTCCCGCTTTCCCCATGTCCTCGTCCACGTTGTAGACCAGGAGCGGGTCGCCGGTCCGGATCACGTTGTACATGAGGCTGTTCTCGAGGTCGATGATGAAGCCGTCGCCCGTCGTAGAGACGAAGTACTCCACGTTTTTTCCCGTCTCGTCGAGGATCACGAAGGAACAGCGCCTGGCGCTGATGACCTTGTTTACGGCGTGGAGAATCCGGTCCAGGAATTCCCGGATGTCCAGGGTGAAGTAGATCGACTGGGATATTTCATAGATGCAGGTAAGCTCGTCCACGCGGTTCTTCAGGTTCGCCATGAGCTCCCTGTTGTTGATGGAAATCGCCGCCGCGTCTGCGATGTAATCGAGCATGGCGAGGTCGTTGTCCGCGAAGCCTTCGGGGCGGGTCGAGTTCACCGCCTCGAGGACCCCGATGAGCCTGTCCTTTACCTTCACCGGCACGGCAATAAGGCTTCGCGTGCTGAAGCCGCTGGCGGTGTCGATATCGTCGCAGAACCGCTCGTCGCGCGATACGTCGTTAACTATGACCCATTCGCCGGTTTTCGCCACGTGGCCCGCGATGCCCTGTCCTTCGCTGAGGCGTTTTCCCCTGATGATCTCCCCCTTGTCGCTCAGGACTATGTCGAATATGAGTTCATCGGTTTCCGGGTCCAGGAGGAGGAGCGAGGCGCCCTCGGCATCGAGAAGCTCGTTGGCGGAATCGATGATCGTCGTGATCAGGTGCTGGAAACTGATCGACGAGTTGATCTTGTTCATTATGTCTATGAGTTTCTTGTACTGTATCATGATTACGGGTGTTTACATTATATGAAATTTGCAGCCTCAACGGTATAGGCCCATGATGTATGGGCCCTGCAGGTTTAAGCAAGCATGGGAGATTATGCCGGATTGTGCAAGAAAAAAAGAACCTGGCAGAGGCTTTAATATTCGACTCGCTCCCGGATCCCCCGGCCCCCTTGCCCGCAGGCGGGGAAGGGGAGGCCGTCCATCTGATTAATATATTTGACTTTTTTACGAAATTCCCGCATGCTATCATCCATACTATCGTATACAAGGCAGGTCCCCCATGTCTGAGAAAAAGGACAACATTCTCACGAATGATCCCGGCTATACCTATTTCGAGAAAGCGCCGGAGATAAATGCGGACGAATTCCAGAAAGTGATAGATTCCCGGAGGTCGGTGAGGGTGTTCGACGGCTCCCCCATACCGGAGGAGGTGGTGGACCGCTGCCTGAAAAACGCGCTCCTGGCCCCCAATTCCTCCAACCTGCAGCCGTGGGAGTTTTACTGGGTACGGAGCGAAGACAAGCGGCAGGCCCTGATCCGTGCCTGCTTCTCGCAGGTCGCTGCGAAAAAGGCGGCCGAGCTGATCGTCGTGGTCGCCCGCACGAAGACGTGGAAGGCGCACGCGAAGGAGATGTACGACCTGTTCGTAAAGCTCGGTAAGGGCGTGCCCAAGGCCGCGCTCACCTACTACGGGAAGCTTGCGCCGGCCGCGTACGCGCAGGGGCCCCTCGGACTCTTAGGTATGCTCAAGCGCGCCATATACGCCGTGCGCGGACTTACCGGCCCGACCCTGCGGGAGCCGGTCACCCGCGCCCAGCTCAGGACCTGGGCGGTGAAGACGACCGCGCTCGCTGCGGAGAACATCATGCTGTCGTTCCGCGCGCTCGGCTACGACTCCTGCCCTATGGAGGGGTACGACTCGAAGCGGATCAAAAAACTGCTTGGCCTCGCGCGCGACGCAGCGGTAGTCATGGTCATAGCCGCGGGCCGGCGCGCCCCGGGGGGCATTTACGGGCCCCGTATCCGCTACGACCCGGCGCGTTTTATAAAAAAGGTGTGACCGCATCCGGTTGAAACGCCATGAAAGGGCTCGCTCGGAAAATACTACGGACCGCCGCCTGCGCACTGCCGCTCCTGCTGGCTGCCGCCTGCGCCGCTGAAGCGCCCGCCCTCAATCCCCTGTCGGGACCGTGGGAGTACGCCCTCGGCAGGCCCGGCGACG
>JBGTBN010000028.1:0-2746 GCA_041749375.1 Spirochaetota bacterium
TTTCCTGGCATTTCTCCACCAAGATTCACAATGCTTATACGTACCGCTCCTTCACTCGTGCCCCCTCCGGGGGACAGGGGGGAGAACGTTGAATGAGCCTGCCGGGGGCTATGCCGCCGGGATGCTGAAATAAAACGCCGAGCCCTCGCCGGGTTTCGACTCGACCCATATCCTTCCGCCGTGGCGCTCCACGATCCTTTTGCAGATCGAAAGACCGATGCCCGTACCGGGGTATTCCTCCCGCGAGTGGAGCCTCTGGAAAATAATGAAAATGCGCTCCAGATATTTTTCCTCGATGCCGATGCCGTTATCGCGTACGCAAAATACATATTCATCACTGCCTGCATCTGCCGTAATGTCGATCAGAGACGGCGTTCCTTCCCGCCTGAATTTAATCGCGTTCTGGACCAGGTTCTGGAAAAGGCGGGCCATCTGAACTTCATCCGCCTGAATAACCGGCATGGCGCCGCAATTCACCGTGGCGCCCGATTCCTCAATCTGCACCTCAAGGTCCTTCCTCATCCCGTCCAGGACATCGTTCACATTCACGCTTGTAAAAGGCTTTCCGTGGGTCCTGATACGGGAAAATTCCAGGAGTCCGCTGATGAGCATCTGGAGCCGAACCGCGCCGTCCACCGCGTAGTTTATAAAATCATTCGCGTCCTGGTCCAGTCTGTCCTTATACCTTTTCTCGATGAGCTGGAGGTAGCTCGATATCATGCGCAGCGGCTCCTGCAAATCGTGCGACGCTACGTAGGCGAACTGCTGGAGGTCCACGTTGGAGCGCTCGAGCTCTGCGGCATATAGTTTGACCTGGTTCTCCGCTTCATTCTGCGCCGTTATGTCGAGATTGGTCGACTGATACCCGATGACAGCGCCCCCGGAGTCCCGCATGGTCGTTGCATAACCATGAGAAATAATTATCCCGCCGTCGGCCCGCTTTGCGCGGAACCTGCCTTCCCACGCGTCGTGATCAGCAAGAGCCTCAAGCACCGCCTTCGCTTCGGCGGGGTCGCTGAAAAACGAACCGACACTGTTGCCTATAGCCATCTCTTTCGTTGCATAACCCCACATGCGCAGAAACGCAGGATTGACATGGGTGATTGTGCCCCCGATGTCGGCAACGCTCTGAGCCCCAAGCGAGTCCTCGAACACCTGGTCCTTGATCCGCAATTCCTTTTCCGCCTGTATGCGCTCCGTTATGTCAATGCCCATGCCGATAAGGGAGGGCATACCCTTAAATGAAAAGAGATTACCGGTAAATAAATGGGGCGCCCTGGTCCGGTCTTTGGATATGAATTCGGCCTCAACTACGGCTATTCCCGAAATAAAGACCTCTTTTATTGTTTCAGCAACAAGCTCCCGTTCAGGCGATTCAAAGAAGTCAAGAGGCGACATGCGGGATATTTCCTCCGCCGTATATCCGGATATCTTTTCGAAGTTATTGTTCCACCTCAGAAATCTGCCGTCCTTATCGAAAAGATAAAACAGTCCCGGCAGGCTGTCCAAAGTCGCCTTGATGAATTCGGTCTCTTGCCGGGTCGCTTCCTCGGCCCGCTTGCGCCCGGTAATATCGACGATGCTGGTGATCAAGTACTCCGGTTTTCCTTTCTCATCGCGGTGAAGCCTGGTGCTCACATCCGCCCAGACGATGCTTTTGTCTTTACTGAAATATCGCTTCTCCATGCGGTAGAAATCCCGTTCATTAGCCAGGAGGCAGCGGATACTTTCACGGCTTTCCGCGATGTCGTCAGGATGCGTGATCTCGGCGAAATTGACCCGCTGGAGCTCCTCGATCGTGTAGCCCAGCATGTCGGCAAAGGCCCGGTTTACCTGAAGCAATGTCCCGTCCGGCGCGGTGAGCGATTTGCCCACTGTTGAATATTCGAATATGCCGCGGAACTTGTCCTCGCTTTCCTTGAGCGCTTCCTCAGCCCGCTTGCGCTCCGTGATGTCCTGGAAGGACCCGCTGATGCTTTTAATCTTATCATTTTCTCTATTGACCCTCGCAACCGAATGCACCCAGCGCTTATTGCCTTTCGCCGTTACGACCTCCCACTCCTGGTCATAGGGCTCGCCGTATTCGATGGCCCGCTGTATCGCCTTCTCGGCCATCGGGCGAGACTGCGGAGCGATAAAGCCCGCGCCTTCCGGAACCTTCGGCTCGCCCCGGGACGTGTCGATTTCGAGAATGGCGAAGGTCTGCTCCGTCCACTTCTGGGCCAATGTCTCCACATCGAACTCCCAGCCCCCGATTTTTCCCACTCGTTCAGTCTCGGATAGCAGGGCCTTGATCCTTAGTTCGTTCTCCTCCGCCCGCTTGCGCTCCGTGATATCGCGCGCCGACGAGAGCGCGCCGATTAATTCCCCTTTCTCATTCTTGAGCTCGCTGCACCACCAGGCGAGAAGGCGTTTCTCCCCGTCCCTGCGCTGCTGCCAGCTTTCGAGATAGATAACGTCTTCATCACCGTTGAAAATCGGCTGCACCGATTGATAGGTGTCCTGCTCGCCTTCGAAATAAAAGGCCGCTTCCCTGCCGATTACGTCATCGCCGAAAAATTCAATGGCGGGCCCGTTAACCCAGGTGTATATCTTGTTTACGTCGACTTCCATGACGATGTCCGGAATGGCGGACAGGAGGGACTTCTGGTGCGAGGAAATCTCCGCCAGGCTCTTCTGCATCAGCAACCGCTCCGTGATGTCCCTGATGTTGCACTGGATGACTTTCCCATGACCGATCTCGTAG
>JBGTBN010000029.1:0-19062 GCA_041749375.1 Spirochaetota bacterium
TCTTTTTGATGATGTCGCCGATAGAGCCGAGCGCGGGATGGGTAAGCGTGGCGGTCGGTTTGGCAGTGGTGCCCGCAACCCTGAACTTCAAGTATACCTTGCCGTTCTCGTTCAGCAGGGGCTTCATCGCCGCCTCGGTTATCTTCTCCGGCTTGGCATATTTATCCACACCAAGCTTCTTCGTGCCTGATTCTACCTGCCTGCGGATCCCCACCTTGATGGCGTTGTTGCGGCTCTCGAGCAGTTCGAGCTCGAGGTTCACGTTAAGGCCCTTGGATTTCGTGTTGAAGGTGCCGCCAAAGAGAAGCCGGCATTCTTTCAGTTTCAGGTTCCCGTTGGAAATCTTTGCAACGCCCGCCTTCCACCAGACGTCAACGTACGCGAGCTTCGAGCCCTCCCATGACTGCTTTCCTTTCAGGAAGTCGAGCTGGTTACCGAGGTACTTCGAGAGTACGTTGTTACCCGCAATGCTGTTGAATATCTGGAGGCCCGTGAACATGCCCTCAGGCGACCCGGCATGAACGGTCACTTCCGGGTCCAGCCGGCGCGTCTTGAGATCGAAGGGCTTCACGTTGCCGGTGACGTCTAAAGTCACGTCAAACGAATCAACGCTCCCGCTCCTGACCGGGCCGACGTTCCTGATGCCCATGTAAATCTTCAGCTTCGCGTTATTTTTTTTCTCAAGGTCCTTCGGATCGATGGTTATGCCGTACACCATCGCGGTCAGCTTGTAGACCTGAAATCTCTGGTTGAGCGCTCCGTCATAGTAATTGATGGTACCGTCCTTGATCCCCACCTTCCCGATACTGATGGCGACCGGTATATCATCCACGGTAAAGGGCTTCTTGGCCGCCTCGGCATTTTCCTTTTCGAGCTCGGCCTGCTCCTCCTTTGTCAGCTTCTTCGGCCTGGTGAGGTCGTCATAGTTGAAAGCGCCGGCCTTGCTCCTCGAGACATTGATCGTCGGGGCATGGAGCACAAGCTCTTTCAGCTCGAACTGCTTTTTCAGCAGGGGCAGAAACTTGAGCTTCAGGCGAAGGGACTCCATACGCACGAACACGTCACCTGCCGGGACCGGCTTTCCTTTAAGGGCTTCCAGCTGCTTTTCGGTCTTGAAATTTGAAATGGATACCTTGTTGACCTCGATCCCGGATACGATCGAGAAGATACCCACGCTGATATCCTCTATCTGGACATGACGATTGAGCACCTTTTTCATCTGGTCCTCGATCATCTCCTTGTTGATGATAAACATGATGGCAATGCTCGCGGCAACGATGAGCACTATGATGAAGGCAAACAAACCGCCCAGGATTTTGAGAATTGTTTTTACCATACTCTTCTCCTATGTATTATTTCAGTATTTGATATGACAGGATAGGAATTGTAGTACTCTAACGTGGATAATCAAGCAATTTTTCTGAAATTTTTCAACATGAAAGCGTGCCGACCTTAAGGGCCGGCACGCCTGCGACTATGAAAAACGGCCCTGAAAAACTCTACTGAGAGAGCTTTTCAGGAAACAGCTAGAAGACAACGCCAAAGGTCACCCCGACGTTGAAGCCGTTCATGAAATAATACGTAAATGGAATGTCAATGACCACCGGTCCGAAATTCAGGCCCGGGCCGACGAAAATCTTCGGCATGTATGTTTTTGAACCCTTGCCATTCTGGCGCCCGTACACAGAAAAGAGGGCCGGCACGCCACCCCCGAATGCAGTACCCACGGCAGCATAACGAATTTTCGAGGTCCCCACGGCAAAGTCGATACCGCCTCCCGCGTGAATATTGAGTACCCAGATGAGCCGCACCGCGGTCGAGATTTCTACCGGGATTACATACGACTCCGTCGTGACCTTGATATCGAGGATCGGTTTGAAGGTATAGCCGCCGCCCGAGACCGGGTTCGCCTGGTGGTGGATAACGGTATTGTTGCGCTGCCAGAGAAGGCCGGTGCCGATGGAGATCCCCCGCCAGAGGACGAACTTGACCACAGGGGCCTTCGGCTCCACGACCTGGTAATTCACCATGCCTCCCGCGTGGATACCGTCAAAACTGTATTGATCGTAGTTGTATTTCAGGTAGCCGAACTTTCCGGAAATGGAGAATCCGGCCGGGAGCCTCACACCCACGTTGACAGACCAGGGATTCCAGGCCACGCCGATGTTCAGGTCTCCCTGTTTCATGAGCCGCTCTCCCAGCTTCTTATAGTATCCCAGGTCCGTGGTGGTCGCCGGCACCTGCGCGGCGGCCATGGTCCCCACTGTTATGGAGAACTTCTCATAACCCTGGTATCCTCTAATCGTCGCCACGTGTGCTGAATACACACTTGCGTTTGCCATGCCTTCTGCAAGCCTGGTCTGCTTCTGATATTTCAGGAACGTGTTCTGCAATATCGGCAGCAACGCAGGATCGGTGCTTCCGAACAGAAGCCAAGCCTGCGCGTCCCGCATTGCGAACCCGAACAGGGCGACCGCCGCGATTATTGTTATTGAAAATTTTTTCATTATCAATCCTCCGTTAACAATCTCTTTCACGAATCATCGAATTTTTTATATACTGCTGTCTTCTCACGCCGTACCGCCTCCGGAAAGAGAATACGAATCGCGTAACGGCAAATCCAATATAGTAATGTACTGAAAATAAAAAACAAAGTTCAATCTTTTTTCAATTTTATTCAATTTTCTGATCACACAAAAAGGGACCGCCCCGAGGCGGCCCCTTCAGATTCAATGCAGGAATCTATCTCGCGAATCGTCCGCACTTATTTCATATTCTCAATCAACACCGCCGCGCCCATGCCGCCGCCAACGCACAGGGTCGCAATACCCCACTGCACGTTCCGCCGCTTCATCTCATAAATTAGAGAAATGATGAGCCGCGCGCCCGTGCAGCCCACCGGGTGACCCAGGGCTATACCGGAGCCGTTCACGTTTACGATCGAGCGGTCCAGGCCGAGGCCGCGCTCGACTGAAAGATACTGGGCCGCGAAGGCCTCGTTACACTCGAAAAGGCCGATGTCGGACAGCTTCTTTCCGGTCTTTTTCAGCAGCTTTTGCACCGCCGGTACCGGGCCGTAGCCCATCAGGTGCGGCTCGCACCCGGCAAACGCGTTGCCGGCAATGCGCGCCATCGGTTTTTTACCGAGCTGGTTCGCCTTCTCCATGGAAGTGACGATCATGGCAGCCGCGCCATCGTTCAAACCGGAGGAATTACCCGCTGTGACCGTGCCGGCCTTCTTGTCAAACGCGGGCTTGAGTGCGGCCAGGCTTTCCATGGTGATGTCCCGCCGCGCGTGCTCGTCGGTGGTGAACATCTTGGGCTCTCCCTTGCGCTGGGGCACCGGCACCGGGATGATCTCATCCTTGAATTTCCCGCCGTCAATGGCGGCGATCGCCTTCTTGTGGCTCTCGAAAGCGACCTGATCCTGGTCCTGGCGCGATATGTTGTATTTTTTCGCGAGGTTCTCCGCGGTCTGGCCCATGATGAAGGCCTCGCCGAGGAGCTGGCTCCCGGAATGGAGCAATTCCCACATCGAGTCGGTAAACTCGCCGTGGGTGAGGCGCAGGCCCCAGCGCGCGTTATGGACGACGTAGGGAGCATTGCTCATCGACTCGCATCCGCCCGCCAGAACTATCTCCGAGTCTCCAGCGATGATCTGCTGGGATGCAAAGACGGTGGCCTGCATGCCTGAGGCGCACTGGCGTTGGATCGTGGTAGCCGGGACCTCGATGGGGATGCCCGCCTTCAGCGCAGCGGTGCGCGCGGTGTTGGCTTCCGCGCTGGTCTGGACGCAGTCCCCGAAGATGACGTCATCGAGCATGTCGCCGGTGACCCCGGCCCGTTTCATCGCCTCGTTCATGACGAGCGCCCCGAGCTGGTACGCCCGTACGTCCTTTAACGATTGCCCGAAGCTCGCAATGGGTGTCCTGCACCCGGATAAAATGACAACTTCTTTGTTCGACATAACCCTTCTCCTCAATAATGATGTATCTGCTTTGAAATGGCTCGTTACCAATGCCATTGCGAGGAGCCCCGATACGCCCGTAAACGTTTGCGGACATATTAGAGGGCGACGAAGCACCCTTCGGTTGCGCCCAGGGACCAATTGGTTGCCGAGCGGAGTAGATGCACGCTTCGCTACGCTCGCGATGACATTAATAAAAAATGATCCTTATCGACAGACCTAATATTTTTACTTGTTATCTCAGCCGCCTGCCTTACCCCGCCGTGCGGCATTAATCCAAACAAGCATCCGGGATAAATTATGTCAAGACAGATAGAGACTGAACGGACGTTTAATGGATGGAACAGACAGGGTGTACGAAAAGACGCGCAGCAGGGAAGCATAACGGTGAGCCGCACGCGGCGGCCCCCCGTTATGTATATGTACAATTATTTACTGAAGCTTATCTTCTTCCCATCCGAGTCCGCCTTGATCTTCAGGTCGGAAAGGCTTTCCCCGGAGAGGAGCCGCACCGACAGGGGGTCCAGGAGGTGCTTCTGGATGGCCCGCTTGAGCGGGCGCGCGCCGAACTGCGGATCGTACCCCTCTTCCACCAGAAACTCCAGAGCCTTTTTGGTCATCTCGAGATGGATGCCCCGCTCGGAGAGACGCACCGCCACTTCCGCCAGCTGCAGCTTCACGATTGCAGCGATGTTCTCGCGCGAGAGCGGATTGAAGATGATGACCTCGTCCACGCGGTTCAGGAACTCGGGCTGAAAGTGCTGCTTCAGCTCCTGCTCAACGCCGCTCTTCCGCTTCTCGTAGGGAATGGACGCGTCGCTGATGTATGACGTGCCGATGTTCGAGGTCATGATGATGAGCGTGTTCTTGAAGTCCACGGCCCGCCCCTTGGCGTCGGTCAGCCGCCCCTCGTCAAGTATCTGCAAAAAAATGTTAAACACATCGTGATGCGCCTTCTCGATCTCGTCGAACAGGATTACCGCATAGGGACGCCGCCGAACCGCCTCGGTGAGCTGCCCTCCCTCCTCGTACCCGACGTAGCCGGGCGGCGCGCCGATGAGCCGTGCGACCGCGTGCTTCTCCATGTACTCGGACATGTCGATGCGGATGATCGCCTTCTCGTCGTTAAACATGAACTGCGCCACGGCCTTGGCCGTCTCGGTCTTGCCTACGCCCGTGGGGCCCAGGAAGATAAACGACCCGACGGGCCGGTCAGGGTCCTGGATCCCGGAGCGCGAGCGCCGCACCGCGTTCGAGATGGCGGTAATGGCCTCCTCCTGGCCCACGACCCGCTTCCCGAGGATCGATTCCATCTTCAGTAATTTTTCCTTCTCACCTTCCAGCATCCGCGATACGGGAATGCCGGTCCAGCGAGACACAACTGCCGCGATCTCCTGCTCGGTAACCTCTTCTTTTAAAAGGATCTTATCGCCCTGCATCGACTTGAGTTTCTTGTTCGCCGCGGCGAGCTTCTTTTCCAGCTCGGCGATCCTGCCGTAGCGGATCTCGGCAACCAGGTTCAGGTTGCCCTCGCGCTCGGCGCGCTGCTCTTCCGTGCGGAGGTGTTCGATCTGCTCCTTGATCCCGCGGTTCTCGGTGATGATCGCCTTTTCGTTTTTCCACTGGCCCACCAGCCCGTTCTTCTTCTCGTTCAGGTTCGCCAGCTGTTCCCTGATCTTCTCGAGCCGGTCCTTTGACGCCGGGTCCTTCTCCTTCTTGAGAGCCTCCGATTCGATCATGAGCTGCCGGACCTTCCGTTCGATCTCATCGATCTCGATCGGCATGGAGTCGATCTCCATCTTGATGCGCGACGCCGCCTCGTCGACAAGGTCGATTGCCTTGTCCGGGAGGAAGCGGTCGGTTATGTACCGGTCCGAAAGGGTCGCCGCTGCCACGCAGGCGGAGTCGGATATCCGCACGCCGTGGTGCACCTCGTACTTCTCCTTCAGGCCGCGGAGGATCGCGATGGTGTCATCGACGGACGGCTCCGTTGTCAGGACCGGCTGGAAGCGGCGCTCCAGCGCCTTGTCCTTCTCAATGTACTTCTGGTATTCATTGAGCGTGGTAGCGCCGATGCAGCGGAGATCGCCGCGGGCGAGCGCAGGCTTCAGCATGTTGGAGGCATCCACCGCGCCCTCGGCCGCTCCCGCGCCCACCAGGGTGTGGAGCTCGTCGATGAACAGGATCACGTCTCCGGCTGACTCCTCGACCTCGCTGATCACTGCCTTGAGCCGTTCCTCGAACTCACCGCGGTACTTGGCCCCGGCGATGAGTGCGCCCATGTCAAGGCTTACCAGCCGCTTGTTTTTCAGGTTCTCGGGCACGTCGCCCTCGACAATGCGGCGCGCAAGCCCCTCAACGATCGCTGTCTTGCCCACGCCCGGCTCGCCGATCAGCACGGGATTGTTCTTGGTCCGCCGCGTCAGGACCTGCATGACCCGCCGGATCTCCTCGTCACGGCCGATCACCGGGTCCAGCTTGTTCATGCGCGCCAGCCTGGTCAGGTCCCTGCTGAATCGGTCCAGGGCATTGTACTTGTCCTCCGCGTTCTCGTCCCCGGCGCGCTTGCTCCCGCGGATGTCTTTCAGCACTTTCAGTATATTATCGCGGATGAAGCTGTGCGCATTCATAATCTTTCGCGCCTTGCCGCTCCCCTTGGACGCGAGCGCCAGGATCATGTGCTCCGTGCTCATGTAATCGTCCTTGAGCGCGACCGCCTCGTTCCAGGCCTCGTTCAGGATGTCCCGCATGGCGGACGAGAGGGACCCGCCGCCGGGCCCGGCGCCCGTCTGCCGGGGCAGGGACTTGACCGCGGCGTCAGCTTCACTTCTCGTGTCTTGCTGCGATGCGCCTATCTTTTGCGCTATCGAGTTGAATATGCCGCCCTCCTGGTCGATGAGGGCCAGGAGCAGGTGCTCCGGCTGTATCTCGTACTGGTTCATGTCGGTGGCGATGTTCTGCGCCGTGTTGATCGCATCCTGCGCCTTCAGTGTCAACTTGTCCATTCTCATGATATTCGTTCCTCAAATAATAATCATTTCCCCCTGATAGGGGCGCAAACGTTTGCACCCCTATCAGGCTTGCGGACCTATCGGGTGATGCCATGGCGCAACAACACCATGGTCCCGGATATTAAAAAATGCAAGGATTAAACAACAGGAAAGTTAAACAAACAGGTATTATTAAATTATGAAAATTTCAGCCGATCGTCAACTGCGGGAATAAAAAAAGCGGAAATTGTGAATGTCATTGCGAGGAGCCCTCGATTTTCGAGGGCGGCGAAGCAATCTTTTCCATGATGAGTAAATGCATTTATTTAAAAGAATGGTTATATAAACAAAGAATCCCAATGTAATTGGGATTCTTAAGTAACCACGAAAGTAATAACAGCTTTAAAATTCCCACCGTTTTACAGGCCCTTGATACGCTCTTCCACGGTTTTCGCAAGCTCCTGGATATAATGAAAATTGCTGATATCGTCCACAAAGAATATCACTGCCATGTTATCCCTGGTGACCAGGAGTGACCGGTCACTGTTGTAGCCGGTGAATTCGGTCGCTTTCCGTATCTCCTCCTGCGCGGCCTTCATGTTCGTGAAGAGTATGACATAACAGACAATATCATCGCCAAACGGTGTGCTCTTGTCAGCTATGATCGAAACATGGATGCTTACTATCTTGTTGTAGTCCCCGCCCGGGTAGATCTTGTCCGCGAGCCGCTTGATTGCGGCCCTGTCCATGGTCCAGGGATTGTTTTTCAGGGTCTTCTTGTAGGGCTCGGGCACCGTGCCGTAGATGAAGCCGTCCGGCAGGTCCTTATCGGTAAGACGTATGCTGTCAATCGCCCCCGGTTTGATCTGGGAGTTGCCGTTCGATGCGGTGATGATGACAAGCGTGAACAGAACGCCGAGGCAGACTATAGCTTTTTTCATTGTGTTTCTCCCGAAAGTGATACGTTCCGAACGGCGCACGTACATGCGACTGGCTTCATTTATAATATCGGAATTTCGGGCAATAGTCAAAAGATATTTTCGCGGGTAAGTTAAATCTCATCCCTGCGAAAGCGGGGGTCCACTCCTTATCTCCTGCCTCTCCAGAGTGGAGAGGTGCCAAACAGGATATTTCAACACCGAGTGCGGACAGGATGTCGGGAAATTCACCGATTTGGTTTCGCCGAAATCGGCTCATTGTATCCCCTGGGCCTATGCTGGAAAGGATGCTCTTCCCACTGTTTTTTTGATCATAATTCGGTTCCTCCACACTTGACAGGATGGCAATAACCGTATAAATAATCCATTGCATCCCACTTGCATTCACTGTCATCTTCCGGACAGATTTCAGAAAGAATAAAAAAAATCCTCGTAGCATTGATCGAGGCATTTGCGCATTTTCTCTTCATCATCGACAATATCACATGACAGCAGATGCAGAGACAAACATACAAACATAATTACGGCCATTCTTCCCATGACATCCTCCTTGAGCATATTGTGCAGTTTATAGTGCTTCAGAGTGTGACATATTGCAACTCATATTATACAATATAAATATATATTATGACCCGTTACTAAAAATATTACTTCTGATTGATAAAAGCAAATTTCAGACCTCTGCCCGGTGTTTTTTGTGTTGAAGAAAGCCTTTAAATGTCCCATGCTGGTTCCGATCAGGACGTCTTTTCATAAATAGTAACTACGGGCGGGGGCTTCTTCATGGAAAAATACACCTTCAACGCTGGAAGTAATTTCATTTTCGGTGCGGCGACTTCGGCCTACCAGATAGAAGGCGCGCGCAATGAAGACGGCAAAGGCGATTCCATCTGGGATGTCTTCTCGCACCGGAAAGGGAAAATACTTCACGGCGACAACGGCGATACAGCGTGCGACCATTTCCATCGCTACAAAGAGGATGTCGCGCTCATGAGGGAGATCGGGATCAACGGGTATCGATTTTCCATATCCTGGCCGCGCGTCATTCCAGACGGCGACGGCCCCATAAACCTGAAGGGGATCGATTTCTACAAAAGGCTGTCCGCGCTTCTCCTTGAGAACGGCATAACCCCCTTCCCCACACTTTTCCACTGGGATCTGCCCCTGGCGCTCCAGAAGCGGTACGGCGGGTTTGCCGACCGGCGGTGCGTGGACGCATTCTGCCGCTACACCGAAAAAACAGTGAGCGCGCTAAAAGGGACCGTCAGGCACTGGTTTACAATCAATGAGCCATGGGAATTTTCCTGCTTCGGGCACCTGATCGGGAAGCACGCCCCGGGCGCCCACTCGTTCAGGAAATTTTTCAGGGTCATGCACAACATGCTCCTCGCGCATGGCAGGTCCGTCCCGGTGATAAAATCATGCGATCCGGAAGCGAAGGCGGGGATCGTCATCAGCATGACACCGATACATCCTGCCGCGGACACGGCGAGGGACAGCAGGGCGGCCCTCCTGGCGAACCAGTTCATGAACCATATCACGCTCAAACCCCTCTACCATGGGGAGTATCCTGCCGAGCTGTGGCGAAACTCCCTCCTCTTCAGGCCGCGGATCTCCGCCGGAGACATGGGCACGATATCGACGGCAATGGATTTCATCGGGCTCAATTACTACAGCCGCGAGCGGGCCGGCTACAATCCCCTGATGCCCGTGATCAGGGCGAACATCTCCGGGGCACAGGTCCCGGAAAAACAGTATATCGACAAAGATGGAAAGCAGCGGACCAGCATGGGGTGGGAAATATATCCGGAAGGGATGTCGGAATGCCTTTCAATAATACGGGATACCTATGGCAATCCGCCGGTGTATATAGCTGAAACGGGCGCCGCTTTTGATGACGAGATTACCGATGCCGGCAGGGTTGCCGATCCGATGAGAATCGACTTTCTGAAGCGCTATTTCCGCGCATCGGAGGAATCAATCGACCGGGGGTCCGATCTGAGAGGAATTTTTATATGGTCGTTGATGGACAATTTCGAATGGGCTGCGGGCAGGGCCAAGCGGTTCGGATTGATTTATGTCGATTACCAGACTCAAAAAAGAATTATTAAAGATTCCGGCATCTGGTACCGGGACCTGATTTCTAACAGTTTCCTGAAAAACTCCATCCATGGAGTTTTTCAGTGATGGTTTTACGAAGTGAATTCGTAAAACCTCACGTTTTTTTCGGCTTTCGCCTCGAAAAACGGCGATACATCCATGTATCGCTTAGCAGTTTGCTGTTTTTCTGCAAACTGCTAATTATATAGAATAACAACAACTCCCGGGCGCGATACGCAGGGCATGACAAAAATCAGTTCAGTTATAAAACCCTGGCAAAGCCTCTCTCACATGAACCGCTCGAACCGGTCCTTCTCCGCCTTGCAGATGGGGCAGACGCCGGGCGGCTCCTCCCGCGCGCACAGGTACCCGCACACCTTGCAGCGCCATACCGGCATAGACAACTCTGACGACGCCGTGACGGCTGTTTTTTCCTTCTCCTTCATCCGTTCCTCCTCCGCGGGCCGGCGCTCGGGAACGGGCGCCAGCGCCTTTTCGCCGCTTGCAATATTCTCCGACACGTACAGTCCGCAGTAGCAGGCATCGTACCCGGCAAGGTCGCTGTCCCGGTAGTAGCAGGGACAGATGATGTCCAGGTCATCGCGCTTTTCACCTGATGCGAGCCTGCAGGGGCAGGCCCGGTACCCGTACCTGTCTTCATTTATAAGCAGGCCCCGGACCAGCTCCCTGGTGAAAGAGTCGTCCGGGTTCAGGTGGTAGCCGTACCGCTCCGCATCCTCGCTAAGTTTACGGCATAACGAATCAAGATATTCGCCGGTGATCTCCTTACCAGGCATTATCCGGCAAGCTCCCGAATCATTTTCTCATCAAAACCGGTGATGCATTTCTCATCATTAATAACAAGGGTTGGAAATGAGCACTGGGGATTCCACTTGCGAATCTCTGATTTCGTTATTTCTGATTCCTTACGCTCCAGCGTGTCCACATAGATGTAATAGTAATCTACTTTCAATTCATCCAGTAAAGCACGGGCTTTTTTGCACCATATACAGGTGCTTAGGGCAAATAACTTAATATTCCCCACGTTTTTACCGTCAATATGCGTAAATTCAGCCATATTCTCCTCCCAAGGATGTGCATTGCCGATCACTGCCCCGATCTTTCATCCTGCTAAAAGTATAAACTGGTCATTATAATGCTAACGAGCCTTTCAATTCTATCAGAAAAAGTCAAGATATCATTGAATAATCGTTATTTACAATTCAATTCTCACGGGAAGAGAAAAATCAAAAAAAAATTTTTAGCGACATAATATTTTTTATTGACTTTTTATTATTGTGAGCTATATAAGTAGCTGTACAAATCAAAGAATATTATGTCACATTAGAACAGCTCTTCCAAACGCGGAATCTATTTCTATTTTTGCCTGACTTGTATTAATTTTGTATATACAAAATTCAGCGTTCTTTTCCCGGAGAATCGAGATGGCCGACGGTACCAATTCAAATTTCATCAGAAAACGTGATGGCAGGATCGTACCCTTTACCGCTGAAAAAATAACCGGTGCCATCTACAAAGCCGCCCAGGCCGTCGGCGGCAGCGACCGTACCACCGCTCAGTCAATTTCCGATTCCATTCTTGGCATTCTCAATATTATCTACAAGGACGGCAGGATTCCCACCGTTGAAAACGTGCAGGACCTTGTCGAGAAAATGCTCATCGAGCGCGGCCACGCCAAGGTCGCCAAAGCCTATATCCTTTACCGCGACCAGCACCGGAAGATCCGGGAAGGGAAAAGCCTTCTTAACGAAGGTCTGGGGCTTATCGAGAGTTACCTGGACCAATCCGACTGGCGCGTCAACGAAAACAGCAACATGAGCTATTCGCTCCAGGGGCTAAACAACCACATCGCTTCGGCCATAACCGCGAAGTACTGGCTCGAGCGGATTTATCCCCCGGAGATCCGCAACGCGCATGTCAACTGCGATTTCCATATCCATGACCTCGGACTCCTCTCCGCCTACTGCGTCGGATGGGACCTGCGCGACCTGCTCATGCGCGGGTTCGGCGGCGTTGCAGGCAAGGTGGAAAGCAGGCCGGCCAAGCATTTCCGGAGCGCGCTGGGACACGTGGTAAACTTCTTCTACACCCTGCAGGGCGAGTCGGCCGGAGCACAGGCCTTCGCCAACTTCGACACTTACCTGGCGCCCTTCATCTGGTACGACCGGCTCACGCTCAATGAGGTGAGGCAGTGCCTCCAGGAATTCATCTTCAACATGAACATACCCACGCGCGTCGGGTTCCAGACGCCCTTCACCAACGTGACCCTGGACCTCACGGTGCCGTCCAACATTGCAAGCGAATACGTCGTCATCGGCGGAGAGCTACGTGACAAGACCTACGGGGAGTTCCAGGAAGAGATGGACATGTTCAACATCGCCTTCGCCGAGGCCATGTCGGAAGGCGACGCGAAAAACAGGATCTTCACCTTTCCCATCCCGACCTATAATATTTCCAAGGAATTCGACTGGGACAATGAAAAACTGGACCCGATGTGGGAGATGACCGCTAAATACGGCATCCCCTATTTCGCGAACTTCGTCAATTCCGACATGGATCCGGAGGATGCGCGCTCCATGTGCTGCCGCCTGCGCCTGGACAACCGCGAGCTCCGCAAACGCGGCGGCGGGCTGTTCGGCGCCAACCCGCTTACCGGGAGCATCGGCGTGGTCACCATCAACCTCCCGCGCATCGCTCACCTTTCCCAGACCGAGGAAATGTTCTTCAACAGGCTCGAGCGCCTCATGGTGCTGGCGAAAAACTCGCTGGAAATAAAGCGCAAGACGCTGGAGAACTTCACCGAGAACAACCTCTATCCCTATACCAAGCACTACCTCTCGGCCATTTACGATCGGAACAGTAAATTCTGGCTGAACCATTTTTCCACGATCGGGCTCGTCGGCATGAACGAAACCTGCCTGAACATGCTGAACACGGACATCGCCTCCATCGAGGGCAAGGAATTCACCGTCAGGGTGCTCGAATTCATGCGGGACCGCATCATGGGCTTCCAGGAGGAGACCGGGAATTTCTACAACCTCGAGGCAACGCCGGCAGAGGGCGTGAGCTACCGGTTCGCGCTTCATGACAAAAATAATTATCCCGATATCCGGACCTCGGGCGGCAAGGAGCCCTATTACACGAACTCCGTGCACCTGCCGGTCGGGCATACGGACGACCTCTTCGACGTCCTGGACCACCAGGACGAACTCCAGACCAGGTTCACCGGTGGAACGGTCGTCCACCTCTTTCTGGGTGAAAAGATCAATGATATACAGTCGGTTAAGAATTTAGTTAAGAAAATAGCCGAAAACTACGCCCTGCCCTATTTTACCATTACACCGACATTCAGCGTCTGCCCGGTGCACGGGTACATACCCGGGGCGCATAAATTCTGTCCGTACGATCATTCCAAGGATCAATTAATTCAGCATGGTATTGAAGTAGACGGCGCATAATGCCGATACTGAAACCAGGGGGAATCCGACATAATACGGGTTCCCTGCCTGGGATAAACATTTATTATCTTACTTTGGGAGATTATTAATGAATACAAAAGAGCGCAAAGTCCCGGTCGAAGTCTATTCCAGGGTCTGCGGATACTTCAGGCCTGTAAACCAGTGGAACAAGGGGAAACAGGAAGAGTTCACCGAGAGGAAGGTGTACCGGCTGGAAAAAGCGCCCGCATATGAATATCAGGGGAATCTATAAAACCTCACTGATCGACTTCCCGGGTAAGATCAGCACCGTTCTGTTCAGCGGAGGCTGCAACCTGCGATGCCGGTTCTGCCACAACCCGGACCTTGCCTGCAACTGGCAGGGCCTGGAGCTTTCGAGCAACGAGGAAGCGCTCGATATCATCTCCAGGCGGAAGAAGGTCATTGACGGCGTTACCATATCGGGCGGTGAGCCGACCCTGTCCAAAAACATCGATTCATTCATCCGGCAGATCAAGTCCCTCGGCCTCGCCGTCAAACTCGATTCCAACGGCCTGAAGCCCGATGTCATCAGTCGCCTGATCGGGCAGAAGCTCGTCGATTATGTCGCCGTCGACATTAAGACGTCTCCGGAAAAATACCGCTCCCTGACTGACTCCGACGCTGATTTCGCCAGCATCGCGGAATGCATCGACATTCTGAAAAAGAGCGACATCGATTACGAGGTCCGCACGACCTGCGTCCCCGGCTACGTGACGATGGAAGACCTGGCCGGCATACGCGACGCAATCGGCCGGGTGCGGGCCTACCATCTGCAGCAGTTCCAGAGTGACGCGCACCTGCTCGATCCGCTGTGGGAGACGATCGCACCCTACCCGCGGGAGACGCTGCTTGCGTTCCGGGAGTTCGTCCTCACCTTCGCGGACCGCTGCGAGCTGCGGGGCCTGTAAGCTCCCGTCCGGCTTACACGCTTTCTATTTCCGAAAGTCCCTTGTTGATCTTGTTGTGGGAAGCCTGGCAGGAGTCCTTGATGATTTCAATCTGCTTCTTGAGCACTTCGGCACGATCCAGCGTGCTATTCATGATTCCATAGGAGGCATCTATCAGCGAATGCCGTATTGCGTTACAGTTGTCACGGACCGACTGGATGAGCCCCCGGGCAACCTGCTTTGATATGAAGTGCTTCTCCCTGGAACCTGACCCCGCCTGGTTGCTCATATCCGCAGCGGTATCCAGCGCGAGTTTATAGTATGTGATGAAGGTCTTGATCAGGGGGATGCATTCCGCCACCGGGCCCAACAGGGAAACTGATCCCGGCGTCTTCTGGAGCTCCTTGCCCAGCCAGTCGATAATAAATATCAACGAGTCCCTCATGTACTCGGACACGAACTTGAGGGATATGTCAAAGGTTCCGGGTGCATGGAAGAGATACCTGCCGGATTCGTTTTTGGCCAGCCCGCTTGTTTCCGCCGCCCCGGTCGGTCTCTGCGGGTTCTTGATTTCCTCCAGGTAGATCAGGTCTTCCAGGACTTTCATAATTTCCTTGCTGGTTGCGACGCTCTCGATTTTTTTATCTGCGGAGCGTATCGCGTCAAGGGCGCTGCGCGATGTATCTGAATACCGCTTCACGAGCTGCCGGAGATTTCCCTCGGCTATGACCTCCATCATTATCTCCGTGTAGATGCCGGGGTTGATGTTCCGCGACCGTAATATCGGGTTCCTGAACCCGGCCTGCTGGAGTGTACGGTTGATAGTCTCGATGATCTCCTCGTCAGTGAGAGGCAGGCGGGAAAGCTTGATATACAGCCCGGCGTACCAGGCAAGGCTCTTCTTGAACTCCTGGTACACGGGACCGCTGCGGGCGAAGACATCATCGCTGGTGATAAGCCGGCCGATGCGCTCATCAAGCAAATGGTACAGCAGGATGTCGTTAACCTCGGTAAGAAACGCGCGCAGAAGGGGGTCCGCCTGGTGCAGCAGTACCTTTTCGCACTCCTGGAGCTCCCGGCCCAGGTCCTGGCGGAATATATTAAGCTTTCGCGCATGGTCGGCGTCCGGGTGGTTATCCCCATAGTCGCGATCGATTTTGTCCTGGTTTGCGATTTCCTTCCGCACCTCGTCGAGCAGCTCGCGCAGGACGAACCGCTCGAGGTAGCACTCTTCGAAGAACTCAAGTATATCGCGGAAAGCGGCCGTGTCCCCGCCCTTGCCTGCGCTGAACATGCGTATCATGCGGTACTGCCGGTCCACTTCGCCGGTCAGTGCCGCGACCCTCTGCCTGATCGCCTCGTCACTTTTCCGGGTCCCCTTTTCATAGGAGATCTGCGCTATCCGGTTGATCGCGTTCAGGAGCCGGTCCTTCCTCTCCTCGGCCTGCCTGTACTTTCCGGCCATGTAGGCGCCGGCCGGGATGCCTGTGCCCGATGTGCTCATTTTTTCAGTTTCATCAATTTCATCATTTCTCCGACCACCCCCATGAAGGTGAGTGCGAGGTTCGCGTCGCCCGTGATCTTCAGCGAGCCGTCCTGGAGGGCGGCCATGAAGGCATTATTGTTTCCGCCGCTCATGACCCGGAAGCCGGTCGCCGCATCGCGCCAGACAAGGCTGATGTCCGCGCCGGGCCTGTCCCCCTTCCCCGAGATGATCTCACCGCCTTTGAAGGTGAAGTACCGTCCCCGCTTCCCGTCCTCGGTCCTGATGACCAGCGTGTAGTCCTTTTCTTTCAGTTTTGTCCTGAATGACTCGTGTTTTTTCGCAGTCCTTTTGAATACTATGTTAAGTATGAATAAGAGCAATGAAAATTTCATGATGTTCTCCTGAGCTTAATGATATTATATTTGATCCACCGGATCAATCTAATGACAAAAAAAACAGGTAAATAAATCAAGTTATTATTCTGTTTTTTATCCATCTTATTCGAAGCGGAACCGACTCCGGCCCCCCCCCCGGGAGAGCCGGGGTAAAAAATTTTATTAATACTTGACGCCCAAACATAACATCGTTATGTTTGGCTGAACGGCGGTCGTGATCACGCGCCACCGAAAAAAACCACACGATGAAACCACAAATGAAGGAGGGCACCCATGTCGATCCTATCCTGGTCAAAAGATGAAAATGTCGCTATTATCACCATGAGCAACGGCGAGAACAGGCAGAACCTCGATTTCGCCATAGCAATGAACAACGCCATCGACGAGATCGTGGCCGACACATCCGTACAGGCCCTGATACTGACCTCAAGCGATGAGAAGAATTTCTCCCAGGGGGTCGATGTCGCCTGGATGGGTCCCCTCTACATGAAAAAAGAATTGCAGCCGATAAAGGACTTCATGTACAAGATGAACGACGTATTCAAAAAGCTGATGCTGGTCCCCATGCCTACCATAGCGGCCATTAACGGCCACGCCTTCGGAAACGGGGCGATCATATCCTGCGCCTGCGACTACCGCTTCATGCGCTCGGACAAGGGATTCTTCTGTTTCCCGGAAGTTAACGTGGGGATCCCGCTCCTGTACGGCATGAACGCCTTCGTGAAGAAGGCCATCCCCCTGCAGAAGCTGGTTGAGATGCAGTTCAGCGGGAACCGTTACGGCGCGCCCGAGCTGGAAAAATTCAATATCATCACCAGGGCCTGCGCGAACAAGGAAGAGCTGATGAAGGAAAGCCTGGCCTTCGCCCGGACGTTCCAGAAGAAGCGCGGCATCCTGGGTGAAATGAAAAAGCGCATGTACAAGGACATCATCGATGTAATGGACTCGATGGATGCGAAGCACTCCATCGAGCCGGCCTTCCTCATGATAGGGGACTGAGCTCCGGAAATAATGGAATCGCGGGCGGCCCTGCCGCCCGGCGTCACATACCCCGATGAGAAAGAACAACCGCGACAGGATCCTGAAAACCGCACGGCAGCTCCTGCCCCGCTACGGCTATAACGGCGTTTCGATCCGGGCCATAGCGGAAAAGGCGCGCCTCACCACCGGCGCCATCTATTTCCATTTCAGGGACAAGAAGGAAATATACCGTACCATCTGCTTCGAGGCGATCGAAACGCTGATCAACAACTTCCGGGAGGGCATACGGAGCCGGAAAACGCCGAGCCAGAAGCTCATATCGACCTTCGATTCCTACATCGATTTTTTCTACAACAACCGCGATCATTACAACATACTGATGGAATACAAGGCCAACTATCACCCTGACGGCAGCGGGCATGACCTGGAGATAGCGCGCAGGATGAGCGAGATGACGGACCTTATGGAGGAGACGATCCGAACGGGAATTAAGGACGGATCGTTTCGCGAGGTTGATCCGCGCATGCTCGCCCTTCTCCTGGCGGCGGTGACCGAGGGAATGCTCCAGCTCAAGAAGCTGGGCGTGTTCGACTACCTGAAGATAAGCGACGCGGAATTCAGGAAGTTCATGGGCGATACCATGGGCAAGGGCATTTTAAAGAGCGGCGGAAGCACGGGTTAATGCGGCCGCATGACGGGGAAATACTACTGCAAGGAGAAACATAGATGAAAACGGCGATAACCGAAATGTTCGGCATAGAATACCCGATAATCTGCGGGGCAATGATGTGGCTGTGCAAGCCGGTGCTGTGCGCGGCCGTGTCGAACGCCGGTGGCATGGGCAACCTGACAGCCGGCAACTACGCGAACGAGGACGAGTTCCGCGCCGCCATATGCGAGACCCGGAAGCTCACGGACCGGCCCTTCATGGTGAACGTGACGATCCTCCCCTCGGTGCACATCACGGCGGAGCACCACAAGATGTACCTGCGGGTCTGCGCCGAGGAGAAGGTCGCGGGCCTGGAGATCTCCGGCACGCCGCTGGACAAGGCCGCGGGCAAGGACTACATAGACATGCTGAAAAAAGCGGGCGTGAAGCTTTTCCATAAAGTCGGCTCGGTCCGTCACGCGGTTCATGCGGAGAAGATCGGCTACGACGGCATCTACGCGGCCGGCATAGAGGAAGGCGGGCACCCCCTGAACGACGACGTGACCACCATGGTGCTCACGCCGCGCATCGCCGAGAGCGTGAAGATACCGGTCGTGACCGTGGGCGGCATCGCCGACGGGCGAACGATGGCCGCGGCCCTGGCCCTGGGCGCGCAGGGAGTCATGATGGCGACCCGCTTCGTGGCCACGAAGGAGTGCGAGGTGCACGACAACATCAAGCAGGAGGTCATCCGGCGCCAGGAACAGGAGACAACGCTCATCTGCAAGTCGATCGGGCTCCAGGGCCGCGCGATAAAGAACAAGCTCGCAGAGGAGGTGCTCTGCATCGAGGCGGAAAACGGCGGTCTCGCGAAGCTCATCCCGCTCATGTCGGGACAGCGGGTGAAGGAGGCGTGGGAGACCGGAAACGCGGACATCGCCCCCATGATGATGGGGCAGTCGGTGGGGCTGGTCAATGACGTCCCCTCGTGTAAAGAGCTCATCACGCGAATGGTTGCAGAGGCGAAGGCTGAGATCGCGAGGGTGTCAGCGTTGTTGGCATAACATCCCCCTCCCTTGATGGGAGGGGCCGGGGGAGGGTGAAGGACATCACCGATCACCCCCTCCTCAATCCTCCCCCCTCAAGGGGGAGGAGGCAAACAGGTAAAA
>JBGTBN010000030.1:0-14830 GCA_041749375.1 Spirochaetota bacterium
CACCGACCTGCTGCCGGTCATGAAAAGCGAGGACGCGGCAGAGGGACTGCGCGCCTTCCTGGAGCGGCGGGAGGCCGAATTCAAGGGCCGCTAGGGCCCGTTCTGCTCGAAAAAATCGCAGCCGGCATGGAACCGGATGGAACCTATCTCCCCGGCAGCGGGTCTTACTGGTTAAACGGATGCAGCAGGCATCCCGCAAAAGGAGGAACTATGAGACGAATCGTACAATGCGCCATCGTTGCAGCGGCTGCGCTGCTGATCGCCCAGACTTCGGTCTACGCGAAACAGGGCGGGCAAAGGCAGGGGGACAGGAAGGCCCCCGGCAAGGAGTGCATGATGATGCATGGGGACCGGATGGGCCCGGGCGGCCCGATGTTCGGCGACCCGGAGCGAATGAAAAAAGACCTCGGGCTTACCGACGAGCAGGTGAAGAAAATCGCCGGGATCAACAACGAGCATAAGAAAAAGATGCTCGAGTTCAAGGAGAAGATAGCGCCCAGGGAGATCCAGCTTGAGCGGCTGCTCCTCGAGGATGCCGTTGACCTGGCCAAAGTGAAATCGCTTCTCAGGGAGATTTCCGACCTGAAGGTCGAGATCCAGATGCTCAGGATCCAGCACCGCCTGGATATTGAGAAAGTGCTGACCGCGGAGCAGAAGGCGAAAATGAGGCAGCACCGGAAGCATATGATGGGAAAGAAAGGTCATGGTCCGAAAGGCCACGGCCCGGAGGGACCTCGGAATCGCGACTAACGCCGCGACCCTGGACCGATTCCCATGACCGATATTGAATTCGCAGCAATAGTCGGCAGGACCAAAAAGACCGTGCTGTCAGCCGTGCGAAGGCACCTGGCGG
This sequence comes from Spirochaetota bacterium, assembly GCA_041749375.1. Taxonomy (GTDB): domain Bacteria; phylum Spirochaetota; class UBA4802; order UBA4802; family UBA5550; genus RBG-16-49-21. The sequence continues at coordinate 854 of JBGTBN010000030.1, forward strand.
CACGGTTTTTTCATGCGATCGATGACGTAGTACAGGAAACTTATCTGCGGGGGTACCGCCACCTCTCGGGCGGGAAGTTCAGGAACGAATCCTCGCTCGAGACGTGGCTATACGCCATCGCTCGGAACGAGTCGCTTCGCATGAACACCAGGCTTGCGCGGGAGGAGGCGAAGGCCGTGAAGGAAGCGGACCGGTGGATGTCTCTCGAAACGGAGCGGGCATCCCGGGATGATGCCATAAGCCTGGACCTGCTCCTTGACCGCCTGCCGGAAAAGTACCGGGAGGTCGTGGCCCTGAAGTCCCAGGGCTACACCGAGCAGGAGATAGCCGAACGGCTCAAGATCAATACCGGGACGGTTAAGTCCCGGTTTTCTCGGGGCAAGGAGCTGCTGCAAAAATTATCCGGGGAGGTATCATGATGAAAACAACCGACCATAACCGGGCCTTTGACCTGGCCGTACGGTCCAGGCTGGAAGACGGCGCGTGGGACCTCGGGATCGCCCGGGGAGTTGTGAAGAAACGCCGCAGGAAGGTCGTCCTTTCGGCCGCCGCTACCGCCGCGTCGCTTGCGGCCGCTGCATCGCTGGTCTTCACGCTCACGACCGCGACCATTACCGGGTCTCCCGAGGGCGCGGAGCTCAACAGCTTCGTCAATGCCCAGGTGCGGGGGACCTGGCAGAACGTGTATTCCAGGGCCGACGCGACCGCGTCGGGCGGTGCGCTGCTTGTCGACGCCGAGCTTGACGATAGCCTGGATACCGTTATAGACGACGCGCTCTCGCGCCGCCTGTAGCCCTCTCGCTGCCCCTTCGATGACCGGGGGGATGTGAACGGCCTTCCGGGGCGACGGCTATGCGCTTCAAGCCCTTCATCACAATCCCTTGAAATTGATTGACATACCAGCCTGGACGCTGTATAGATTATGCCGTACGAAATCCCGTCATAAGGGAGGCAATCATGAAAATAATATCCATCGCGGTCCTGGCCGCCCTGGCCGTTTCCGCAGCCGTCTTCGCGAAAGATGATCCCCGTATCGAGCGCATCCGTTCTCTCTACCAGGAGGCCAGGACCATTGAAACGGCCGAGGCGTACCACCCGGTCCACACGGCTGAATTCAACACGATCATGCCGGCAACCGGCAACCAGACCACGAAGGTCACCTTCCTCTTCACCTCGACTCAGGCGTACCCGGAGCGGGACCCGTATGCGATGTCATACCGCCTCCACAAGGTGAACGTGAAATACAACGTTGCAGCCAATTCCGGTTATCTCGTCGAATACCTGTATGACGAGAAGGAGCGGCCGGTGTTCTACTATTCGAAGGAGGAGCGGGAGTACTACGCGGCGAACAACAGGATGATCAGCGCGACCAACGAGCGGCGCTATTACTTCAATGGCGGCGTGCTGATCACGGCGATCGTGAATGTCACGGACGAAGATGGTAAAACGAGTAAATACACCGCCGCGGCCTCGTTCCGCCAGGACGATCTCGCGAAAAGCAGGACGGCCCTCTCGAACGCGGAAGAGTACCTGAAGTTCTTCAGGCAGATGGTGCGGCTCGAACGGCTCAAGTAGTAACGTCCCGGCGGCCCTTGTTGATAGTTTTCATGACGGCCCGCCTCCTGCCGGCCTTTTCCGCACAAGCGTACGGTACGTTTTCACCATCCATCCTGCGCGCGTCACCAGGTGTGCTGAAAAGACGAAGACCAGAAGCAGCGCCAGCTTGTCGTGCACTTCCACGAGCATGAACCGCGCGCGACCGGTCATGAAGGTCCATGAGAGAATGGCGGTCAGGGCGGTGGGCACGAAAATCACAAAAAGATAATACGACACGACGGCCGACGACATCTTTTTCCTGTATAGTTTCTTTTTCGTGACCGTGACGATGAATTTCCAGTGATGGGCGCAGTGGTGAAGTATGCATGCCAGTGAAGTGACAGCAGAAATTTTATGCAGCGTGAGCCACCCGTGCCTGCCCAGCCCGAGTACGGGCGAGCAGTCGGGAAGGTGGTGCATGTGGTACTGGAGTTGTAGAACCATCCCGGTGGCGATGGTGACCAGGAACGGCACCAGTGCCGCAAGGTTGACGTAAAAATTAGCCCTGGCGGTGTCTGAAACGGGCGATTGTTTGTTCATGCGCTTCTCCTGTAACAAGCTGATCGGGATGCCTAATGGATGCCGACCTCCGATTGCCGAGTCTTCGATTGCCTCTATGTATGACCTGCTCGGCGTGAACGTCATGGCGCTTTCAAACGAAGACACCATCTGGTTTTCAAGGAAAAACTGCGATGTGATTTCAGAGCCGTTCTCTTTAATGAAGTATGCTCGCAGGCATCCCCTGATAACGATGAAGAGCTTCGTAGCCACCTCGCCTTCGGACAGAATGATTGTGCCGGACGAGACCTCGCGGGTGGAAAAGTGGCCGAGCAGCGTGTCGCGTTCGGCGGCAGGGAAAGGGAATAGCGCGGCGATCTGTTCCCTGTACTCTTCTTTCATTGGTGCCGGTGTTTCTCTCCCTATTTCTCCGCGATCACAAGCATCTCGAAATCGTCCGGGGTCAGCAGGTCGCTCCGGCTGAAGGCGCCGAGCTTCGCGCCGAGTATCTCCACTGTTTTAAAGCCGAGCTGTTTTAACAACCAGGTTATCTCGGACGGAACGTAATACCGCTCGTTGCAGGTCAGCTCCTTTTTCTTCCCGTCGTCGTCCTCAACGATCGTGGTGCTGTGATCGCGGAAGGTCATCAGGTCGAAGGTGTTGCCCTCGTAAGTTGCGTTTCCCTCGGCTGCGGCTGCGGCGAGAAAGTCCTTCACTGAATGAAACAGGGGGAAGAGCCCGTTCAGGGTCGTGAAGATCAGCTTCCCCGGCGACTTCAGTGCCCGTGCCGCGCCGGCCAGTATCCGGTAGTTCATCTCGTCGGTTTCCATGAGGGGGAACGCGCCCTCGCAAAGCATGATGGCCAGGTCGAATTCAGCCGTGAAGGGCAGGTCCCGCGCGTCGTGCTTCAGAAACCGGATGGAAAGCGTTTCCTTCGCGGCCTTGTCCCGCGCCCGCGCGAGCTGCGATTGGGACAGGTCCACGCCGGTGACCGTGTAGCCGCGCTTGGCAAGCTCTATCGTGTGCCGTCCCGTGCCGCAGCCGATATCGAGGATCCGCGTGCTTTTATCAAACCCGATCTCGCACTCGATGAAATCGCATTCCCCGAGCGTTCCCTGCGTAAAGCACTCGGCGTCATATTTTTTTCCGTAGTTCTCGAAAAGGGCTTCATACCATTGTTTCATCAGTGTCCCCGCGTCAGATATTAAAATCTTTTAATGCTATTTCTTTTAAAGCTCCATTCCGGAGTTTCCAGGCCAGCGTCTTCCACTTCATACCAGGGCGAATCGTCTGTAAAGCTCTTTAAAATATGGATTTCCTGCGAGGGCATGTAGCTCTGGGCCAGCAGCATCATCTTCCTGCCGGTTCCCAGGTTAATCGCCATGTCTATTACAATGATTGCGTGCCCGGGCGATCCACCCTGGATGAAAACATCGCCGATATCAATGTCGGACCATCGAATTCTTTTCAGGTCCCTGTTCAGGGACAGTGTGCCGGCATAGGCATACATGAATTCGAGATATTCGCCCAGGACCTCCCGCGTAAGGCCGGATTTATAGCGGCCTTTGCGCCAGGCAGCCGTGGAGCCCTGTACCCTGAGCCTGTAACCCAGGGTGAATTTCCGGAAGGGGACGGGCATTCCGTTTGTTATTGAAAACGCGATCTCATCATAGCGCCTGTGTCTGAACAGGTATTCGGCCCGCAGTAAGAGGATGGCGTCCGCGCACTGGATCAGGTTTTTTTTCAGTATGGGCACGTCCAGGACCGAAACGTGCACGTCGGCCGGTTTTTTCCTTCCATCGTAAAGGAGCACCGGCGCGCCGTACTCTTTAAGCGGGATGTTTCTCAGGAAGGCCTGGAACGATTCGGGCCGGTATTGTTTGCGGGCATATCCGTCAGGGGGCGGAAACCGCTCCGCTATGGTTTTCCTGTCAGGATGAATGGCGCCGGCGCAGGTGGCGCAGAGCGCGAAGATCATGCATGTGAATGCGAACCGGTGTCTCATGTTCCCTGCATCAGCCTGGATACAATCGCCTCGACGTGGATCTGCGACGTGTTCAGTATGGTTATATCGAGATCGCCGTCCCGTACCATGAGCGGCAGCTCGGTGCAGCCCAGCACCACGCAGTCAGCCTGCTCCTGCGCGATGATCCTCTTGCAGATGCCCAGCAATGCCGCTTTCTTTTCCGGGATGACGATCCCTTCCTCGAGCTCGGGGAAAATGATCCCGTGTATCAGTTCCTGCTCCTCCGGCGAAGGCACGAGCAGCGGTATCGAGTGGCGGGAAAAGCAGTCCCGGTAAAACGAGCTCCGCATGGTGAAGGCGGTCCCTACCAGGAGCGCTTTCCGTATGCCCAGGGACTTCGCTTTCTCGCCCGCGGCTTCCACGATGCTGACAAGCGGCAGGGGAGACCGCGTGCTTACCTCGTCAAAAACGATGTGCGGGGTGTTCGAGGCGATGGCGGCGAGCTCCGCGCCGGCCCGCGCGAGCTCCTCGAGAGAGGCCAGCATGAGCGATATCAGCGCGTCGTAATTTTCGTTTGAAACGTACGAGAGCATTTCCGTCATGTTGACGCTGTTGATGCAGATGGCCGGGTAGTTCCCGTCCCCGGACAGCTCGCGGTACAGGGAGATGATGCCGCGGTAGTAATCAACTGTCGATTCCGGACCAATGCCGCCAATGATTCCTATCTTTTTCATGATGTGCTATTCTCGCAGATCCTGGACATGAATCAAGATATTTTTTTATTTACCGGCAGGCGTTTAAATATGGTTGAAATTCCTGTAAGATTTTCCAGAATCGGTTGATATAACGCATCGAACCGTGTGATCAACTACCTGGAATAACTGGAGATCCGAAATGTTTCCCTTAAGAAAACCGCTGCTTGGAATGCTGAAAACCATGATGGCCTATTCCATGTACCTCGTCCCCTGGCAGGAGAGTGAAGTAATCCAGGGCCCCGGGAGCGTTAAACAGCTTCCGGGCCTGATACGGAAAAAGGGACTTAAAAAACCGCTCATCGTCACTGACGGGATACTCATGAAGATGAAGCTCCTGAAAAGCCTCTTTGCCGGGTTCGATGCGATCGGCATGCCCTATGCCGTGTATGACGGCGTCCAGCCGAACCCCTCGATCCGGAATATTGAGGACGCCTACGCGCTCTACCAGAAAGAGCGCTGCGACGCGATCGTGGGCTTTGGCGGCGGCTCCCCCATGGACACCGCCAAGGTGGTGGCGGGCAGGGTGGTCAGGCCCAATCGCTCTGCGGAGAAGCTGGGCGGTTACTTCAAGGTCATGCTCCCCTTCCCGAAGCGGCTGCCGCGCATCTTCTGCGTGCCCACGACCGCGGGCACCGGGGCGGAGACGACCAGCGCGGCCGTCGTGACCGACCCGGTGAAGAACATCAAGTACACGGTAAACGACTTCATGATTCATCCGCACTACATAGCGCTCGACCCGGAGCTTACGCTGGGGCTTCCGCCCTTCTTCACGGCAATCACCGCGCTCGACGCGCTCTCGCATTCGGTCGAGGGGTACATCGGCGGCGGCCACTGCGCGCGCTCGGACGAGTATACCGAGAAAGCGGTCAAAATGATTTTCGAGAATATCGAGAAGGTGTACCGGAATGGCAATGACATCGGGGCGCGCACGCAGATGCTGACCGCCTCCTACTACGCCGGCATCGTGCTGAACCGCGCCCTGACCGGGTACGTGCACCCCTTCGCGCACAAGATCGGCGGCAAGTACCATCTCCCGCACGGCAGGGTGATCGGCGCGGTCATGCCCCTGGTGTTCGAGTACTACGGCGCGCGCGTGCACAGGCGCCTGGGGCGGCTCGCCGACATCATCGGCGTGACCGGGCCCGGCATGGACGACGCACAGAAAGCGGCCGCCTTCATCAAGGCGATCAGGGACTTCAACAAAAAGTATGGCATCGGCGCAACGATCCCGGAGATACAGGAGGCCGACTTCAGGGAGATAGCCAGTTCGATCCACTGGGAGTGCATCCCCTACCCGGTGCCAAAGATCATGAACAACGAGGACGTGTTCGCGATACTGAAAAAACTGAAGGGGTAACAGCTTCTCGGCATCAAGCCCCCCTGCCCCCCGGAGGGGGCACGCGTGACAGGGTTTAAAGTAGTGGAACGAACCTGGAGTGTGACCAGGCAGCGAAGCCTATAGTAGCATATATCCCGGTCATGAGATCCGTGCAGAGTACTTCTCATATTGCTTTATAACCGTGTCCCGGTCCCGCGGCCTCCCGTGCGAGGGAAGGAATAACCTGCACCCGGTATCCAGCAGGACCTTCCAGCTCCGGACCATCCGGGCCCGGTCCACGGCCCAGGGCGACAGCACCGAGCCCGGAAACACACCGAACAGCGCGTCCCCGGCAATGGCGATCTCCTCATCAACGATCACGCTCATGGACCCGGCAGTATGGCCGGGCGTGGGCACGATGTATGCGTTAAAGCCGAAATCGCTTATGCTGAAACGGTCCCGGACAACGATGTCATACGGGCACGGGTCATAGGCCAGCCATTCCATCACGTTGAATCTCTTCATTACAAATCTGTAGAGAAACCGGGTTACGGGCACTGCGCCCTGAAGAGGAGCGTTTTTTCCCGATCCCAGCAGGCCCGCTTCATGCTCGCTAACGATAATTTTTGTGTTATAGGTATTCCTGATCATCGCTGCATTAGCAGCATGGTCAAAATGGGTATGGGTCAGGATCAAAGCGGACAGGGTGCCGGGTTTAATTGACAGGGAATTCAGCTTGTTTATAAGCGAGCGCCGGTTCATTTTCGTGCTGCTATCAATGAGCAGATGCCGGTTGTCCCGCGATACCAGGAACACGTTGCTGCGGCCGCCGAGGAGCCGGCGGACGAGAGAGCCGGTGGATGTTGTGAAGGATATCATGTCTGGAAATGAAATGATTGCCAGGGATTATTTTCCTGATAGCAGGCGCAGGTGGAGAAAAACATGCGGATTGTTTACCGGCCCGAAGCGCGGGTGAGCATAAGGGCTGCAGCGGGCTCAATGCGATAGCGCTGGCCCCTGCCCTGGAAAAAGCCATGCCGCTCGATGAGATGGATGGAAAGACGGGTCAGGATAACATCTCCGAAGCCCGGCAGGCCGCTGACCGCCACCTCTCCCTTTTCGAAGGCCCCCTCTCCGCGGAACGGCGATGGAATGACGCCGCGTGATTCATGGTAGCTGGCAGTAACTCCGGGCATGATTTCAACCGGTGCCCCCATAGCCTGGCGTACACGGTCGAAAAACACACCGAGGGAGCGGCCTATCACGGAAGCGACCATACCGGCGCGTTCCAGTTCGAGCGTGTCATCGATGACGATCTCCTGCGGCGTGCGCTGGTCCGTGCCGAGAAATCCGTCCCCCGAAAATTTCGAGGGGCCGAAATTGTCCAGCATGGCCGATTCTTCTGGCGATTGCTTCATAACCCCTCCGTTTATGCGAATTTATCAAAGTAGATGTGCTCTCGAGCTACCCCAAGCTCGACAAGTGTCCTGACGCAGGCGTCTATCATCCCCGGCGACCCGCACAGGTAGGCCTCGCGGTTGGCGAGATCGGGAACGCGGCGCCTGACCACGTCGGTGATGAGACCGCGCTCTCCCTCCCAGGGAGTGTCGGGCGGCTCGTTGGACAGGGCGGGAATGAATGTAAAGTTTCCGAGCTCTCCCTCGAGCTTGCGCAGCTCCTCGACGAAGAAAAGATCCCGTTGTGTAAGGGCGCCAAAGAAATACCAGGCCGGGCGGGGGTCCTTGCTCTCGCGCATCTTGCGGAGCATGGCCCAGATGGGAGCCATGCCGCTTCCACCGGCTATAAAGATGGCCGGCGCCGGTATGTCGGTAAGCCGAAATTCGCCATACGGGCCCGAGAGTGAGACCTCCTCTCCTTCCTGTAAAATATCGAAGATCCAGGTGGTGCAGATGCCCTCCGGGACGCGGCGAATGATCAGCTCCACATGACCGGTATCCGAGGGGATGCTTGACATGGAATAGGCGCGGTTAACGGCCTCCCGGCCGCGATACTCCCTTGATTCAAGCTGGATGTACTGACCGGCCGTGAAGTCGATGACCGGCGGCTCGACGAGCCGGAGCCGGAGCTCGAGAATGTCGTGGGTCAGGGGCTTTTTGTGAACGACGGTCGCCCTGAAGCGGCGCACGGAAAAGATTTCGTCGGGAATCGAGATAGCCACGTCGCTCCTGACCTTGACCTGACAGGAGAGGCGCACGCCGCGCGCGATCTCGTCATCCGTAAGCGATGGCCGCTCGATGGGCCCCAGTATCCCGCCGCCGGCCGAGACGGCCACCTTGCAATAGGAGCAGGTGCCCCGTCCGCCGCACGCCGACGGTATGAATATACTGTTATCCGAGAGTGTCGAGAGAAGCGATGAGCCGCCCCTGACGGTCAGCTTTTTTTTGCCGCCGTTAATGTCGATCTCGCAGTCGCCATAGTTCAGTATTTTTTTTTCTGCGATGACCAGGAGCAGCGTGAGCGCAAGGCCCATGGCAACCAGGAAACCGACCGAGATAAGGATGTTGACCCACTGGATGCCTGCCATTATGCTCCGTCCTCAGATTTTGATCATTCCCGAAAATCCCACGAAGGCGAGCGCCATGATCCCGATGATAATGAGGGTGATGCCCGGACCTGCGAGACCGGGGGGCAACCGCTTCTCGTCGATTTTTTCCCTGATGCCGCTGATGAGGACAATGGCCAGGAACCAGCCGAAACCGCCCCCGGCGCCGAAGGCCAGCGTCTGGATGAAGCCATAAGGCTTGTTGAGCATGAAAAGTGAAAGGCCGAGAATGGCGCAGTTGACCGTAATAAGAGGAAGGAAGATGCCGAGTGAATAGTAGAGCCCTTCTGACAGGCGCTCAATAATCATTTCAATGAGCTGGGTCACGGCGGCGATCATCACGATGAATGTTATGAGGCGCAGATACTCCAGGCCAAGCGGCACTAGAAGGTAGTGATAGACGGCAAAATTCATGGCCGTTGTGACGACGGTGACAAAGATGACGGCGGCCCCCAGCCCCAGGCTGGTATTGACCCGGTTCGATACGCCTATGACCGAGCACATGCCCAGGAAGCGGGCCAGGAGTATGTTGTCAGTGAAAGCGGCCGAGGCAAAGATCAGCAGGATAGAAAGTACGAACGAGGACGTGACTTGCTCCATTACTTTCCTCCCGTCTTCATTGTTTGTTCAAGACGGTTGCGTGCGAACCAGGTTACAAGGGCCAGGGTGAAGAATGCCCCCGGGGGCATGACCATGATGGTCCACTGGTGCCACCACTGTTCCCGGGCAGGCAGGGGGACCCCCAGAATGGTGCCGAACCCCATTGGCTCGCGTACGAGAGCGATGGTTATAAGGATCATGGAATACCCGATACCCGATGCGAAGCCGTCGACGAGCGAGGGAACCGGCCGGTTCTGGCTGGCGAAGCCCTCGGCACGCCCCATGATGATGCAGTTGGTGATTATGAGGCCCACGTAGGGACCGATGAAGCGGTGAATGTCGGGCGCCATCGCCCTGATGACGATGTCGACCATCATGACGTAGCTTGCGATAATGAGAACCTGGACGATCATTCGAATGCGCTTCGGGGTTACATTCCTGAGGAGAGACACGGTGAGACTCGACAGGGCCGTGACAGCGGTAACACCGGCGCACATGAAAAGGGTGTTCGACAGGAGGTTGGTGACGGCAAGGGCCGAGCAAATGCCCAGCACCTGCCGGAAGACCGGGTTGTCGTTCCAGACGTCTTTCAAGAACAGTTTTGCCGTTCCATTACTCATGGCGCGTACCCTTTCCCGGAACATAGGCTTTTTTAAAAGCTGCGAGATCCGCGTTGATTGCCTTCATGAAGGCCAGGGACGTTTGTGTTGCACCCGTGATCGCGTCTATCCTGTTCCTGGCCGAGGGATTCGGGCTGGGACCGATGATGATGAACTCCCCCCTGGATGAATCCCATGCCGGTTCGATTCCCTGGAAAGAATTGAGAAAACCCGGTTCCTCGATCCGGGCCCCCAGCCCCGGGGTCTCCTTCTGTTCGAGGATAGCTATATTCTTAACACGCGACAGGTCGGGCGTGAGCACCATTAATCCCCTGATCTGATCCCAGAAGCCGGGCCCGGCAAACACGAACCCTACCTCGCCGGTCGTTTTATTCCTGAAGGCCTGGATAGTCTTACCGTCGACCGCCAGTGAAAAGGACTCGATGGAGCCGCGCACGGCCGCTTCGTAGTCGCCCGCGGTCCTGCCGGTGACAGGCAGCATGAAGGCCGTGGCGATAACCCGGTTGCGGTGCAGGGCCTCGTTTTTTTTCAGCAGGCCTTCCGTTGCATAATTCACGAAGGAGATGCCGAAGCCGAAGACGACACTCAGGACAGTAATGAAAATGAGAATGTAGATCGGCGACGTTTTTTTCATTTCGCCTCCGTCTCCTTCCCGCGGGAGCGGATGCGTTTGATCCAGAGATCGAGTGACGGGGCCAGAATGTTGCCGAAAAGTATCGAGAAGGCGGCGCCACCGGCAAAGATCGATTTGTACCTGAAGAAGACGATGAGGATGCCGATGGAGAGGCCGTAGAGCCATTGCGCGATGTTGTCCTTGGGGGCGCTGATCGGGTCGGTTACCATGAAGACCGCAACATAGAGGAGGGCCCCGCTGGAAAGCGTGAAGGGGATCTCGGGAACAGCAAGGCCGGCACCGTAGAGCAGCAGGGCATTCAGCGCGACAGCGCCGAGCAGGGTCGAGATGGTAAGGCGCCACTGGGCCGTTTTCGTCGCCATCAGGTAGATGCCCGACAGTATGATTACCAGCGCGCAGACCTCGCCGGCGGACCCGGCACCCAGCACCTTGCTGAAACCCTGGAATTCGAATATGCCGCCGATATTTCCGAGGAAGAGATCGGACAGCGGGGTGATAATTCCGAAATCACGGCGGGACCACATCGGGGTCGCGGCGGTCAGGGTGTCGACCATGGCGATTCCGGCATTCTTGAGCATGGATGCGGCATGGGAAGACGACAGGAAACTCCATTCGGCGACCCCCCCGGGGAAGCCCCTGAACACGGGAACAAACTGTGACGTCAGCTCCACGGGAAAAGCGACATAGACGAAGGCGCGTCCCACGATCGCGGGATTGAATACGTTCCTGCCGAATCCGCCGAATACTTCCTTGCCGAAGAGGATGGCGATCAGGGCGCCCGTGGCGACGATCCAGAAGGGGGTCTGGGGCGGCAGGGACAGTCCGTAGATCGCGGCCGTCACGAAGCAGGCCTCGCTGATTTTTGCGCTGCGCCGTGATGTCATGTACCATTCAACGATGAAACAGACAAGGCACGAGAGGGCGAGCATGGCCGCTATTCGCCAGCCGAAATAATACACCGAAACCGCCGCCACCGGAGCAAGGGCGTACAGCACGCGGCGCATAATTTTTTGCTGCATGAATTCCGGGTGTTTCATCAGTATAACTGGTTGCCGGCTCCGCAAGAGTTATGATTGGTTATCACGGTTACAGCCCGCTTTGCACAAGACTATATCACACCGGTTAAAAAAAGAAAGCATTTTTTTCGAATATGCGGCACGACACCGGCTACAGCACCACCTTGTCCTTATACAACGCATCCGCCTCCACCGGTGTATACCCGAGCTTTTGTTCGAGTATCATTCGCGTGTGCTCGCCCAGGCCGGGCGCAGGCATGCGCAGGCTTCCCTCCGACTCCGAGAACTTGAAGGGGAAGCCCGGGATGTCGATGGGCCCATACTGTGCGTGCTGAACCTGGCGAAACATCTCCCGCAGTTTCAGGTTCTCGTCGTGATTGACCTGCCTGCTCGTGTACGCGATGCCGCAGGGGATTTTTTTTCGTTCCAGCACCTTTATTATCTCGCTTGAGGTATGGGCCGTTGTCCACTCCTCGATGAGGGCGACTGCCTCGTCGTGATTCTTTATCTGTACGATGATGTTGCTGAATTTCGGGTCCGTTGCCATGCCGGGCTTTCCGATGATCCCGGCCAGGTCCTTCCACTGGCGCGCGGTGAGGGACACGATCGCGACCTTGCCGTCCTTTGACCTGAAAAAGCCGTAAAAGGGCATGCGGTCCGCGGAGTTGAGCACGTCTTTCGGGTTGCGGCCGAGCTCCTTCTCCACGTCGCCCACGACCGGCTCGAGAGCCTTGTCCATCATAGCGCGGTAGTTGTTATAGTACATCACGTCCTGCATGGAGATGTCGATGTACTGGCCCGTGCCGTTCTGCATCCTGCCGATCAGGGCCATGAGCACGGCGATCGCGGCGTAGGCGCCGGTGACCAGGTCGCCCCAGTAGTTGTTCGGCAAGAGAAAGGTTTCCTGGTCGTTCCAGTACTGGCCGCCGGTAGCCTGCGCGATGATGTCAAAGGCGGAGCGCTCCGGCTGCACGCCGGTCGAGCCGAAGCCGGAGATCGCGGTGTAGATGATGTCATTTTTCAGGGCTCGGATATCGTCGTAACCAAGGCCGCCCCGCTCAAGCGCGCCCGGGACCAGGTTGTGCACGAACACGTCCGCGCCGGCCGCGAGCTTCCTGACCACGTCGCGGCCCCGGGGATCGCGCCAGTCGACAGCGATCCCGTACTTGTTCCGGTTGAAGACCGAGTAGCAGCGCTCCGCCCCGGGCATGAGCTTGAAGATGAGGCGGAGCGTGTCGCCCTGGGGCGGCTCGACCTTGATCACGTCAGCGCCCATGTCCGCCAGGATGCCCGTGCACCGGGACCCGGAAATGAATTGCGTGATATCGATGACCTTGATGCCGGAAAGGATCTGCATGTGTGTCCCCCTCTCCTGAAAGTTGCATATGTGCGGATAAATCTCGCACCAATAGTAATGAGAATATTAAATTATACAATTACTTCTTGTATGTGCATGGAAAAATAATCGTCGTTTGATAGGTCCGCAAACGTTTGCGGACCTATCAGGATGTGATATGATTAATACTTGACACGACGTGACTAGTTGGTTAATGGTCGTTCATTAACATCCGGGCGATGAAGGCAGGCGGGAGAGATGGCCGAGCGGAAGCGGGGAACCACACAGCGCGAACTGATCATTGTAAAATCGAGCATCCTTTTCTGGGAAAAGGGATACGCGGAGACCAGCATGCGGGACATTGCTGGCGCCTGCGGGTTCCGGCCCGCCAACATCTATAATTTTTTCGAGAGTAAAGAGTCGATCCTCTACGAGATCCTCTCGCAGGAGCTGCTGGAGATCGTCTCACCGATCAAGTACCTGAGGGACGACGAGAGCGTGAGCCCGGTCGAGGCGCTCCGTCTCATGATTGAAAATCACGTGAAGCTCACGCTGGGAGAGAAAAGCTCCTCCAAGCTCCTGTTCGACGTGGGCCTGAAAAACCTGTCTCCCGCCAGCCGGAAAAAGATCATCAGGCTCAGGGACGAGTACGACAGGATCGGCGAGGCGATCGTCCGAAGGGGCAAGAAGGCCGGCGTGTTCGCGAAGGACATGGACGAGAAGATCGCGGTGTTCAGCATCGGATCGATCATCGCGCGGTCGCGCATCTGGTACTCGCCGAAGGGTAAATATTCGATCGATGAGATTATAGATCTCATGTTTACATTCGCGCTCCGCGGACTCGGCGGAAGCTCGAAGTAGGAGGAATATTCAATGGAATACCGTCACATAACGTATGCATGCGAAAACGGGATCGCGCGCATCCAGCTGAACAGGCCCGACGTGCTGAACGCGCTCAACCGGGACATGGCCTCGGAGATCAGGGACGCGGCCGGCAGGATCGCGAAGGATGCCTCTGCGCGGGCCCTCGTCATCTCGGGCACCGGCGATAACTTCGCCGCGGGCGCGGACATCG
>JBGTBN010000031.1:0-1865 GCA_041749375.1 Spirochaetota bacterium
TGGTAGAACGCCACGGCTGCGCCCGCCGACGCGAAGACCAGGGCCAGTACCGCTATGCCGGTTTTCCGGATTAGAGAATTCATGACGTTCCGTTACCTGCTCAGGTTCTCGAGATATGCCTTGGTGAATATCTTGGGGTCCAGCTTCTCTGTCGAAATGCCGGAGAGCTCGACGATGGTCTTGTTCCCCTTCTCGAATTCGTCGATGTAGATATGCTGTATCGGTATGTATTTGCCCGCCACTACCGTCCACTTCGGAAAATACGCCGTCTGCATCAGTGTACCGGAAAGCGAATACGACTCGATCTTCAGCGGGAGAAAGTTGTCACGCTGGACCCAGTAGACCTGCTTGGGATAGGTCACGTCATTGACCTTTGCGATGATGGTGAACCGGTACACGGCCTTTTTCCCCAGCATCTCTTCGGCGACGCCGCCCTCCTCCGACTGGGGCCGGTACAGCTCCGCCAGCTTACGCTTCTCGAAATCGCCGCCCTTGGCGTCGGTACCCATGATGCTCTCGTCCCGGCTTATGTGCTGAAAGGTGCGGGTGTTCTGCCGGTACATCCAGAAGTTCTCGCCCACGCGCAGGTACCCGTTGCCCTTCTCCGTGTCGGGGGCCAGTATCACGATCAGGAACTCGTCGCTCTTGTCGCGCCTGAAATAGAGCGACTCGTAGGACTTGACCCCCTGACGCGCCTTGTTCTGCACCATCGAAGCCTTGACCGAGATATCACCGATCTGCTCCATCATGAAGTCGATCTTGTTGATGATCTCGCCCGCTTTCGGCGCGGCGTGGGCAGCGATGCCGGAAAAAAGTGCTGTTGCGATTAAAGCTACCTGGATCAGTCTCATTGTGTTATCCTCATTCTCATCGAATATATCCGCTCATATCTATCGATAGGTCCGCAAGCGCGTGCGGACCTATCGGGTGGTGGGGTTATTCAAAATGCCTCAGCGCCTCTACGGCCGAGAGTTCCGATGCGCGCCGCGCCGGGAAATAGGCGGTCGCTGCGGCCATTGCGAGTATGAGAAAAAAATAGACCGCGATGGTGGCCACGCCGGGCAGAAAATAGAGGTGCCGGTCGACAAGCAGTATGGAGAGCACGCTATCGGACTGTATGTTGAACAGACTCAGCGACCACATCAGGATTAGCGCGGCAATAATGCCCGCCAGGCACGCCAGTGCGGCAAGGAGCACGGTCTCGGTTATGAACAGGTACTTGACGTCAGACTTCTGCATGCCGATGGCCCGGATGGTCCCGATTTCCCTGGTCCGCTCCCGGATGGTCATCCGGAGGGTATTGAGCACGCCGATCAGTATGATGAAAAAAAGTATCAGGACCGCCACCAGCGCCACGACAAAAAGCGCGAACTCGAACGTGAGGATGAAGTCCGCGGTTTCGTACATGGTGCGCACGTCCATCCAGGGCCCCTTCCACCTGGACCTGGTCATGTTCGCCAGCTTTATTTTTAAATCGTCATTGGTATAGGTCCGCGGGAGCAGCTTCCACTCCGGCGCAAAGAGCGCATGAAGCGCCGTTTTTTTCCCGGGCCGGAACACGCCGGCGCCCGGATCTTTCGGCAGGTTTTCCAGGTATGTCTTGTAAAAGGCCTTTTCATTCAGGAGAATTACCGAGTCATCCGGCACCCCGGTCGAGGTGAATGTCCCTGTTACGGCGTACGTGTTCTCCGCCCGCCCGTTCCCGTACTTCGTGTCGTAGGAAAATGCGAACCGGTCGCCCTTCTTCAGGCCGAGCGCGTCTGCGAACCGTTTGCCCACCAGGGCGCCGTCGTCCGAGGCTGTGTCCGGGGCCGCTCCCGCCGCCAGCGCGAGGTGCCGCTTCGCCAGGTCGTCCGTGTCTTTCC
>JBGTBN010000032.1:0-43994 GCA_041749375.1 Spirochaetota bacterium
GTGAATGTGATTGGCGACAATCTCTGCAGCGATAAGCTCAAAATCATATTTCTCCTGGCACTCCCTGACTGATTCTATGAAATACTTTTTCCCGTATTTACCGAGCAGGAGATTCCTTTTCCCATGGCATCTGGTGTATGCGTGGTGGGTGAATCCCTGGGCTATAGTGCGTAAAGGTCTTGGCATATGCTCCTCCATACATGCTATACGAATGGAAGAGGTGAAACCGTAAAAAAAAACGGGGGGAAACGGGGTCAGAGCAAGATTTTATTTCATTCGTTCTAAATTTAATGGGGGGTCAGAGCCTGCTCCCAAGCCTTGCCATGCCAGTCCCCGTATTTTTACATTCATAAAGAATTTGTTTGGTTTCCAAATATTCCGGAATGAGCCTTCATTTTTTTTATTATTAATTTTTTCCTACAACCAATCAACCTTCCGCTGTTCCAGCATCGTAATCCGATCTTTGAGTTTTTTCGATATCGCAAGTTTCTCCTTCAGATCGACCAGGATCACGCTGATCTCGGCATGGCGTGCCAGGAACTCGCGCGCGCGCTCCGGGCCCATAACGAAGATCGCGGTCGCGTAAGCATCGGAGAGGGGTGAGCTTTTCGAAAGGACCGATACCGAGCAGAAGCCGGAGGCCGGATAGCCGGTACGCGGGTCGAGGATGTGGTGATACCGCACGCCGCCGTACATCACAAACCGCTCGTAATCGCCGCTCGTCGAGATCGCGTCACCGTCCTCGAGCCCCAGGGTAAGGAGGATGGTGTCCCTGCGCGGGTCTCTGAGCCCGGTGATCCAGGGCTTCCCGTGTTTGTTTCCCATGACCTGCAGGTCGCCGCCCGCGGTCACGATGCCCGCCTCGACGCCCCGCTTGCGCAGCATGTCAATCCCCTTCTCCACCGCGTAGCCCTTGCCCATGCCTCCCAGGCCGATTCTCATACCGGGACGGTCGAACGCGATTGCGCCCCGGTCGGGAAGGAGCCGCAGCTTGTCATATCCGACAAAGTGCAGGAGCGCAGCCACCGCACCCGCCGACGGCGGGACGAAGTTCCTGTTCTTATAGTTCCAGAGCTGCTCGAGCGGGGCGAAGGTAATGTCAAAGGAGCCGCCCGTCTCACCCGATATCGCGACGGCCCGTGCGACCAGATCATAAGTCTCGCGGGATACTGTGACCGGTCCCACGCCGCCGTCACGGTTGAGCCTGCTCACATCACTTTCGGGACGCACCGGGGACAGGAGGGCCTCGATGCGCGAGATCTCGCCGAACACCGCCTCGCCGGCCGCAGGCGCGTCTTCCGGGTCGCCGATAAAGGTAATGGTGACCATGGTCCCTAAAAGCGGCCTGCTGACGCTGTTGACCGCGCCGCGGCACGACCAGAGGGATGCGACGATTACAAAAATGATTACTCGTTTCATGCGTATTCTCCCCGGAACCGGGCCCCGGGCGCGCCGCCGCCGATCAATACATCTCGGAATCGGCGTCGCTTCCGTCGAATACCGCGAAGCTGTCCTTAACCCTGCGTCGGTACTCTATCGGGGAAAAACCGGTATGTTTCTTGAAATGCCTGTAAAAGTAAGTCAGGTTGTCGAACCCCACGTGGAACGCGATGTCTATGACCTTCCCGTCCGTATCCTTTAAAAGCTGCCGTGCGGCCTCGATCCTCTTGATGTTGATGTAGTTCGCGATGTTCGTGTTCGTCACCTTCTTGAAGAGCTGGCCCATGTAGTCTTCGTTAAGCCTGAACCGCTCCGCCAGTTTTTTCCGGTCGTAGGTCTCGTTGAAGTTGTTGTCGAGATACTCGATGACCTGGTGAATGATGTCCTTGGGCTCGGGCCTGACGTTGGTCCTCGTCAGCATCTTCGAGGCCCGATGGAGCTCTTTCGTCTTCTTAATCAGTGCACGCGCCATCGAGTCCCGCTCCCCGCGGGCGCTCCTCAGGTCCACCAGGTATACGAACATGGCGCCGAGCAGCAGGGCCGGGAGGCGGAGCGAGAAGGAGAGCGACATCCTGTACATCTGTCCGGTCAGGATCAGGTAGAGCGTGTTGGCGACTGAAGCCAGCACGAATACCGCGACGATGGAGAGGTACCAGTACCGCCGCGGGTCCCTTCGCAGCGCGGCCGCAAAGAGCCCGGTCGAATAGATTATGTAGAGTATGATAGCGCCGATCGCGGCCGGCATGCAATACACTTCGCAATAACGGGTCGTCGGGGCGTAGACAATCAGGGAGACAACCGCGGCCAGTATCGCGGTTGAAGCGATTGCCGCTGCCCTGCTCCGTATCTTGAAAAACTCCTGCAGGAGGAACAGGAGAATGTAATCGACAAGCACGTACATGCCGAAGAACCATTTGAACCGGTACAGGTTGTTCTCGAAGCGCGGCAGTCCCAGCATCAGAATATTGATGGTCAGGACGCTCAGGATGAAGACGAACGAGAGAAGCGCGATGAGCCTGTTCCCCGTGCCTTTTACAACAACCGCGAGGATGAGCAGGAGGAGCCCGGACAGGATCACGGCATTGAAGTTATTAAAGGAAGGAAACAGCTCCCGAAACCAGTTCATCTCGTTCCAGGCCGTGTTCGTCATGAGAGCCGGCCGGTCCTTCATACCGCTGATATAGTGCGAAAAGATCCTGATCGCTATAACGTTCTCCCCCTCCGGCCGGACCAGGGACGCGGGAAACCGGTAGTTCCTCTCCCTGTGCAGGGCAAAGTCGTAATCCAGGGGCCTCTCCGCCGAGGGCATGGCGCCTGTCGCGCCGATGAACACGCCGTTGAAGAAGGCCTCGTCGGACATCGCGATCGTGCCGAGGGAGAGCACGAGCATCCTGTCGGTCAGGCCGGGGCCGATGGCGACCTTCTTCCTGAGCCAGATGGTCGAGGCCAGCTCTTCGCTGTCATGGAGGACCCGCTTCCACTCTCCCGGGATGGTGATCCGCTCTGCGCGGGAATCGTCATAGGCAGGGTCAGCCGGGTTGCCGACGCCGGACCGGACCATCTGCCACGTTCCGGACAGGTCAACCAATGAGCCCGGCCGGGCCTCCTCACCGCCGCAGGAAACGAGAATAGCGGACAGTGCAAGAGCTGTTGCATGAAATCGTATATTTTTCATGGAATATGCGCGATCCAGGCACGTTTGTAAATCTGCCGGTCGGTCCGGCCCGGACAGCTGGGATAACAACGTGAGGGCATCTGTAAAATATTCAAGAATAAATTAATCCGGGGAAGAAATAATGGGCCGCTTCGCTTCAGGCCCGGCCGGGTCGCGTCAGCCTGCCGAAAAAAGCATTGACCGGGGCCCCGCGCGTATGGTGTTATAGGGTGATCTTGCACGAGAGGACCACCGCAATGGCACGAATTCCATATTACGATCCCGAAACCGCTGACCCGTCAACCAGGGAGTTTATCGACCGCATGCCCAAACTGAATATTTTCAGGATGCTCGGTCACGCAGGCAGGACCGGGACCGATTTCATCAGGCTCGGATCGTCTATTCTTCTGGGAGGAAAGCTCGACCCTTCCCTGAGAGAGATGGCCATCATCCGCACCGGGATACTGTGCGGTTCGGCCTACGAGGTGCACCAGCACACGTCGATATGGAAACAGGCCGGCCTTCCCTCCGACAAGCTGGAGGCCCTCCGCGTCGGGCCGTCATCGCCGGTCTTTACCGAGCTGGAGCGCCTCGTCCTCGTGTATACGGAAGAGATCGTGAAAGGGTTCAGGGCCTCGGAGGAGACCTTCGCCTCCCTCGCCCGGCAGATCGGCCATGACCGGATAGCAGAGCTGACGATCGCGATCGGCTACTACATGACAGTGAGCTCATTTCTTGAAACATTCGGCGTCGATATAGAACCGGCCCGGTAACGGCCGCCGGACTGCAGGACTGCAACACCATGGAACCGATGCTTACGATAAGCGGATACTGCATGCTGGCCGCCGCGGTCATCTCCTGCTACAAGGCCGCGGAGCAAGTGCTGGCCCGGCGGACCGAGGAGCACAACCGCATGCTGTTCGTTCTCCTCCTCTGCACCGGCTATCTCCTGGGAGCGCTGGGCGTTTTCTTCACCGGCTCACTTCCCGCCCTGCCGGAACAGATCTTCCTTGCCGGGTTCATGGTGTTCATTACGATCGCATACATGGCAGGGCCCGCAGCGTACCTGTACTACCAGTCACTCATCGGCCCGGTCCGCAACCGGGCTGCCGCGCACGCTGCACCCTCGGCGGCTGCAGCCCTCTTCGCTGTCCCGTATCTCCTGACCCGCGGCCCGGCGTACCGCGCCGCTATGCAGGCGGATTTCTTCCACGCGCCGCACGAAGCGCCGGTGTACGCAATCCTGGCCGGGGCCGTGGCGATCATCACCGGCTATACGGTCACGATCCTGGCGATCGAGATATCGGTGCGAAACAGCGTCACGATCAGGCGCGCGGTCATGTCGCTGACCGTGGTGACTGCCGGCCTCCTCCTCTCGCCCCTGGCGCTCCTGGCCGGTTTCCTGATGCAGCGGCTCTCGGTCTCCCTCGCCGGCGGCCTGCTTCTCGCGGTGAACATACTCCTCTTTATTATAGCGCACGTGCGGTACCAGGACTTCTTCCAGTACCTGGGCAGCGAAGTACGCCTGGCCCGCCAGCGGCGGTCGGTGTTAAAAGGGCTGGACATGCCGCGCCTTCGCGCGCGGCTGGCAGCCCTGATGGAGGAAGAGCACTATTACCGTAACTTCGACACAAGCATGGCCTCGACTGCGGAAAAGCTTTCGGTCACGCCCCACCAGCTCTCCTGCTTCCTGAACAGGAAGATGCGGATCGATTTCAGCAACTTCATCAACCGCTACCGGGTCGAAGAGGCGAAAAAAATCCTCGAAGAGGACCCGGATCGGAACATCCTCACGATATGCTACCATGTCGGGTTCGGTTCGAAAACCTCGTTCAACGTGACCTTCAGGGAATATACCGGCATGACGCCGACCCGGTACCGCGACCTTCACCGCGCCTGGACGGACCCGGGGCGTACACCCCCGCGGCCGGGCGCGCGCCGCAGAACCCGCTGACAGCGCCTTCATTTTTTCGGTTCAGGATTATAATCTCGAACGACAGGACCGCGAAACAGTGGTATGTTCTGTGCATCTTCACTTCCCGGCGCGGGGCGCCCGGACATCCGGCCGCGGTCGGGGTGGAGACAATCACACAATACACCAGTACGAGGTAGGAGATGACACAGATACCGAACAACATCAGCATCAAAGAGCTTCTCACATCGATCAGTCCGGCCATCGCGAAAGAGGCTATCATGTCAACAGGCGCGGACAAGGAGCTCGCGGGGACCATGTTTTCGCTCGCGGTCGACGTTTCAGGGGAGATTTACAGCTACCTGGTCAAGGACGGCACCAATTTCACCGTGAAAGAAGGCGACATCGACGCACCGATGGTGCGGGTCAGGGTCACGCGCGAAACGCTGCAGCAGATGATAGCCACGCAGAACCTGGACATGCTCCTGGGCATCCAGAGCGACCTCAATAAAAATAAGTATAACGTGTTGAAGGGGCTTAAGGGTAGCTTTACGGCCGAACTCGCCAACGATGATGGGAGCGTCTTCGTCATTGACACCATCTTCAACAACGCCGCTGACCCGAAGGCAACATTCAAGATGAAGACCACCGATTCAATCGCCCTCATCCGAAAAGAGACAAACCCCGTCAATCTGTTCATGTCGGGACAAATGAAGATCGACGGCGACATGGCCTTTGCCATGTCCACTCAGCCGCTGTTCTCATAAAGAACCTCATGCTCTGCGCCCCGCCGGTGTGCAGGAGCCGGCGGGGGCACTTTTTTCCCTGCCATGGCATGCGTCATACAGCAAATACAATTAATAATGAATAGTTAATAATTCAGGATAATTTTGTCCGGACAAACACAGCGGTCAAAAATTACATTATTTTTTCATTTTTTAATTTTTATAAAACCTTATACATTATGAAGTTCCGCTGGTAATTCTTAATTGAGTGAAAGACAGCCGCACACATATAGGTTATATTCCGATCGAAACCAATGAACCGCCGGTTTCATTACATTACTACAACACAATCGATCTGGAGACATGCAATGAGGGATGTATATGTTTTAGACGCGCACACCATAAAATTCGGCAGGTACCTGGATAAAAGCGTCAAGGATCTCGCAGCGGAAACGATACTTCCCTGCCTGAAACAGGCCGGACTCGACAAAAAGCAGATTCAGGCCCTCTGGTTCTCAAATTCGGGGTGGGGATATGGCAATGGCCAGGACTGCATCAGGGCCCAGGTTGCCCTCCGCCCCCTGGGCATCGAATCTATACCCATGACGAACGTGGAAAACGCCTGCGCCGGCGGCTCTACCGCCTTTCACCATGCCTGGCTCGGCGTGGCAAGCGGGCTCTATGACATCACCATGGCGGTTGGGGCGGAAAAAGTAAATGACCCGAACAAAATGAAGGTCTTTGCCGGTTTTCTCGGGGGACTGGACATTGAAAACATCGCCAACATAATAGCCAATATTTCAATTTACGGCATGAACGATGATGACAGGAAAAATATGGAGGAGCATATAAAAAAATATGCCCAAAAGAAAGAACCGGTGAAAAGCAAGGGCGTAAAGAAGAAAAAGAAGGCCTCCAGGAGCAAGATGGAAGAATACTGGGACATGTTCAAGATCTACCTCCGGCTCAGGGACAACGTGGGCGCGGAAACCGTGAAGGAGATGCGCAGGCTGTTCTCCGGCGACCACTCCCCCTTCATGGACGTGTACGGGTTCGCGGCTCGCCAGCACATGAAAAAATACGGAAGCACGCCCGAGCAGCTCGCGGTCATCGCGTCAAAAAACCACTTTCACTCGTCCCTCAACCCGAACGCGCAGTACACCTTCACCGTCACGCCCGAGCAGGTGCTGGCCGACCGCATGGTCACCTGGCCCCTCACCCGCGGCATGTGCGCGCCCATCGGCGACGGCGCGGCCTCGGCTATCCTCTGCGACCTGGACACCGTGAAGCGGCTCGGCCTCTTGTCGCAGGCGGTGAAGATACGGGCCTCCGTGCTCGGCTCCGGAAGGGAGCGGGCCTTCGAGGACACCGACATCGGCGAGCGTCTTAGTAAAATCGCATACGAGAAAGCCGGCCTGGGACCGTCGGACATGCACCTGGCCGAGGTTCACGACGCCACCGCGTACGGCGAGCTCCACCTTGCCGAAGCCCTGGGCTTCTGCAAGGAGGGGGAAGGCGGGATCCTGGCCCAGAGCGGCGCCACGAAGATCGGCGGGAAAATCCCGATAAACCCGAGCGGCGGGCTCGAGTCGCGCGGCCACCCGATCGGCGCGTCGGGCCTTGCGCAGATCCACGAACTGGTGACCCAGCTCCGCGGCGCTGCCGGCCCCCGGCAGGTACAGGGAGCGCGGATCGCGATAGCGGAAAACGGCGGCGGGGCACTGGGGCAGGAAGAGGCGGCAATGTGCATCCACATACTCGAGGCGCCGTCGAAATAAGGAGGAATCACCATGCGGTTACTTGCACTGGGCGGATGCGGAAGCATGGGAAGACACGCGGTTAACACAATGGCGTCGAGCCACTGGTGTGACAATATTGTTATCGCTGATTACAATGGAAACAATGCCCGGGAATTCTCGGAACGGCTTGGCGACAGGTCGTCATGGCTACAGGTTGATATAAATGACAAGCGCTCCCTCAATAACTCGATGAAAGGAATAGACGTTGTCATGAACACCACAGGCCCCTATCACCGTTACGGGAAGACAGTGCTGGAAACGGCGATTGAATCAGGCTGCGACTATATTGACATCTGTGACGACTGGGAACCGACACTGCAAATGCTCGACATGTCCATGAAAGCGAAGGATCACGCTGCAACCGCCATAATCGGAATGGGTGCGACACCGGGAATATCGAATATGCTCGGCGTCAAGGCGATGCGGGAACTGGACGAGGTGACGGAGCTTTACACCGGCTGGGATATCTCCTATGCAAAACCAGAGAAAGGATCACAACGGCCCTCAGCAGCCACAATACACGGCATTCATCAACTAACCGGCCTGATCAGCATCTTCGAGGAGGGCAGATTTAAAAGCAGGAAGCCCCTGACCAGGGTCGCACTCGATTATCCGGGATTTGGATCACGCAACTTATACACCATCGGACATCCTGAAGCCGTGACATTCCCGCGGTATTATTCGACGCTTAAAACTTGCCTCAATCTCTTTTTTGCCAGAAAATATATCGTCTGGGGGATCAGGCTCATCACCGGGTTGGTTAACGCCGGTATGGTCACCATCAATGCGGCCTCCACGATAGCCGAGTCACTCCATTCCAGTGAAGATACCAAAAACGACAACGGCTATGACAGGTTGGCCGGGGCGGTAGCAGCGCGGAAGGAATTGCCCCCTCTTTTTGCCCTTGCAATGGGAAGGAAAAACGGCAATAGTGCGTCTGTGGCATGTGCTATTCTTTCGGCACCGGCCGGCGGGATGGGCGGAGCAACCGGCGTGCCCCTCGCGATCGGATCGAGAATGTTATTGGAAAAAAAAATAAAACAGCCCGGGGTTTTCGCTCCCGAAGCCATTGTCGAGCCCGATTCTTTTTTTGAAAACCTAGCGCCTCTCTGTTCCCCGAAGAAATCCGGGGCGGAAAATCTAGTACTGGTGACCCGTTCATGGGAAGCGGACCGATGATTATGCGGATGCAATTATTATTGTTATAATTTTTCGAATTCTATCTCTGGCAAAAAATAAATAAATCCATTCCCAAGAGGAGCACTATGTATATATTAGCAAACATCAAAAACGGATTCAAAATGGCTCGCGCCGCAATGCTCTTCTCCGCTGACGAGATCCGCCGCGGTACGTTCAGGGCCAATCTAAAAAGCCTCGTGAAAACCAAGCAGATCGCCGAGGACATGTCCTGGGCAGAGCTTGCCGAGGAAAAGGCGAAGAAATACGGCGACCGGGCTTTCCTCTATTTCGAGGACAGGATCTTCACCTTCAGGCAGATGGACGAGAACGCCAATCGCATCGGCAACTATTTACTCTCCCTGGGCGGCGGAAGGGGAAAGGGTCTCGCCATCTTCATGGGCAACTGCCCCCGGTACCTGGACATTTACATCGGTTCGCAGAAAGTCGGGATGTATTCGATCCCCGTCAACACTTCGCTCCGGGGCGACAGCCTGCTCTACATTCTCAACCACAGCGACTCGGAGTACATCTTTATTGACGAGGAATTCCTGGATGTGTACAACAAGATCGCGGACAGGGTCGAGAAGATCAAGCACGTGATCGTCAACCGGACCCCGGCCGGGAAAGCACCCCTTTCCGCGGGGATGATGGACCTCGAATCCGCCTACGGCCACTCCCCTCTCAAGCCCGAGGGGACCCATAGCAGGGACGACATATGCTTCATCCTCTACACCTCCGGCACGACCGGCCTGCCCAAGGGGGTCATGTACCGGTACGGGAAGACCACGGTGAAGCTGCTCTCCCTGCCCGCGTACGCCATGTACCGGAAATCGGACATCCTTTATACCTGCCTGCCGCTCTTCCACGGCAACGCGCTCTGGCTCGCGGTCACGGTCGCGATGCACCGGGGAGCGAGGGTTGCAGTTACCAGAAAATTCTCGGCAAGCCGGTTCTGGGACGATATCCGCGCATACGGCGTGACCGCCTTCAACACCATCGGCGCCATGATCCCGATTTTAATGAAGCAGCCGGAAAAACCGGATGACCGCAACAACAGGGTCCGGTTCACCTTCTCGGCCGCGTGCCCGGTGGACGACTGGCAGCGGTTCGAAAAGCGCTTCGGCGTCACGATTTACGAGGGATACGGCGCGGTAGACGGCGGAGGTAACAGCATCATGAACCTGGGCAACGCCCCGGTCGGCTCCATCGGCAAGCCGGGCCCCAATTCGGTCTACCGGCTGGTCGACAAGGACGGCAACGACGTGCCGGACGGAACTCCCGGAGAGCTCATCTTCCAGTCCAGGGGAGAGAGGAAGTCCATCGAGTATTTTAAAAACGACAAGGCGACAGGCGACAAGGTGCGCAACGGCTGGATCTACACCGGCGACCTGGTCCGCCGCGATGCGAAGGGCTACCTCTACTTCGTGGGCCGCAACGCCGAATTCATGAGGATCAAGGGCGAGAACGTGTCCGCCTACGAGGTAGAGCACACGATCCAGAAGCACCCCTCCGTCGTTGAGGCGGCGGTGTACGCGGTCCCGTCCGAGCTGGCAGAGGACGAGATCATGGCTGCCATCTCGCTGGTCGAGGGACACACGCTGAAGGAGGCGGACCTGATAGGCTTCCTGAAAGAAGACTTGCCAAAATTCGCGATACCGCGGTATATTCGGATAGTAACCGAGTTCCCGAAAACCGAGACCCAGCGGATCATCAAGAAGGAGCTCGAGAAGCTTGGTATCGCTCCCGGCACGTACGATTCGCAGAAAAACGAGCGCATAATGGAATCGAAAGTTTCGTAACACTGACGGGGCTGGCAAATAGATCGCTAATTTTCCCGGGAGATCCTTGTCCCCACAGGTGGTTGGTGGGGGGTCAGAGCCTCTTATAGGGCAGGGGTTGGGGGTCAGAGCCTCTCATTGCCGTTTTTTTCACAAACCGTATGGACGGTTAGCACACACGAGGCTTAAAATCACATAGGGGGAGCGGAATGAAACCATGGAACATGAGCGGGAAGGAAAAACGCAATTTACTCGAACAGGGGCCGAAGATCTGGGAAGCGTACAACAGCCTCGAATGCCATCACCGCCTGGCCAGAGGCGTGCACAAGGACGTAAAAACCGCGATCGCCATCGCCCGCAAGTTCAACAACGAAGTGCTGCGGCCCATATATCTTGAAACAGACCTCATGTGCATGGAAGATCATGACTACCTGGCATGAGACTTTCTGAAAAAAGCGGGAGAATGGGGGCTCTTCTCGCTCTTCATACCGAAGCTTTTCGGCGGCAGGGGCCTGAACTTCCTGGGCATGTACCCGTTCATCGAGGAAATCGCCTCGGTCTGCTCCGGGCTGGGGCATATCATCTTCGTGCACTACCTCGGGCTTGCCACGTTATTCCCGTCCTTTAACGCGAAGATTCTCAACAGGGTCCTCCGCGACGTTGTGAAAAGCGAGAAGAAAGGCGAGCCGCACCTGCTCGACCTTGTCATCACCGAGCCGGATGCCGGCACCGACGTGCAGGAGCCGTTCCTCCTTGACAGGGGCCGGGTCGGGACCATTGCCAGAAAGGTCGACGGCGGATACATGGTAAATGGAAGGAAAATCTTCATTTCGAACGGCCATTTCTCCTACTGGCACGTTGTCATGGCCTTCGAGGACAAGAAAAACCCGGCAGAGACCTTCATCCAGTGCGTCATACCGAACGGGAGCAAGGGGTTCAGCTTCGGCACGCGCGAAAAGAAGATGGGGCACCTGGCCTCAACCGCAAGCGAGCTCCTGTTCGAGGACTGTTTCGTTCCAAACGATTGGATGTCGATTGTATGCCAGGATCCGACCATCAGGAACTCGAAGAAAGGTATCCGGTGGACCGTCCATTCAATGATCGACTACGTGGTTTCCAGCTCCCGCGCCGGGGTGGGCGCAATCGGCACCGGCATCGCCCGGGGCGCCTACGAGACGGCCATGGACTACGCGCGGAAGAAAAAGGTGGGCGGCGGGCTCCTCGTCAACCAGCAGTGGGCCCAGATCATCCTCACGGACATGTACCGCAACGTGAACATGGGACGGACGATTTACATGGAAAGCGCCTACACCGATATGCTCCAGGGCCTGTTCAAGCTCCTGGCCAAAAAGCCGGTCCACTACTTTCTCGACATCATGCCGGGGTGGTACTTCTCGCTGATATCGCCGATGCTGAGCCTGGGGCTGGCCACCCGGATCCTGCGAAAATACTACTACGACTGGTACACGGACAACGAGCGGGACGCATCGTCGGGATGGGCCTCCATCGCCAAGTACACCTGCACCGACCTGGGCGTGACCAACGCGAACCTGGCCCTGGACCTGATGGGCGGGGATGGGCTCCGTCACGACCATGGTGCGGAAAAATGCTACCGTGACGTCAAGCTCACCCAGATATACGAGAGCACAAACCAGGTCAACCAGATGAACCTGTTCTGCTGCCTGGTCGGCAATCATATGCCGGAAGTCGAGTTCTTTAAATAAAACCGGAGGGGGGAAAACCATGAACGCCATCAATACAGACAGTCTCGCCTGCGAACGACAGGCCTTCGCCGACCTTGCGAAAGACTTCAGCGCGAAGAAGCTCGTCGAGAACCGCGAGGAACATGACAGGTATCCCTTCGGGGAGCTCTTTACAGAAGCCATAAAGGACGCGGGAATCATCGGCTTTTACGGCATCAATCTTCCCGTCGACTACGGCGGGGTCGGATTGAACGCCGCAATGGTCGCGGTCATAGTGGAAAAGCTGAGCGAAGTCGAAGCCGGCATGGCGGGGATCGTCTTCACCAACGCCGCAGCCCTGGAGATCATACGGGAAGGCGCCGCAGCTAAAAAATCGGACGATATTTACAAAAGCACGGACAGGTTCGGGACGGCCCCCCTTGCCTTTCAATCATTCCATGCGCCGAACGAGATCGACATGCCGGCCGCGGGCCCGGGCGGGGCACTCTCCGGCAGGATCGATTATCTCACCCTGGGCGGCATCGCTGATTTTGCGGTTGTCCCCGCCCGCAGCGACGGAGAAAAAGCCTTCTCCTATTATCTTCTCGACCTGAAAAACACAAACGTCAGTATATCGAAGCCGGTCGTAAGCCTGGGTCTCCATTCCTGCCCCGCAGTCGATGTAACGTTTGAAGGCGTCCCCGCCCTCCTGATCGGAACGCAGGGCGATGGAGAGAACTGCTACCGCGCGATGCGGGACCGGATGTCGCTGTGCGCGGCGGCCATGTCCCTTGGGCTGATACAGGGGTCCCTGAAAGAGGCGCTCGAATACACAGCGGACCGCTACCAGGGCGGGCGGCAGATCATCGACTGGGGCCAGGTGCGCATGATGATCGCCGGCATGGCGGTAAAGGCCTTGGCGGCCGGGAGCTGCTTCTCGTCCGCTTCCTGCGACATGGATGGGGGATGCATCGGGTGGGAAAAAACGGCGCTTGCCGCGGCCATCCATCTCGGCGAGCTGGCCAACCAGGCAACGACCGACGGGGTACAGCTGCTCGGAGGAAACGGCTACATGAAGGACTACGGCCAGGAGCAGCGCATGAGGGACGCGCGGCAGGCCCAGTCACTCCTGGGGAACGCCCTCTTCCGCAAGATGGAGCTCGCGGGGCAGATCATCGAGGAGAGCCGATAAGCGGGGTTGATCATATAAGATACGCAGCAAGTCAATTGTACAACAAGGAGCATGCATGAGACTGGACAGGCGATTTCAGAAAAAACGCGTTATCATCACCGGAGCCGGCAGCGGGCTGGGACGGGCAACGGCTCTTGAATTCGCGAAAAGAAAGTGGAACATCGGCATCGCCGAGATCAACAAAAAGAGGGCCGAGGAGACCGCGGACCTGGTCAGGCTGGAGGGCGGAACGCCCCTTGTCCTGCCGTGTGATGTTACGAAGCCGAAAGATTTTGAAAAAGTCTTGCGCAGTGTTGTAAAAGAATGGGGCGGCGTCGACATCCTCATCAACAACGCCGGGGTTGCCGCTGCAGGGTATTTCGAGAAAATCCCCCTTGACCGGTGGGACTGGATTATCGACATAAACCTGAGAAGCATCATATTCGGATGCCGCGCGTTTATCCCCCAATTCAAGAAGCAGGGACACGGCCATATCGTAAACATAGCGTCGAACGCCGGTATAGCCTCACTTCCCGAGATGGGGAGCTACAACGTGACCAAGGCGGCGGCCATTTCCGCGACCGAGACGCTGCGGCTGGAGCTCTCTCCCCACAATATCGGCGTGACCGTGGTGTGCCCCACGTTTTTCAAGACGAACCTGATGGACCAGTTCACCTCACCGGACGAGCGCCAGAAAAAAATGGCCGAGAAATTCTTTGAAAAGGCAAAAACATCAACTGACAAGATAGCCCGGCATATCATCAGCTCAATCGAAAAAAACCGGTTCTATGTCATAACGCAACTCGACGGGAAATTTTCATGGTGGTCCAAACGCCATTTTCCGGAGCTGTACTTTAAAGTTGTTTCATACGGCTACGGGAAAGGGTGGGGGGATAAATACCTGGGAGTAGATTCCAATTAATGTCACCCAAACAACAAACACCGGGAGGGGGAAGAATGAACGTGAGAAACGAGGAACTGTCTCCATTAGGAAAATACACGGAGGGCATGCCCTGGAACCCGGTGGAAAAGGTCATCATGGAACGGCGCAGCATTCGCTCGTTCCGCACGGACCCCCTGCCCGACAGCATGATAGAGCGCATTCTCGAGGCTGGCCGGTTCGCCCCGTCCGCCGGGAACTGCCAGCCCTGGCGCTTCATAGTGATCAAGAGCCCCGAGATTCTGGCGGCGATGGAGCGTGACGCGTCCAGGTTCGTGAAGCTGCTGATGTTCTTTTTCGATTACACCAGGGGCGGCTGGCTGAGGCGGCTTGTCGTAAAACCGATCGGCAAGCTGTTCATCAGGACCAGGATGAACGAGTTCCACCCGGTCCCCTTTGGGCTGATGTCACAGATCGCACAGGGGAAAACACCGGTTTTTCACAACGCCCCGACACTTATACTCATGGTCGAGGACCGGCGGGGCGTGTCCTGCCCGGCCATGGACATCGGTATCTGCGGACAGAACATGGTGCTGACGGCGCACAGCCTGGGTGCGGGTTCCTGCTGGATCGGCCTGATCAAGCTTTTAATGTACATGCCCTGGTGGAAAAAGCGGCTCGGCATCAAGTATCCGTACCGGCTCGAGGTATGCATCGCCGTCGGGTGGCAGAAGCCGAAGGCGGACGGGATCGTCCCGCGCGAAGTCCAGGTCGTGGAATGGTTCGATCGCGGCCTCAAGGACAAACCTAGATACACAAATCAGGGGGAATGACATGCAAAAGGTGAAATACTCATTTTTCGACAGGATACGGATCCCGGACTACGATTCGCCGAAGCAGATGAAGACGGGCGATCTCAATTTCGACGCGGCTCTCTGCAGGCAGTGCGGCGTGTGCATACAGCTCTGCCCGGGCGGGTGCCTGCTCACGGACGCGGCGACAAAAATCGGCATCATCTCCGGCGCGGTAAAGGGCGGGAAATACGGCATTCCGCATGTCGCAACCACGCGTCTGGGGGCGACCCTGTGCGTCGCCTGCTTTGACTGCGGCGCGGCCTGCCCGCACGGGGCAATCAGCATAAAGAGCAATTTCAATCCGGGGTTGCATTTCAAGAGGCTCGCGCAGACAACAGACGTGCGTTACCCGAAGCGGTACTGACAATCGCCGCGTGAAGGGTGACGGAATCCAAGGCCGGAGCGAATGGCTTAATCGAGTTAGTACATTTAATCCTTTTAAAGGCGCGTGCCCGGCACCGGGGTGCCCGGCGCGCGCCTCTTTTTATCAACACACAGGCCGGATAACGAGGTGATGGGATGGCATACAGATTTCTTAAAACAAGACGGGTGAATCAGACCCTCTGGGTCGAGATAAGCAATCCGCCCGTCAATTTCCTGACCACGGACATGCTGGAAGAGCTGCACGCCCTGGTGCGGGAGGTGCGGAAAGACGATTCCGTCAGGGTGTTCGTGCTCACCGGCGAGCGTGAGGGGATCTACATCATGCACTTCTCCATACCGGAGCTGCTGCGGCTCCACTACCACAACAGGCGGCTTCTCCTCCACCTGATGGTGAAGTTCCGGCCCACTGCCGCCCTGCTGGCCGGTTACATGACCTTCACCAACTGGCTCATGGACCTCTCAGCCCCGTACGAGCGGCTGATGCTCAAGCTGGCGAAGCTGATCCGGGGCTGGTCCTCCGGCATGTTCCTCTGGTTCCAGATGACGCGGCTCTACCACGCCGTCGAGCGCCTGAACAAGGTGACCATCGCCGCGATGAACGGGCCATGCAACGGCGGCGGCACGGAGCTGTCTGTCTGCTTCGATTTCCGCTTCATGGTCGGTGACCGGGACTTCACGATCGGGCAACCAGAGTGCCTGGTGGGGATCGTGCCCGGGGGCGGGAACACGCAGCGGCTCCCCCGGCTCATCGGCAGGGCGAAGGCCCTGGAGATGATGCTCAGGGGGAACCAGCTGACACCGCAGGAGGCAAAGACAATCGGGCTGGTAACCGACGTTTTCAGGCAAAAGGAGTTCGAGAAAAAGGTGCAGGCGTTCGCCGACCTGATGAGCAAGCGACCGCCCGTGGGCATCGACGCGATCAAGAAAAGCGTCCTCCAGGGAATGAGCACCACGCTGCGGCACGGGCTGAGCCTGGAGCTGGTCCAGAGCCTTCGCTGCCTGGAGACGAAGGACACGGTCATGGCCATGGAAGAATACATAAAGTATCTCGACGCGAACGTCAATACGGTTGATCCCGGCCGGGTGACGATGAAAGAGATCGTGCAAATTTTAAAGAAGACCGTGGACGACATGGAGCACGCGAGAATTTTCCCGGGATTCAAAGGAAAATAATCACACGACACAGGAGTATTACCATGAACCAACAGTACACAAAAACGGCAGCCAGGAAATCAGTACTGGTGACCGGCGCCTCAACCGGCATCGGCTGGGCCACGTCGCTGGCGCTTGCCGAAAAGGGATGGCGGGTCTTCTCCGCCGTCAGAAAAGAGGCTGACGCGCAGAAGCTCATGGGGGCCTCCTCAGGGACAATAACGCCGGTGATCATGGATATCGTGGACTACGAAAGCGTGAAGCGCGGCGCGCGGGAGATAGAAAAGGCCCTGGACGGGGCCGGGCTTAACGCCCTCTTCAACAACGCGGGTATCTCGGTCCAGGGACCACTGGAAATAATACCCATTGAATTATTCGAGCAGCAGATACGGGTCAACGTTTTCGGCCACATCTTCGTTACGCAGACCTTCCTGCCCCTCTTGCGCAGGGCGCAGGGAAACATCGTGTTCACAAGCTCCGAGAGCGGCAGGATGACACTGCCGCTGATGGGGCCCTATTCAGCATCAAAATTCGCACTCGAGGCCGTGGCGAACGCCTTCAGGATAGAGCTTCGTCCGTGGAAAGTCAGTGTCTCCCTGGTGGAAGCGCAGACGATAAAAACGCCCATGTGGGAAAAGATTGACACCAGCACCGAAAAATTAATCGCATCCATCCCGCAGCAGGCCAGGGACCTGTACCGGGACGAACTGAAAACCCTGAGCGTCTTCCCCAGGTGGCAGGCGGAAATGGGAATATCCATGAAAAAAGCAGTCAGGAAGATAGTTCGCGCCATCAGCGCACAAAATCCGAAGGCGCGGTACATCGTGGGCTGGGAGGCCAGGTTCCTGATCTATAGCTTCGCGATCTGGCCCACCTGGATAATGGACCGGGTCGCGGGTAAACTTATGATATTGCTGGGTAGATGGATAAAGCCGAAATGATCGCGGTATGCATCATGGTTGTACGTCCTCTCCGGCCTGCTCCGGCTGCATGGCTCGGGCAGTGAGTGATATGACAGCGAGAGCAGTTTAATGTTTAAAAAACTGAGTGTCAGAATATCAATTCAAAGCAATCAGGTAAGTTATGAAAAAAGTTTACGACTCATTGTTTAACTTTTTCACCAGATCCATGAGTTACGGCATGGCCGTGGTACTGTTCTCGATCCTGTGGGCCGGGTTATTCACACAGTTAAACCTCATGTACCTGGTTCCCATCTTGTCCCGCTTTTTTGATTTCAACTCGCAATGGTTCTTATTGCTCAAGGTATTATTCTTGCTTCCCTACCCCACCGCCATTGTCCTGTACGGTGCTTTCACCAGGCTGGGAATCCCGGCAGCTCTGCCCGGTTTCAGGCTGGCCAACAGGCATATTAATGTCGAAAACGGATCACTCGCTATCACTGAAGGGCTCACCGGAGAGGAATACCTTACGCTCCTGAAAGCCATAAACAGGATGCCGGTGATCTTCCTCATCGTCGCGATCATTGAATTGGGCTATATTGATATCATCGTTCTCGTCGCGGCTTTCTACCAGGATTTCAGCATTCAGACGATCTGTTGGATATTTTTTTCGTGGATGATGCAGACTATAAACTACGGCTGCGTCGGGTATATACTCGCAGAAACCGTTACCGGCAGGATGCGCAGGGAATGCAAGATGAAACTTCGTGAGCTTCACATCGAACACGAGATGGTCACAGGGTCATCGATAATATTCAAGATGGCAATTATTGGATCCATGGTCCTGATCACCATCACCATTGCCGTGGCCATGACCTACCTGCAGCGCGGAGAGTTCGGCCGCGTGCTGGCCTATGTCATCACTTACACCGGCGTTATAGCCGTTCTCTCCTACCTCACGATGCGCGTATTTTATCGCGCGCTCCATGACACCAGCAGGGTCGTGGAACAGCTCAAGGAGCGGGGCGAGGGCATCATCTACGCCTCGACCCTGGACCGGGAGATCGTGAACCTGGCGGCGGGCATCAACGCCGCTTCGGACACCATCAACGACTACCGGCTCAACCTGGAATACAAAGTCGAGGAGCGGACCCGGGAGCTCTCCGAGGCGAAAGACGAGATCGAGGCCGCCATGGAGGAGCTCGAAGCGACGAACGAGACCCTGGTCCGGGTGAACCGCGAGCTTGAGGATTCCAACGTGCGTTTTAAAATGGACATGCAGATGGCGGAGAGCGTGCAGGCCGCCTTCCTCCCCCGCACCGCGCCAGCCTCCGACGGATACGACATCGCCCATGTATTCAAACCGATGTCCGGGGTCTCCGGCGATTTCTATGACTACTACCATGCCAACGGCAGGCTCAACGGGGTCGGCCTCTTCGACGTATCGGGCCACGGGATCTCCTCCGGCCTGCTGACGTTGCTGGCCCGTTCCATCATCGGGAAGCACTTCGTGACCCATAACGACGACAAGCTGGGAGCCATGATGAACAATATCAACAAATCGCTCATCAACGAGATCGGCCAGACCGGCTACTATCTGACCGGGATACTGCTCCGCTTCAGGGAAACCATGATCGAGTACGCGAACAGCGGGCATCCCCACCTCCTCTTCCGCTCGGCCCGCACCGGCAACGTCGGACAGGTGACCCCCCCGGACGGCGAGAGCATCGTCGGCCCGTTCCTGGGAGTGGACCTGATGGACAAGGACTACCGCTCACTGTCGTTCAAGTTCAACCGCGGCGACTGCCTCTTCGCATATACGGACTGCCTGCTGGAAGCGACGAGCCCGGACGGCGAACATTACGATGAGGCGCGCATCATGAAATCGCTCAGGGAGGCGCCTGACGGCGGATCCGGGGAGATACTGGACCATGTCATGCGCGGATTCTACGACCACACGCAGAAAGTCTCAGACTTTTCGGACGATATCACTGCAATCGTCATCAGGAAAAAATGATTTACGGGAATACCTGAGATAGTTATTCTCGCAGAGACGCAGAGGCGCAGAGATTATAATATTTGGGTGCAACACACCTGTGTCTTTACGAGAAACTAATTCTTGAAATTAAAAAACTTTTTTATGCGTTGACCGATTCAGGATAATAATGGGTTAATAACCTGATCAAAATATCTAATGAAAAGAAAATATCGATTTCAACGCCCTCTGCGTCTCTGCGCCTCTGCGAGAGACATTACCAGAGCCAAAAGGAGAGTACAACACCCATGCAGATATATAGAATAGAGGACAAGTGCAGTAACTGCATGCTCTGCGTGCGCGAATGCGTATCAGGCATATGGCGCAACATCAACGGCGTGCCCACGCCGGTCGAGACCGACCTGTGCAACCGCTGCAGCCACTGCATAGCGGTATGCCCGAAAAACGCCATCATCCACACCGGGCTCGACGCGGCGCAGCTGCTCCCCGTGAAGAAGATGAAGCTCGACCCCGCGGTATACCGCGACATCGTACTGTCGCGTCGGAGCATCCGGCAGTACAAAGACCGCGCCGTTCCGCGTGAGCTGATCGCGCAGGTGCTCGACCTGGCCCGCTATTCCCCCACCGCGAGCAACGACCAGAACGTCGGCTTCATCGCGGTTACCGACCGCGCGCTGATACGGGAGGTCGCCGGCGGCATATTCGGGTTCGCCGACCGGCTCGCGGGAAGGCTCCAGTCCGCCCCCGGCCGTCTCTTAATGAAGGCGACCGGCCTGGCGAAAAACCGCTACATCCGCCGCATGGATTACGCCCGCGAGATGGTCGCCGGCGGCAGGGACATCATCCTCCACAACGCCCCGGTGCTGCTGCTGATACACGGGCCAGCAAAAGGCGGCTTCATATGCGACAATTGCAACATCGCTGCAGCGAACATCATTAATTACGCGCACGCTCTCGGCCTGGGCACCTGCTTCATCGGCTTCATGACCCTGGCCCTTCGCTTCAGTAAGAAGCTCCGGAAAAAACTCAGCGTCCCCGATGGCAGGAAGGTGTACGCGAGCCTGGTCATGGGCTACCCTGCATACCCGCACGCCAATACCGCGTCGAGGAAGGAAGCGGACGTGATATGGATAGAAAAAAACAGTAAATAGTTAATTCTCCTGCACTGTTCACTGTACACTATTCACTATACACTAATTCAGGGAGGACCTCATGAGTAAAAAATTCATCATCGCAGTCATCTGTGCGGCCGCACTGTTTCACATTGCATGGTATGCGTCGAGCTGCTGCTACCAGGGCGCAAACCCGCCGGATGAAAAAACCGGCAGGGACACTCTTGTCAAATACATGAATAAACTCAAGATCGGAGCCGACCTCTCGGCCATGGAGGATACCTACATTGACGCAAACGGTTCCCGGCTCCACCTGCTCGTCTTCCCGGCAGGTAAAAACGCGCCCACACTGGTATTCATTCCCGGCACCTCCGTGTACGCCGGGTTCTACATTGAATATATCTACGCGATGTTCAAGCTGGGATTCAACGTGGTAGGATTCGACCCGCGCGGCCACGGGCTGAGCGGCGGCGGCCGGGGCGATTACACCATCAACGCAATAGTCGACGACGCGCTGGCCGTGGTGAAGTACGCGCGGACCCGGTTCGGCGGGAAGGTCGCGGTCGCCGGGAGCAGCCAGGGGGGCATGGCGGCCTTCTATGCGGCAGCGCGTGACGATTCGATCGCCGGTGCAGTATGCCACAACATCGCGGACCTCAACGGGAAGGACAACCTGGTGCTCTCGACCATCAGGCCGCCGCTCTTCCTCGTTCCCGCAGCGGAATTCCTCATGAAACTGTATGGCAGCTACTCGATCCCGATTTCGCTCTACCTTGACCTTACGACCGAGCTTTTGAAAGACGGCACCGGCGTCGTGGAGTATTCGCAAAGCGACCCCGTGATCGTAACCCGCATCACTCTGCGGGCATTGGGCTCCCTCCTGCACACTGATCCGGCGAAACCCGTGGAGAAGATAACCGTGCCGGTCATGGTGGTGCACGCCGACAGGGACAGCATCTTCCCCCAGGCGTATGTGGAGGGAAT
Organism: Spirochaetota bacterium; assembly: GCA_041749375.1. Lineage (GTDB taxonomy): Bacteria > Spirochaetota > UBA4802 > UBA4802 > UBA5550 > RBG-16-49-21. Next base: position 21,602 of record JBGTBN010000032.1, read on the forward strand.
ATTCAAAAAGCTGACCTGCCCGAAAAAATTCATGCTCTTTAAAAACACGGACCACCTGGTCATGACAAACAACGTGGACGAGGTCGCGCCCGCATCGGCCGCGTGGCTCAGGGAAATTATGCGGTAAGGGGCCAAATCGGCGCTGCCATGTTCAATGTAACAGTACATACGGAAATCGACATCAATGCCGCGCCCGCGCGGGTCTGGAGCGTGCTGGCCGACCTGGCCCGCTACCCGGACTGGAACCCGATGATCCGCAGCGCGACGGGCACGTTGAAGCGCGGAAGCAGGCTCACCGTACACTTCAATCCGCCCGGAACAAGGGGAACGACCTTCCGGCCGAAGCTGCTGACCGTCGATCCCGTGCGCGAGCTGCGCTGGCAGGGCCAGCCGGGCTTCCCGCTCCTCTTCGAGAGCGAGCACATTTTCCTCATAGAGAATGCAGGGACCGGGTCCCGCCTGATACACGACATGCTCTTTTACGGGCTCCTGGTCCCGCTCGCGAGGGGCAGGATCGTACGATCGGTGGAGGGCCCCTTTGTACTGATGAACAACGCGCTGAAAGAGCGGGCGGAAAATATAATGGACAATGAATAATTTCAACCATCTCCCCCCTGTCCCCCGAAGGGGGCACGAGTGAATGAGCGATACGTATAACCAGGAACCCATGACCTCACACAGAAAGCGAACTTCTGAAATTTTACCCGGGGTGTACCGCATCATTCTCCCCCTTGCCGGCGAGAAGCCGGGGCCGATGAACGTCTATCTCTTCACCGGGAAGCCGGTAACGATCGTCGACACCGGGACACTCAAGTCGGTGCCGGTGCTCAAAAGGGAGCTCGCGGGCATCGGCATCTCCTTCGCGGACATAGAGCAGATCGTGCTGACACACGGCCACATCGACCACTACGGCGGGGCGGCAAGCATCGTGCGCGAAGCGGGCCCCGGCATTACGGTGGCGGCGCACATCGAGGACCTGAACCTGATAGAGCACGGGATCGAGGTGACCAAGCGGCAGTTCGCCCGGTATTACCGGCTCATGGGCGCCCCTCTCATATTCCAGCTGTCCCTGATGGCCGTACAGCTGATTTTCATGTCCATGGCCGAGAGGTGCGACGTCACCCGGCACCTCGCCGAAGGCGATATGCTGGACCTGGGCGGCCGCAGCGCGACCGTCATCTCGACCCCCGGGCATACGCGCGGGTCCGTCAGCCTGTATCTTAAAAAGGAAAACGTCGTGTTCCCGGGCGACCACATCCTGGGCCACATCACCCCGAATGCCTTCGTCATGCTGGAGTCGGACTTCGTTCTGCCCCGGCGCATGAGCCAGGTCGAGTTCTATGAATCGCTCGGGAAGATCGAGAGGCTCGCGCCGCGCATCGCCTACCCGGCGCACGGCGAGCCGATAGACGACGTCCGCGGCCTGATCGGGATGTTCCGGAACCAGTTCAGGCTCCGGCAGGACAACATTCTCGCCATCCTGGCCGGGAGCGAGCGCACGGTCTACGAGATCGGGCGGACCCTGTTCCCGGACATCAGGGGAAAGCGCCTGCCGCTCGAGATTTTTCTCATGGTGTCGGAGGTGTACACGCACCTCCAGGTGCTCGAGAAGGAGGGGCGGGTCGGGTCGCGGAGGCGGGGAAGCGCCCTCCGCTACCGCCTGTCGTAGCGGGCGGTCAGGAGGCCGCCTTTCGCGGCACCGCAGCGAAATACCGCCCGTTCTCGCCCAGGCACATCTCGTCCAGGGCCATGAGGCGGTTCAGATGGGTCCGCACGATGCTCTTCTCCCAGTAGAGGACGAAGTCCGAGGGATGCTCCGGGTATATGAAGTGCATCTTCGCCAGCTCGTGTATGGTCGAGGGGTTCCGCTTCACGTAGTCCAGTATCTTTTCCTCGCGCCGCATGATCCGGTCGCGATATTCCGCAAGCACGCCGCCGATGCCCTCCTCCACCACCCGGGTGTAATGCCCGGTCACCAGGATGCGCGGCTTCAGGTCGATGATCCGGTTGATGGACGAGATGAAGTCCCCGATGCTCGAATCGCGGTCCCCGTACCAGGGACCGACCGCGGTCAGGCAGATGTCCCCGGTGAACACGATGCCTTCGCCCGGGAACCAGAAGGAGCAGTGCCCGGCTGTGTGCCCGGGCGTGTGCAGCACGTTGATCCTGGTGCGCCCGCACTCCACGACCTGTTCGTCCGAGAGGTCTTCGTCCACGCGGAACGGCTCGTACAGCCGGTTCGGCTTGCCGAAGATGGTCTTCGACATCATGAAGTTTTCCACGTCCATGAGCTCGCTCCAGCTGTCGCTGGCCAGGAGCTTCCCGCACGACTGCATCGCCGCGCGCTCGATGGGATGCGCGCTGATGACCGCCTTCGTGAACATGTCATTGCCGCCGATATGGTCCAGGTGATGGTGCGAGCAGAGGAGCGCGTCGATATTCCACGGCTCTGCGGGCACCATGGCGGCGCCGGCGCCGCTGTCGATCATGAGGGTGGACCCGTCCTTCACAAATATGCAGTTGCTGGACGAAAAACCGCTCTCCGTGAATATGACCGATATGGTGTCGGTAAGCTTCTGGATCATGGCGGAACCTCTTGGCGGGGTCGAACACCCTGCTATATAAATTAGAATAGTTGCGAGAAAATCTTCCGCCGGGGGGGTAAGTGTCAATCATTTTTCGGGAGGGGGACAACGAGCACCTGTGACAGAGAACATGGAAATTATTTTTTCTATTGCTTTTCTGGTGTGACCCTGCATATACTGTTGATAGCGGCTTCTATTGGATCAGTTCCACATTAAAAATGTATGGCATATCCGCGGGAAACCATCTTGATAAAGCATGCGATGATTTCTTGTGAAATAATAAATCCATCGAGGAGGATGTAATGAAGAAAATCTTAATCGCAATATCGTGCATTATCGGCATGGCGGCGTATATCTACGGCATGGGCGACACCACCTCGGCCAAGAAGACATTGTGCGACAAGGGCTGCGAGGTGGCCTACAATGCATGCGTGAGCGCGGCCGGCAAGGCGGCAGAGAAGATTACCAACACGAAACAGGCTGAGTACAAGAAAAAGGCCGACGAAGCGGTGTGCATAAAGGGGAAAGACGCATGCCTGAAGAAGTGCGCCAAGGAGTTCCAGGCCCAGCAGGTCCAGCCGGCGACTGAAAAATAAGGCCATCATTCTGGCGCTACTGCCACGCTTCTCAGCACAAATCTATAGATAACTCCCGGCTGCATGACCGGGAGTTCTGTTTTAGCATCACGTAACGCATTATACGCCATGGACCCCGTGTACAACATAGCTCTCTATTCGAATATCCGCGACAGGGCCCTGAAGAGCAAGGGGATCCTCATCGCCGAAGGGAGGCTCCTGGTGGGCCGCCTCCTGGCCTCGGGCCTTGAGGTCCAATCCATCCTCTGCGCTGAAAAAATGGCGGATGAATTCCGGGAGCTCGCCAGGGGGCGATGCCCCGTCCACGTCCTGGACAATGACGAGATGGAGAGATTCGCCGGGTTCCCCTTCCACCGCGGCGTCATGGCTGTGGCGCTGCGGCCCGTCATCATGCCCCTGGAGCGGCACCTTACGGAAAAAGCCGCATGCCGGAACCTCGTGATCTGCCCGCGCCTCTCCGGCGACGAGAACCTGGGGAGCATCATTCGCACCTCCGCGGCCCTGGGCGCGGACGCCGTTGTCATCGGTCCGGAAAGCTGCGACCCCTTCAGCAGGAGGGCGCTCAAGGCATCCATGGGAACCTCACTTGCATTGCCGTTGGTCATGATGGATGCGGACGACAGCACTTACATGCTGCTGAAGCGGCACGGGTTTACCGTGTACGGCGCGTCCACGGGCGAAACCTCGATACCGCTTGGCGCGGCGCGCCCTGCGGAGAAACGGGCCGTGGTATTTGGCAACGAAGCCGGGGGCTTACCGGCGGACATCATGTCGCAATGCGACGAGATCGTGCACGTGCCCATGCACAACAACACGGATTCGCTGAACGTGAGCGTGGCTGCGGGGATTGTTCTTTACGCGCTGTTCGGGAAGCACTGAATTCTTCCCGGCAGCAACAGGCGCGGGAAACTCTTTCAGAGGCGCAGAGACCGGGTCAGGAGCCGAACTCCGATCCCTCTTCCGGAGTTGTTACGATTTTCGCCGTCAATTCGGCCCTTGTCAGCTCAAAGCCAATTTTGATGAAGTCAGGATAGAAAACAACCTTGAGGGGTTCATCGTCGGCGGTATAGTTTTTCAGGATGCTCAGGACCAGGTTCAATCCAAAGCCCGCTCCTTCGGCGTAATCGGGCTCTTCGCCGAAGGAATCCTTGTTCTTGAATTCGCCCTGCTTCAGTTTTCTGAGAAGGGCCTGTTTTTCGATCAGCGATATATTCTGGCTGTTGGTGACCCAGATCGCGATTGAATCGAGTGATGATTGAAAGGTGATGTTTATGTACCGGTCCTCCTGCCTGGCCAGCTCAATCAGCCGCCGGTTCCCGTGCTCCTCTATCTCTTCCTGGAACATTTTCAAAAAGCCGGAATAATCCTTTTCCTGTGTGACCTTCAGGGGACGGGCAATATATTTTTCGAAGAGGATCTTGTAGTTCGCCTTGCTGGCGTTGATGGCCAGTTCTTTAAGGCACGCGTACATTTCGTGCATATAGTTCTGTAAATTCTGGCGCACCAGCAGCATGTCCAGGACTTTCCGTATGAGTTCCCCAATCCGGGGCTCCACGTCGTAGAGGCGGATTGTAATCCGCCACTCGAGGTCCTGTACGCTCAGCGCGGCGCTGGCATTTTTGACATCCCTGATGATGGCCGGGATGTCCACTTCGTGGCGGAGGTCCAGGATGCGCATTTTTTTAAGGAAATTTATCTCGCGTTCGTAAAAAGGGTCCAGGAGAAAGCGCTGTACCTCGGGGTCGTATATCCACTTGTTTTTCAGCAGCAGGTTAATGAAATCCGGCTTGCCCCATACCTTGAGCACCGAGTTGTAGAAGCGCCTGCCTTCGTTTTCAAGCATGATGGAGAAAAGGCGGACGATATTATCTTCAGATTTGAAATAGTTGATAAGAACTTCCGCGGCCGTCCTCCGGGGCAGGGGCGCATTATCGTGAAAACCCGATACCCGGTATACATTGAATTTCGGGTCCAGCCGCTCACCGAGATAATTGGTCTGGCCGGTATCAAGGGAATTCGTCAGTACTTTAAGAAACTGGTGGTTGATTTCAATATTCATAACATTATTCATGGCGTGCCCTGAAAAGGCCCGCTTTCATATTGATCGCGCTTCTGTTCTCGCCGATGCCCTGTATTGGTCTTCTCAAAAACTTCAGTACAACAATGGGATATCGCACAACAATCTTCAACACAAAAACGCGGGAGAGGAGGTAAAATTTCCATGGACGCGGGTATAATCGAGGGGACCAGCCTCCCCCCCGTACGGATGGAATCAGCAAACCGGTTACCGTCCGTATCTCCTACCGGCCCGTATGCTTCCTGGCAACGCCACCCATAGGGTCCCGGCGCGGCCGGTAGATATTCGCGATGCCGCGGCTCCGGAGGCATCCGCCGTAAATAAATCGTTGACAGGCGCATTCGGAAGGGTATCCTATTCATCACGCATTCACTCGTCTCATTCCATTCACGTCCAGACACCAGGAGCATCATCATGAAACGAAAACGAATTATCACGGCCATCATCAGCGTCCTTGCCCTTGCCGGCATCACGTTCGCCATACTGCCGGTGCACATGCAGCGCGCCCTCATACGCATGAAAGCGCGCATCGACGATTACCGGATCTTTGAAAACCGCACCGTTGAGGCGGGCGCGCCGATCCCCTGGTCCGTGAGCCCCCGCTGCAACGCGGAGGAGGTCCCCGAAGAGGCGTCGCGCCTTATGACGGAGCTCAAGACCACGGCATTCCTGATCGTGAAAGACAACCAGATCATCTACGAGAAATACTTCAAGGGGTATGACAGGGATTCGATATCGAACTCGTTTTCCGCGGCCAAGAGCATTGTGAGCCTCCTGGCTGGCATCGCACTGGACGAGGGAAGCATACGGAGCATCAACGCGCCGGTGGGAGATTACCTGCCTGAATTCGCGCAGGGCCCCGCGGCGCAGGTTACCGTCAGGGATGTCCTGACCATGAGCTCCGGCATCGAATGGGACGAGAGCTACTCCAGCCTTTTCTCGATTACGACGAGATCATATTTCGGCAACGATCTTGACGGGCTGGTGCGGGGCCTGAAGGTCGTCGAGATCCCCGGCAGGCGGTTCAACTACCAGAGCGGCAGCACGCAGATGCTGGGGCTTATCGTCATGAAGGCCACGGGCAAAACGCTGTCGGAATACGCATCGGAAAAGCTCTGGAAACCGCTGGGCGCCGGCAGGGCCGCGCTCTGGAGCCTGGACAGGAAAGACGGGGTCGAGAAGGCCTTCTGCTGCTTCAATTCAACGGCACGAGACTTCGCCCGGATCGGCCAGATGGTGCTGAACGGCGGGACCTTCGCCGGAAAGCGCATTGTCTCCGCCGCGTACATCCGGCAGGCGACCTCACCTGCCGCGTGGCTCACGGACGATGCGGGAAAGCCGGTCGACTTCTACGGCTACCAGTTCTGGATCATGCACCACCGCGGCCTCACCATCCCGATGGCACGGGGGATCCTGGGCCAGTACATCATTATCATTCCGCAGAAAAATGCGGTGATTGTCCGGCTCGGGGAAAAGCGGATTGAGAAGAAGGACCGCCAGGTGCCGCTTGACGCCTACACGTGGGTGGACGCGGCGCTGGAAGTGATGGAAAAAGACAATAAATAATTATTTACTCCAGTGAATGCTGCCTGAAATCATACGGCATAAAGTTGACAATCTTTTTCCCGGAATAATTTCAGGCAGACATCCACAACCGCGGTGTCGAATAATAGTCCTTTATTTTTTTCGATCTCCTCAAGAGCGGCATCAATGCCCAGGGCCTCACGATAGGGACGGTGGGAGGCCATGGATTCCACCACATCAGCCACGGCCATGATTCGGGCTTCCATGAGAATCTCATTTCCTTTCAGGTTCCTCGGATAGCCTGAACCATTCATCCGCTCATGGTGCTGGTAAACAATCTCTGCCAGGGGCCAGGGCGATTCCACGTTTTTCAGGATCTCATATCCTGCCCGGGAGTGTTCTTTTATGAGGGTGAATTCAATATCCGTCAGCTTTTTCGGTTTTGACAATAGCTCCGCCGGAATGGACAATTTCCCGATATCATGGATAGGTCCCGCCATTGAAATAGCTTCAATTTGCTCCGGAGACAGTTCCATTTCATGGGCAATAGCCAGGGCTAAATCGGTTACGCGTTTCTGGTGGCCCGACGTATAGGGGTCTCTCACCTCCACGGCGGATATCATTACCTGGATAATAGTCTGAAACGCTTTTTTCAGACTGCCAAGCGTCTGCCGAAGTTTTTCCTCGGCCTGCTTGTTCTCGGTAATGTCCCGGAAAAACCAGATGCGGCCCAGGTATTTTTTATCGTGACTCAGTAATGGCGATGAATACCTGTCAAAGACTCTGCCATCGGTGCAGACGATTTCATCCCTGCTCTTCTCTTCGTGGTGCTTGTAAAGATAGGCAACTTTGCTGCTGAATTCCCCAGGCTCTTTTAGCTGTTTTAAAATAAATTCCAGCATCAGGGCATCGTCCCTTGCCTCCAGAATATGCTGGGGCATTCTCCACAATTCGCCAAAACGCCTGTTGAAAAGAATGGGATGACCTTCAGCATTCACCGCCAGCATTCCGTCAATGGATGTTTCGGACTGAGCTTCCAGGAGCATTGTCTTGGTCAACAGCAGTTCCTGTGACAGCTTGCGCTGGGTTATGTCGCGGATATTGCATTGTGCTACTTTTGCCCGGTCAACGAGATATATATCTGAATAGATTTGCTGACCCGACTTGGTTGTTATCGGAACATCATTGTAATTGATGATGCCGCTTTTACTCAATTCGTTCATCACGGCCTGAAAATTACCCATCTCGAGCATAACTCCAATGTCCTGAAGCTTATTCCCGATGCTCTCCTTCCTGGTATAGCCCAGTATTTTTTCCGATGCCGGATTGGTAAGGATTATCTTCCCATCCATTTTTTCGAGAAGCACTATCCCGTCGCTTGCGGTCTCAAAAAGACGCCTGAAGCGTTCTTCCGATTCCGATAACTGGTTTTCAAGCAGTTTGCGTTCGGTTATATCCTCAATGGCAAGCAGGATTATCTTCCCAGAGATGTCTCTCCTGTTTATCTGACGGGCGTTGAGCAGCATGATTCTATGACCGATATCTCTGAAGGTATGGTCAACTTCATAATCGTCGAAGGATTCTTTGTGGGGAAGGACTTCTTCAAGGAGTTTCCTGAGCTCGGGGATGTCCCATTGCTTGTTTCCCAGGTCATAAATGTAGCATCCGATCGTCTCATCGGGAGCTACCTTGAAATTTTTGTAAAAGCTGCGGTTCGCCGAAATTATCTTAAGATCTTTATCGAGAACCAGAAGGGGCTCCCGGATGGTTTCCACAATGTTTTCGGCAAAGCGACGGCCTTCCTCCGATTCATGTTGATCCCGTCTCGCCTCGGTTATAGTTTTTTTAAGCTCCTTATTTTGAAAGCTGGATTTCGTCAATTCCTGTCGGAGCTGCTTCTCTATCATACTTTAACCTTGTATATTTAAACTTCTAAGATATATAATGCGGGATGATTGATTCTCCGGTGAAAATAGCCGTCGTCAACAATTCATCTCCCGGGTTTAAGATACGGTTAATTGAAGAATAAGGCAAATAATAGTTTTCTTATACGCAGTTAAAGACTTTGTTTCTTTTACATCAATTTTTTCACGATGCATGGATTGATATATACAATATACTGTAAATGTATGGTGTGATTCTGAACCCCTCCGGGGTTCAGAATCACTGAGGGACTTCGCCCCCACCCCGCTTTCGCGGGGATGACAGGCGGCCCCCCGTGCCTGGCGGCACGGCAAATGGAAAAGACCCGCAAACTCCTGCAGGCCTTTCATTGTAATGTTTCGCTTCGGGGGAAAATGTGAAACCGTGATAGCTCCGCAAACGTTTGCGGAGCTATCTATAGGGCTATTACTTCGGCTCAAGCGACTCGTAGATGGGGAACCGCTTGCACAGGCCCGCGATCTCGCCCTGCACCTTCTTTTTCACCGCCTCGTCTTCAGGGCTCTCGAGGATGTCGGCGATGCATCCGGCGATCAGGTCCATCTCCTTCTCCTTCATGCCGCGCGTCGTGAGCGCGGGCGTGCCCATGCGTATGCCGCTCGGGCGGACGGGGGTCCGCTTGTCAAAGGGGATCATGTTCTTGTTCACGATGATACCCACCGCGTCCAGGAGGTCCGCCGCGACCTTGCCGTCCAGCTTCCGGTCCTCCAGGTCGATCATGAGCAGGTGGTTGTCCGTGCCGCCGGTCACAAGGCGGAACCCGCGCTTCTTAAAGACGTCCGCCAGCCGCCTGCAGTTCACGATCGTCTGCTTCTGGTCCGCCCTGAACTCCTCGCCCATGGCCTCCTTGAAGCAGACCGCCTTCGCCGCGATGGCGTGCATCAGCGGCCCCGCCTGTATGCCGGGGAACACGGCCTTGTCGATCTGCTTTGCGTACTGCTGCTTGCACATGATGATGGCGCCCCGGGGGCCGCGCAGCGTCTTGTGCGTCGTCGAGGTGATCACGTCGCACCAGGGGGCCGGGTTGGGGTGAACGCCCGCGGCGATCAGGCCGGCGATGTGCGAGATGTCCGCCATGAGCAGCGCTCCTACCTCCGCAGCCACCTTGTGCCACTGCTCGAAATCGATGGTCCGGGGATAGGCGCTCGCGCCCACCACGATCATCTTCGGTTTGTGCTCGCGCGCCAGCGCGCCGATCTCGTCGATTTCCAGCACCTCGCTCTTTTTGCTCACGCCGTAGGCTGAGAACTTGTAGTACTTGCCGGAGAAGTTGATGTCCTTGCCGTGGGTCAGGTGGCCGCCATGGTCCAGGTTCATGGCCAGTATCGGGTCGCCGTGCTGGAGAAGGCCGTAGTAGACGCACATGTTCGCTGAGGCGCCCGCGTTGAGCTGCACGTTGGCGTGTTCCACGCCGAAGAGCTCCTTGCAGCGGGTTATCGCCAGGGTCTCGGCCTTGTCCATAAACTGGCAGCCGTTGTAGTAACGCTGGCCGGGGTAACCCTCCGCGTACTTGTTTGTCATGATGCTCCCCTGGGCCTGGAGAACCGCCAGACTCGCGTAATTTTCCGACGGGATCATCATGAGGGTATCCTGCTGGCGCTCAAGCTCGCCGTTCAGGACGTCGTATATTTCCGGGTCCACCTGCGCTAACGGTCTGTTCATGGTCGTCATCCTCTTGCCTGTGAATAGTTTTAATACATGGTAACAAAAGGATGATGCCTGATTATGTCAAGTAATTATTGCCGGCCGGTTGATGCGGGAAGGCGCGGTCCGGCCCCGGTTATTCCGCGGCCTCGGTAGACTTATCAAGGATGAGCTTCGCGTCGTCAAATATGTTCTTCGACAGGGCGGCCAGGTTGTTGACGGCGTCCGCCATTCCGGTTATGACGCCATTGACCTGCTCGATGGCCGTGTTAGACCCGGTGATGGCCTGCTTCTGCTCCGTGGTGCCCTGGTCTATCGACCGCGAAATCTCAATGTTCCTCTCCATCTGCCCGATCAGGCTCTCGATCTGGCCCTCCTCCCGGGCCATGCTGTTCTTCAGCAGCTTGATCTTGTCCGAGCTCGCTGCTCTGTTGTCGATCATGTCCCGGATGATCACGGCCGCATCGCCGATTACCCGGACACCGTCCGCGGTCGTCTGCGAGCTCAGGTTGAGAACGGAGGAGATTTCCTTGATGCTGTCCGTGGTCTGCACCGCCAGCTTGCCGATCTCGTCCGCGACAACCGCGAAGCCGCGGCCGTAATCTCCCGCGCGCGCCGCCTCGATCGAGGCGTTGAGCGAGAGCAGGTTGATCTTGTCGGCGATGTCGATGATGACCGAGACCGTCTCCGAGATGCGCTTGCTCTGCTCGCTGATCTCGGCCATGGTGGAGGTGACCGCCCCGATCTTCTCGTGGCCGGTGCTGGTTTTCGACACAGCGGTGCCCATATCATCCAGCGTAAGGTCCAGGTTCCTGTTCGTCTCTTCCCTCACCTGCCTGAACTCTCCGATGATCCCGTCCATCTTCCTGTTCTCGCCGAGCTGGTTGACCGCCATCGAGGATATGCCGTCAGCGGACGCCAGGAGCTCCTCCATGGCGGCGGACACCTGCTCGAACGTCGACGCCTGGCTCTGGATGCTGTCATTGATGGTTTCCACGCTCCTGTTCTGCGAATCGAGACGCAGGAAGAGGTCGTCCATCCGGCGCTTGATCTCGACCGAAAGCCCGTGCTGCATCTCCGCCTGGCGGCGGATCAGGGCGCCCTGTTTTTGGTACTTGTTGCCGTAATCCTCCATGATCGGTATATTGCGGTACGAAACAAAGGAGATGATCCCCATGAGAATGATATAGTAGATCTCGCGGTGTATCTGTATCCCGTCGTGGACGATTTTTCCGTCCACGATTGAGTGCATGTAGAAGGTAACGCCGTTTGAAGCGGCAAGGCCGAGAAACACGGCCCAGTTGATGAAAAAAACCATCGCGAGGACCCGGTACAGGTTCTTGTTGTAGAGAAACTGGGTCATGACGATGAAACCGATCGAGATGGCGGCCAGGTGGTAGCCCTGGGTCGCGTAGGTCCAGTCCATGGTGCCGGCGTAGCGGTACTTGGTAACCATCGTGGCCAGAAGCATACCGATGCCGGCAACCCATTCGAGCGCCACTGCGGGCCGAAGCGCCTTTTTCCGGCGGTAGATGAGCGATGAGATGACCGTCATGAATACGAGAAATCCGAATGTTGATATCGTGTTCTGGATGTTTACGCCGGCCAGCGCCTGGAACACCACCGAAATCGTGCCGAGAGAGATGCTGAGTATCAGGAATAGAAATGCGCCCTTGATCTCAAGGATCTGACGGGGGGTAAGGTTGCTTGTATCCATGGCGTTCTCCATGACAACCATTGTAAGCGAACGACTCGTATCAGGATATAAGCTTTCAGCCTGACAGCCATCCGCCGGCACTAGTGTACAGGAAACTGCGGTCCTGTCAAGATAATATGCGTTGGCAGCAGGCTGATCATTTTTTCTTACCGGGAATTAAACATGATGTTCATGAACAATACGCCCGGTTTGTCACTTCCTGAAAAAATATCCGATGAGAGAGCGGAGCCGCGCGGCCGTCCCCTCGCCGCGGTAGAAACGGAAGCCGGCCTCGGTCAGGGGAAACGCGCCGGTGTAATGAACGCTCGCGATGTCGCCGAACCTCTTGCGCACGATGAGTGACTCCGGGTCGACGTATCCCACGTCGACAAGCTCGAGCACCAGGAGCATCTCGCCCACATCCTCGATGAGGAACGGGAAGGCCGTTCCCGCGCGTTCGTCCCGCAGGGCCATGAGCCGCGCCAGTGCCGGCCGGTACCGCTTCCGGTTCTTCTTGAGCTTCTTCATTTCATGCTTGTAGTCTACAGTACTCATGTTCTTAATACTCTCGCAGAGGCGCAGAGCCGCAGAGTTTTAAAAATTACATGGCCTGCTCTAATAAAAGTGTTTCTCTTCAATGCAATATGTTTTTTCATTACTATAAGCCAACCCTTCTTTCTCTGCGCCTCAGCGTCTCTGCGAGAGCAATTGTTTTTTATTCATTATAGCGATGATGCTATTCCATTAAGGAGATATTCTCCGGTTCCGTGCTATGTATGATGCTCAGGATCGTGTTGAGCTTCGAGTAATGGCCGCCGGTCACCGGTGCCATGGCGCCCTCGCCCCCCAGGAGCCTCTTCCTGATCTCGCGGGGCGGCAGGCCCTTGTCGTGAAGATCGGCCACCATGGCCGCGAGATCCTCCATGAAGCGGACCTTGTCCCGGAGCGCTTCCCTGCCGTTCTCCACCGCCCCGATCAGGCTGCAGAAGATGGTACCGAAATCAAGCTCGGCGAGCATCCTGAGGGACTCGACGATGAGGGAATAGTTCTCGTCCGCGCGGAGGTACTTGAAGCCCCTCCCGCAGAACAGGTCCCCGGTGAAGAGCCAGCCCTCGCGGGGCTCGTGCAGGCACACATGGTGCGGCGTGTGCCCGGGCGCCGGTATGGCCTTCAGCGTGTACGGGCCGGCCATCACCTCTTCCGGCAGCGGTTCCCCGTTTGAGGGCGCGGGCCATCCCCACACGACGCGCTGGTAAAGCCGGAGCTTCAGGAGGCGCGGGTTCTTCAGTACCGGCAGCGCCCCGGCAGGCGCGAGCACCCGCGCGCCGAATGCGCTCCGGAGCAGGTCGTTGCCGCCGATATGGTCTTCGTGCTGGTGCGTGTTTATCACCGTGCGTATGACCTTCCCTCCCAGGAGCGACGCCAGCTCGCTTCGCACGCAGGGCGCACCGGTATCGATCATGGTGTCGCCCACCAGGAAGGCATGCACCGGGTAGAGGACGAAGCGGCCAAAGCTCCTTCCCATACGAAGCACAGTCACTGGACCACGCTCGAATTTTTTGATCATATCAATACTCTCAACCTGTTACTTCAATAATTCATAAGGCTTCACTATCTCTCGCAGAAGCGCAGAGACGCAGAGTTAATAAATTTATCAGTCTGCTGTATTTCAAGCGTCTTTTTTAAATCAAAACCAAAAAACAAACTCTCCATTCCTCGGTTTTTTACACAAATATTCACCATCTTAGAAACTGCACGATGGAAGGCATTATTATTGTATATCATCATACACGGAGCATTTCACGATTGAAATAAGTCAATTATCAGAATAAGCCAACCTTCTTTACCTCTGCGCCTCAGCGTCTCCGCGAGAGATCATATTTTTTTCATCTCCCAGACCGTGCCCTTCGGGTCCGGGCAATGGATCCTGAAGATCCTCCTGTTTTCGCTGTTCCAGGACGGAAAGCCGAACGCGGCGCGCCACACGTACAGGTCGAGCACGTGCAGCAAAGCGCGGCAGACTCCCTCGGGCTTCTGGTAAGGATTCTCGTACACAAAAACGTCACCGATGTTATGCCTGCACTCCTCGTTCTTTTCCACCATCCTGATCTCCAGCCTGCCGACACGCTTCCAGAATTCCAGGTAGTCCTTGTGGTCTTTGATCGCGTCCAGGTCCAGGTTAAGATCGATGCTCGTATCGTAGTCCATATACTCCTCGTTCAGTGTTCATAAATTTTCAGGATCCATTTTCCCGCCCTCAATACTCTTGCAGAGGCGCATTTATTCTACCTGATCGTAACGCCCCGTGACGTGAAGGACACGCCCTGCTGTCCGCCGGTCCCGATCATGACGGACTCCACCAGCGGCCTGTTCACGCCGGCCGCGCCGCGCCACTTCACGATGAAACAGGCGCCGCTCCCGCCGCGCTCGTCCGATTCCCTGACGACGAACTGCGCCGCCGCGAGAGGCCCGACCGTGCGGTCTCCAGCCAGGTACGTGTGGACCGGTTTGCCCGCGCCGTTATAGTAATCGATCCGGTACACGGTTATCGGCTTCTTCATGTCGGTGTTGCGGACGCTCAGTGTGACCGCAAGGTCGAATTCTCGCTCACGGTCCCCGTGAAATATGGACGAATACGCAGGGACATACACCGTCTCGGCAACCGTGCCGCTTTTCTGCTTCGCCGCTGCCATTGCCGCCATTACGACCAGCACAATCGCGACCGTGGCACAGGTAATTCTGGGCGATATCGTCTTCATGACTTTCCTCCATAATCCATTTGAAATTAATCGTCTCCCGCAGAGACGCAGAGGACCGATCGTAAAAAATAAATTTTACATCAGAATACTCCATGAAAATTTGAGTTGGCTTTTTTATATGAACATACTCATACCCAAGGCCAACCATGGCCCTTTTTCCATTATTGTATAAGCCATAACCATTCAGCCTGATAAGTAAATTCATTCTTAATATGAGTACAACCACGAATGAACACTAATAAACACGAATTGAAATGATTATTAGTGTTCATTCGTGTCAATTCGTGGTTAGATTAGGATTCTATAATAATTTTACTTTTTGACTAACAGCTTACTATAAGCCTTATGTCTTCATTGAGCTATAATAATTGATGAAGCCAATCCGTAATCCTTTCTCTGCGCCTCCGCGCCTTTGCGAGAAACGTTTTTATCGAGTGAAAAGCTCCTCGAACAGCCTCTTCTGCTCCGGCAGCCCGATGATCGCGACAAGATCGCCCGCCTGGAAGGCGAAGTCCGCGTCCGGGTTTGGGACGAACGCCCCGTCCCTCATGACGCCCACGATGGACGCCCCGGTCCTGGTGCGGACACCAAGCTCCTTGATGGACCTGCCCGCGAGCCCGCCCCCCTCCAGCACCTCGACCCAGCTGGTCTCAAGCAGAAAGGGGGTGTCCTTCACCCGCGTTAAAAGCGCCTGGCGGGCGTCGTCGCCGCGCAGGGGCGAGTACTTCCTGCTGCGTATCTCGTCCGAGATCCGCTGAATGGAGGCCACGGGCACGTCCAGGTGGAGCAGCGACTGCCTGATCATTTCCAGGCTCGCCTCGAACTCCGGCTGGACCACCTCGAACACGTCCAGATCGTAGAGCTCTTTTAAATGCGACACGTCATCGGCGCGGGCCAGCACCTTCATGACCCGGTTGCAGGAGAGCGAATGCGCCACGACTTCCCGGGCAACGGAGAGCGCCGGCGTGGTCACCACCAGGAGCCGCGCGAAGCAGACCCCGGCCGCGGCCAGGACCGTCTCCTGCGCCGCGTCGCCGAAAATGACCGGGAACCCGGCCTGCTTGCACTCCTCGAAGCGCCGGAAGTCATGCTCGATCACGATAAAGCTGAAACCGAGAGTGCCGAGAATCGACGCGATCTGGAAGCCGACACGGCCCCCTCCCGCTATTATGACATGGCTGTCCAGGCCCCCGCGCGGCAGGTTGATGGTCTGCACAGGCTCTCCTTTGAACAATCTCTTCTTTAAAGAATAGAGCGGTATGGCGAGCCAGGAGAGAAGCGGCGCCATGATCATCGTTATGACGGACACTGAAAGCACCAGCGAGTAAAAATCCGCCTGTATCGCCCCGGCCTTGAGCCCCTCTCGCGCGAGCACGAAGGAGAACTCGCCGATCTGCGCGAGGCCAAACCCCATGGCAAGGGGGACGATGTTAACATAGCGAAATGCGGCTCCGAGAACCGCGAAAACGAAAAACTTGCCGGCGATCACAAGGCCGACCAGCAGCAGTATTGCGGGCAGGTTCGCCGCCACGAACCCCGGGTCCAGGAGCATCCCGATCGACGTGAAGAATACCAGGCCAAAGATGTCCCGCAGGGGGACAATGTCGCTCAGCGCCCGGTGGCCGTAATCGGACCCGTTGATGACCATGCCGGCGACGAAGGCTCCGAGCGCGAGCGAAAGGCCGGCCAGGTGCGTGAGATACCCTACGCCCAGGCCGATCGCGGTGACAGCGACCAGGAAAAGCTCTTTGGAGTCGAGCTTCGCCACGAGCTTCAGCACGCGGGGGATCGCCCTCAGACCGATGATAACGACGGCCGCGAGGACGAGCACCGCCTTGAGCATCGTGAGGGCGAAGAGCCCAAGGTTGCCGGAAAGGTCCCCGAGGTGCGGTATGATGATCATGAGCGGGATGGCGGCCAGGTCCTGCACGATCAGTATGCCGATCATGACCCTGCTCGAAAGGGTCCCGGTGAGGCCCCGGGCCATGAGCGTCTTGAGCACGACCATGGTGCTGGAGAGCGAAAGCACCATGCCGAGCACCAGCGACGCCTGCCACCCCATGCCGAGCATGCTCCCGATCCCGAACCCGTACCCGATGAGGAGGAGGACCTGGACCGGCGTGCCGATGAGCGCGATCGCCCGCACGTCTTTCAATTCCCTGAAGGAAAAATCAAGCCCTATGGAGAAGAGGAGGAGCGCGACGCCGATCTCCGCGAGCAGCTCGACGCGCGGGATGTCCGTCACCGTCACGCCGCCGGTGAACGGCCCGATGATTATCCCGGCCAGGATGTAGCCCACGATGGGCGGTAGCTTGATCCGCGTCGCGACCAGCCCGAGCAGCAGGCCCGCGATTATTATGATGATGAGATCTTCGGCGATTCCCATGGCACCTTCAGCTTACCGGCGGGGAACGTGATGTCAATTAAATTTCTCCTGCAATCCCGCAGGGATACCGGCGCCGATCCTGTTTTTCATCAGGTGGTCGAGATCGTAGCGGCGGGGAGCGGCCGTACGCGAACAATCAGGCTTGTGAATGCTCCTCTACCGGGAACTCGACCGTGAACCTGGACCCGCCTTCGACCGCGAGCTCCACGGAGCCCCCCATCTGGCGCGCCAGCGCCTTGACGAGCTGGAGCCCCAGTGTCTTCTGCTCGCACTCGTTGAAGGCGGCAACGTCCATGCCCGGGCCGCTGTCTGCGACGACAAGGAGATAGCGGTCGCCGGAGCGCGAGAATGACAGGTCCAGCCGGCCCGGCCGCCCGTCTTTCGGGACCCCGTGCTTCAGCGTGTTGGATATCAGCTCGTTCATGAGAAGCGCACAGGGGACCGCCCGGTCCACGTTCAGCGACACGCCCTTCACCTTGATGGAAATCTCCACACTCTTCTCGTCAATCGCGTACGTCGCGAGGAGCATCCTGACGAGCTCCCTTATGTAGGGCCCCATGTCGATGTCGGCGAAGTCCTCGGCGCGGTAGATACTTTCATGGATGAGCGCCATCGAGTGGACCCGGGCGATGCTCTCCTCGTGAAAGGAGCGCGCGTCGGGCTGGCTGATCCTGTCTCCCTGCATGGAGAGAAGGCTGACAATCACCTGCAGGTTGTTCTTCACCCGGTGATGGATCTCCTTGATAAGGACGTTTTTCTCCTCGAGGGACTTCATCAGCCGCTCCTCCGCGCGGTTCCTCCGGAGGGACACAGCTGCAATCGATGCGAATGAGCGGAGCAGATCCTCCGGCGGGTCGGGCCTGCCCTGCTTAATTGCCAGGGCCGCGGTCCCGTACAGCGTCTCCTCGTAGATAAAGGCAATGCCGATGTACCGGTCGATCAGGAGCGTCCTGCCGATCAGCTCCGACACCTGTTCCGGAACGCCCCCGAACGTTACGTCCGACAGGGACTTCCGGAATTGGACTGGAACCGACATGATCGAGTCATACGACGCCTGGTCGACGGGCAGGACCGACATGAGAGAATTGAGGATATCGCCCGTCTCGGGATTGGCCGAGAGCGACGCGGCCAGATCGATATGCCTGACCAGTAGGCTCTTCTGCTGCGAATCGTATTCCGAGATCGAGACCGCCTCCGCGCCCGTCGCTTCTTTCAGCTCCCGGGCTATGAACCGGTTGATCCCATCCCCGGACGGTAGCGAAGCAAGCTCGATGCCGAGCCGGTTTATGGCGGTCAGGGTGCGGTTGCGCATCAGAAGGGCCGCCTCCGCCTCCTTGCGCTCGGTTATGTCCCTCGTAACGCCGATGATCCCGGCCGGACTCGCGGATCCTTTCCATACGAACCGGGCGGATATCTCGGTCCAGACCGGGGAGCCGTCTTTCCGGTACTGCTCAACCTCCAGGGTCATGATCCTGTTGCGGTCATAATCGGCCCTGCCAGCCCGGTTCAGCCCGTCACGTATTATGTCAGCGATTTTCCTGATCGATTCCGGGGCCATGAAGCTGTTGACGCGAAGTTTTTTCCATTCCTCGGGAGTCCAGCCGAAAAGCTTCTGCACCGAAGGGCTTATGTACGTGGTGTTCATGTCCAGGTCCACGGTCCAGATCACGTCTGACACGTTCTCGGCGAGCAGGCGGTATTGCTCCTCGCTCAGGCGCAGGGTCCTCTCGTTCTCGATCAGGCTCTTCTTTATCTCGCCCGCCCTGACGATGTCATCGGTGAGGCTGATATCGAGCAGGAGGACCATGTTGAGCCAGCCGAAATCCGCAAGCAGCACCCAGTGGAAGCTGTTTAAAATGACCACCATGTCGTGTGCGATGGCCGCCACCAGGAGCGTAACCGCCGCCAGCACCATGAAGGCGCGCCGCCGCTCCCCCCTCCGGTACTGGTACAGGGACGAAACATAGATAAAACCGAGTGCGGTGAATGCGATGGCATAATAGACGTACATCCATCCGTTGGTTTTCGCGTTGAATACAGAGATTTGCTCGCTCCAGGGAAGGACCATCTGCAGCGGGTCCAGGATCACCGAGTAGGTAAGGAGGAACGGATCGAACAGGCGGAACGCCATGAACAGGAGTGCCAGCGAGCTGAAGACGACCAGGAACTTCCGGGGTCGAAACCCGGTGTAATAGGAAGCGAACCAGGGAGCAAAGGCGATGCTGATCCCCCCGAACATGACCCGGATACGGGTCGCAGCAACGATGCCCTGCACCGTATCCATATGCAGTAGCATAAGGTTGCCGATGACCGATCCGAACACTCCCAGGCTGATAAGGCAAAAGGTGAGATGGAGGGCCGAACCGCGTTTTCGAATGGCTATGAAAAGCTGGCGCAGTGACGCATAAGCGATCAACGCGGCAAGCGAGGCCAACATAAACGAGAATACCGGCATCCGCTCCGTGTGCTCCTGATGATGAACCTTTCATTCAATACTGCAGAAATCCGGTGTCATGTCAATGATTATATGCAACCCTTTCCGCCCGGGCCCTGTCATTGGTTTTGTCGGCTCTGCCGGCGATATCCTCATACCGGCAGGAAAAAACATGGTTTCGAATATCAGGGAAACCGCTTCATTCTACACCCACGCTGCAGGCTTTATCCTGTCTGTCGCAGGATTTGTCCTGATCCTGGCGAACCCGGCCGCGGACCCGTACAGGCAGGCGGCGCTCGTCATATACGGCATTTCGGTCATGGCGCTTTTCCTGGCAAGCTCTCTCTACCATGCGTTCAAGCCGGGGGAAAACGGCACGTCCCTCCTCAGAAAAATCGACCACACGGCGATATACCTGATGATCGCCGGGACCTATACCCCCTTCATCTACACGTATCTCTCCGGGTGGTGGCGGTGGGGAATACTCATCGCGCAGTGGGGCATCGTTCTCGCCGGAACCGTTCTCACCTTCGCCTGGGTCGAGAAACCGCGCTCGCTGTCCGCTGCACTGTACCTGGCCATGGGATGGATCGCGCTAGTCCCCCTGTACAAGCTCTGGCTGGCAATGCCGGCCGGAACGTTCGCGCTCTGCATCGCGGGCGGAGCGGCATACACGGTTGGCGCGGTCATCTATGCGCGGAAACGGCCCGATCCCCTGCCCGGGGTCTTCGGGTTTCATGAAGTATTTCACGTTTTTGTGCTGGCAGGGGCCGGCCTTTTCTATTGGGCGGTGCTGCAGTACATCTCGGGCTGATGGCATCGGGGAGGGAAACGCCCCTGTTGAGAAGCGTTACGATTAATTCTCAGGTTCCGTACCGCTTTCGCCCGGGGTTCCGGTTTCCTCAACGGTCACATCGGGATTCTCCGTTTCAGCCGAACTGTTTTTCTCGAGCTTGCGCTGTCTTTTTTCTTCTTTCTTTTTTTTCTTTGCCAGGTCTCTCTGGCGCTTTTCAAATTGATAGTTTGTTCGTGGCACTATGTATATCCTTTTATGAATGGGATTGTTAAGGCATCTACCTTCCGGGAATGCCCCGCCATGCGGTATCTGCGAAGGCCAATACCGGGACCATTGAGCAGGGCACAATGGACGCTAAAATGGTACCGTACGCCATGAGACCGGAAAAATTCAAGTATTATTTATTTGACCTGTTGCTTAACTGAATGTGTCATTCTGAACCCCGCTTGCCGGGGCGGGAAATCTCAAATGATACTCTCGTTATCCGGATTTCTCCTCATCCCGGAATACCGGGATTCGTCGAAATGACGAATTTGCGACAAATCCATGTATTAACAAAAGCTAATAATCAGAAGACCAGCTTCACAGACAGCTCGGTGGTGAGATAGTTCCCGTAGACGGTGTACTCGCGGTTCTCCTTGCCTACGAACCCGTTCACCATCAGGTTGAGCGTGAGATCGTAAAACGGCGCGTACGAAATCATGCCCGATATGATCGACGACTCTTCCCGGATGTTCACAACGCAATTGATCATCGATGAGAGCTCCTCTACGAACATCTGGCGAATCGTGATGAACGCGCCGACGTAATACTTCCCGAAATAGTTGGGGGTGTAAAGCCCGCTTGAGAGGAAATAAGTCACGTTGAAAAAATCCTTCTCGAACACGTGTGAATCGTAGCCCGCGTGGTTGTAGAAGACCTCCACGTCGAAGCGTATGCGGTCCTTCACGTTGAGCACCTCGAACCCCCTGCCAAAGCCGAAGCTCGCTTTCCCTATCCACTTGCCGCGCACCCGGCGGTCCATGAGCCCCGACCCGGACGGGGCCAGGAACAGGTACTCGTCCGGGAACGTGGGGGACGCGGCAGCAAGGTACCAGGGCCAGCCCCGGAGCCTCCTCTGGTTGTCGCCGTAGGAGAGACTGGCCTCGCCGTGTATGTCGAGGGTCAGGACGCGCGAGGTGAAATCGAACCCGTACACCGGCACGTTGTGCTGCTTCAATAAAATGGAGAGCGCCAGCTCCGTGGTCCCGAGGAGCACTTCGACCTTGTTGGCCATTGCCAGGTCCGCGATATGCTTCGCGCCGTTCATGTCGATGAACGAGTAGATGTTCGCCCTGGTCCCGAACGGGACGTGTATCTTCAGGCCGTAGGTCCCCTGTATCACCTGCGACGAGTCCTGTATGTTCTTCTTTTCCACGCTGATCATGTCCGTCGGGGTCCAGAGGTAGCCCACGCCCCACTTGAGCTGCTGCTTGCCTATACGGAAGTAGACCCGTTTCCCCGCGTTGATGTCCAGGAACACCTCGTTGATGGCGAACACGGTGTTGATCTTCTCCGCGGCCATCAGGTCGACCGTGCCGAAATAGGACGGGATCCCGAGGTAGGCCGCCGGTACCTGGAAGTTGCGCGCCTTCGGTATGCCGGCGGGATAGTAGTCGGCCGAGAGGTTGAAGTACCCGCGTATTCCCTTCGGAAGGCGCGCGTCGAGCCCGAAGTTGCCCTGGAAATAGGAGAGGAAGTCGGAGCCGTCGAGGATGCTGAGCCGTCTCATGACGCTCCCGCGCTTGTAGCTGCCGCTGGTTCGGGAGTTGAGGAACCCTCCAAAGGTGACCGAGGGCTTCTCGAGCTCCCCGGAGAGGGAATCGTCCTTCATCTTTTCGCCCGGCGTGACGGTCTCCCCTTCGCCGAAGATCTCATCCTCGGACGTGCCTGCGGCCCCGCCCGCGTCATCCGCG
>JBGTBN010000033.1:0-4908 GCA_041749375.1 Spirochaetota bacterium
TCGAGCCGTACGCGAGCGTGTCCCCGGCGCGCTCCGACTTCATGTTGCGGAAGAGCGAGCGGAACAGGAGCGCCTCGAGGAGCATCCGCCCCCACACCCCTGCCGCGGTCGAGGGGTTGTCCGTGCCCCCGGTCCTGATCCAGGCAAGCGACCTCTGCTGGCCGCCGGTAGCCGGAATGCGGAACGGCACGGGAGAGCGGCCCCAGCGCGCAATTTTATAGATGACGCCGCACAGGAACAGGCCGGCTGCCGCGTACGGCACGATGACCGCGAAAAAGTACGTTGCCCCGCCCCACGCGATCCCGGCGAGGGCCGCGGTAACGAGGGCGATCATGAGCGCGAGTGACAGGAGCGGGATCATTCCTTCCCTCCCGCCGCACGGGACATGCCGCTGCACAGCTCCCTGACCCGCAGGCCGAATATTTTCTCCCTGCGCTCCATGTAGATGTCGAAGGCCAGGAGCAGCAGCCCGTCGATACGGGCCTCAACCGGCGCTGCTGCTTCCGCTCCGGCAAACTCCCGCACTATTCCCTTGAGCGCGGGAATAAAACGCACCGCTTCCGACGGCGAACAGTCCTGCACTGCCCTTATCGCGAGTATGTCGTCCAGGGCGCGGTACATCGTGTCATGATCCATATCCCCGAGCACCTGGCCGGCCAGGGACTCGATAGATTTTTTTAGTATTGAACCTGCAGGGTTCTTAAAAGGGTCGGTATTGGTTTTCAGGAACAGGGCGGTTTCAGGCGGATACCCGTCAAGGACCGCTTCAAGCCATTTCTGGGCGATTTCTTGTTTCACACTCCCCGTCCACTTCGACAGGCCCAGTGCATCGCCCCGGAGGGGGGAAATACCATCAAGCTTTTTCATACCACCAGCCTTTCAGGGGTTCTGCACATTCTGCTTCCCGCCCCCCTGTCCCCCGGAGGGGGCACGAGTCATTCAGCTTTTTCTAGTATAGCAGATCATATTTATATATTATATTTACTAAAATTGCCAATAACTAATTTTTACTGACTAAGTATTATCACCATTATACTAAAAATCTTGCATTTTCTCACAACCTGTTTTTAATTACTTATATCAACTTCCCACTCGCCCCCTTTGGGGGACGGGGGGATTTAACACTTTTCCCCACTCGCCCCCTCTGGGGGACAGGGGGAAATTTCCATAATTTTCTCTTGACAGTTTTCCCGTATCGGCAACATAATGAATAGTATTCATAAAATATATGGTATTTAGTCAACTAAAAAATATACCGGAGGTTGACCATGTCCGACACCCCTCTCCTCGATGATCTTGAAAAAGGCCCGTGGCCCAGCTTTGTCAAAGAGATGAAGCGCGCGGCCTTGAAAAGCCCGGCCGCAAAGGACCTGCTCGGCCTGGTCGAGCTGTCCTACAAAGACCGGGTAACCCACTGGAAGCACGGCGGCATTGTCGGCGTGACCGGGTACGGCGGCGGCGTTATCGGCCGATACTCGGACGTGCCCGAGAAATTCCCGAACGCGGAGCAATTCCACACGATCCGCGTCAACCACCCGTCGGGATGGTTCTACAACACGCAATCGCTGCGGAAGATCTGCGACCTCTGGGAAAAGTACGGGAGCGGGCTCACCAATTTTCACGGCTCCACCGGCGACATCATCCTCCTGGGAACCCGCACCGAGAACATTCAGAAGTTCTTCGACGAGCTGATCGAGATCGGCTTCGACCTGGGCGGCTCGGGCTCCGTACTTCGGACGCCGACGGGCTGCGTCGGGCCGGCGCGCTGCGAGTGGGCCTGCTTCGACTCGCTCGACCTGGTCTACGATCTGACCCAGACCTTCCAGGACCAGCTCCACCGGCCCCGGTGGCCCTACAAGTTCAAGATCAAGGCGTCCGCCTGCCCCAACGACTGCGTGGCCGCGATAGCCCGCGCCGACTTCACCATCATCGGCGCCTGGAAGGACAGCATCCGCATCGACCAGAAAGAGGTGAAGGAATACGCGGCAAAGGGCATGGACATCAAGGGGCTCATCGCGGACAGGTGCCCCGGCGGAGCGCTCACCTGGGACGAGAAAAAGGGCGAGCTTTCCGTGAAACCGGAGGACTGCACCCGCTGCATGCACTGCATCAACAAGATGACGAAAGCGATCCGGCCCGGTACGGAAAAGGGCGCGTCGATCCTGATCGGCGGCAAGGCCCCGATCCAGAAGGGCGCGTTTCTCTCCTGGATGCTCGTTCCCTTCATCAAGATCGAGCCGCCTTACACCGAGATCAAGGACCTGCTCGAGAAGATCTGGGACTGGTGGGACGAGCATGGCAGAAACCGGGAGCGCATCGCGGAAACGATCGCGCGCATGGGGTTCAAGGTGTTCCTCAAGGCCGTGGGACTCAAGCCGCTCGCGCAGATGGTCAAGCACCCGCGGTCCAACCCGTTCATTTTCTTTAACGAATAACCCGCAGTAACGACAAGGAGGCGGAACAATGGCAAAGCAGACAGATATCGGCCCCCCCGACTACCGGATGATGCTCCCGGAGTCGATCAAGGAAAATTACGGCACATGGAAATACCATGAGATACTGAAGCCCGGCCTCATGAAGCACGTTGCGGAATCGGGTTCCGAGCTCTATACCGTGCGGGTCGGGTCGCCGCGGCTGGTCAGCATTGACTTCATCCGCGACATGTGCGACCTGGCGGACCGCTACTGCGGCGGCTACCTCCGCTTCACCAGCCGCGCTAACGTCGAGTTCATGACGCCGGAAAAGAAAAACGTGGAGCCCCTTATCGCCGACATCAGGAAGCTGGGGCTGCCCGTGGGCGGCATCGGCGACTGCATCTCCAACGTGGTGCACACGCAGGGGTGGATCCACTGCCACAGCTCGGCCACCGACGCATCGGGCCTGGTAAAGTCGATCATGGACGAGCTCTACCCCTACTTCACCGAATTCAAGCTTGAAGCGAAGCTCCGTATCGCCGTGGCCTGCTGCATCAACATGTGCGGCGCGGTCCACTGCTCCGACCTTGCGGTCGTCGGCATCCACACGAAGCCGCCGAAGGTGAACAACGAGAAGCTCGCCGCAACCTGCGAGATCCCGTCGGTCCTCGCCTCCTGCCCCACCGGGGCCATCCACAGGCACCCGGACAAGGAGGTGAAAGGCGTGGTGGTACGCGAGGAGCGGTGCATGTACTGCGGCAACTGCTACACCGTGTGCCCGGCCATGCCGCTCGCGGACGCTGATGGCGACGGCCTGGCGATTTTCGTGGGCGGAAAGGTCTCGAACGCGCGCAAGCCGCCGATGTTCTCGCGGCTCGCCATTCCCTTCATTCCCAACAACCCGCCCCGCTGGCCCGAGGTGACCGGGGCGCTAAAAAACATTGTGGATGTGTACGTGAAGGACTCGCGCAAATACGAGCGGCTCGGCGAATGGATAGAGCGGATCGGCTGGGAGAAGTTCTTCCGGCTGACCGGTATCCCCTTCACCGAGCACCATATCGACGATTTCACGGGAGCGACGGAAACGTTCAGAACAACCACGCAGTTCAAGTGGTAAAGGAGGCGCGTCATGACTGACCAGTCGATGGAGGAGCTGAAAAAAAAGATCGTTGAACACCTGGCGAAGTCCGGGCAGACGAAAAACCGGGACGTGGCAGCGGCGCTGGGAGTGGAGAAGCGCCTGGTGGACAACGCCATCGGGGAGCTGAGCAAAGAGGGGGTCATCGAGTACCTCTACCTGAACGGCTCGTTTATAAAGCTGAAAGACGCGTGAGGCGGCCGGCCGCAGCGCGCTGAGAATACATCAAAGGAGGAGCGAAACAATGGCGACAGTAGACCTGAATGGAGTAATGATGGAAGTCGATGAGGACGGCTTCATCCAGGAGCCCGATAAATGGACGGAGAACATCGCGAAGGCCCTGGCATCGAAGGAAGGGATCGCCGACCTGACCGAAGAGCACTGGAAGGTCATGAACTATCTCCGCACCTATTTCCTTGAAAACGGCATAGCACCCATGGTGCGGAAGCTCACCAAGGAGACGGGGGTTGATTTAAAAAAGATGTACGCCCTGTTCCCGCAGGGGCCCGCCAACTCGGCATGCAAATGGGCCGGACTGCCGAAGCCGACCGGATGCGTGTAGAATCACGTTTCTCTCCACCCCCTCTCTCCTCCCCTGGGAAGGGGGAGGAGAAGGTGGCTTGAGAACCAGATGACGGGACCGTCGAACAACAGGCCGGGCATCGCCGTGGGCGGCATGCGCGGTGGCTCGGGCAAAACCGTACTCTCGATCGGCCTCATCCGCGCGCTCACGCGGCGGGGGTTGCTCGTGGCCCCCTTCAAGAAGGGGCCGGATTACATCGACCCCTCCTGGCTCTCCGCTGCCGCGGGAGCGCCCTGCTACAACCTCGACCTCTACCTGCTTGACAACGAAGAGAACCTCCGCTCGTACCGCGGGTCAAATCCGGACGCCGGCTTCGCCGTGGTCGAGGGGAACCGCGGCCTGTTCGACGGGCTTGACGCGGAGGGTTCGGCGAGCTTCGCGGAGCTGGCCAGGCTCCTCGCGATCCCGCTCCTGCTGGTGGTGGACTGCTCCAAGTCGAGCCGCACGATAGCGGCCCTTGTGCGCGGGTGCGAGACATTCGATCTGGGTCTGGCACCCGCCGGCATCGTCCTGAACCAGATCGCAGGCGAGCGCCACGGCCGAACCGTGTCAGAGGCTATCGCCCGCTACTGCGACACGCCCGTGCTGGGCGCTCTACCCCGCATGGCCGACCTCTCTCTTGACGAGCGCCGCCTGGGGATCGTGCCGACAGCGGAGCACGGCGGGCCGGAGGCAGTGATCGAGCGGCTGGCAGACGCGGTGGAGAAACATGTCGACGTGGACGCGATCTTGAGGATCGCGTCGTCCGCATCCCGCCTCTCCGCGCCCCCCAC
>JBGTBN010000034.1:0-17776 GCA_041749375.1 Spirochaetota bacterium
CCAAGCTCAATTTCTTTATAAATAAATTTAGCATTACGATGAAAGACGTCCAGGATATGAACGGGACGGCGATAACCTGGGGCGAAACTATCTTCGTGCCCTACTCTGAAAAATATCTCGGCGAGCTCGAGGCCCAGGGAATCAAGCGCGAATCGGTAGCCAGCCAGAAAAGCGATTTTATCTGGCCGATCACTAATGTTCAGAACATCTCTTCAACGTTCGGACAGAGGGGCGGGAGATTCCATACGGGCGCTGATATGCCTGCGACAAAAGGCACTCCCGTCGTTGCCGTGATGGACGGAAGGGTCATATCAACCAGTTATGATCCAGGGTTGGGCAAAAACATTTGCATTGAACATCGTGACGGTTTTCTATCCCGCTATGCGCACAATTCAGTGAATCTCGTCAAGCCTGGCGATTATATTAAAAAGGGACAGGTCATCGCGCTGGTCGGAAGCACGGGAAACTCGACCGGTAATCACCTTCACTTTGAAATCAGGTATAATGACATTCCCCTCAACCCGCTCGATTTTCTGCCGTACAAGGAGAACCTGGTCGAATCACATGCTATTCGTAACTGGAAATAATCGGTATCATACCGGATAAAAAAAAGCGGCATCATATGATGCCGCTTTTTTTTATTGTGTCAGAATGGTCGGAATAATCCGGTGTTATTTGCCTTCCGGTTTCGTGTTCTCGTCCACATTTTTCTGTATATCGATCCCGTTCCTCTTCAACAACTTGTCGGTTTCAGGGTCAACCTGGTAGAGAGAGTCGATCATGGAGTTGAGCTTATCCGGTGTCGGTAAGCTTTTCTTGATTATCTCCGCCTCCTCCTGGGACCCGTAATAGGCCAGGTTCGTGATCCTGCCGATCATTTGCTGTATGTCTTTCTGCGTGTTTTTCTCGATGCATATAATGTTCGGACCGGATTTATACCCCCACTGGAACCCGTCGCTGCAGTTGACCGTAAACGTTTCAGTCACGCCGTCGCCGTCAGCGTCTTCAGCGTAATAGACCGTACCGCCGTCGTTGGTCCTGGCGGATACGAATATCGCGAATCTGGGCTCGGGGCTGTCATAGGTCCTGCGGGGCAGAAGCTTGCGGGTGACATTCATCTCGCTTTCTCTCCGGTTTACTATCAGTGACAGGAATATGGTCATGTGCTTTTTAAGAAACTTGTCCCGCACACTGGTGTACAGTTCACTGTAGTTCTTAGCCACCCAGTCCTTATCCGTATTTCTCTGTACCTCGATCCGCCGGTCAGTGACCATGACGTAATCCGGCTTTCCGTCGATCAGGTTCATCCAGATATTGGGAATCATCTTGTTTCCCTGGTCGAGGGTGATTTTATTGAAGTAGACCTGCTCCGGATTGTCGTACCCGTCCTGGATGATATAGACCCTTTTGTCCCTGATGATCATCAGCAGGGCGAGGGAGTTATCGAGTTTGTCCGGGTTGAGCGCGTCGGGCGTTTTCTCAAACTGCTGGAACGCGATACGGTCCGTATCGTAGCTGCTCAATTTCTTGATGTCAAGGAACAAGAAGCTCAGGTCCTTTGAATAGAGAGATGGCACCTGAAAAAGTATTGATATGGTGAATATGCAGATAATTCCTTTAATGATCTTATGTGGCATTGAGGTTCCTCCATGATTCGGATGGGGAGCGAACGCCCCATCGCTGATTCCGTCACTGTTAGAAAGTAATAGTTATTGGCAATTTGTCAAATATTTTTCACGATTCCTCATTTTGGCCCCTTTGTTTTCTTTCCTTTTTCCACTTCGCCTTGTCGATTTTTGTCCAGCTTTCAACCACGTGCCGTGCGAGAGCGTTCTCCCTGTCGGCGCGGGACGGATCCTTCTTAACCGCTTTCTTTGTACTGTGCCTCGTCCGCGCGCGGAGCTCCTCGTCCGCCTTCTGCGTAAGGGACGCTTCGGCCCTGATGAATTCTTCGGCGAGGTCCGGGTCCGGTGACCCTGCTGCCAGGCTGTCCGCGATCGAGACGATCCTTTTACGGTTAACCAGCCCCTGGACGAGCTTTTCCGGTACCGCGGCATCTCCGATGGATGACGCGGCGATCGATCCGACGATCGCCGTGAACGACGCGGCGGAGCCCCCTTCCGCCGCCGCGCGGTATAGCAGGAGCCCGTCATCACCGTGGAAGGAGCTGAACGCGACGGCATAGGGGAGGATCGCGGACGGCAGGTTGACGGTTGCCCGTGTTATCCGGTTTGCAATGGTCCTGTTGAGATGCGAGCAGATCATGTCTTCAGCTGAAGCGGGCGAGTCGGCCGCGGCGACGAGCGCGAGCAGTCCGGAGAGACCGCGGACCTCTGCCGCCAGGGCGGCGGGATTTGCCCCCGAGGCGAAGACCTGTGCCGAGCATTCTGAAGCTATCATGGCCTCGACCGCCTCGGCGCATGCAACGGCGGTGCGGACCGGGTCTGTTCCTGCCGGCCCTTCCTCTGAAAGCGTCCTGAGGAGTAAGGCATGGACCAGCCCGGCAGCCAGTGTCTTCAGGTCCGCGGTGAAGAGACGCAGGAAGCCAATCGTCTCTGCCAGCATCTCCGCCGGCGCATTGCGCCTGAATGCCAGCGGCGCGAGGGCGGCCAGTATCCTGGTTGAAGAGGCCACGGTCCGGGTTGCCACCCGCGCCCGGTCTTTGCAGCTGGCGATATAATCGCTTTCTGCTGCGTCCGGGTAGCGAAAAATTCCGTATCCGCTCCCGGCGAGTGCCGGCGACACGGCCATGCTCCGGGAAAAGGCGTCTATGCAGGGGCCCTTCCGGGAGCCGGACATGGCGAGCAGGATCATAAACTGGGATATCGATGAATAGAGGCCCGGTTTTTTCCAGCGTTCCATTTTTCCCCTGAGCGCAGGTACCGGGTCGGTATGCCCGGACAGTGGCCCGAGGCAGGATTTGATATGCCCCCTGCTCATGCCGTCGAGAGGAGTCCCGAGGGCATCTCCCGCGATGATCGAGAGCATGATGGTGCGCGGGAAATCGCTCATGAATTATTTCATCAGGTCGATGATAGAAAGCACGACCTTCGTCCCGTCAGCCAGGTCGCGGATCATGATATATTCCTTGGTGGTGTGGACGTTCATCATGCCGGCAGAGAGATTGATCGCCCGTATGCCCGCCCTGTTGAAGATGTTGGTGTCGCTCCCGCCGCCTGAGACCAGGAACTGGTGCTGGATGCCCACGCGCTCCATTGCCGAGCGGGCGATGCGCGCGATACCGTCGTCCGGCCGAATGGTGAAGCCCGAGTATTCCATGGTGCGTGCGATGGAGCTGCGGGCGCCCCTGCGCGCAGCAGTCTCGTTGACAACGGCGCGGATTGCAGCTTCCTGCGCCTTGAGCTTCTTGAGAACGAGCGAGCGGACCTCGAGCACGCACGCGGCATGTTCCGCGACGATGTTGGTGGCTCGCCCGCCCGTGATCGTCCCGATATTCGCCGTCGTCTCGTGGTCAATGCGACCCGTAGTGAGGAGCGTGATGATCTCGGAGAGCACATTGATCGCGTTGATGCCCCGCTCGGGCTCCATGCCGGCATGTGCGGCCCTGCCGGTGATGGTGATGGTGATGGTCGAATGATAAGGGGCCTGGAGCACGATCTTCCCGATGCTCCCGTCGCTATCGAACACGAAGGCGTGCTTCGATTTGAGTACTGACATGTCGAACTCCTTGATGCCGCGGAGCCCCACCTCTTCCGCGCAGGAGATGAGGACCTCGACGGGGCCGTGCTGCATCCCGGTCTCCCTGATATACCGGAGGGCTTCGATGAACATGGCAATCGCGGCCTTGTCGTCGCTGCCCAGGATGGTGGTGCCGTCGGAGGTGATTTTCGCGCCGGTCACGAGCGGACGGACGTTATCGCAGGGAGTAACCGTGTCCATGTGCGCGGAAAAAAGGACCGGCTTTCTTTTCAAGTCGCCCTTCAGGGTAAGGAGCAGATTTTTCGACTCACCGCAGGGGAATTCGCGGACTCCAGCCCCGAGCTCTTTAGCCCTCTTCTTGAGATAGGATCGCATCCCGTCCTCTTTCCAGGAGGGTGAGGGGATTTTCGCCATGTCCGTGAAGGTTTTTATCAGCCGCTTCGTGTTTATTGCATACATGAAATGGACCTCGGTTCTACCAGTTTCCTGAAAAACTCCCTCCATGGAGTTTTTCAGGGTCGG
Organism: Spirochaetota bacterium; assembly: GCA_041749375.1. Taxonomy (GTDB): domain Bacteria; phylum Spirochaetota; class UBA4802; order UBA4802; family UBA5550; genus RBG-16-49-21. The sequence continues at coordinate 4,183 of JBGTBN010000034.1, forward strand.
TTTTGCGAAGTGAATTCGCAAAACCTTACGTTTTTCTCGGCTAATACCTCGAAAAACGGCGATACATCCATGTATCGCTTAGCAGTTTGCTGTTTTTCAGCAAACTGCTAGATGCTGCTCAGGAATTTTTTTATTTTCAGGGTGTATTCTCCGGTGATGGCGTCCCGTGCCGATATGGTTTCGCCCTCGCCGTACAGATGGACCACCGGGTTCGATGCGTCCGGGAGTACCAGCACCCAGGCATTCTCCTCGTTGATGCGAATCCCGTCAATCAAATCGCATTTTTTCTGGTCAGCGTCCGTGGTCAGGAGTCGCATGACTGCTGCCTTCTCGTCGGCCGTGCAGTAGATGGAGGTGTGGATTATGTTTCCTTTCGGGAGACGTGGCTTGATCTCCTTCAACGCGGTTTTCTCGAGGGTCAGGTACTCGAGCACGCGGAGGAAGATGAACATCGGGTCGTACCGTATCTCCAGGTACGGGAAACGCCCCTCCGGGCCTCCCCGGAACAGGTCCGTCACGCCGGCAGGAGCCCGGAGCCCGGTGCCGGTGCGCGTTACCTCCCCGCCGGCATCTCGTATCATCCGCTCGAGCGACATCGAGGTCGTGACCGGCACGTTGATGATGCGGTCCTTCCGGTATTTCAGGTAATAAAGGCAGAGCAGTGCGACGAGGTCTTCGTCGGTAAGGATCTCGCCCCCCTCGTCCACCACGGTGATGTGGTTACCGTGGGGACCGACGATGACGCCGATTTCGTCGTTCATCTTAGTCATTTTCACGATGTTTTTTATCGAATCGCGCGTGTCCGATCTCGTCTCTTCCTCGCTGGTGTATTCGCGCACCTGGCCCCGCAGCACCATGGTCTCGCAGCCGTATTCGTTCAGGAGCTCGGGGAAGACGTGGGAGGCCGTCCCGTTGAAGCAATCCACGATGACCTTCCGCCTGGGTGACGCCGGCAGCGTATCGTCCAGGTAGGAGAGGGCGTTGAGGATGTATGACTCGACGTAATGGCTCGGGTAGACGAGCCGCCCGGTCTCGAAGGCGTCCTTGCGCGGATAGTCGCCGCGGAAGTATATGTTCTCGATCTTTTTCTCGTTGCTCACGGATACCTGGTACCCGTGCCTGTCAAAGAGCCGGATCTGAATGAACTGCATCTCGGTGAGGGGCGCTATCTGGATGTAGGCGCCCATGTCGGCGCTCAGGAATCGGGTGGTGTAGCGGTTGACCGGCGCCGATTCGACCTCCATGTCGAAGACGTCAACGCCCATGGAGAGGAGGCCGGCGGTGAAGGCCCGCATGATGAGGCGCGACGCGGACGTCGTGTCGCGGCTCACGGCGATTTTCGCGTCTTTCCGGAGGAAGGCCCCCAGGGCCGTGCCGAGCTTGGAGGCGAACTCCGGCGTGATCTTCACGTTGAATGTGCCCTCGACCCCCTCGGCGCTGAAGAGCGACTTCTTGGCGCGCTGGCCCCAGATGATGTCCTCGTTCAGACGCGTGCCCTGCTCAATCGACTTGTCGGGCCAGACGCGCACGCCGGCCCCGATCTCCACGCCGCCGCCGATGCGGCAGTCGTCGCTTATGACGGACCCCTCGTATATCGAGACGTGCGGCTCGAGCACGCAGCGTTTCCCGATGACCGCGCCGCGCAGCTCGCACCGCGGCCCGATGATGGTGTTGTGGAGTATGATGCTTTTGCGGACTGACGCGTTTTCCTCGATGACGCAGTTGTCGCAGATCACGGAAAATTCGGAGACCTCGGCACCCTCCCTGATCCTGACGAAGTCGCCCAGGAACACCGGCCCCCTGATGGCGGCCCCGGGATGGATCTCCACGTCCCTGCCCGCCCAGATCGCGCGATCTATTCTTTTTCCCGGGAAGTCGATGTCCACCATCCCGTTCAGGATGTCCCGGTGGACGTCTGCATAGGCTGACAGGGTGCCGATATCGCACCAGTACCCGGAGGCGATGTAGCCGTAGATGGGGATGTTCCCGGACTGCATCGCGGGGAAGAGGTCAATGGAAAAATCGTACTTGCTCCCTTCGGGGACCATGGCGCGGATGATCTCCGGGTCAACGACGTAGAGGCCGGTGTTTGCCGTGTCGCTGAACACCTCGTTCCACGACGGTTTTTCCAGGAAACGTTCTATCGTTCCGCCCTCGCCGGTTATGACGATGCCGTACTCGGTCGGCTTGTTCACCCTTTTTAATACTATGGTGAAGGGGGATCTCTTTTTGCGGTGAAACTCAAGGATTTCCGTCAGGTTGAAGTCGAGGATGCCGTCACCGGAGAGTACCACGATCGTGTCGCTACAGTCCCCGATGGCATTCCGTACGCCGCCTGCCGTGCCCAGGGGTGTCTCCTCTATCGAGTAGGTTATGGTGACGCCCCATTCGGAGCCGTCGCCGAAGTAATTCTGCACGTTGTCTGGCAGAAAGAAGAGGCTCATGACGATGTCGCTGATGCCGTGCCGCTTCAGGAGGTTGATCGTGTGCTCCAGGACGGGCTTATTGATGACCGGGACCATGGGCTTTGACCTGTTGCAGGTCAGCGGCCTGAGCCTTGTTCCCTCTCCCCCTGCCATTATAACCGCTTTGACCATGAAGCGTCTCCTTTGCCCGATGTGCGTATCGCGCCGTTGATCAAAAGCGGAAACCGCACATGACGGCGGTCTCCCCTAAACATACAGTGCCGGAGAGCGTACGTACTCTGATCTCGTGATTAATACCGGTAGATCATCCTTCCGATGATCTGGTCGTCCCGTATGACACCCAGGGCGCGGCTGTCGAAACCCGTATCAAGGTTGTCGCTCAGCACGAAATACTCGTTCCTGTTTATTTTTACGGCGGGCAGGTTGTCCCTGTAAGTGAAGTTCATCGGGAACACCCTGGTGTCGGTTGACGTCGTCTTCCACGGCATCTCGAACCTGTCATTGTTGATGAACAGGGCCTTGTCGCGGATCTCCACGGTTGCTCCTTCGGCGGCGAGCACCCGCTTGATCAGGACCCTGTCCGGCTCGACTGGGCTTTCAATGAGCACGATGTCTCCCTGCTTCGGGGCCGCGTGCTTGAGGAATATGATTGTATCGCCCCTTTTTAAATTCGGGTTCATCGTGTTGTCGGGTACGTTGAAGGGGAGCAGGATGAGCCTGCAGATTAGGAATCCCGCGATTATTCCCGCGACCGCTGATACGATCTTTATGATGGTTCCGAGCCCTGTTTCTTTGAGGTTGTCCATGTGCGTTCCGAGCTTATACATTTGACTTGCTGCTTAACTGAATCTGTCATTTCGAACCCCGCTTGCCGGGGTGAGAAATCTCGCATGATAATCTCTTTGTCGGGATATCCCCTCATCCCGGGATTAGTCGAAATGACAGATTAGCGACAAGTCTATTATACAGAGGGGATAAGACTAGCGATATTAAAAAATAAATCAATAACAAATTTTACATGTATTATGTCTACCTGCGTGACTGCTTGGCGAGCATCGCGAACGTCCCGCGCGAAGATTCCCTCCTGTCTCATATTAATTTCTTGACAAGGATGATTATCTTTATAGTATTTATAGAATAATTAGCTATTATTTCGCATTGTTTAATTACAGGGTGACGGGAAGCAAGGGAAAATCATCGAGCCTGTAGCAGAATTTAGCGTTTTTATACTAAATTTTGAACAATAGAGAGCCGATATTTTTAAAAGCAACGTAGTGGTAGACGTATTATTGCCATCAACATATTGAATTATCGAGAATACTTTTTTCAAAGGAGCGAACAATGAAAAGGATGACCAGGTTAGGTACATTGTCGTTGGCCATAGGCCTGTTGATGTTGTTTGCCGGCAATGGATCAATGCTTTTGCAGGCTCAGAACGAGCCTAAAAAAGAGCAGAAACAAAAACAGGACGGTCTGGTTGTTGACTGGATAAATGACTTCGAGGACTGCGAGGACTGGAGGGCCGTTTCGACCTGTCCGCTGGGTGACACCAAGACGCGGAAGATCCCCGGCAAACCCCGCCCGGTCAATGAGCAGGGGCAGGCGGTCAATGAGGATGGACAGGTTGGCGAATTCAAAGACGAGATAACCGACGAAAACGGTTTGCCGCATAAAAACGCGTATGTCATGGGCATCAAGACCTACTTCCTCGACAGGGGTTTCGACCGCGTGGAAGTCTACCCGCCCAACGAATATATCATCAGGGGCAAGGCCCGCGAAATGAAGTTCTGGGTGCTCGGAAGAAAATTCCGTCATACCCTCTGGGTCAAGGTCCGGGACTACAAGGGCCAGCTCCACAAGCTGAAAGTTGGAAGGCTCGATTTCTGGGGCTGGAGAGAGATGTCTCTTATAGTTCCCGGGTGGCTGCCCCAGTCAGCCAGTTATGCAATGCTGGATAGAAATCTTCACTTTGTTTCGTTCTTCGTGGAGAGCGACTACTACGAGATTCCCGGGACGTTTTACACGTACATCGACCAGTTCAGGGTAATCACGGATCTGTCGGAGTTTACCGGCGACGAGACCATCAAGGATACCTGGTAAAATCGATATAGGCTAATCGAGATAGGCCAATAAGGGAGGCTTTTAATGAGATCATATAACAACAGAACAGTAGCAATCATATTGAGCATGCTTGTTGCCGCCTTCGTGGGCGTGGTGACGATCGGTCCGGTGCAATCCAAGATCATAACCAATGTCCCGGCGGATGTCAGCGGCAATGAGATGAAAGCAATCGTAATTGAGGACTTTGAGAACGCCGTGATCGGCGATACCGGCTGGAAGATCGAATCCACGCCAAAGGTGTTCGCCAAGGCTGAGACCGAGCAGAAGCTGAAAATGAAAAACCCGGTCACCAAGCTCGAGATGAAACTGATCGCCGGCGGGCCCAATGACATGAACGTGGAGGAATTTTCTGTTACCGACAAGGGCAAGAAAAAGGACAAGCTCCTTGGCGTCGGGTTCAAGTTCCGGTACCCGGGCCCCAACGAGGTTCACCTCCTGGCACCGCCCGAAGTCGACTGGAAAGACAAGACGCCGGTCCTGACCTATAACCCGAATACCGGGAAGGACGAGCAGGAGCGGGGCGTCCAGCTCCCGGGGCAGTCCAAGGGCATCTCCCTCTGGGTGCATGGCCGCGGGCATCCCTACAGGCTGGAAGCGTGGGTCAAGGATTTCCGGGGATCGACGCATGTGCTGAAGTTCGGCTCGGTCAATTTTGTTGGATGGCGTCCCATGAAGGTCGAGATACCGGTCGGCATACCGCAGTCGTTTGAATCGTTCCCGCAGACCCGCGTGACGAAGATAGTGCGGTTCGTCCTGAAGGCCGAACCGTCCGCACCGCGCGAAGAGCTGACCGAAACGACATACTTTTTCTTTGACCAGGTGAAAGTCCTGACCGATACCTACGAAGTCAACTTTGACGGCAATGAACTTCATAAGGTATTCGAGGGCGGACAAAAGAGCGGAGAGAAAAAATAGAGTAGTACATCTATTTACATATTATTAGCAGTTCTTTTTCGCTCCATGAAAATACCCATCGTTCTCCAGGATGGGTATTTTCTGTTTTTGAAAATATTCAAATTTGAGATTGGGATTCGATCCCCGCAGACAGCGTTACGGTCCGCGGCACGGATATCCTGAAACAGCCGGCGGGACACACGGGCCTGTCGGGCGGGCGGGGATGGTATCCGGAAAAAGAGGGGGAATCCCCAAATACCACAAAGCGGGGTGTATGTAATGGCAAAAGATAAAATTATGGAAAAACTCGATTCGGTTTTCAAGGAAGAGCTGTGGGGAAGGATTGAGCCGAAGGATATTGGCATCTCCAAATTCAAGATACTCGATGACCTTTTCAACTCGGTGGTCTCCGAGGACATCATCCAGGAGACCATGGACGCGTGCCGCGGGCACCTCGCCGAGCACACTGATTCGATCACGTCCATGTACCTGATCGGCCAGATCGGGTACCACCGCGACAACATCGAGGACGCCAAGCAGCTGCGGCGGCTGATCGAGATATTCACCGGCTACCACAAGTGGGCAGTCGTCGAGCTCATCGCGGAGAAGATACTCGAATACGGGGAATCGAGCGCAGCCTTACGGGCCATGGCCCTGAGCCTCGAGCGCCTGGGGCGCAACAAGGAGGCGATCCCCGTATTTGAGAGCCTGCTGAAGATTGACCGGTTCGACGCAGACCTCTCGAAAAAGCTCGCCTTCGCGATCATCGACGATGAGCCGGAAAAGAGCATCCATTACATGAAGCTGTCGATCGAGGGCTTCATCAAGAACAAGAAATACGAGGAGGTGACCAGCCTCTGGACCAAGTTGGTCTCCGTGTCCTGGGAGGACATCGCCTTCTTCGAGCGCATCGAGCGCTTCCTGGTCGAAGCCAAGCAGTTCGAGCTGGTGGCCAGCCTGCTGAAGATACTGCTCCAGAAGTACCGGGACGAGCAGAACCCCGATCTCTCGCTCGAGCTCCTCAAGAAGGTGCTCAAGTACCGGCCGGACGACACCCATGCGCGGCGTGACCTGATCAATCTGTATCGCGTCAAGTACAACGAGCATTCCCAGTTCGAGCAGTTCATGAAGCTCTCCAAGCTGGCGAATTACAAGACGCCGGTGAAATACGCGATACAGGACTTCGAGAAGAACATCGTCTTCGACAAGGGCAACTACGCATACCACAACACCTGGAAGCTCGGCAAGATCACGGACATGGACAGTGAGAACATCGTGATTAGCTTCAGGGACAAGCCGGAGCACAAGATGTCGATACAGATGGCGCTCCAGTCCCTCATGCCGATACCCAGGGACCACCTGTATGTGATACAGTACGACGATCCGGAATACGTAACGAACCTGTTCCGGGACGATTTCATGCAGTTTTTCGAGATCCTGATCAGGTCATACGGCGGGAAGATACTGCTCGAGGACGTCAAGCGTGAGCTCATCCCTGCACTGGTGCCGGAAAAGAGCTGGTCCAAGTGGTGGAGCCGCGCGCGGACGAAGATCAAGCGGGACCCGCACTATGGCTTCTCGGAGAAGAAGAAAGACCTGATTTTCGTGCGGGACAAGCCGGTAACCTTTGCCGAGGAGCTCCTCGAGAGCTTCACCGGGTCCGACTCGTTCAGCAAGAAGCTGGATATCGCGATTGAGTTCGTCAACAACATCGACACGGACGAGGGCAAGTCGGTCGTCCCGTATTTTATCGATTACTTCACGGAGGAGATGAAGGGCGATTCGGCCACGCGCCAGGTGCTCTCCTACATGATACTAAAAGATATGACCAAATATGTCGACCCGGCGAAGCTCAAGCTCGAAGCCCTTCGCGAGAAGGTGATCGAGTTCATCAAGGGGAGCCAGGAGCTGTCGCTGCTCTCTATGAAGATATCGTCGTACGATTACAAGAAGGACCTGGTAAACCTGATCGAAGAATCGAGGGAGGACTGGCCGCAGGTGCTGGCCGAGCTTCTGTTCGAAACCCCGGTGCGGATACACAAGTACATCATCAACAACCTGATCCGCGCCCACGCGTATAATATCATCAACGGGTTCATAGACCGGGTGATAACCGGGGCGAAGCAGTACCCTGAAATCTTCATATGGGTCGCGCGGAGCATTATGAGCAAACAGTGGGATTACGACTGGCTTGATTATTCCCGCGAGCGGCTGACGGTCACCTATTTCCGCCTCATGAACGAGCTCAAGAAGATCGAGCTGGAGGGGAACCGCCTTAAAAACATGGCCCTCGACATGTTGCTTGATAACGGCTCGGCGGTGCTGAAAACCATGGCCGAGCAGTTCGACCAGGGTTTCCTGGGAAAGATATACGAGCTGTTCAGCAATGTCTCGTACGTGGAAGAGCCCCAGAAGGAGGCGTTTCTCGGGATCATCAAGGTCAGCCACGCCGGCTTCCAGCCGGTGAAGGCCGGGGCAGACGAGGCGTGGGAACTCGACGTGGAGAAGCTGATCGTTTCCCGTGAAGGTTACGAGAAAATGAAGGCCAGCCTGGACCGGCTGGTCAGCGTGGAGCTGGTGAAAATCTCGAGGGAGTTGACGAAGGTCGCCGATATCTCGGCCGACATTCGTGAGAACGTGGAGTACAACGCCCTGATGGAAAAGCAGGCAACACTCGAGCTTTCCATATCGCGGCTGGACGGGGAGATGAAAAAGGCGCAGGTGCTCAACCTGGACGAAATATCGACCGATGCGGTCAACATCGGGACCAGGGTCATTCTCTTGGAGGAGGAGAAAGGCGAGGAGCGCGATTATACCATTCTCGGCCCCTGGGACGCCGATTTCGAGAAGCGGATCCTTTCCTACCGGTCCCCCATCGCCAAATCCCTTCTCGGGCTGAAGGCGGGAGAGGTGGCGAATCTTGACATCCAAGACGGGAAAAAGAACTATACGGTAAAGGAGATCCGCAAGTACTCGGAATAGGGGCGCTTCCGATAGGTCCCGCAAACGTTTGCAGACCCATCAGGACGCATTAAATATATCGGGATATTCATGAAAATTTTCCGTGGCGGAGTTTTTCGGTGCTGATAGAATTTTTATTTGACAAATAGGACCCTTCGCTCGTATGGATTAACCAGATAAGCCGCGATGGTGGAATTTGGCAGACACGCAAGATTCAGGATCTTGTGGGCATTACGCCTGTGAGGGTTCAAGTCCCTCTCGCGGCACACCGCAACAATCGAGCGACCCGGTACCGGGTCGCTCTTTTTTTTTAAAAAATTTTTTACGATGCAGCCGCCCCATTCGTACTGACAATGAGAAACTTAACAGCGGGGTAACCATGAAAACATCGCTCACGATAGCCATAACGATTATTTCCACCCTCCCGTTCTCCTGCGCGTACCCGGAGGAATACAATCCGCTGCTCGAGCCGCGCGCCAGGGCCGTGTCCGGCCTCGAGGTCATCATTCCGGCCGCACGCATTACCGAGGAGGACTCGGTCAGGGCAGAGGCCTGGCTGATCCTGTCGGATGGCACGAAAAGCCATGCGGACGGCGCGGCATGGGAGAGCCTCACGGACGATGTCCTGTCGGTGGACGGGGACGGCACCGTACATGGGAAGGCCCCGGGGCGCGGGACGATACGCGCAGTGCGCGGCGGAATGAGCGCAACCGGCGACCTGGAGGTCGAGCGGAGAGTGGACTACGGACGCATTCAGATCGCCGAGGTGTTCTATGACGCCGCCGGCAGCGACGAGGGGAAGGAATTCATCGAGCTCTACAACGGCAACGAGTACCCCTGCGACCTTTCCGGCATGCTCGTGGTCGACGGATCGGCAACGAGCTGCCCCTTCGTTCTGCCGGGCGGCAGCATGGTCCCGGCCGGCGGGCGTGTGGTGATCGCGTCGTCGCGGGAGGGGTTTTACGGGCTGTTCGGCGACTACCCGGACCACGCCGGGTGCTCCTTCTCCCTTAACAACAGCGGTGAAACGATACGACTCATGAAAAGGGACGGTGCTCCCGTAGACACGGTGTTCATCGCCGGGGGGACGGCGGATTTCCCGGCCCCGGCCGGGTGGTGCGCTGCCGGGTTCCCCTCTGCGGTATCGGGGGAATCGGTGCACCGCGCCGCCGTGCCGGGCACCGGCACCTGCTCCGACTGGGCGAACGGCCCGCCGACGCCCGGGCTTTAACAAAAAATATCGAGTAATCCCGCGGTAATTCCGAAAATAATAAAGAACGTTATCCTGGAACGAATTATCGAAAAGAGGGGTCCCCATGGCACGAAAAATTGAAACGCCCGATATCATTGAGAGCGCACGGCTGGAGATCCTCTTCGCCGTCAAGGAGCGCATCACGGAGCTCACGCAGGGGACGACCGCGCCGGTCCAGCTGAAAAAAGTCGTAATCAGGGACGCGACCCGTTCCTACCATGATTCCCTGCGCTATTTCGACGTGCAGAACGTGTATATCGATGAGCGCGAGCGCCTGTGCGGCGACCTTGCCGGCAGGGACGACCGCATAAGCGACTGCATCCTGTTCGGAAAAGAGATAGAGGACCTTACCATAGACGATCTCAAGCAAATAATGGATTCGCTCTACGGCAGCCACTGGAGCGTTGATCTTGCCGACTATGAGCTGGACATGCCCCGGCACAGGGAGGGCCTGCACGGGTTCCTCATGGCGGGTCGGGAGGGTATCTCCCGCATCATCCGCAGGGGCGCCTGACGGGAGCAGCAGCTCCCGCAGCATCATCACGCACCGCGACAACGAAGGCACTGACATGAAACAGGTACTGACCCGCCGCTGCCTAATTTCACTTGACAGAGGCGCTTTAACCGGGCAGCCTTCTCGTCACATGGCCGATCATACGAAAAGGATGAGCATCATGAAATCAGCAATACCCCTGTGCCTCTGCCTGGTCCTCTTTGCAGTCCTGGCGGTGCCCGCGGCACGCGCGGAGATGGACATCGTCGGCACCTGGAAAAATGTGGATGCCCGGACGGGGAGGGCGATGTCCCATATTAAAATATGGGAGAAGGACGGTATCTATTACGGGAAGATCGAGTATCTCCTCGACCCGTCGACAGGCTCACGGTGCGTGGACTGCGCGGGCGCGAAAAAGGGCCGTCCGATCGTGGGCATGGTCATGCTCTGGGGGATGAAGAAGTCGGCGGCGAAGGAAGGCGGCCTTGATTATTATTCCGGCGGACGGTTCCTGGACGTCGGCAGCGGCAACGACTATTCCTGCAGCATATGGCGGGTGAGCGACAACAAGATACGGGTGCGGCGCTACGTGTTTCTCTTTTACCGGACCGAGTACTGGTACCGCATCAGGTAATACCCTCCGTCAGTTCTTCATCGAGAACGGCTGGCCCGTTGAATCGATCACGTCATACCAGAGCCGCGAGCCGGTATCGATCACCTTCCGCGTGGAAACGGCCAGCTCGATGGGCACATGGGTGTAGATATCGTTCCAGAGCCCGATGACCATGTCGGTCTTGCCCGCCATGCCCGCGTGGACGGCGTACTGCCCGAGCTGCGCGCAGAAAATCGAATCGTTGGGGACCGGCGGCGCGCTCCGTATCATGTAGCTCGGGTCAATGTATTTCAGGTTGACCTCGATGCCTTCTTTCCTGAAGTAATCGTTGATGGCGCCCTTTAACAATGCGCCGATGTCGCCGAGCGTGACGTTCCCCGACTTGTCGCGTTTTGTCGCGGCCGCCTCCTTCTCGACAAGGTCCTGCCCTGCGCCCTCGGCTACGCAAATGACTGCGTGCTGCCGGTCCAGGATCCTTTTTTTGAGATGGGCCAGGAAGCCGTTGGGACCGTCGAGGTCGAATGGGACCTCCGGCACCAGGATGAAGTTGACATCGTTCATGGCAAGGCAGGAGTGCGCCGCTATGAAACCGGAGTTGCGGCCCATGAGCTTCACCAGCCCGATGCCGTTCGGAGATCCCTTGGACTCGATGTGTGCCGTGTAGATGGATTCCACGGCGCGGGAGAAGGCCGTCTCGAACCCGAACGACCGCTGGATGAAGCTGATGTCGTTATCGATGGTCTTCGGTATGCCCACCACGGCAAGGTCGAGGCCGCGCCTGTCCGCGATCTCTGCAATTTTGTGCGCGCCCCTGAGCGTGCCGTCGCCACCTATCGTGTAGAGGATGTTGATCCCCATTGATGCCAGCGTGTCGACCAGCAATTCCATGTCCTCGGTGCCGCCCCGGGATGATCCCAACATCGTGCCGCCGTCCAGGTGGATGTCTTCTACCATCCCGGGAGTAAGCTCGACCGTGCCATAGCCCTTTGCCGGGTCGAGCCCGCCGTAGCCGTAGCGTATCCCGATGATCGACCTGCTCCCGTACCGGTAGAAGGATGTCATGACGACGGAGCGGATCACGGCATTGATGCCAGGGCACAGGCCGCCGCATGTCACGATGGCGGACCGTACGCTGCCGGGCTTGAAGTAAAGGGCTTTTCGCGGCCCTGCCTGTTCGAACGATTCCTGTAACCTGACATCGGAGATATTCCCGTCCTGGATCATCGGGTGATGGACGATCCGGTCGTCGTCATCCACGAACGCCGATCCGTTAGAAGCGTATAATTCCAGAAGGGGCGAGGAAACTGCGCACTGCCCGATGTTTGTTATCTTGAAATCCATCCTGCACTCCGGTAGCGAAATTGCACTGTTTAAATCGATATGCTCTTATAATCGCTTAGATCGAAATAATCAACAAAAAAACCTTCCCTACCGGCGGCTGAAATGAGTGAATGTGCTTGACAACCCGATTTTTCGATACATAGTGCTGAGTTATTCTTTCTGCAGGGCAGGGCATCATTATGAAACCGAAATACAACAGAGTGGGCGTCCTTTTTTCCGGCGGACCGGCCCCGAGCGCGAACGCGGTCATATCCTCGGTCGCGCTGAATTTCCTGGACAACAACATCCCGGTGACCGGGATCATGCGCGGGTACGAGTTCATCCAGGACTTCAACAAGCACTATCCGAAGCTGCGCAAGGACGTTCACTACGGCACGATCACGTATGAGATCACCAAGGCGAGGAACAGGGGCGGCATATTCCTCCGTACCTCGCGCGCGAATCCGGGCAAGGAGATCAAGACCATGGAGGACCTGAACAACGCGGAAAAGAACGCGCGGCTCAGGAACATTCTGGACGCCTTCGACCACCTGGAGATTGGCGCGCTGATATCGATCGGCGGCGACGATACCCTCAAGACCGCCAACTATCTCTGGCTCATGGGATTTCCCGTCATCCATATTCCGAAAACGATAGACAACGACTACTACGGCATCCCCTGGACCTTCGGGTACTGGACCGCCGTGGACGTTGCGCAGAAGATACTGCTGAACCTGAAGGCGGACGCGCAGGCCACCGACAGCTTTTTCGTCGTGGAGCTCATGGGCAGGAAGTCCGGCTGGATCACCTACGCCGCCGGCATCGCCTCGGAGGCCATCATCATGATATCCGCGGAGGACGTCACGGGCGACACGGTCAACCTCGAGCAGATGGTGGACCGGATAACCGAAGCCATCATCGCCCGGGAGAGCGACCTGAAGCCGTACGGCGTCATCGTAATTTCCGAGGGAATCGTGGACAAGCTGCCGGCCGAGCTGAAGCCGAAATCGACCGACCGCCACGGCAACCTGCTGCTCGGGGAGGCGAAGATCTCGACCATCGTCGCCGAGTCCGTTAAGGCGCGGTACCGGGACAAGACCGGCATGGACGTCAAGATAACCCCCAAGCAGGTGGGGTACGAGATTCGCTCCGCCCATCCAACAGCCTTTGACGTCGTCATGGGAAGCATGCTGGGCTACGGCGCGGCGAAGTATTATATGGAAGATAAGTTCGGCATCATGGTCTCGGTGACCGACAATTTCGACCTGAAGGCGGTCCCTTTCACCGAGCTGATAGACAAGGACACCCTGCTTACCAGGCTGCGCGACGTGCCGCGAGGGAGTGATTTCTTCAACCTGAAGAACCGCCTCCAGTGCACCAATATCTTCGAATAGGAGGCGCGGTGAGAAACGCTACAATGATCATGGCGGCAGCGGCGCTCGCGCTGGTCGTCGCTGCCGGCGGGTGCTCGCGCGGCGGCGGAGCGGCGAACTTCGACGGCGTGTTCGAGAAGC
>JBGTBN010000035.1:0-72173 GCA_041749375.1 Spirochaetota bacterium
CCCCCCCTCTCCCCACGGGAGAGGGGGGAGATGCACATGTTTTCGCTCCTTCTAAATGACAGTTTTTACAACAAGTCTGATAGTTTGCCGCAGGCCATCGTGTTTCAAATGGAGGTGGTACAAGTATGGGAACTTATGATCTCAAAGATAAAAATGCTCTCGTCACCGGTGCTTCGTCCGGCATCGGGAAGGAGATCGCGCGGTGCATGGCCGCCGCCGGGGCGCACTGCCTGCTCCACGCGATACCGGGGGAGAGGGAAATTCTGCACGAGCTGGCCGCAGAGCTCGAACAATCATATCGTGTGAAGACCTGGTGCCTGTTCGGGGATTTCCGCGCCATGGAGGCTCCTGCCGCGCTCTACCGCGACGCTGCGGGACTCGTGCCGCGCATCGATGTTCTCGTCAACAACGCGGGTATGATGGTTTACGGCAATTTCCACGAGGTGCCGGCCGAGAAGCACGCCGCGCTCGTGGCGGTGAACCTGTCCGCGTACATGACGCTCATGCGCTGCGCCCTCCCGGACATGGTCGCGCGCGGTGAAGGCCGGATACTCAACGTCTCCTCCGTGTCCGCCTTTCAGCCCTGCCCCCACCACGCGGTGTACGGGAGCGCCAAGGCCTTCGTGCAGAACCTGTCCGAGGCGGTCTCGCAGGAGACGCGCGGAACCGGCGTGAAGGTCACCGCGCTCTGTCCCTCCTACACGGACACGCCGCTCCTCCGTGGCGAGGATTTCCCGCGCAGGCTCTGGTGGTACCGGATCAGCGGGCTCTCGGACCCGGCGTTTATCGCGCGGAAGGGCGTGGCAGCGCTCCGGAAGGGGAAGACGGTCCTGATCCCGGGCGCGCGGAACAAGATCATTCACACGCTGGTGCTGCGGCTCACGCCGAGAAGGCTCATGGACGCGATCTCGTATTTTGTTCTCAGGGGCTCTTCGTGAAAATCATTCTCGCAGGGGGCGCGCAATGAAGCGGGTTCTCATAACCGGGGTTTCCGGATACATCGGGCTCAGGACTGCGGAAGCGCTTTCACGGATGGCTCACGTTGATGCGCTTGTCGGGGTAGACGTGCGGGAGCCGGCACGCCCTGTCGGGAAGCTCTCCTTCTGCAATCGCGATGTCCGCTCACCCGTTGACGATATAATCAGGAATCATTCGATCGATACTGTCGTGCACGCCGCTTTCATCCTGCCGCCGATCCATGACGCACGGCTGATGAATGACGTCAACGTGAACGGGACCCGCGCCGTGCTCGACTCCTGCGTGAAGGGGCGCGTGCGCCAGGTGCTCTACACCAGTTCGGCGACCGCGTACGGTTTCCACGCGGATAACGACCGGCCTCTCACCGAGGAGAGCCCCCTTCGCGGCAACGACGACGTCACCTACGCCCGGGCGAAGCGCATCATCGAGGGCATCTTCCGTGAGTACGAGCAGCGCCATCCGGAAATCGCCTTCACGGTACTGCGTCCCTGCTTCGTGGTCGGGCCCGGGTTCGATAACCCGCTGGCGCGGTACGTCCGGATGAGGATCGTGCCCGTTCCCCTGAAGACCGCTCCGCTCCAGTTCGTGCACGAGGACGACCTGGTCGAGATCATCTGCCGCCTGCTGGAGAAGAAAAAGCGCGGCGTGTACAACGTGGCGGGCGCGGGCGTGCTGTCGGTGCGGGAAATGGTGAGAATGCTCGGCAACACCTGCGTGCCGCTGCCGTACGGGCTGACGTATGTTCTGAACGGCGTTGCGTGGGCGCTCCGGCTCTCCTTCCTGAGCGAATTTCCGAGCCCGTACCTCCAGATGATCCGCCATTCGTGGGTCGCGTCCACTGAGAAGCTCACGCGTGAGTTGGGTTACGCATTACGTTACGACACGGTGCGGGCGTTCGATGATTTTGTGAAGTTTGTTAAATCAAAGTGAGGCCGCTGCCCCCGACGCGGCGGTTGCTGCAAGGATCAGTAACATGTGCACGCACAGCGAGTCACCGGTTTTTTAATGAATTATTCGGTAACGGCATATGAGGTGCACAGCAGGCTTATCCGGGTGCTTTTTTTCGGGGTATGCTTGCATATTTATCTGAACTGGTCATGGATTAAAATGACATTCTTTAAAAAGAAATAATTACAATCTGTTCGGAGTTACAGTGATTGAGCTGCACTGTGCCGGATAATAACAGGCTGCTTTGGCAAGCAGCCTGAAAGAAAAAGGATAAAACAACTGGAAAAATTTAGATTTTCACTTTGTTTCATCCTTTGTAATCTATAATGCACAAACCGGGATGCTTAAATCCACGCAAGCCGTTCCATGTAATTTTCCAGATCTGCCCGGCTGAAGTTTCTCGATATAGAACAATCATCATTCAGACACATCTTAAACACTTCCTTCTTCATTTTATTTACCTCCTCTCCAATTTTAAGAGATTAGGGTAATATACCCCGGAGCAGGGGAAGAGTCAACCGTGGCGCGTATAATTTCATTTTTTATCAAGGGAGTCCGGACGGTTTATGGCTTATATAACATCGAAGAAATCAATTTGAGGTCCCGCGAATTGTTGCATCTATTATCGGGAAAACCCGGCAGGCGGTCTCAGTGCATGTTGATCCTGAAGACCGGTAAAGCAGGCGCAGGGCAGTGTGCTATCCGGGCTGATACTGGTATGTGGGTTTTTACCCAAATAGTAAATGAATTGACTTTGCAGGCATTCCGACTGGTATTATAAGCAAGATAATGTGATGTCGTTTGTTCGAGAAGCCGGAGGTGATAATATGAACCTGCGTGAAATGCTTGAGGCCATCGCGGTGCCGCGTCCGAACCATACCGGGGCTCTCGATGCCACGGCGGCTAAAATCAAGGCCTTCCTCGCTGAGGGGAGCGTACCGTATTCCGTGCAGGAGTTTGCTCTCCAGCATCACAAGATGCTGCTGGTTTCGCTTGCCGCCTTTATCCTGGCGTTGCTCTTCGGCATCGCCCTTTATAAAAAAAGGCCGTTGCTCGCCCTCGCCGCGCTGATAGCTATGCCGGTTCTGCTCGTGGCGGAATTCGAGCTTTTCATCCCGGTCGTGTCGTGGCTGGCACAGAAACGCGCGGAGAACATTATCGTGAGTTTCAAGGCCGCGTTCCCGGTGCGCGAGCTTATATTTGCCGCGCATTACGATTCCAAGTCCGACGTCTTTGACCATGTCCAGCGTGCCCGCGTCTACTGGTTCATGGTGCCGTCCTTTGCAGCGGGCCTCCTGCTGGTCCTCCGGGCGTTCCTCGCGCGAAGATTTGCCGCGCTCTCCGCCGCACCGGCGCGAATTGCCGCTGGTATCGCGGCCGTGCTGTTCGCCGCGTACTGGGGACTCATCGCATATACAATGGGCGGTTATGTACTCATTCCCGCGGAGCGGCAGAGCCTGGGCGCGGTCGATGACGGCGGGGCGGTGGTCGCCCTGGTTTCGCTCGCGCGGGAGATACGGGCGGGAAGGGTCCATGCGGGCGACTCTGATATAACGCTGCTCTTCACCGCCGGGGAGGAGGTGAACCTCCTGGGTGCGGACGCGTACGTGAAGGCGTTTCCGCGCGGTAAGGCGGATCGCCCTCCCGCATCGCTCGTCAACCTCGAGGCTGTCGGACAAAACGGCTGCATTGTGTATCTCGAGAAGTCCGGCGTTTTCCTCAAATACTATACTGCCGATCCGGGGCTCGTGCAGCGGGTCGATGCAGCCGCGCGCGAAGTCACTGGCCTCCAGATCAGGGCCGTGAAGCCGGGCGCGGACGACGCCCAGCGGTTCATGGCCGCGGGCATCCCCTCTGTGACCATCGGCAACTCCGGCGTTCCGGGCTGCGGCATGGCCGGGTTCCATTGCGAACAGGACTGCCTGAAACGGGTCAACTATGGCAACATCGGGCTCATGGTCGAGGTCCTGGGCAGGTATATCGCATCATATTCGAAGTAATAAGGGAAGCAGGCAGGCAGGCAGGCGTATATGGCGGAGAATTGTGCTTCCCGCGGCTGAGCCTCGCCTCAGGCCCGTGCTTCCTGCTCGTCCAGGTTCTGGATGAGCCCCCTGAGCTCGCCGGCCTTCTCGTTCAGCACCCTGATGAATTCGAGTATCTTCGTGTTCGAGGTGGCGATGTCGCTGGCCATGTTGGCCAGGTTCTGGATGGTGTTCGCACCCTCCAGCATCCCCCGTTTCTGCTCGGTCGTGGACATGGCGATGATGCGCGACTGCTCCCGTATGACGTCGGCCTGCGAGATCAGCTCCAGGATGGCGCTCTCCTGCCGCGACATCGCGTTTTTCACGGTGGCTATCTGCGTGTTGACGCCGGTGACCAGCTTTGCCACGTCGCTGGTTGACTGACGGGTCTGGCCCGCTATCTCGATCCCCCGGCCGATGTCCACCGAAATCCGCTCGATCTGGCTGGAGATCTGTTTCGAGTTGTCCGAGGTCGCCGACGCAAGCTTGCCGATCTCGTCCGCGACAACGGCGAAGCCCCTGCCGTGCTCCCCGGCGCGGGCCGCCTCGATCGCCGCGTTGAGGGAAAGGAGGTTGATCTTGTCCGATATGTCGTTGATGAGCGAGACGATGTTGGTAATCGCCTTGCCTCCCTCGTTGATGATCTGCATCATCTCGGTCATGCGGGTCAGGTCGGTTTCCGTTTTTTCGGTGAAGCGTATCACGTTCTCCATGCTGCTCATGACGGCTTCGTTGGTCTTCCGTACCTCTTCCTGCGTCGCTGAAAGGATGCCGGACATGTTGCGGATCTTCTCGCCTTCCAGTGCGAGCTTGGACATCGACCGGTCGATCGAATCCGTTGAGGAGGTCAACTCCTCGTAGGAGGCTGCCATCTGCTCGGCGTGCGCGGCCTGATTGTGAGCCACCTCGGTGAAGGTGTCGGCGATCCCGGACTGCTCGGTGCTGATGCGGTGAAGCTCGATCGAGGTGCTCTCGGCCTTCTCGAAGATCCTGAGGAGCGACTCGGTCCTGTTCTCAAGGCTCTTCGTAACCGACCGGAGCGATTCCGTCATCATGGTGATTCTCTCGGCCATGCCGATGGAGAGGAGTATCGACTGGAACGCCGCCCCGAGGAGCACACCGTACTTGGTGAGGAGTGTCTCCGGCAGCAGCCCGAACGTCTTGAAACCGTAAAGGAGCGTTCCCACGATGAGGCCGAACCACGCGATGAGGAAATAGAGCGCCGGCCTGTAGCCGCGCCGCCACTGCAGATAGGCCACCAGCATGAGGGCCGGGGCGTACAGTACGCAGAGGATCACCGCGTATATGATGGCGATGAAGTATTCAACCGTGAGGGAAAAAATCGTGCCGGCCGCGCCGAGCGCAATGAAGGCGATAATGGCCTTGTCAAGGCGCGGATTCTCGGTTTTCGTCTGGAGAAAAGCACGCGTGAACAGAGAGCTCCACACGACCACCATGCTCACGCAGAAGGGCACGACCCTCTTGCCCCACCAGGGCAGGCCGGGCCAGAGGTACTCGTACGAGACGCCGTTCTCGGATGTGATGTAAAAGATATAGAAGAGCATGTAGAGCACGAGGAAGAGATAGCTCAAATCCCGGGTGATGGCGAAGATGAACAGGTTGTACAGGACCATCACGATGATGAACCCGTAAAAAATGCCAAGGAAGAGCCGTATCATCCCGCTCCTCTCCGCGTACAACTGGTAGCTGACCAGGCTCATGGGCACGGCGAAGGAGTCCTGGGTCTCGATCCGGAGATATAAAGTGCGCGGTGCGCCCGGCATGATGTCGGCCTTGAACACGATGTTCTCGCTTTTTATCTCGCGGACGTCGAATGGCAGAAGCTGCCCCTGCTTTTTTTCAACGAAGCCGTCGCCGGACGGAACATACAGCGTCACGAAATCGAGCAGGGCATACCGGATTTCGATGAGCCAATCTCTCCGGACCTCGGTATTGAGGGTGAACCTGATCCAGTAGGCGGACCTGGTGTAGCCGAAATTCGGCACGTCCTCGACGTCGCGCCTGAACTGATGGTCGTATTCCGATGATGACACCTGGCCGATGGTGAGGTTTTTCCCGTTGTCCTCGAGGTAGGAAATGAACTGACCTGTCAGTTCATATTCTTCCGATCCGCTATCGATGTTCAGTATATTCTGAGCGAGCAGCGGTCCCGTTACAATAAAAATTGATGCAAGTACAATCAGTATACGGGCCGTAAAGGCTTGGTTCTTCCTGGATCCAGTTCTTGTCATGCGTGGTTATTTACATGTGTGATAATAAAAAATGATGCAGGCACGAGTCAAGATAGTTTTATGCTTGGACGGGAATCAACGAAAAAAATCTTCAGCACGCATCACCGATGCGGCGGGCGGGACATAACAGTCGGTGCGCGCGGCGGCAGCGGTAAATGCGATATTTTGTTATTGAATTTTTTACATGGTGAACGCAATTGGTTCATGGAGCTTGAATCATGGTACCAATAGTTTCATTCGTAGGATGGTCGGGGAGCGGCAAGACGACGCTCCTTGAAAAGCTGATCCCCGAGCTGGTTCGGCGCGGTCACCGCGTTGCCACGGCGAAGCATCTCTCCCACGGCTTCGTGATGGACCACGAGGGAAAGGACACGTGGCGTCACCGCAACGCCGGCTCCTCGTGCACGGTCCTGTCGACAGCGGGCCAGCTCGCCCTGGTGCGGGACATGGACCATGACGCGTCCCTCGACGAGATACGGGACGGGTACATCCGCGATGCCGACATCATTCTCGCCGAGGGATTCAAGAAGGAGGCAGTGCCGAAGATCGAGGTATTTCGGACCGGCGCACATCCGGAGCCGCTGTTCGCCGGCCATCCGGACCTGGTCGCAATGGTGAGCGACAGGACCTTCACTGGTAAGGCGCCCTGCCTGGGACTCGAGGACATCAGGGATCTGGCTGATATTATAGAGGAAACGTTCTTGCGGAAATGAGCGACACGAATATGCTGAAAAACTGCTTCGCCCTCACCGGCTCGATCGGCACCGGCAAGTCGGCCGTCGCGAAAATGCTGGCTGAGATGGGCGCCCATATCATCGACACGGACCTCATCGCGCGCGAGGTCGTGGAGCCGGGGCGGCCGGCGCTCGCCGACATAGGTGAATGCTTCGGCCGGGAGGCGATCAACCCGGACGGCACGCTGAACCGCGAAGTGGTGCGCGACCGGATCATCCGCGATCCGGGGAAGCGGGCGAAACTAAACGCCATCACCCATCCTCGCATCAATGCAGTCGTGATGGAGCGCATAGGCGAGTATTCCCGCATTAATGACGGCATGCCGATCATCATCGATGTGCCGCTGCTGTACGAATCGGGCTGGGACCGGTTTTTTCCGGACGCGATACTGGTCTACGCGCCGGTACCGGTCCAGGTGGAGCGGCTCATGGAGCGGGACCGGTTGGACCGGGAGATCGCGGAGCTTACCATCACCGCACAGATGAGCATAGAGGAAAAAAAGGGAAGGGCGCGGTTCATTATAGACAACTCCGGGAGCCTTGAGGACACAAGGAAGCTGGTGGAAAAGCTGTTCGGCGAGCTGCGGGGGATGATTTCGGGGGGATGATTGATAGGCGCGCAAACGTTTGCGCGCCTAGCAATATCAATACAGCCCCTTCCAGATATTGATCTCCGGGTCATCATTGCACGTACGGCAGAACACGTGGGGATCGCCGCTCCCGCACCCGTTGCACCAGATGTCGAACACGCGGCATTCCTTGCACAGGGGCCTGTCACACCCGTCGCAGTATACCACCGCCTCGTTCCTGCCGCAGATTTCGCAGGCCTCGCCTTTCGCGAGTCGTATCTTGTTCATGGGCGAAGAAGCAACTCCCCCTTGCGTGTTACGCCAGCCGGCATGGCAGTAGCATAATCATGCCGGCCGGCCCTGTCCATTATTTTTTGTCCGCACCGACCCACGGTGTCGCTTTGCCGTACACCAGGAACGGCATTGGGTTGAGCGTGCCGGCCGATGCCGGGAGCGAGCCGAGCCCCAGGAAGAGCGCGCCGTTGATCTTCCTGATCTCGTCGTGCGGCCGCATCGGGGCAAACCCCATCGATTCGGTGTAATCGACATGAAACGAATTCTTCTCGTCATAGGCGGACTTCGCGATAGACGTTTTCATCTCGCGGACGCGTTCGAACGATTCCGTGCCGTCAACCGTACTGCTGAACAGGTTGTACCCGCGCTGTTCTTTCGGCAGGAACGCCTTGCCGCTCCACGAACCGGGCCCGAACAGGAAGGCTGCATAGAAGTCGGAGACGTACGTCAATACGCCGCCACCGGTCATGGCGGCCCGGTATTCGCCCTCGAGGTCTTTCGCTTCCGGCGCCGGCGCGGCGTAGAAAAGCTGCATGACCTGCGCCCGTGAGAGCCGGGTGACATCGTCAAACGTGGCTTTGTCAGCCTGTTTGCCGAGTATCTGCTCCATGGTCTGTCCCTTGTACCCGCCGCACCCCTTCTGGGCAATGTTGATACCGGTCAGGACGGCATCGGCCAAAACAATGATGCATGCGACAATTAAAATCTTCTTTAATACTTTCATCGATACGCTCCTTTTTTCCGCTGGTATATTGTTTGATAAATAATTCTTCGGTGCCTTTTTCTTCGCCGGGATGCGGCTCATGGCCCGTTCCGCGAGGGCCGTGATGGTAAGGCTCGGGTTCACGCCCACGTTGGCGGAGACTGCGGCGCCGTCTACGACGTAGAGCCCGGGATAGTTGAAGACTTCATGGTCCGTGCTGATCACCCCGTCTTCAGCGGAGGAGCCCATGTGGCACCCCCCCAGGATATGCGCGGTGGTGGACTGGGACAGCAGGCTCTCCATGATGACGTTGATCGGCGTTCCGCCCAGCTCCTCGGCCAGTACCCGCGCCGCCTCGTTGGCCACCGGGAGATTCGTGGGCGCCTCCTTGCCTTTCCATTTCTTTGACTTGAGCCGCCGCGACAGGAAGAGGGTCGCCAGGCTCCTGCCGTATTTGAACGAGATCCGGTTGTCCAGATTCTGCATCACGGTGAGGATGATGACACGCTTGTGCCAGTTGCGCGCGAACCAGTTCCTGGCAAGGGACGCCGGTCTGACGAGCATGACGGCGAGGGTCTTGAGAGATCTCCGCACGGGATGATCGTCGTCGACCAGGGGGCCGGCGTACCAGCGCATGAAGCCGTACCCGCGGGGAAAGCGGTTCTGTGTTATATGGGTGTGGGCGTCCGGGTAGAAGTCGGTCGAGATGGTGGTGCCGTGCGACAGGTCGAGATCCCTGTCCGGGGATAGGGCGCCGACGATCGACTCGCTGTTGGTCCGCACGATGCGGCCCAGCTGACCGGAGATGCGGGGGAGCGTTTTCGTGATGTCGCGGCACCGGAACAGGAGCTCCAGCGTGCCCAACACACCCGCGGCGATGATGACCCTGCCTGCCCGGATTTCTGGGCAGCGCTTAAGCGGTCGTGTCGGGTCCGAGATCTTCAGCCGGTAGCCGCTTTTATCGCCGGGGACGATGTTTGTCACTCTGCGGTTCGGAAGAATCGTGGTCCCGAGCTTCTCGGCAAGATAGAGATAGTTCTTGTCCAGGGTGTTTTTCGACCCGTGCTTGCACCCCGTGAGGCACTCGCCGCAAAGATGGCACCCGTCGCGCGCAGGACCGCGCCCGCCGAAGTAGGGGTCCTCCCTGGTGACCTCGGGCGTGCCGAAGTAAATTCCGTTTTTCACGGACCCGAAGGTTGCGAGCGCGCCCATGCGCTTCGCGGCCTTCCTGAGATACTCGTCCATGATGTCCATGCCCGGGTTCTCCTTCAGCCCGAGCATTTTACCCGCGGTATCGTAATGCTTCTTCAGCTCCTTTTTCCAGTCCAGTCCCAGGCCGCTCCAGGACGGGTCATGGTAGAAGTCGTCCTTCGGCTTGAGTAAAACGGCGGCGTACACGATGCTGCCGCCGCCCACGCCCACGCCGCCGACGATGCTGACATGCTTGAAAAAGCTCTGCGTGAAAAAGCCCTTCAGCCCTGCCTGCGGCATCCAGAACAGCTTGAATATGCTCTTCGACGCTTCCTCCATGTCGATGGGCGTAACCCTGTTGCCCTGCTCGATCACGACGACCCGGTATCCTTTTTCCGCCAGGCGGAGCGCCGATACACTGCCGCCGAAGCCGCTTCCGATAATCGCGAAATCATAATCCATTCTGCTCTCCTTGACTCGTAGTTTGATGCCCGGAACTTTCAATCTCTTCCCCCGTGTCAGCGCCGCCGGTCCCGCCGGGTCCGGGGATTTGACGGCCGGCTGCTCCGGCGCGGGGTGCAAGTATTTTTTGTAAGTGTACTGCAGTTTTGAAAAATGAAGCTATGTCCTCTTCGCTGAATCCGGCGAGGTTGCTTCTCAGCAGCTCATATGTCTGGTCTTCGATCATTCTGACCGCGGTCTTTCCCTCCGGCTTCAGGTACACCAGCACGTTCCTCTTGTCAGACGCGTCTTTTTTCCTGTCCGCCAGTTTCTTTTTCTGGAGCCGATCGACCACCCGCGTAGCAGTGCTTACCGGTATATTCATCTCTGCCGCAATATCGCTCATCCTGGCCGGCGAGCTGTTTCTTAAAAATTGAAGGAGGTAGATGTCCTCGTAGTCCAGGCCGAAGACAATGACTTTCGATTGCTGAAATTTATACACTGCCTGGAGCGCCTTGAAGAGGATCTCGTCCAGCCTGTCTCGCGGGATGTCGTTTAATAGTGTCATATGTTTCTACTGTAGAGACACTATAGAAAAAATACTTCCATTTTGCAAGTAATATTCAGACTGGATGGCCGGTTAATCAACGTCCAATTATTTGAAAGAGATAGTTATCGCCTGATGCAATGGGGGTCAGAGCCCCGACGTATTCGCGACATCCCCCTACTTTTTTACGGTATCCTGGCTCAGTCGGGGCTTCGACGTCCTGTTTCAGCTTGTAAACCGATAGTTATCGCCTTTCCTAGGGGGCAGAGCCCCCTTATGCGGCATCCTGCTTCAGCCATTAGCGATAGTTATCACTAATTAAAGAATAAATTAATTTCTTGACATAATACTAATAGACCGGTCTATTAGTATTATGGATTCAGAAACCACCAAAAACCGAATAATTCAAAAAGGGGCCGAGCTGGTATATCTCAAAGGCTTCAATAATACCGGTATACAGGAAGTTCTGCAGGCGGCTGAAGTTCCCAGGGGATCCTTCTATTTTTATTTCAAAAACAAGGAGGATTTCGGATTGAGTCTGATCGATCATTTTTCTTCCTTCATAATGGACATCGCACAAAAACAGATGCGGCCAGGAGCGGCTGATCCGCTGGATGGGCTGAAGAATTTTTTCAACCTGTATATAGGCCTGATGAAAAAGCAGAATTTCACCTGCGGATGCCCGATCGGCAATATCGCGCAGGAGATGAGCGACCTGAGCGACTCGTTCAGGAACAGGATTGCGGGTTTTTTCGATCAGGCAAAGAGCATGATACAGGCCTGCATTATGGAAGCGCAGAAGTCGGGACGGGTCGGTCCGGATACAGGCCCGGCGGAGCTCTCCGACTTCATCTTCAACAGCTGGGAAGGGGCCCTGATCGATATGAAGGTCACAAAGAGTTCCCGGCCGCTGGACGTGTTCATGAATACGGTGTTCGGGGTACTGCTGAAATGATTTTTTCATTCGCCCATGATCAAAAAGATATTTCATGCAGAGGTCGCTCATTCAGCCTTCTTCCCCCTGTCCCCCAGAGGGGGCACGAGTGAAGGAGCAGTATGTATAAGCATTATGAATCTTGGTGTAGAAATGCTTAAAAAAATCCAGGACAATCATCCTGTGATATACACTATTAAGCATGTAAATTCACATGAAGATATGTCCCACGCGCCCCCTATGGGGGATGGGGGGGGGGTGAAGACGATGGAGAAAATAGCATTGATTATTGAGTTATGCAACAAGTCTAATGATGTATACAAAAGTCATTGTATAACATCAAATATAAAGGAGGCATCATGAATCCATACGAACAGCTACAGGCGGTCCTTGATACGCACCCGGCGCGGGCGCCGAAAACAGACTCTTTCATGGAGATACTGCGGATACTGTTCACGCCCGAGGAAGCGGCGCTTGCCGCGACCATGAACTTCAAGGCCAAGTCGCCGGACCTGATAGCGAAAGCAGCCGGCCTTGACGAGTCTGCGGTGCAGCGCCTGCTTGACTCGATGGCATCAAAGGCGATCATCCACTTTACCGAGAAGGACGGAAAGAAAAAGTTCGGGCTGGTGCCGACCATCCCCGGCCTGTTCGAGTTTCCGTTCATGAAAGGGGGCGGTACGCCCATGCATGATAAACTTGGCATGCTCTGGGAGAAGTACCATCACGAGGCGCTGGGAAACGCCTTTGCCGGAAACCCGACCCCGCTCATGCGGGTCGTTCCGGTGGAGCAGTCGCTCACGCCGAAGAACCGGGTACATCCCTACGAGGAAGTGAAACAATTCATCATGAAAGCCGATTTCATCGGCCTGACCAACTGCGCGTGCCGCGTGAGCGTGAAGGCGTGCGACAAGCCGAAGGATGTATGCCTTATCTTCGACGGTGCGGCCCGCTTCCTGGTCGCGACCGGGAATGCCCGCGCCATCAACAAGGATGAGGGGCTCGAGGTGCTCGCCAGGGCAGAGCAGGCGGGGCTGGTCCATACCAGTAACAACAGCTCGGACCGGGCCGGCCTCATATGCAACTGCTGTTCCTGCTGCTGCACCGTGCTCAGAGGCAGGACCCAGCTGAACCACCCGCATGCGTTCGAGCCGAGCCGGTTCGAGGCCCGCATCGACGCTGTCTCGTGCACCGGCTGCGCCATATGCGCGGAGGAACGGTGCCCGGTCAAGGCCATTGCCATGAACGGCGGCATCGCATCAGTGGATGCCGGGCGCTGCATAGGGTGCGGGCTCTGCGTGTCCGCGTGCCCCGCGCAGGCGATCGAGCTCGTTGACAGGAAGGCGGCGCCGGGGATGCCGGCCACGATCCAGGAGATGGGCATCACGGTCGCGAAGGAAAAGGGCACCCTGGAGGAGTTCATCAAGATCATGTCGCGGTGACGCGGCGGTCCGGCGATCCCGATTTTTGCTTGATTTATAAGAATACCTGCTCTCTACTTAACCGCATCAATGGTCCGGGACGGACGCCGCTCGCGCGCGGCGTCCGCAACCGGAACCGTCCGAGGAATGACATGAGAGACACGCGAAGCGCACCGGCTGTACCCGCTTTCATGGTGATCGTCTTCACCGCGTTGATGGCCCAGCTCATTGGTACCTATTTTGCGCGCGCCCTCGTGGTGGGAGATTACTTCTACCTTTCCTGGCTTATTTTGAGGATACTGCTCCCCCTTGTTGTGCTGTTGCTCCTGAAAATCCCGCTTTCCGAAATCGGCCTGGGCCTGCCCCGCGTCGACCGCCGGATGGCCCGCATGTTGATCGCCGGCGCGGTCGTCCTGGTCGCCGCGTTCGCCGGCATATACTTCATGAGCGGTTATTTCAGCTTCTATTCCGGCTCCTTCACCGGGCCGGACGGCGGCAGGGCGGGGCGGTTCGCGAACTTCATGATCTTCACCTCGTCCACGCTCACCGGCTGGGAGTTCCTCCACCGCGGGTTTCTCCTGCTGGGACTGCGCTACGCGCTCGGCGCGCGGGAGAAGATTCCGGAAAGGGACGCCGCCCTGATCGCCGTTGCAATCGTGTGGGTGTTCGAGGTGGTTTTCCATTTTATCAAGCCGCCGGTCGAGGCGCTGGGTCTGCTGGTCGGCTCGCCGCTGCTCTCGTGGCTTGCGCTGCGAACGCGCAGCATCTGGCTCCCGTTCCTGTTCCACCTGGCGGTGGAGATCCTCTTCATCCTGTCTCTCATCATGCGGTGACCGTATGGACGTGCTGAGCATAAAATTCCTCTCCGCAGCCTTCATGTTCTTCACCGCGGGCCTGTCGCTCCTTTTCGCGATCGGCCAGCTCTGCGGGAGGAAGCGATACTTCGAGAACTACGTTCTCTTCTCGTACCTTGTCTGCCTGAGCCTTCTCCTGTTTCAGGTATGCATGATCGTTAACGACATCAACTTCACGCACCCGCGGCTCCTGTTCTTCCACCTGACCGCGCTCTATTTCCTGGCGCCCATTGTGTACTGCGCCGATTACCTGGTGATACTTCCCGTCGAGGCGATGCCCCGGAGCATGGCGCTCCTCTTCCTGCCGGTGGCGGTCGGCCTTGCCGCGGACATTTTCTATATAGCCATGCCGGACGCGGACAAGCTGGCGCTCATGGCAGACCTGTTCCGCGGTAGGCCGTCGCCCTGGGGCGTCCCGGCGCGGGCCCTCCTTGCGGGCGCGAGCGCGCTGATGCTGGTGTACATGGGGTTTTTATTGAAGAGGCTGATTGCCGAAAGGGGCGAAAGCCCCGGCGTGGTCTTCTACGTCATGATCTCGAGCATTTTCGTCGTTGCGGCAGTGAACGTTGTGACGATCAGCGGTTACCTGGCCGGATCCCATACCCTCATGAGGTGGGGCGCGAACCTGGCCGGTCTTCTCGTAATCGGCGCGTATGTGGCGAGCCAGCGTCACCCCAAGATTCTCCAGCTCCTCATGTTCGAGGCAGAGAAGAAATATTACGAGCGGTCGCTGCTGGGCCAGGTCGACGTCTCGGATCTGACCGGGCAGCTGAACCGGCTCATGGAGGCGGAACGCCTCTACACCGATGACCAGCTCACCCTGCGCGACCTGGCTGACGAGCTGTCAATCACGCCCCACCAGCTCTCCCAGCTCCTGAACGAGCGGCTGGACACGAACTTCAGCAACTTCGTGAACCAGCTCCGGATCAGGGACGCGCGCGACATGCTGCTGAACCAGCCGGAAAAGACGGTGCTCGCGATTTCCCTGGAGGTGGGGTTCAACTCGAAATCCGCATTCTACGAGGCGTTTTCCCGCTTTACGGGGATGTCGCCTCAGGCATTCAGAAAGAACAGGGGCGGCACGAACGACTCCCTTAAAAAATAGGCTCCCCGGCGGCATTTCTCTCGACAAACCGCTGCGCATAATGCACAATGTATAAGCCGGAAAACGAGAACGGAGATTTCGCTTGAAGCTCATACCGATCCTTCTGCTGTTCGCCTGTGCCAATTATCTCTACCTTGGAGTCGCAACCTACAGGCTTGACCGCCGGTCGCCCGTCAACCGGCTCGTTCTGCTGCTCTGCTGCGCCTTCGCCCTCTGGTCTTTTTCCTTCGCGTTCATGAATTCGAGCCAGGAGAGGGGAATAGCCCTTCTCTGGTACGCGCTCTCGACGATTGGATGGACCCTGTTCAGCCCCATTACCCTCCATATCGCTCTCCTGATCTCGCACAACGAGCGGTATCTCAACCCGTACTCCATTTCGCTCATATACAGCACCTCGGTCATAAGCGTTATTATTATCGCAGTTTTTCTGATCGGCCCGGATGTCCTGACCAGGGTGCCGGGCGGATGGGTCCCGTCATATAACATCAGCCCGGCGCTGATGATCGCCTTCATAACATGGTATCTGCTTTTCATGGTTATCGCGGGCATCGCCGTCTACCGGTGGGGCCGCCGATCCCCGTTCAAGCGGGAGAAGAAACAGGTAAAGATAATCCTCCTGACCTCCCTCGCGGCCCTCTCCCTGGGGTCAATTACGGATAATATTCTTCCGGCCCTGAACGTGCAGATCGTCCCGCTCACTGCCCCGATATTCGGCATGATCTGGATGTACGGGTTCTGGTACGTTATCAAGCGCTACCGGCTCCTTGCCCTCAATACGTCGTTCGCGGCCAAGGAGATCATCAACACCATGCACGACCATCTTATCATGACCGACTTTAACGGTGCGGTCATACAGGCCAGTCCGCACACCTGCGAGGCCATGGGCCGCAGCGAGGATGATATCCGCGGCGTCCCGATAGCCATTCTCGTCGCCGAGCAGGAGCGGCTTGACGAAGAGATCGTCAGGTTCCGCACGACCCCGCTGGACAGCCTGAGCGATGAATTCAAGCTGAAGATGAAGGCCGGCGGCTCGATCCCGGTGCGTCTTTCCGCGTCGGCCCTGCGCGACCGGGAGGGCGACCTGATGGGGATCGTGTTCGTGGGATACGATTTGCGCGAGACGAAAAAGCTCCTCGAGATGCAGAGGATCGCGGACATCGAGATGGAGATGGCCTCCCTTGTACAGTCCGGTATTTTTCCGCAAAACCCGCCGTCGGTCAGGGAGTGGCAGATCGCGGTGCTCTTCCGCCCCGTAACCCCGGTATCCGGGGACTTCTATGATTTTTACGAATCGAACGGGAAGCTGGAGGGGGTGTCCCTGTTTGACGTATCGGGCCACGGCGTGTCAGCCGGCCTTATCACCATGATAGCCTCCTCCGCCGTCCGCCATATATTCAGGGAGTGCTCAAGCGTTCCGCTGGGCGGGGTCATGGGCATCATCAACGAGGCGCTGGGGAAAGAGATCTGCCACGTGGACAATTTCCTCACCGGCATGCTGCTCAGGTTCAAGGATTTCGAGGTCGAGTACGCCAACGCGGCGCACACGCAGCTCCTGTGCAGGAGCGGTACGGACGGCTCGGTCTCCGTCGTCAACCGCGAGGGCGAGGATTTCAGGGGGCCGCTCCTCGGGATAAAAGAGGAAGGAATTTATTTTGATCAGCTGACATTTACCGTGACTCCGGGAGACCAGATCCTGGTATATTCCGACGCACTCGTCGAAACCATGGACGCGGGGCGCATGCACTACGGCCAGGACAGGCTGGCGGAATCATTCCGGGCAGCGCCGGGGAACCCGATGGAGGCTGTGGAGCAGATCGTGCGCGACGCGGAGAGCCACATGAACGGACTGCCATGGAAGGATGATCTCTCGATCATACTCATGAAGAGGATCATGTAGCTGGTGCAGCGTCGGAATAATTAACTTCCGAACGATAAACGTTTTTTACATGCTTTAGCTGATCCCGGTAAAAAACAGAGGCAGGAGGGTCGAGATGGGGCTGAAGGGGGACTTCATCAGGGGCGTGCCGCCCGGGATAGACGAGCTCCGGGGTTATTATGAGGTGCGTCTTGTCACCGGTTTTTTGCCCGGCATACGCTTCTTCGGCCACAGGAAATTTTTCCCGGATGACGTCTCCCTGGAAAACGGCGGTTCCGGCGGCTATAACGAGTTCCTGGGATTTCTCCGTATCGGCAGTTTCAAGATCGGCGTGAAGGACTCGGTCCTGGGCGACGGGCAGCTCGTTCTTCACATTAATTACAACCGGAAAGGGAACTGCTTTCTCGTCAGGCCTCTCAACGACGAGCTGAAGAGGACCGGGGAGGGTCGTTACCTCGGCAGGGGCATATTCAGGTTCGGGAAGCTCGCGTTCAATTCATTCTATTTCACGGTAACACGTACCGGCCCGGCCTGAGACCGGCATGATTCCATTGGAGGACAGGGCATATGAATGCACCAGAAAATAATGCGGGACTGCGGATCCTCAGGGGAAGATACGGCGCGATATTCAGCGCGGTCATGAACGCAATAATTCCGCGGGGCGGCGCCTTCGGGCCGGGAGCGGCGGATTATGACCTCCTGCCGCTGGCGGATGAGATAGTGAAGAGCTATGACCCCGCCATCAGGAAGTTATTCCCGCTGGTTCTTGACTACGTGCAGTTCAGTGCCCTGCTCCGGAAGGGGAGGCTGTTTACCGGCCTGGACGAGCGAAAGGGGATGGAGTTCCTCGGCTCGATGGAGCGGAGCCCCTTCTTGTACCGGCGCATGTTCATCTTGCTGCTCAAGCTGGTCACCATGCTCGCGTTTTACGATAGCGATGAAACGGCGCGGTTTGCCGGTTATGAGCACGACTGGTGTCATTTAAAAAAAGGACAGGCATCATGATACGGACCTATAAAGACTACGCAGGCGATATACGGGAATCATGCGATGTGTGCGTCATCGGAAGCGGACCGGGCGGCGGGGTCGTTGCCAAGGAGCTTGCGGAGAAAGGCTTCTCGGTGGTGCTTCTTGAGGAGGGCGGTCATTACACGGTCAACGAGTGGGACGGGAAACCGGTCAGCGGACTCAGGGATATGTACCGGGGAGGCGGCTCCACCGGCACCATGGGCAGTCCGTTTATATCCATCACGCTCGGGAAGTGCATCGGCGGCACCAGCACCGTGAATTCAGCTACCTGCTTCCGCACGCCCCGAGCAATTTTAAAAAAGTGGCGGGATGAGCTCGGCCTGGACGCCATGAGAGAGGATATCCTGGACCCTTATTTCGACCGGGTCGAGAAGATCCTCAACGTGACGGAGCTCACCTGGGACATCCTTGGAAATAACGCGAAGATCGTGAAGCGCGGATGCGATAGCCTGGGCTATACCTGCAGGCCGCTCCATCACAACGTGAAGGACTGCAAGGGGTGCGGACCCTGCCAGTTCGGGTGCCCGGAGAACGCCAAGCAGAGCGTTAACGTCACCTACATCCCGATGGCGGACCGGCTCGGCGCGCGCATCTACGCCAACTGCAGGGCCGAGCGGATCATCATCCGGGATGGGGCAGCGGTCGGCGTTGAGGGGTCGGTCGTCGACCCGCTCACGGGCAGGGCCGCGCGCCGCGTTTCAATCAGCTCTAAAATCGTCGTGTCTTCCTGCGGCGCGTTGATAACGCCGTCGCTCCTGATGTGGAGCGGGCTTGCGAACCGCAACATCGGCAGGCATCTGCAGATACATCCCGGCAGCAGGGTCGTTGCCCTGATGAACGAAACCGTAGAGGGATGGAAAGGGGTTTCGCAGGGCGCCTATATAGACGATTTCGAGAACGAGGGTATCATGATGGAGGGCGTGATGGTGCACCCCTCTCTGATTCTGGCCGCGCTGCCCGGTGTCGGGTTCCAGCACAAGGAGATGGCCGTGAAGTACAATTACCTGTCCGCGTTCGGCGTCATGGCGCATGACGAGACGGAAGGCCGGGTCCTGAAGGGAAGGGACCCGAGAAGGGGCATGGCGGTCACTGCCGTCTACCGGATTAAAAAGAACGATGTCGAGAAGCTCAAGCGGGGCATCGCGTATCTCTCCAGCATATATTTCGCGGCAGGCGCCGTGCGCGTATACACCGGCATCTCGAAGGTGCCGGTGCTGAATTCACCGGAGGAGGCGGCCCGGCTCCTGGAAACGAGGATCAGGGCGAACCAGGTCGAGACGCTGGCCTTTCATCCCCTGGGATCGTGCCGCATGGCAGCGGACCCGGCTGCGGGCGCCGTCGACCGATGCGGGGAGTCCTTCGAGGTGAAAAATCTGTACGTCGCGGACGGGAGCATCATACCGACATCGCTCGGGGTGAACCCCCAGATTACGATCATGGCGGTCTCGAACCTTGTTGCCGATTCGATAGCGCGGCGGCTCAACGGTTAGCGGCGGCTCCGGCACGGTCACCCGCCGTTCGTCCCGCCACCGGAAGTGCCCGGGTCATACTTGCCAAGGCATTCGGGGCACAGGCTGTGGGTGAATACCATGTCCTTGTTGTCGCGCAGGTACTCCTCTATGGAGGTCCATGAGTCCGGGTGGAAAGGCCGGCTGTTGTCAGTCCGGATTTTTTTGCAGCCGGCACATATGGGAAGCAGCCGCTCGATCTCGGCCAGACGCGCTGCCGCAGTGCGGTACCGCCTCACCTGCTGTATAAACCCTGCGGTTATCCCGATCATGATCAACAGGATGGCTGATCCTGCGAGGATGCCCATGACCTTCTGGTCCCCGTCCGCGTGCTTCTGAATGGCGAGAACCGACCGGTCAAGCGACTCCACCAGTGCTTCGTTGTGGGAAAGAACATACGCAAGCGAAGCATCGTTTTTTCGATTGATATAACTGATGACGTTTTCCTCGAAATGCTCCCACTGGCGGACGGCGGCGTAAAGCAGCCGCCGGCTTCCCGGGTCGTCCATTTCCGGTACGTTGACGTATTCGGTTTGCTCCATGCCCAGCGGGATGGCCCCGCCTTCGGCAACGGCGTGTATCGCATCATTGAACACGGCGAGTGTCCTCTCCACCTCGCTTTTCTTAACCGCGCCGTCCCGGTACAGCAGCACGTATTTCGTTATTTTCTGGGAGAGCATGCGGAGCCGCCCGACGCTGTTGATGCGGGCATTGTCGTTGATCTGCATCTCCACGTACTTGGGGATCATGAGTGATGCCAGCATGAGGGGGAGCAGGAGCGCTGCATATATTACATAAACAAGATACGGCTTTTTGCCGGCTGGTGTATTCATTGTATTTTTCCTCGCGGTCTGTTAACGAGAGCTAAAAAAAGAGAATGCACCTCTCGATTGCGCCTTGGTATGAAATTAATGATAACGGCTTTTCGGGTCAATGATTTCCGTATTATAATGAGTAAAGGGTAAAAAAAATGTTACAGGCAAATGCCCGCTTAGTTATTGACACGGTATGGTTGCCATGCTAGAGTAGCTGCGCTTCATGCCTTTGCATTCAACAATTCAATCAGAGGTCGGTGCAATATGATACGCAGAACGTATAATTCAATCGGCGTTGCAGGGATCGTAACTTTTGCCATTCTCGCCGTATCCTGTTCGACCGCGAAAATATCAGTGAACAAGGCGGACTTCGCCAGGCTGAAGAGCATCGCGGTCGTCGATTTCGAAACCGGGCCCGGCATACCCGCGGTCATAGCGGATGAATGCGAGGAGGCCTTCAGAGGCCATTTCGTAGATGTCGGTAAAAACGTGGTAGAGCGGGCCAGGCTCAATGCGATTTTAAAGGAGGTGGAGCGCTCGCAGGCGGGGATCGTGGAGAATTCCGAGGAGATAGGCAGGCTTTCCGGCGCGCAGGCGCTTTTCATGGGTACCGTAACCAGGAACTCGGAAGACGTAAGGGTGGTTGAATATATCGAATATGTCAAGAACCCGGTAACAAAGGAAACAGAGAAAATAAAGAAAAGGAAGAAGATGAAGTATTTCACGTTCCAGGTGCAGGCTCGCCTCGTATCCACTGCAACCGGGGCCACTATAATGACCATCAAGAACGAGAGGCCGGAGCGCTCATACGAGATGACGAGCTCGATCACTCTCACCGGGTTCAGGGAATATATTCTAGACCAGATGGGCAAGGACATGAAGAAGGCTTTAAAAGCTGATTAGGAGGTTTGTGACTGCGGATAATGTAGTAGATGGACAATATTCTACACAAGGTTGGAATAGATATGCCTATGTGCATAATAATCCTATAAGGTATAAGGATCCGACTGGGCATATATCGATGACCGGGTCACCTGAAGGAGATGAAGCATTAGCTAGAAAGGATCCTAAAGCATATATAGCATTAAGTGAAAAAAATGCTGTAATACATAAAAATTTAATGGAAGGGAGTGAAAAATTACTAAAGGCAAAAGGTGATAGACTTCTTAAATATGGTAGTCCAATAGAAAAACTAACAAAAGAATCATATTCTAGTAATATAACTTCCACATTTGACACAAGATCATTCAAAGATATCGGGTTTCATGCCCACAAGGGCATTGATGTTAAGGCAGATGAAGGGACTCAAATTTTGGCAACATATGAGGGAAAAATCGAATTTAAAAAAGCATCTGAAAGAACATCTAAAGGTCAAGCACTGAAAGATAAGAATGGCGATCCATTACTAACGGGATATGGTTATCACGCAGTAATTACACACCCGGATGGTTCGACATCATTGTATGGACATATGAATAAAAAAGATTGGGAAGCTGCACAGGAACAGTATACTAAAAAAGATGAATCGGGTAATTTATTAAATTCTGTTAATAAGGGAGATAAAATTGGTGGTGTTGGATCATCGGGTTATTCTACAGGTAATCATTTGCATTTCGAAATTCGGATAAATGATTCTCCTGTTGATCCCATAAAAGTGTTCAAGAAAACACTTTGAATATTTAACGGAGTAATAACTGAAATGAAAAATATTGTTGTCATAATTATTATTTTTTTAAACATTATATGCTTTGGTTGCAAAGAAAAAGATGATAAAAAGGATATAACCCAAAGTGTAGTAAAAGTGCAAAAATTATTATTAAGAGATAGTCCTAATCAAAATGCAAAGGTTTTAGCAGTTTTATTAATTGATGATAAAATTGAGATTATTGAAAAAACTAATCATATATCAATCATCGATGGTATGGAGAGAAACTGGTATAAAATTAAAACGTCTCAAAATATTGTTGGTTATGTTTTTAGTGGATACTTAAAAGAACCAGATGACAGAGAATATCAAATGAATGATAAGCCATTTGATGTCACTGGATGTTGGGCAGAGTATTTGGATCCCCCTAATCAAATTTATTGTTTTTATAAGGGTGGAAAATTTGAAAGGAAATTTCAGAGCGAAGAAAAAGGGGAAGAAATATTTACGGGTAAATTTTTATATAATGGGAATAATGCAATAAGAATTAAAGAAGATAAGAAAGATGAGTATATCATTAGGGTTTTTTTACATAATGGAAAAACAACATTGAAATACGATGACTATTTCTTTGATCCGGAATTGCATTCGAATGACTGAACTGAACCATAAAATGGGTTGAATTGGTAAAGCCCTTATGAAAGCCCTGCATATACTACTGTCGTCTAATTTAGCATTATACGAATTTCGTTTATTGTTAAATATCATATTCTTTACTGAAACTGAAATACCAATAAAGTGATTAGTGACGGTAATCGTCGAATAGATATTAGAAAAATAGAGTTATCAAAACCATTCGCCGGAGGATAACTGGACGTCGGAAGCACAAATTCAAGGCTATGAAGGACTTCGGGAATACTTTGAATAAAAGAAGAATAAAATATTAAAAATGTATTGAAAAAAACATGATAGGTCATTAGCTTTTCTATAGTCCTTATTTCATAGCAAGGTGATATGCATGGAAGCGTTAAAGTATAAAACAATCGTAAAGAATGATGGCGTCATTAACCTTACCGGCGTTCCCTTCAAGAAAGGCCAGGAATTGGAAATGATAATCCTCATTGAACCCCTTGCGGAAAAGCGGGAGGGCAGCGGCAAGAAATTCAATGCGGTGAAGATTAACACGTCCGGATTCAAGTTCGACCGGGAAGTCGCAAAAGAGCGATAGCGTTTTTTTTGATACTAATATTGTCCTATATCTCTATTCAGGGGATGAGCCGGAGAAACAGCGCCGCAGTCAGGCGCTGGTTGATTCTCATGACGGCATAATCAGCATGCAGGTGCTGAATGAATTTTCCAGCACGCTACGCAAGAAATTTAAGTTTGAATATGATATAATTGATTCCGCAGTTAAGGAACTTTCCGCAGGCTTCACTGTCGTACCGCAAAACCTGCAGACAATATTTTCCGCATTCAGCATCGGGAATCGATACGGCTATTCCTATTATGACAGCCTCATTGTTGCCACGGCTCGTGAAAAGGGCTGCAAGGTCCTCTATTCCGAAGATCTGCAACACGGCCAGGTCATTGAAGATACGTTGACAATAATCAATCCATTTGCATGATATACCGTCTAATTTTTGTATCCATTGTTTTCCGGTGTGACATACATTTTTTTGAAAAAAATCAATCTTTTTTCGTTGACAATTATGAGGTATGAATTTAATTATTAAACAGTTGGTTGGCTGACCAATTTAATTATTGGATTACGATTGATTATTTGAGAGCCAATCGATTCAGGTTCATATGTGGGGAAAGATATGAGGGCCATTGTTGTTATTGGCCTTTTTAAAAAGAGACAAATTGGTTGATCGTCCAATCAAAAAGCTGATTAATGATTAAAACGTTGTAATTGTTCAGTTTCATTCGGCGGGTCATAATGCTGTTAAAAGGATGTCTCCACACTCATACCACCTGTTCCGACGGCAAGCTGACGCCCCAGGCGGTGGCGGAGGCTTACGAATCGAGGGGATATGACTTTGTAGCGTTCACTGACCATGATTATCTGCTGAAGCCGAACTATCGCGAGCTGTACGATCAGGTCAAAACCGACATGATCATTTTCCACGGCATCGAGATAACGGCTTTCGTTCGGGGCTACATTCATGTGGGGAAGATCGAGGGGGACAGCGAGACGCTCCATATCTTCAACCACATCGGTGAATATGACATGACGCCGGAGCAGGTGCTGGAGCGGCTGGTGGATCTGGAGCAGATGTTTCCCCTGGACGCGGTGGAGATTACGACAAAGGGGTTCCGGGACACGCTGTTCGAGTCGCTGAACATCAAATACCCGAAAATCGCATCCGATGACTCGCATACGCTCGTGGGCATCGGGCGGGCCTGGGTCGAGCTTGACGCGAAGCGGGAGAAGGATTCGATACTCAGGGCAATAAAGCATGGCTCGTTCTGGAACTGCTACGTGTGATTGCGGGACCCGGGCGGAAAGCGGAAGATTCCCGCGCAGGAGTGCGCGGGGGCGAGGACTTATAACAGATACGGTATACTAATTCAGGAGGCTTATAGTGATCCTTTATCTTTTCAGAATTTACAGGAGGATTGGTAATGGGTAAAAGAATGGCGATCTGCGCCGTTGCGCAGATTAAGAACGATCCGGAATACAGGCATCTTCGTTTCCAGAACATGCTGCTTGAGTGCTTTGAGTCGATTATGGGCCAGACAAAGGTGACCTTTGACATGGAGAAGGGCATCCGGACAATCATCACATGCTCGGATGACGTGTTCGACGCGCGGACCATATCCAACAACGGTATAACGGACGTCGTGGGAGCGCACTTCCGCGGTGAAGAGAAAATGGCGCAGGAGAGCATCAACGGCCTCGGCTACGGTATGGCATGCATACTCAGCGGGCATGATGATGTGATCCTGTTCATGGGTCACTGCAAGGAATCACAGGGAGAGAGCCGGCGGATGGCGACGAACCTTTCCTACGATCCGTTCTACAGCAGGCCTCTCGGGATGGATTTTCAGAACGTGGACGCCCTGCAGGCGCGGGCATACATGGAAAAATCGGGCGTTACCGACGAGCACCTCGCGAAAATAGTGGTCCGCTCCAGGAAGAACGCAGCGAAGAACCCCTACGCGCGGGAGAACAAGCTCGTCGACGAAAAAGAAGTCATGAATTCGCCGATGTACGCGGACCCGCTGCGCGAGCTCCACGTGTACCCGGTCACCGACTGGGCGTACGGGATGCTCCTCTGCTGCGAAGAACGGGCGAAAGAGTTCACGAAAAACCCTGTGTGGATCACCGGGTACGGCAGCTGCATGGACCGCTATTTCCTCGGCGATCGTGACCTCTCATCGAACTTCTCGCTTAAAAACGCCGCCAAGCGGGCATATGATAAGGCCGGCGTCAGGGACCCGAAGAAAGACGTCCAGCTCTTCGAACTGAGCGACCACGCGGCGCACCAGCTCCCCATGTGGGCTGAAGGCGTCGGCATCGCCGACGAGGGCAAGGGCGGAAAATGGATCGACGACGGCGGCATGGACAAGTTCAGCGTGAACCTGTCGGGCGGCCAGCTCAACGGCAACCCGCTCCTGCTCGGGGGCGCGGCACGGGCCATTGAGTGCTACTACCAACTGACGGGCCAGGCAGGCGAGCGCCAGGTCAAGGGAGCCAAGCGGGCCGTGGCCCAGGCGGCCACCGGCGGCGCGGGCCAGCACCAGGCCGTGATAGTAATGGAAGCGTAGGGAGGTGAAATAATGGCACATAAAAAAAACAGAAACGTGGGCATAATAGGCATCGGGCAGACGAAGCATTCCAGCCACCGCGAGGATGTGAACCAGCCTGAAATGATACATGAAGCGGTCAGCCTGGCGCTGAAGGACGCGAACCTGACAATGAATGACATCGACTGCGTCGTTCACGGCAACATGGAGCTCTTCGAGATGGTGCACCAGCCGGACATGTGGCACGTGCTCGGCACCGGTGCCTACGGCAAGGATTGCATAAGGATCACCACCGGCGGCACAGTCGGCGCGACCCTTTCATGCGCGTCGGACAACCTGGTGGCCTCGGGAATGTATGACATCGTCATGGCCATCGGGTTCGAGAAACTGCAGGAGGGGCATACCACTGCCGGCATCACAAACATGGCGGATCCACTCTGGTTCCGCAAGATACAGGCTGGAGCCCTGACCGGTTCCAGCGCATATGATGTCGAGCGGGAATTTGGACTCGAGCGGGCCAACCGGGCGTCGCTGACGTACCGGATTATCATGGACAAGCACGCCGGGCTCAATCCCAACGCGCACCGGGCGTTCGGACTTGAATTCAGCCAGATCGACGATCTCATCAAGAGCTCTCCGAAGCTCGTCGGCGAGCTGAAGCTCATTGAAATGTGCTCCCAGTCGGACGGCGCATGCTGCGTAATTTACGCCTGCGAAAAAAAGGCAAAAGAGATGTCCAAAAACCCGGTCTGGATACGGGACCATATCACCGCGCACAAGGAAGAGACCTTTACCATATTCGGATACAACAGGGAATTCCCTGTCATGAAGACGCACAAGTTCGCGGCGGAACAGCTCTTCAGGCGGAATGACATCAAGGACCCGCTGAATTATTTTGACGTGTTCGAGATGTACGATCCTGCATCATGGTGGGCAATCGACTGGCTCAGGGACTTCTTCGACATGAAGGGCGATGAGCACCTCAAGCTCATCGAGGAGAAGGAGATCATGATCGGCGGGAAGATGCCAATCAACCCGTCGGGCGGTGTTATCGGGTCGAACCCGATCGGCGCGACAGCGCTGATACGGGTGGCCGAGGCTGCGCTCCAGGTGCGCGGCAACGCAGGCGGCCACCAGATCCCGACCCCGGTCAATCATGCGCTGGCCTCGGGCTTCGGCGGTACCATGTGGACGGTAATGACGATGCTTGAGAAGGAACTTAACTGGTAGGAGGACAATCATGGCAGAATACTGGGGAATAAAAGTAGAAGATATATTCAACACGATGAAAGACCGTTTCCGTCCCGATGGAGCCAAGGGAGTCGATGCCGTTTTCGGATATGACATCAAGGACGAGGGGAAGTGGAAACTGACTGTAAACAATAATGTGATGAAAATCGAGAAGACCGACGACCTGTCGAATTGCGTGTCTGTCATGAAGGCGGACGGTGAGACCTTTGTCGGAGTGAACACCGGCAAGGTCGATGCGACGAACGCCTTCATGGGCGGCAAGGTCAAGGTCGACGGCGACATGGCCGCCTTCGGGAAGACCGGCAAGCTCTTTCGCAAGTTCGTCATCGCGAAAAAAGAAATGTCTACGAAGGAATATCTCGTTGATATGTTCGCGACGGTGGTTCCGCGCTTTAAGGCCGGCGAGTCGGAAGGTGTTGACGCTTCCTTCGCGTTCGATCTCGGCGGACCGGACGGCGGTAAGTGGACCGTCTTCATCAGGAATAAGGAATGTTCGGTCACGGAAACGATCGAGGGGAAACCGAGCGTGACTCTCGAATTCAACGATGCCAAGGACTATGTCGATTTCATCCTTGGAAAAATCGACGCGCAGAGCCTGCTCGCGGCCGGTAGGGCCTCGGCCAAGGGCGACATCAACATGATGCAGACGAAATGGCCGGTCCTCTTCGATAAGTACAAGGACCCGGTTGGAAGCAGCGTTCCGGAGCAGGAACTCCTGGTACTTAAGAAGACGATATCGGTAAACCAGAAGTACGCAACCGGCCCCGTCATGGGCAAATTTCTCAAGGGGCTGAAGGATAAAAAGATATTCGGGAACAAATGTACCAAGTGCGGACGCATTCAGCTGCCCCCGCGGGAAGTATGCGCAGAGTGCCGCGTGCGTGCGGGTGATTTTCTGGAGGTTGGACCCAAGGGCGAGGTCCGCTACATGGACATTGTCTATTACGCCATGCCCGACCCGCTGACAGGCATTGCGCGCGAAACCCCGTACGGCGGGATCAACGTCCTGCTCGACGGCTGCAAAGGAAATGAAACACTGCCGCATTTCATACGGAGGGATCAGATAGAAAAGATCCAGATGGGCTGGAATGAAAAGAAGGGAACGCGCGTCCGTCCCGTGTGGGAGGAAAACCGGATCGGCGATATCTGGGACATCAAATACTTCGAGATCGATGAGTAAGGAGCAGGGATATGACAACAAAGCAGATGAAAGGATTTGAAGACAGCTATGTCGTTGAAGGTAAGATGGCGCTCCCTTATTCTTACTTCGCCGGGCGTGTCGGCAGCAAGTTTATTACGACGATCCGGGACCAGAAGAAGATCATGGGAGTGAAGTGTCCGACCTGCGGCATTGTCTACCTGCCCCCGCGGCAGGTGTGCGACAAGGACTTCACCGACATCCGTGATAACTGGGTGGATGTCGGCACGGAAGGGAAGGTGACAAATTTCACGGTGGTGCGGTACGACGACAAGCACCTGCCGCGGAAGGCGCCCTTCGTGCTGGCGCTGATCAAGCTGGAAGGGGCGGACACGCCCTTCATGCATATCGTCGAGGAGTGCCCGATCGAGAACGTGAAGATCGGGATGAAGGTCGAGGCCGTGTTCGCCGAGAAAACGACGAGCACCATCCTTGACATAGATCATTTCAAGCCCGCGGCCGCGACGCTTTCGGTCCACGAGCGCAACAAGGCAAGGAAACAATGGGTTCCGTCAGACGAGCCCGAAACTCAAGAAAAACGGAAAGGGGGGAAACCTGACATGTCAAAACCAGCAATTCTCACTGCAGCGCTGACAGGCGCCGCCACAATGAAGAACCAGAATCCGAACGTGCCGTATACGCCCGCCGAGTTTGCGGAAGAAGCGTACAAGTGCTACAAGGCCGGAGCGGCCATGGTGCACGTGCATGCCCGCATGGACAACGGGTTCGCGACCCACGAGCATGACCGAATCCGCGAGACCCATGACGCCATCAAGCAGAAGTGCCCCGAGCTGATCGTGAACCTGAGCTCGGCGGTCGGTATGGGCAAGACGGCGGAACAGCGGATTTCGCAGATCGTGGCGATCAAGCCGGAGATGGCGTCCCTCAACACCAACACCATGAACTTCAGCATCATCGACCGGAAGACCGGTAAGATATTCATAGACTTCGTGTTCGAGAACACCTTCACCATGCTGCAGGATTTCGGCAAGGCCATGGAAGAGAACGGCGTAAAGCCCGAGATTGAAGTGTACGACATGGGCGGCCTCGACAATACCATGCTGATGGCCAAACAGGGCTTCTTTACCGATCCGATGAACTTCAACTTCGTGTGGGGCGTTGCCGGCGGACAGGCGTTCAGGGCGGATGCCTTCATAGCCCTGATGAACGCGATCCCAGCGAAAGCAAACTTCACCACCTGCGGCGTTGGCAGCGACGAGTTCCCGGCCATCATGCAGTCCTGTCTCCTGGGCGGTCACATGAGGGTCGGCCTCGAGGACAACATCCGCATGCCGAACGGCGAGCTGGCCAAGGGAAGCTACGAGCTCGTTGAAGTGGCCGCACGGATGTGCGAATGCCTCGGCCGGCCGATTGCAACGCCGGATGAAGCGCGCGCGATAATGGGTCTTAAGAAGAAGTAACCTCACCCCCCGGCCCCCCTCTCCCCACAGAAGAGGGGGAGTATAAGAGGGGGCTCCGTCCCGAAGAAACCCTCTCCCATGGGGAGAGGGTGCGCGGAGCGCGGGTGAGGTCATCGATAGTAAGGAGTATGTTCAATGGCCGACAAATGCTATTATGAAGTGAACGAGCGGGGCGTTGCCCTCATGAAAATCAACAACCCGCCGATGAACGCGCTGGATGAGCCCACAATGCGTCAGCTGGAGAGCTCGATGAAAAAGCTCGCCGCGGACGATGCCGTCAAGGTCGTGGTCATAACCGGCGAGGGAGCCACCTTTATCGTGGGCGCCGACGTCAACAAGGTCAGGGAAGTCGACACCCGGGAGAAGGGCGAGGCGCTCACCTCCGAGGCCCAGGGCATCATCAACCTTATAGAAAACCTGAGGAAGCCGGTCATAGCGGCGATAAACGGGCTCTGCCTGGGCGGCGGGACCGAGCTGGCCATGGCCTGCCACATGCGTTTTATAAGCGACCAGGCACAGATGGGCCTGCCGGAGATACTGCTGGGCATCATGCCGGCGTTCGGCGGCACCCAGCGCGCGGCGCGGTTACTGGGGCCGGCGCGGGCGATGGAGATCATGCTTACCGGTAAATTTCTGCCGGCGGCCGAATGCGATCGTATCGGTCTGGTCAACAGGGTGATCCCGCACGCCATTGTTCTGGACGAGACCATGAAGTTCGCGAAGGAGCTTTCCTTTAAAGGGCAGCTCGCGGTCAGCGCCGTCATCGAGGCAGTCCTGGTCGGCGGGAGCATGTCCCTGGCGGACGGGCTCAAGCTTGAGAGCAGGCTCTTTGGAGGACTTGCGGAGAGCGAGGACAAGAAAGAGGGGATTGCGGCATTTTTAG
This sequence comes from Spirochaetota bacterium, assembly GCA_041749375.1. Taxonomy (GTDB): domain Bacteria; phylum Spirochaetota; class UBA4802; order UBA4802; family UBA5550; genus RBG-16-49-21. Next base: position 30,369 of record JBGTBN010000035.1, read on the forward strand.
AAAAGCGGAGGCCGGTTTTTAAGGGGAAATAGACTTGTTCTGGCTCTGTCGTTTCGAAGGAGCGAGGCGACTAAGAAATCTTTCCCGGAGCATAGGGAAAGATCCCTCACCCCTCCGGGGTTCGGGATGACAGATGAGATGAGCAACATATTACAGATAAACGGGGGACTCGGCAATGGTAGGAATGGAAAAGACGGTAAATGATGTTTTTCGCAATCGTGTTAAGAAGTACGGGGACAGGATCGCTATAGAGAAGAAGCTTGGCGGGAAATGGCAGAGCGCTTCATGGAACGAGTACTATGAGCGCGCACGCGCAACGGGGCTCGGCCTGTATTCGCTGGGCATCAGGAAAGGACAGATGGTCGCCCTTCTGTCGGAGAACAGGCTCGAATGGCTCTACTCCGACATGGGCGCGCTGGGAATCGGCGGCGTCGTCATACCCGTGTATCCCACGCTGGTTGCCGAGGAAATAGAATACATCCTCCAGAACTCCGGCTCAAAAGTCATCATACCTGAAAATAAGAACCAGATGAAGAAGGTCCTCGAAATCGCGCATAAGTGTCCCGACCTCGAGAAGATCGTGGTCATGGAAGATGCGGACGCGGACAAATCGAACCCGAAAGTCATCACCTTCACCGAACTCATGGAGCTGGGACGGAAAAAGCACATCGAGGACCCTGCTCTTTTCGAGAAGCTGGCGTCCGAGGTAACACCGGACGACCTGGCGACCCTCGTATACACCTCCGGCACCACCGGGCTCCCCAAGGGCGCGATGATTTCCCACGGAAATATCTTCTGGGTCGTCCAGTCGCTTGACGCGATACGGCCGCATTTCGCCTCGGACAAGGACTGCACCGTTCCGTTCCTGCCGCTCTCCCACGTGTTCGAGCGGATCGCCGGTCACTTCTACGGCATGTACTGCGGCATCACCGCATCCTACGCCGAGAGCATCGATACCCTTCTGGCCGACTTCGAGGAGAAGCGGCCCACCATGATACTAGCCGTCCCCCGCGTGTGCGAGAAGGTCTACCAGAAGATCATGGCGCAGGTGAAGGAACAGTCTCCCTTCAAGCAGAAGGTCTTCGCGTGGGGCCAGAAAGTCGGGAACAAGATCAGCAAGCGCCGCGAAATGCACAGGAGCATACCATTCTGGCTTACTATCAAATACAAAATTGCGTACGCCATGATCTTCAAGAAGCTGCAGGATAAGCTGGGCGGTCGCGTGACCTGGATGACGGCGTCGGGCGCGCCGACGGCGGAGGAGATCATTCGCTTCTTCAACGCGGCGGGCATTACCGTCATTCAGGGCTACGGCATGACCGAATCGACCGCCCCGGCCACCATGCAGTCACTTGCCGACTACCGGATCGGGACCACGGGCAAGCCGATCCCGGGACAGGAGATCAAGATCGCGGACGACGGCGAGATACTGCTGAAAGGCGGTAACGTGATCAAGGGCTACTGGAAGCTCCCGGACGAGACGAAAGAGGCATTCACCGAGGACGGCTATTTCATGTCCGGCGACATCGGCATGTTCGATGACGAGGGCAACCTCCTTATCACCGACAGGAAGAAGGACCTCATCATAACCTCGGGCGGGAAGAACGTCGCGCCGCAAAAGATAGAGGGCCTGTTCAAGTCCGACCCGCTCTTCACGCAGTTCATCGTGATCGGGGAAAAGAAGAAGTACCTCTCCGGCCTGTGCAACATCAACCCGGACGAGGCGGAGCGGCTCGCGAAGCAGGAGGGCATCCCCTACGGCAAGCCGATGGACCTTCTCGACGATCCCAGGTTTCTGGCGATCGTGCAGAAGCACGTTGACGAGCGGAACACGCATCTTGCCAAGTACGAGGGGATCAAGCAGTGGAGGGTCGTCAAGTCGGAGTTTTCACAGGACGGTGGCGAGCTCACGCCCTCGCTCAAGGTCAAGAGGAAAGTGGTTCACCAGAAGTACGGGGAGCTCATCGACCAGATGTACGATAAAGAGGCGGTCGACGAGCTGTACAAGCAGTAACGGAAACAACGACCGGATGACGGTCCAGCAAAGATACATCGAGAAAGGAGCATCAGTATGAACAAGGCAGTTGAATTGAAACAGGGACAGAACGAGCTTTTTGCCGATCCCGATGCCGACAGGGCCAGGGAGTTTTTCAGGCACAAGTCCCGCGCCATGGTGAACAAGGTCACCACCGCGCAGGAAGCGGTAAAGAACCTACTCCATGACGGCGATTACCTCGCGATCGGCGGATTCGGGGCAAACAGGATACCCACGGCGATCTTGCACGAGATCGTTCGCCAGAAAAAGAAAAACCTGGCCTTCGCGGGCCATACGGCAACGCATGACATGCAGATCCTGATAGCGGGGGAATGCATCGATCGGCTGGACATAGCCTACATCATCGGCCTCGAGGCGCGGGGCCTTTCACCCAGCTCGCGCCGTGCTGTCGAGAGCGGTAAAATCAAGCTGACGGAATGGACCAACGCGACGCTGTCATGGCGGATCAAGGCGGCGGCCATGGGCCTCTCCTTCCTGCCGGCGCGGAACATCCTCGGCACCGATACCTTCAAGTACAGCGCGGACAAGGAGATCCTCTGTCCCTTCACCGGGCAGAAGTATGTGGCGCATCCGGCGCTCTACCCGGATTTTGCCGCCATTCACGTGCACGAGTGCGACGTCTACGGGAACGCGCACGTGTACGGCGCCTCGGTGTCCGACCAGGACCTGGCCAAGGCGTCCAGGCGGGTGGTCCTCACCACCGAGAAGCTCATCCCGAACGAGGAGATCAGGCGCCAGCCGCATGCGACCTTTATTCCCTTCTGGTGCGTCGACGCGGTCGTCGAGGTGCCCTACGGCAGCTACCCGGGCAACATGCCCTACGAGTATTTCTCGGACGAGGAATACCTGAAGCAGTGGCTGAACATCGAGAAGGACCCGGCGGAATTTGAAAAATTCTTCAAGAAGCAGGTGCTGGACACGAAAAATTTCAACGAATACCTGGAGCTGAACGGCGGCATTGAGAAGATCCTCAAGCTGCGCGCCATCGAGCACCTGATTGACAAGAAATAAGGAGGAGAGAAATGGCAGACTACAATCCGATGGAATTAATGATATGCGTTGCCGCGCGCAATCTCGAGGACGGGGCCACCGTCGTCGTGGGCACCGGCGCGCCCTGCGCGGCCGCCATGCTCGCGCAGAAAACGCACTCACCCAACCTCACGATCATGTTCGAGGCGGGCGGCGTCGCGCCGATCCTCCCCTCGATGCCGATATCGGTGGGCGATTCGCGGACCTTTCACCGCGCGATCCTGGCCAGCTCCATGCCCGACATCATGGAGACCTGCCAGCGCGGGATGGTGGACTATACCTTCCTGGGCGGCGCGCAGATCGACATGTACGGGAACATCAACTCGACCATGATCGGCGACGACCACGCGAAGCCCAAGGTCCGCTTCCCGGGATCGGGCGGGGCGAACGACCTGGCGAGCCTCTGCTGGCGGACGATGATGATGACGCCGCAGGACGCGAAGCGTTTCACGGAAAAGATCAACTTCATCACCTCGCCTGGCTACCTGCAGGGCGGCAACTCCCGCTACGAGGCGGGCCTGCCCAAGGGCACCGGCCCCTACAGGATCATCACCAACATGGCGATCATGGGTTTCGACGAGGAGACCAAGTGGATGAAGGTGCTGAACGTTAACCCGGGCTACAGCCGGAAGGACATACAGGACAACTGCGGGTTCGAGTTGAAGTGGGCGGAAAAGCTTGTCGATACCGATCCCCCGCACGCGGACGAGCTGCGGATCCTCCGCGAAGAGGTAGACCCGCACCGGTATATCATAGGGAGATAGGCCCCGGCCCCCGCCCATCCTCCCCCGAACGCGGGGGAGGTGGCCGCAGGCCGGAGGCGGGATGAGGTAATATTACAAAGGAGAGCAATCATGGCCGATCAATTCAAAGGCATTGAACCGATGGTGTATAATAGCAAGATAAACGTACCCTATTCATGGTGGGCCGGTGATACCGCCTCCAGGTTCTTTATCTCGCTCAGGGATGAGAAGAAAATCATCGCCACCCGATGCGGAACGTGCAAGAAAACGTTTCTTCCGCCCCGGAAGTCGTGCCCGACCTGCTTCACCGAGAACACGGAATGGGTGAATGTTTCCGATGAGGGGACGGTGCTTGCCTTTACGGTGGCGCGCCGCCAGTTCGCGTCGATCCCCGGCGATAAAAAGGTCCCGGTCATATGGGCGCTGATCAAGCTAGAGGGAGCTGACACGGCCCTGCTTCATTACCTTGACGAAGTGAAGCCGGAAGACGTAAAAATCGGCATGCGCGTGAAAGCGGTCTTCCCAGAAGAGCGGAAGGCCACCATCCGCGACATCTCGCATTTCAAACCGGTGTAAAGAGCGTGTCCCGTAACGGGACGCGCTCGCTGCGGTACAGGAAGTACCGCCATTTTCCGAAGCAGTGCTGAGGAAAATGAAGGCTTTCGGGAGCTTTGCTTTCGAAAGCCGTTATCCCAAAACTACATGGATGTAGGTTTTGGGATATAAATGACAAGGAGCGCAGATATGGACAGAGCAGCGATAATCGGCGTCGGAATGACGAAGATAGAGAAGAACAAGGTACGGGACACCTTTGCCGACATGGCATGGGAGGCCGTGAACAAGGCCCTTGACGATGCGGGCATGACCATCGACGACATCGACAATGTCGTCACCACGTCGAGCGACTTCTGGGACGGCAGGACTATCTCCTGCATGGCCGTGGGAGACGCCAGCGGCGCAGCGCACAAGAACGTTTCCTGCGTCGAGGGTGACGGCACCTACGGCGCTTTTTACGGCATGACAAGGAGCCTTTCGGGCTCGTACAAGACGACCCTGGTGACGGGCCATTCCAAGGGCTCGCAGAGCGTGTCGAGCCTCATCACCAACTCTGCCTTTGATCCGATCTACGAGCGGGGACTGGGCATGGACATGGTCACCGCGTGCGCGATGCAGGCGAACGCGTACATGCACCGTACCGGGACAACGCCGGAGCAGATGGCGATGGTGTCGGTGAAGAACCACGGCAATGCGCTGAAGAACCCGCTTGCCCAGCTCCCCATGAAGCTCACCGTCAGCGATGTGCTGAAATCCGAGATGATTGCGGACCCGCTCCACAAGCTGGACTGCTCGCCCGTGTCGGATGGGTGCGCGGCGGTCATCATAGCGCACGAATCGGTTGCATCGAAGTTCAAACAGAAACCGGTCTGGCTGAAGGGAGTCTCCTTCTGTGCCGACAGCTTTTTCTTCGGCGACCGGGACATCTCCCGCGCGAAATCGCTCACCGAGGCGGCGAAGAAAGCGTACGCCATGGCGGGGATAACGGACCCGAAAAAAGAGATCGATGTGGCGGAAGTATACGATGCCTTCACGTACCAGGAGCTCATGTGGCTCGAGGAGATGGGGCTCGCGGACGACGCCACCGCCGGAAAGCTGCTCGAGAAGGGCGAATTCAACATGGACGGCAGGCTGCCGGTGAACGCGTCCGGGGGACTTCTCTCCGGGCACCCGGTCATAGCCGCCGGCCTCTACGGCATGGCGGCGGTTGCCCGGCAGATCCGGGGCGACGCGGGCGGCTTCCAGGTCATAAAGGCGAAGACTGGCCTGGTCCACGGCGTGAACGGCCTTGGCGGCCAGTCGCACTGCGTGTGGATTATGGGCAAGGACAAGTAGGAGGAATATCATGGCCAAACGAGTTGCAATAGTAGGAACGGGACAGACCTTCCATAAAAGCCATCGCCCCGACGTGAACGGCCAGGAGCTGATCAACGAGGCCGTCATGCGGGCCCTTCAGGATGCCGACCTGAAGATGAAGGACATTGACGCGATCGTCATCGGCAACATGGACCATTTCGAGGGGATCAACTATGTCGACTGCTGGAGCGTTGACGGCTCGGGCGGGACGATGAAGCCGATCATAAAGCTGACAACGGGCGGTACGACAGGGTGCACCGTGGCGATTGGCGGATACCACCTGGTCGGCTCCGGCATGTTCGACCGGGTGCTGATAATCGGGTGGGAGAAAAACTCCGAGTCCGACACCACGGGAGCAATCACCACGGCTTTCGATCCGATATGGGACCGCCAGGTGTTCGCCGGTGCGATCTCCGGCCTTGCGGCCGAGGCGCAGGCATACATAGCGCGGTACGGCGCGACCGACCGGGACGGCGCCCGGGTCTCGGTGCGCGACCGGAAGCACGCGATGAACAACCCGCACGCGCAGCTCCGCAAGGAAGTCACCCTCGAGGAGGTGCTCGCTTCCCCGATGCTGGCCGACCCGATACACCTGCTGGACGTCTGTCCCCGGACCGACGGGGCCTGTGCAGTGATCATGGCGAGCGAAGACGTCGCGGAGAAGATCTGCCCCAAGCCGGACTGGATATGGGGGACGGCGGTGCGGCACAGTTACTCGTACCTGGGCGACGCGGATTACGGCCGCCTCACCAGCATGCGCGAGGGATCGCAGGAGATGTTCAAGAAGGCGGGCATCAGGGAGCCGCGCAAGGAGCTTGACGTGATCGAGCTGTACCAGCCCTATTCGTTCGGCGGGCTCATATGGATCGAGGACATGGGGGTCGTGGGTCCGGGCGAGGCGCCGCAGTACATCTGGGACGGCAATACCGACATGGGCGGCGAACTCCCCATCAACCCGTCGGGCGGGGTCATCGCGACCAACCCGATCGGTGCGACCGGGCTTATCCGCTGCGCGGAAGCGGCGATGCAGGTGATGGGCAAGGCGGAAGGCCGCCAGGTCCCGGACGTTAATTTCGCGTTCAGTAGCGGCTTCGGCGGGTGCTGGTGGACGGACATGATTCTGCACGGCAAGAAAAAGCCGAACTGACAACAGGAGGACGACAATGGCCGAAAAGGACAACATAATCATCGAATCGGGTGATGCCGTGCAGCCCTTCAAGTATGCGGTCGGCATGTACGGAAGCAGGTTTTTCACCGAGTTGCGGGACAACCGGCGTATCATGGCGGTGAAATGCCCGAAGTGCAAGAAGGTCTATATCCCGCCGCGCGGCGTGTGCGGAGAGTGTTTCGTGGAGATGAACGACTGGGTCGAGGTGGGGCCGAAGGGAGTCATCGGGACCTTCACCATCCTCCGGTTCGCGTTCATCGACCCGGAGACGGGCCACCAGAAGCCGGTGCCTTACGGCTATGGTTTCATCAAGCTCGACGGCGCGGATACGCTGTTCCAGCATTACATCAGCGTCGAGGACGAGAAGAAGATCAGGGTGGGCGCCCGCGTGGAGCCGGTTTTTTCGAAGGAGAGAAAAGGGAGCATACGTGACATCGAATACTTCAAAGTCATAGACTGATATTAATGAAGGAGACCGGGGAGATCGAGATAAACGCATCGCTTCGCACTGTGAAATGCGGCAACGCGGTCTGCGGCAGCATCATAACGGGGACCGACAAGATACGGAGCGGATACGGGAACGGCGATTGCCTGTATTTCGATTTCAACCGCGGGGTGTTTGCGATTGCGGACGCAACGGAGCGGTTTCCCTGGGCATCGAGGGATCTTTTAAATCGATTATCGGAAGCTCTCACCCTGAGGGGAACCCCGGATTCTGCCGGCGGATGGAAGGACCTTGTCAACGATGATGTCTACGCCGCGCAGAAGTACCAGCACAAGACGACGTTCAGCTGCGTTGCGCTGGGCCGGGAGGGTGAGGGCAGGGGCATGATCATAGTCCATGGGGGCGACAGCGTGGTAACCGTATTGAACTCGACCGACGGGTCACTGCTGTACCAGACCGGCCCCGACATGAATTTCGCGGGAAGGAGCCTGGGGATACCGGAGGTTTCAGAGCACCGGTTCGAGGACCCGGATGTCAGGGTCGTCATCACATCCGACGGATTCGGAGACCTTTTCAGGTTCTGCCTGCGGCAGGAGCTCATCACGGGCGTGTCGCAGGCCTTTGCAGGGAACACGCTGGCCGGCGTGTGCGGGAACATACATGAGGTTATTAGCAAAAACCGGGGCCGGTTCGAACATGATGATATCGGCTTCATTCTCATCGACCCGTTCCGCACCGGCAACATCGCGGGGCCGAAGATACTCATCGGCGGAACACGGCCGAACGAGGAGAAGCGTTTCCTGGAAGGGTTCTCGTCAGGCCAGCATGACCGGTGGGTGCCCGCCGGTGAGTGGCGGGAGCACGAAGGCTTGTTTTCCGGAATCGGGATTACAGTTGCGGGGGGGTGACGCCTGGCTGCGGGGTTTGGCTGACGGGCGGACGGCAGAAACCAATGTGGAGAAGTTTCAGATATGAACGAGAGAAGCAAGAGCGATATCATTAATTTGAGGCGGGCCCAGCTGACCAGGGCCGCCTATAAGGTCGTAGGGCAGAAAGGGTATTACGACTTCACCATACGGGACATTGCCCGCGAGGCAGGTCTGTCAACTGGCCTGGTCCACTATTATTTCAAGAACAAGGAAGACTTGCTTCTGAATCTCTTAAAAGAGATCAACAGGAACATGCTGGTCGTCCTGAACAAGGCCATCAGCGCGTCCGATGACCCGAAGGAGAAGCTGAACATTTTCATGCACCAGGCCTTCAACCTGGTCAGGGATGAGAAAGACTACTTCTATATCGTTATCGATTTCTGGACGCAGGTAAACAAGAACGACCGGATGAAGAGGGCCAACACCAAGCTGTTCAAGAGCTACCGGGACGAGATCAGCAAGATACTCAGAGAGGGTATCGAGAAGGGCGTGTTCATGAAAATGGACGTCGATTATACCTCTGCAGTGATCATATCGATCATCCAGGGCATGATCATACAGTACGTCATAGACACAAACGCGTTTGATTATGAGGATTACGCGAAGAAGCTGATGAAGCACGTTAACGACCTGGTCACCAAGAAGAAGTAGGGGCCCCGGACGAGGATGGGCAGCGGCCGATCTGGTGATCGGATTGCAGATGAGGGAAATGCTGTTGTATAAAGTTGGTTGAGCGTTCAACCGAAAAGAGACGGACCAGGGCGGTGGAAGATTCCGCGCTGATAACGATAAAAGGGGAGAGAGAATCCTCTCCAGATTAATAGATCATTACAGGAGGAACCCATGGAATTCGGGTATACTGAAGAACAAATGATGTTTCGAGACACCGTGTATCGATACGCTAAAAAAGAAATCACGCCACTCGTCGAGCAGGCCGATTTGAAATCGGAATTTTCCCGGGAAGTATGGAGCAAGCTGGGCGGGATGGGGCTACTGGGCCTTCCGTTCCCCGAGGAACTGGGCGGTTCGGGCGCCGACGTCGTCACCTGCTGTCTTTCGGGCGAGGCCCTCGGCCATGCCGGTGTAGACCAGGGACACCTGCTTGCGCTGGGCGCGCACACCTACCTCTGCACGGACACTCTGTACAAGCACGGGAACGACGCGCAGAAGAAGAAATACATACCGAAGCTGGCCAGCGGCGAGTGGATCGGGTGTATGGGCCTCACCGAACCGGGCGCCGGGTCGGACGCCGGGTCGCTGCAGACATCGGCGGTAAAAAAGGGGGACAAGTGGATCCTCAACGGGTCTAAGACCTTCATTACCAACGCGCCGGTGTGCGACGTGTGCGTCGTGTATGCAACCATCGACAGGAAGCTGAAGCAGAACGGTATAACCGCATTCATTGTCGAGAAGGATTTCAAGGGTTTTTCCACGGGTGAGCCCTTTCACAAGATGGGTGTGCGGGCGTCCACCACATCCGAAGTGTTCCTTGACAATTGTGAAGTACCCGAGGAGAACCTGCTCGGAGAAGTGGGCAAGGGTATGGGATACACGCACGAAACACTCTCCTGGGACCGGAGCGCGCTCCTGGCGCCCTTCGTGGGAGGTATGCAGTTTGCCATAGAGGAATGCACCAAATATTCGCAGGAGCGGGTCCAGTTTGAAAAGCCGATCAACCAGTTCCAGGCAATCCAGCACAAGCTTGCAGAACTGAAGATCATCAAGGAAGCGGCCCGGATGGCGGTGTACCGCGTCGCCCACGACAAGGACACGGGCAAGCCCCTCAACCATATGCACACGTCCATAGCGAAGGCGATAGTCGGCGATTGGGGCATGAAAGCGGCCAGCGAGGCGGTCCAGGTCTTCGGAGGCTACGGCTTCATCCATGATTATCCAATCGAGCGGTTTCTCAGGGACGCCAAGCTGGGTCAGATCGGCGGCGGGACTTCCGAGATACAGCGGTTTATTATTTCCCGGATATTAAGCATGTTCTAGGCAAGGGCCGGGAACAGGACAACCATACATCAGACAGGAGAATGACATTATGAACTACGATATGACACCTGACCAGATATCGATAAAAGAAAACTTTGCGAAGTTCTGCAGCAAGGAGATCGAGCCGCGCGCGCAGATGCTCGACCAGGCATCCCACGACGATGTTAACAAGCTCATCAAGGAGAACATCAAGAAGCTCGCCGACATCGGTTATCTCGGCATGGGCCACGAGGAGGCGTACGGCGGGACCGACGTGGAGCTCATCGGCCAGGCCATAGCCGGCGAAGAGGTGGCCAAGGCCTGCGCCTCGACCTTTCTCTCGTGCGGCGCCTCGTGCGGCCTTTTTGGCGTGCCGGTCAGGCTCTTCGGCACGGACGAGCAGAAGAAGAAATACCTTCCCGGCATCATCAAGGGAGAGATCATCGGCTGCTTCGGCCTGACCGAGCCCGAGGCGGGCAGCGACGCCGCCGCCATCAAGACGAATGCCGTCAAGAAGGGAGACTCGTGGGTTATCAACGGGACCAAGACCTTCATCACGAATGCGACCATCGCGGACGTGGCACTCGTCTTCGCCTACAACGACCGCGAGAAGGGACCCGGCGCGGGCGTCACCTGCTTTCTGGTTGATAAGGGCACCAAGGGGTTTTCGGTGAGCAAGCCTTTTGACAAGATGGGCTTCCGCGGATCGCCCACAGCCGAATTAATATTTGAAGACTGCGAGGTAGCAGAGAGCGCGGTACTCGGCAAAGTCGGCGCGGGCTTCATCCAGGCCATGCAGACCCTCGAGTACGGCAGGATCGGGATGGCCACGGTCTGCCTGGGCATCGCGGCCCAGTGCCTCGACCAGGCCAACAAGTATTCCAAGGAGCGCAAGGCATTCGGCAAGCCGATCAACCGGTACCAGGAGGTATCCTTCAAGCTCGCGGACATGATGATCATGTCAGACGTAGCGCGCCTTCTGATCCACCAGGCGGCATGGGCCAAGCAGACGAAAAACCCCGAGGCGGCGATACTGGCTTCGGTTGCGAAGGTGTGGGCCTCCGAGGCAGCGACCCAGATCTCCAGCATGGCAGTGCAGGTCCATGGCGGATACGGCTACATCAGGGAGTTCCCGGTGGAGCGGCTCTACCGGGACGCCAAGCTCGGCGAGATCGGGGAGGGCACGTCCGAGATACAGAGAATCCTCATCGCCAAGGACCTGATCAGGAAGTACGGCGGGAAATAATCACGCATGCGATAGGTCCGCCCCGATTTTATCGGGGCGGACCTATCGGAAGATTCAATAATATAAAGGAGACAACCATGGATTATCAACTGGGCAAATCGTATGACGAAATCAATGTGGGCGACAAGGCGTCGTTCTCGAAAACTGTTACTGAAACCGATATCGCGCTGTTCGCGGCGATCACCGGGGACTTCAACCCGATGCACATGAACGAGGAATTCGCGAAAAAAACCCCTTTCAAGACACGGATCGCGCACGGCGGGATCCCGCACAGCCTCATCGCCCCGGTATGGGGAACGCAGCTTCCCGGCCTGGGAACCGTGGCCCTCGAGATCAAGACGCGTTTCAAGGCCCCTACCTATATCGGAGACACGATAACGGCTACCACCGAAGTCGTTGAGAAGCTTCCGGAAAGGAAATGGATAAAGATGAAGCTGACCTGGACGAACCAGAAGGGAGAAACCGTGGGCGTGGGCGAAGGTCTCGTCATCCCGCCGCCGAAAATCGGGTAGGATAGCATCTTCATCTAACGCTGAAGACCGGAATTCACCTCGCCCCCCTCTGTCCCGCGCCGATCGCTTTTGGGACATCCTGTCCGCGATCGGCGTTGCGACCTCCTGGCGGGAACCCCTCCCACGGTGAGAGGGGGGAGGACAATGGGCATCCCCCTTCTCCTGCGGGGAGAAGGGGGATTTGGAGATGAGGTCGTTGTGCTGTTCCCGCTAATATATATAACAAACTTATTCTTCTCAAAAAAAATCTGCAAGTTTTAATAATATTCCGCATTTGTGCTTGACGTAAATAGTAAATATTTATCTATTGTAAATATTAACAATTACTAAATATATACAATGGCAACTATTTACAAAACGATGGCCGGTGCGTGTATCCGGGCCGGTTCGGGGACGGCGGGATGAACCTCGGGTCAATAATCAGAAAACGAAGGAAAGAGCTCAAGCTGACCATGAAGGAAGTGGCCGAGCGGGCGGGAATTTCCGAGGGGTTCCTGAGCCAGATCGAGAACAACGTCAACTCGCCCTCGGTCGAAACGCTCCGTAACATCTGCGGCGCCATCGGCATCAACGCGGGAGACGTGCTGAACCAGGTGGAAAAGCAGGACCGGTTCGTGGTGATACGGAAGGGGGACTGGACGGAAATCGATATTCCGCATTCGGGATTTGCCACGAAGCGTTTTTTCTCTCCGGACAACCGGACCGTCGTCGATACGGCCATACTCACCCTCAAGAAAGGCACGTCAATACCGGTCCGGAAGAACATACGGAACAGCCAGGAGCTCCTGTGCGTACTCAGGGGGAAGGTCGAGCTTGAGCTGGGCGAGGAACGGATACCACTGGCCGAAGGCGATGCGATCCATTACTGGTCAAACCCGGCCCGCCAGAGGATCATCGGCATGAGCGCAGGGAACTCGGTTGTGGCATGGATGGGAACATTGTAGGCGGGGGCACATGGCCCCGTTTGCATGAAGTAATAATAAGTTTCACATAAGATTTTAATAAAAAGAGGTGTTTGGTTTATGATTAAATTCAGCGACAAACAATTGGCAATTCCCAAATTGATGAGGCCGGTGTACCTTGTTACAGCCGGACAGTCAAAGTTCGACAGGGCGTTTCCGGACAAGCGTACGGAAGAGCTCTGCGTCGATGCGCTCGTGCAGGCGGCGGAGATGATCAACCTGTCCCCGGCCGAGCTCAAGAGTTACATTCACACTTGCTACTATGGCCACTTCGCCGACCACTTCGGCGATCAGCTGCTGGGCGAGTCCGTCATACACGACCGGCTCGGTCTCGACCCGCTGGGCAACATCGGCGTGAAGACCGGCGGCGCAACCGGCGGCTCCACCCTGTGGGAGGCCGTGAAAGCGGTTGCCTCCGGTTACTCCGACTGCGTCCTGGCAATGGGCTGGGAACGGATGGACGAGGTTCCCACGGATGAGGGAAACTTCTACATCTCCTGCGCTGCGGACAAGGACTGGGAAGGACCCCTGGGCCACATCTACACCGGGTACTACGCCGTCATGGCGCAGAAGTACTGGAAAGTGTTCGGCAAGGAGGAGGAGTCCTTCCGCCGCACGCTGGCCGAGATTTCCGTGAAGCACCACGGGTACGCGCGCATGAACCCGTACGCGCAGGCTCCGATGAAGATCACGGTGGAGGACGTTCTGAACTCGCCGGTGGTGGCCTATCCGCTGCGGGCGCTTGACTGCTGCGTCATGAGCGTCGGCGCTGCCTGCGCGATCATCTGCGATGAGGCGACGGCGATGAAGCTGACCAAGAACACGAAGAACAAGCCGCTCCGGATATGGGTCACCGCGGGATCGCACACCCTGCGTCCGGCCGACCGGCGCGACATGGAGATACCGCTCCTCCCGAATGAGTCTGCGGACCAGTACAAGGACCTGGCGAAGAAGTTCCCCGGCGGCGAGCGTTACCCGGGCTTCACCGGCTTCCTTGCGGCGCGGATGGCGGCATACTACGCGTACAACCAGGTCGGCATCAAAGATCCGACCGAGGACCTGGATGTCATCGAGCTCCACGACGCTTTCACCATCAGCGATGTGCAGACGTATGAGGATATCGGAATCCGGCCCTACGGGTACGGGCGCGACTATGTCGAGTCGGGTGACTGCTACCACACGAACCCGAAAACCGGCAAGCCGGGCAGGCTTCCCTCGAACCTCTCGGGCGGCCTCATCGGTTGCATGCACTCCGTCGGCGCGACCGGCATCATGCAGGTGTTCGAGATAGCCCTTCAAATCTGGAACCGCTGGGCAGAAGTGCATGGAGATGATAAGATATGGAAGAAATTCAACCGGCAGAAGCCTGCGGACTGGACGGATCTCCAGGTCAAAGACGCTAAGAGGGCATTAGCCATCAGCCACGCCGGAGTCGGCTCTCACGTGACGTGTACTATTCTGCAGAACCCAGATCATCTTATTAAAAAGGACGCATAGAGGAGGAATTACAATGAGCCAAATAGGACAGGTATCCGTCAAGAACGGACAGTACAAGATAAAAGGCGACTTTCACCATCTCGAGCTGGGCCAGCCGATCCGCATCGCGGACGACAACTGGCGGCTGATCGGGATCACCAATCCGCGGCAGCTGACGCACATGCATTCCTACGGCGGGGAATCGGTCTTCTTCGAGTCTCTCAGCCAGGGAAAGCTGATGGCAACAAGGTGCGACAATCCCAAGTGTGAAACCAAGGGGTCCATCTTCCAGCCGTTTCGGATCCATTGCCCGGAATGCCTGAGCAAGATGACGCCGATCGACATGACCGACATAGCGAAGAAAACTGCGAAGGTCCACACCTTCATGGTGTGCGAACGTTCCGGGGCTTTCAGCCTGCTGGACAAACCGATCAAGTTCATCAATGTCGAGTTTGACGGCGTGTGCACGATCCTGATGAGCTACCTTGCGGTGGGTGACCCCGCATTCGGGATGAAGGTCGTGCCCTGCTTCAAGAGACAGGACCCCACGTTCACGATCCTGGACCTCTGCTTCGTTCCCGAGGGGACCAAGGTGGACCAGCTGCCCAGGGGGTTCTCGTACTAGCCTCGCAAACGTTTGCGGGGTTATCGGTCGGAATGTTATCGCGAACGGAGCGCCGTCCTGATAGGTCCGCAAGCGCTTGCGGACCTATCAGGGCTCCTCGCAATGACAGGCGGACGGCACTGCGGCCATACGGTAAAGATAGAACGAGAGATATGCGGTAACATTGGGAGGATAACTATGGATTTTTGGCTTAATGACGAACAAAAAATGCTCCGGTACAATGTCCGGGAGTTCGCGGAAAAGGAGATCAAGCCGAAAGCGCAGGAGCTTGATGAGAAGGAGGAGTTCTCCTACGATATAACGAAAAAAATGGCGGACCTTGGCCTTTTCGGAATCTACGTTCCGGAAGAGTGGGGGGGGGCCGGCATGGACTACCTCTCCTATTGCGTCGCGGTCGAGGAGATTTGTCGTATCGACGGGTCGCACGGCGCCACGGTGGCAGCGGGCAACTCCCTCGGCATAGGGCCCATCTATTACTACGGGAGCGAGAAGCAGAAGCAGGAGTGGCTCCCGCGGCTCTGCAAGGGCGAGATACTGGCCTCCTTCGGCCTCACCGAGCCCGAGGCCGGCTCCGACGCGGGCGCGAGCAAGACGAACGCGAAGCTCGAGGGGGGGCAGTGGGTCATCAACGGCAGCAAGATCTTCATCACGAACTCGACAAGCAAGATGGCCGGCGTGTGCACGGTGCAGGCCATCACCGCTGCCAAGCCGGATGGCAAGAAGGAAGTCTCCTGCATCCTGGTCCCGAACGGGACGAAGGGCTATACCCAGAAGAAGATGACGAAGAAGATGATGTGGCGCGCGTCGGACACCGGCGAGCTCTACTTCGACGACTGCCGCGTGCCGGAGGAGAACCTCCTGGGAAAGCGGGGCGAGGGTTTCCACCAGATGCTGCAGACCCTGGACAACGGGCGGCTGGCCATCGCGGCCATGGGCCTGGGTGGTGCGCAGGGAGCCTACGAGCTGGCGATGAAGTACGCGAAGGAGCGGAAGCAGTTCGGGAAACCGATCTCGACGTTCCAGGTGAACGCGTTCAAGCTGGCCGACATGGCCACGGAGATCGAGGCGGCGCGCAATTTATTGTACAAGGCCTGCTTTCTTAAAGATCAAAAAAAGCCCTTCGGCAAGGAAGCGGCCATGGCCAAACTTTACTGCTCCGAGGTGATGGGACGCGTCGTGGACGAGGCGGTCCAGCTCCATGGCGGCTACGGCCTGATGAAAGAGTATAACATCGAGCGCTTTTTCCGCGACTACAAGCTCCTCACCATCGGCGAGGGCACGTCGGAAGTGCAGCGGATCGTTATCTCGAGAAAGATAGGGTGCTACGACGAGTAGAAGGCAGCACGCATACGGGAAATGAATGTCAAAACGGCGCACAGTGTGCGCCGTTTTTTTATCAATGCGATGCTCCGGGAATGCGGGCGGAGCCTAGTGTTTGCCCGGGGCCAGCTTGATCCCTCTCCGCTCCCAGTGAATATACGAAAGGATCGCGACCATCTCCTTCGAGTCAAGCGCGAGCGCCTTGCCTTCAAGGGGATTGATAATGCACCAGTTCACCATCTCGTCGAGGCCGACGACCCTGCCGAGCTGCTTCTGGAATTTCGGATATGTTTCGGGGTGCGTATTGGCCGCATTCGGATGGCACTGGGCGCAGGCGACCTGGTTGGTGCCCAGTTTGAAGGTCGCCGAGTTTTCCCAGAGCTGCCGCCCGTACTTAACGGCCGCGTCAAACTCCTTCTGCCACCGCGCGGCGTCCTCCTTTGTAAAGGTATCGGCTTTGAGATACCCGCACACCAGCAGCAGGAGGGAAATTATCACCGTTGTTTTCTTTATCATGGCCACACTCCTTGTATCAATAATGGTCTTGCGCTATCGTTCTCTTGTCCTGGTACTTCATGTCTTCCGGTTGCCCGGTTTTCTCGTTGTACCGCACCGTGCGGTTCTGGTTGTCCGGGAGTATGTAGTTGGCGGCTACTTTCCCGCTGTAGACATCGATGAACTGCCACCCGGTGGCGTCCCGTTCGAAGAAAGGATCAGCCCGGTTCATGGGGACCGTCAGGACGGGAAGGCTGCTCTTCGCCTGCGCGTATGACTGCGGATAGGGCCAGGGCCAGGCCGTCGCCATCACCGCATTAAATGAGATGGTGCCGATCTGGTTATATTGGATCTGGTGGACATGGCCGTATATGACGTTGACCTTGTTGAATGGTTTGAGAAGGGCTTGTATCTGTTCTGCTTCCTCTGTCCAGAAGTTCCACCCCTTGTAGATTTTCTGGAGGGGCGAGTGGGAAAACACTATAACGGGAGTGTTTTTATCCAGCTTCGCGAGGTCCTGCCTGAGCCACTTCATCTGCGCCTCGCCCACCATGAAGGGCGAGCCGTTCGGGTTGTCCAGCCCCGCCATCTGGTTCATGCGTTCCTCCGCACTAGGCCACTTGTTGATCCACTTGTCATACGTCAGGACGCTGTTTAAAACCACAAAGTGGACTCCTTTATGGTCGAAGCTGTAATACTGCCTGCCGAAGAGTTTTTCCCAGTACGCGCCCATGTCGAGGTAGTAGTCATGCTCGCCCATGACATAGCGTGTTTTATATTTGCAGGCAGACATGATCTCGGCGCCGTGGTCAAGCTCCGCCTTTTTGCCGAGCTGGCCCAGGTCGCCTCCGAACATGACGAAATCAGGTTTGGGCACGAGCAGGTTCGCCTCCGCCACAGCGCGCTTAAGCCCCTGGTCCCAGTTGCGCACGAACTTGTTCCCTTCTATCTGCTGGATGTGAGCGTCCGATATGTACGCGAACGTGAAGTCCGGTTTCGCGCTTTTCTCAACGCCCGTCTTCTTGCCGGCGGCCTCTTTTTCGCCGAACGCGACTTTGACCAGCGTTAACGGCAGAACCGCCATGGCGGCCCCGATCGCGCTCCGTTCCAGAAATTTCCGTCTGCTTATATCTCGTGACATTATCGGGCTCCTTATTTTTGAAATTTTTCAAACTGCCTGCCGGTCAGCGTCTTCATGAACGCGACCAGCGCGGCCTTCTCGTCGTCGGTCAGGTCAAGGGGCCTGATGCCGCCGCTCAGGTGGTGGGTTATCTTTTCTTTGTCGGAGCTGGCGCCGCCGCGGTTGTAATGGTCCACGACCTCCTCCAGCGTCTTCAGGGAGCCGTCGTGCATGTAGGGCGCGGTCAGCGTTATGTCCCGGAGGGTGGGGGTCTTGAAGGCCCCGACTTCGGATATGTTCCGCGTCACTGCGAACCTGCCGAGCTCCGACGCTTTTGGATCCCCCAGCACTTTCAGATCCACGTCCGTGCTCGAGTACTTCGCCTTCAGGAACTCGGAGGACAGCCGCGCGATGTCGTCGTTCGCCACGCGGTTAATGCCCGTGCCGACATTGTGGAACTTCCCGTCCGTGAACAGTGCGGTCGTGTGCTCGACCACGTGGCAGGAAACGCAGCGCCCCTTGTTGAGGAAAATGTCGAACCCCAGGATCTCTTTGTCGCTCAGCGTATTCTCGCCTTTGAAATGCCAGCGGTCGAACCGGCTGTTCGCGGATATTATCACTCGCTCGAACGTGGCGATCGCCTTGACAACGTGACGGATCGTGATCCCGGACGGTTCGACGCCGAACACTTTTCTGAATTGCTTCACGTATTCCGGGTCGGTCCGGACGATCTTCAATATGGGGTCATGGTTCGCAAGCCCCATCTCGACCGGGTTCACGAAGGGGTGCAGGGCCTGATCCTCCAGGTCCGGCGACCGCCCGTCCCAGAACTGCGATGTGTTATACGCGGCATTGATGGCCGTGGGCGCGTTCCTCGTGCCTGTGAGCTTATCAATGCCCTCGGACACCTTCAGCGGGCTGTCGGTAAATCCCTTCTCCGGGAGATGGCAGGTGACGCATGCGACCTTCCCCGTTGAGCTGAACCGCTCGTCCCGGAATAGCTTTTCCCCCAGCAAAACTTTTTCCTTTGTAATGGGATTGTCCGCGGGAACTACCAGCGCCGGAAGTCCGAGACGCGATGTATCCGTTAGAAAATCGGACAGCACGAACTTCGCATCCGGCTGGTTTGCTGCTACGAGTATGAGTACGATTGAGAGTGGAAACAGGTATCGTTTCATGTGCACCTCCGAATGAGATAAAATTGAAGCATGTCGCCTAAGCCGTGCTTGATGCTTGACTGAAACAATCCAGTAAAAGAGAGAACCTTTGAGTGCGCCGTGATTTATTCTAAGTAATCCGGCATGGTGATGGCGTTAACGAATTCTAATGGACAATCAACCGCACCGAAGTATGCGACTGGTCTAAAATAAATATTTTGATGAACGATTGGATGAACGTATTGAAAACAAGATACTATGTAAACAGCGGTTATATCAAGAAAAAAATCAATTAAATCTAAAAAATATGACATTCGTCCGGGTCTATGAATTCTGAGCGCCGGGGATGATTCTGAATAATCAGTTGATGAATCAGCAGGAAGGCCGGACCGATGCCCCGGCCTTCCATGGGGCCTGTTACTGGTAGGTATCCGCGAACCGGAACATGATTCCCACCGACGCGTATCCCTCGATCCCGTGCTCTGTGATCCTGTCGTTGTACTTGTTGAAGGGCATATAGGGGACGATGGCCGCGATCACCTCCCGCTTCTGTGTGCCGAGGCGGTACCCGTAGGTCACACCAGCGTCCAGGCACAGGCTCACGTAGTCGCCGATGTGGATATTCACGCCGAAGGCCAGGCCCGCGTCCGCGCCGAAGATACTGTACCTGTTCCGCTCCTTGAAGATGCCTGTGTAAAACCAGGGTGTACCCATGCCCAGGAACAACTCGGCGCTGGGATTCTCCGTGCCGATGAACAGGCGGTTGCCGTTGCCGCGGTAGTACTGGAATCCGATCTGCGGGCCGAGCCAGAACTTCACGTAGTCGTTTTTCGCCAGTGTGAAAGCGAACGTATTGCTCAGGTGCAGGCTGTTGTAGTTTGACTTGGTCAGGAGATCGTTCCTGAACAGGCCGCCGCCGAGCTTCAGCCTGTAGCTGAACGCGCTGTCGCAGGCAACGCAGGTGTCGAAAATGAGCCCGGCCCTGAACCCGTAGCTCGTGGCCGTGCCGCCGGAGTCTTCCAGGGAGCGGGACTTGACCTTGCGGTATCCTTCACCGCCCGCGGCGTCGATATAGGCGCATATGCCTATGGCCCAGGCGGACGATGCGGCGAATGCTACCAGTAATCCGGTTAGTATGAAAAGACTGCATTGCTTTTTCATGTAAAATCCTCCAATGCTTCATGGTATGTATTTGATCGCTGATCATGGGAAAAAGTTCTTTGCATACGCGGTTTTCTTCCCTGGAGTTGTAAATACCCCGTTTCAAATAAAAAACCGAATACCGGCATTAATAATATATTCTGCAGGCGATAAAGTAAAGAGAAAAAAGGAGCAGGGAAGCCCTTCCGCCTCTCTATGGCAGAGGACGGGCGGAAGGGTTGTCCGGCAAGAGCCTTCCGGAATTACTGGACCTCGATATTAATTTTTTTTCCCGTATCGGTTGTATACGCCTCATTCGGTTTGGCCGTGTAGGTATCATTGATCCTGAATATGACCGCCATGGTGGCGAAGCCCTCTAACCCTTCGCCCGAAACTTCTCTCTTTGTTCTGAACAGATCGGATTTGGTCTTCCCCACCGTAAAGCCATAATCAAGACCCATCTCGAAGGAGAGGGTGATGTACCGGCCGAAATTGAAGTTGAAACCGGCCAGCACCAGCCCTATATCCACCTTGAATGCTTCCATGGTAATGTTATCATTCATAAGGAAGATAGGAAGTAACGCCATCGGTATGAATCCGAAGCTTTCAAGGTCAGGGCTGGCGGCATATTCCATACGAATGTAATGGAGGCCAATCCGCGGCCCGAACCAGAAGCGTGCGCCCTCGCTGCGCAGTTGAGCAGGGGAGACACCGAACGTCTGGATGATGCTAGCGCGAGTCTGTGGTTCCATGCTTGCCCAGTTCCTGCCCGCGCCCAAGCGCAGGCGGTAGTTAAAGAGGCTGTCATTCGCTACGTTTGTATCGAGCAACAGTCCGCCCGCAACTCCGATATCGTCCGAGGATATGCTATTAGTAGTTCTGGATTTCGTCATGCCCCGCTGAAAATCGCCGTACACGCCGATGCCGACCGCCATTGCCGATGTTGTCATGATTAAAACGATGCATGCTGCCATACCCAGTGAAAGTAAATGTCTCACAAGTTCCTCCAGTTAAAGCAAAATTTGTAAGGGAGTAACGATGTGGAGTAACGAATACCCCCGCCCCATTCCTATTGAGTATAGTTTCATCAAGTGTAATTTGAAAACAAAAAAATTGGACGGCGATAAATTTTTTTACCGGATTGTATACAATTGACTCGATGCGTGAGAGATGTGCATTACGAGTAGTAATAAAATTAAAATATTAAAATAAAATTATATATTATATGGAAAAATATAAAGCTGATTGCGGAACAGCTGACGGTTTGTTTTCATCCGGCAGTTTGCTCTGACCCCCCGTCCGGGCGATAACTACCGCCAAAGGCTGAGCCAGGATGGCGAAGTCCCGACTTGCGGCATGGATGCCGCATAAGTCGAGGCTCTGACCCCCTATACTAGTGATAACTATCGGCACCTAAAAAAAATTATGTCCCGTTAGAAAAAAAGCTTAAAGTATTCACTAATCAGCCGATTAGATTAATAGGCTGTAATTCCGTATTTTGAAGAGGATCGAGATGTTCGAGAACAGTAACATGATGGTTACCAATTATCTCCTGGAAAAGGGGCTCGATAACGAGTCGCTCAGGAGAAAGGTCATAGCCAACAATATCGCCAACGTGGATGTGCCTCACTTTAAAAGAAGCGAGGTCAATTTCGAGAGCGAGCTGAAGCGGGCGATCCTGGACAGGGAAGAGAAGGAGAACAAGCTGCCGGCCCTGATGACCGACGAGCGCCATATCCCTTTCTTCGTTCCAAGGGATATCACGACCGTGCGCTCGCGCATAAACCTCGATTACAACACCTCGTACCGCAATGACGGCAACAATGTGGACATAGAAAAAGAGATGGTCGACGCTGCCAAAAACATGATGCGTTACAACGCGTTCACGACCAGCCTGAACAACAATTTCAAGATGCTCAAGCTCGTCATGAGGGCGGTGTAGGTAAAGGAGATCCATAATGGGAATGTTCGACAGCTTTAACACATCGGCAACCGGGCTCACGGCCCAGCGCCTGCGGATGGACCTGATCAGCAACAACGTCGCCAATGCCACCACCACGCGCACGCCGGAGGGCGGTCCTTACCGGAGGAAGCGGGCGATTTTCGCGCCAATCAACATCCGACCCAACTACAAGTCGCCCATAGTGCCGAACCGCATCGAGAGCGGCATCGGAAAGGGCGTGCGGGTCGTCAAGATCGAGGACGACCAGGCGCCGTTCCGGCTTGTGTACGACCCGACCCATCCCGACGCGATCAAGACCGGCCCCAAGACCGGGTACGTCGAGATGCCGAACATCAATATCGTCATGGAGATGACGGACCTTATATCGGCCTCCCGGTCCTACGAGGCCAACGTGCAGATGATCAATAACGAAAAGTCAATGTTCAACAAGGCCCTGGAAATCGGAAGGGGCGGGGTATAAGGAGGTAGATCATGTACAGGGAAGCGGCAGTGAGCAGTGAGGTCCATATTTCGCATGCCTTGTCCAGGCGTTTCTGCCTGAAGCGCGATGAGCGGACCTGGGACCGTCTCGACGACCTGGGACTGGCGTCCAAGATCGAGATGCGGTATAATGATATAAAAGGAGTGCAATAATGAATATCCTGAGCGGCGAACCGATCGGCAATATCGTGGAGATGAAAAAAACCCACCCGCTTCACTATGACAACGGCGTGAAGCGGGAGCCGGGATACGACGACGTATCCACCTCCTTTGCGGACGCCCTGACGAAGGCGCTGGGAAAAGTGAACGATCTGCAGTCGAATTCGGAGGAACTGGCCCAGAAGATGATGTACGAGCCTGAGTCGGTGGACATCCATTCGGTCATGATAGCCGCGCAGAAGGCGGAAGTCGCGATGACTTTTACCAAGGCAGTGCGGGACGAGGCGATCCGCGCGTACCGGGAGCTGATTAACCTGAGGTAACAGAGACCCCCTCCCGACCTTCCGATAGGTCCGCAAACGTTTGCGGACCTATCGGGAAACGGCTTCCGGAACGCCCCCGATTCAATTAATTTTTATGTATATTTTTATTATTATTTTTAGAAAAATTAATTGACATTTTTTTTTGTTTTGATAAAGTGTATTATGTCTCATTATGTTTGCTCGTAACGCGCTATTATTCAGGCACAGCCGTGCCCCTGGCGGCCTGAGGAGGACCATATGCAGGAATTATTTGCGAAACTGTTCGGCCAGATGAAAGAGCTCTTCGCCAAGCTCGACCGGACGAAAAAAATCATTATCGGCGTTGTAACCGGCGTCGTTGTGGCGGCCTTTATCGTTCTCTTCTCCGTCTCGAGCGGCCAGCCCAACGTCGTGCTCTTCACAGATCTTTCCTCGGATGATTTCGGGCAGGTGACGAAAAAGATGGAAGAGATGGGGTTTGCCTACCAGACGGTTGGGAATACCAGCATCATGGTCCGTCCGGCGCAGCGCGAACTCATCATGACCAAGCTTGCACAGGAGAAGATGATCCCCAAGGGCATCCCCGGATGGAAGCTCTTCGACATGACGAAGTGGACAGAGACCGAGCGCGAGCTTGACGTAAAATTCATGCGGTCCCTCAGGGACGAGATCAAGCGCCACATCGAGTCACTTGAGAACATCGAGAAGGCCGATGTGGACATAGCCATGACCGAGGACAGCATCTACACGGAGGTGGAGACTCCGTACACTGCGGCCGTTACCATCCACCTCAAGGCAGGGTACGATAAACTCTCGCAGAAAGAGATAAAAGGCATTATTTACCTGGTGTCGCGGGCCGTGGGCAACCGGCTGAAACCGGAAAATGTTACCGTGACCGACTCGACGGGCAATATCATATCCGATTTCGACGACGAGCTCGATAAGGCGAAGACCGAGTACACCATACTCGAGTACCGGCACAAGCTGGAGGAGCGGGCGCGCGTAAGGATGCTAAAAGACATCAGGGCCGGCCTGGAGCGGATCTACTCGGCCGACCGGATCCAGATACTGCGGCTCAACATGGACTTTAACTGGGACAAGGTGGCCGAGGAGCAGGAGGAATACACTCCCATTGAAATGGTGAAGGACAATCCCGCCACCCCGTACTCTGAGCGTGAAACAAAGGATAACCTGGTCATTTCCGAGAAGAACACGAAGGAGCGGTTCCAGGGACACGGCTGGAACCCGGAGGGGCCGGCCGGCACCGAGGGGAATGTTCCCCCGGGCTACAAGGCAAGCGACGACCAGTATTCCAAGTACAGCAAGAGCGAGGACATTAAAAACAACGCGGTCAACAAGACCACGCGTAAGATTGAGCGGGATCCCTATGACATCTCCAGGGTATCGGTCGCCATCGCGATAGACGGCGTTCAGAACCTGCCGATACACCCGAACGGCGACTACGACCTGGACCCGACAAAGGAGCCGGTACAGACCGGCCTGTCGCCGGATGAGCTGAAAAAAGCTGAAAACATTGTAAAAAAATCGATTAATTATGACGAGGCCAGGGGCGACCAGGTTGCGGTCGAGAACATCATGTTTGACCGCAGCAAATACTGGGAGTCTCTCCGCGCCGAGTTCAGGAAGAAAGAACAGGTCAAGAAGATACTGCTGGCGGCCCTGATCGGGGTCATCTCGCTGTTCATCGGATTTATCCTGTTCCGCGCGATCACAAAGGAGCTGGAGCGCCGGAGAAGGGCAAAGGAAGAGGCCCTGGCACTGGAGCAGCAGCGGATGCGCGAGGCCGCCCTGCGTGCGGCGGAGGAGGAGGGCATAGACGTGGAGCTCTCCCTGGAGGAGCGGGCGAGGCTGGAGCTGCAGGAAAACGCCATGAACCTGGCACGGGAAAGGCCGGACGACGTGGCCCAGCTCCTGCGCACCTGGCTGGCGGAGGAATAATAGGTCCGTCCCGAAAGCGGTTGCCGAGTGAATTTCGCATATTATACCGCTTGTCTCGATACGATTTTGCCGCTTCAGGCGTCAAAATCACTCGACAAGCGTTGCGAAATTCGTATCGAGGCAGCTTTCGGGACATACCCGTCAAGGGGGAGGGGCCCAATTTTGGTTTGACTTTCATATATTTATACTGTTAATTAGATGTGCAGGCCGATAATAGAGGAAACGAGTTCCACCTGACCTTAGGATGGATTAACAGATGCTTCAAACGAAAAAGACACAGCTGACGGGGCGCCAGAAAGCGGCCATTTTCCTCGTTTCCCTCGGCTCCGAGGTTTCCTCGGAGATATTCAAGCACCTGCGTGAAGACGAGATCGAGCAGTTGACCTTCGAAATTGCCCGCCTTGACAGGATCGAGCCTGAGGACCGGGACAAGGTTTTACAAGAGTTCCAGGAAATGATGATGGCGCAGGAGTTCATCCAGAACGGCGGTATCGATTATGCCCGCGACGTCCTGGAGCGCGCCCTCGGCACGCAGAAGGCCATCGACATCGTGAACCGCCTGACCTCGTCCCTTCAAGTCAGGCCGTTCGACTTTATCCGGCGCACCGACCCGAGTCACCTTTTGAACTTCATCCAGGGCGAGCACCCGCAGACCATCGCCCTGATACTGGCATATCTCGATCCCCAGAAGGCGGCCCAGATACTTGGCGGCCTCTCGCACCAGATCCAGGCTGACGTCGCCAAGCGGATCGCGCAGATGGACCGGACTTCGCCTGACGTTCTCCGCGAGGTCGAGCGCGTTCTGGAGCGGAAGCTTTCCACCCTGGCCAGCGAGGACTTCACCTCGGCCGGCGGTATCGACTCCATCGTCGAGGTCCTGAACAACGTGGACCGCGGAACGGAGAAGATCATTATCGAGGCCCTCGAGGAAGAGGACCCGGAGCTGGCGGAAGAGATCAAGAAGCGTATGTTCGTGTTCGAAGACATCGTCCTGCTCGACGACCGGTCGATCCAGAAGGTGCTCCGCGAGGTGGAGAACCAGGAGCTGGCGAAAGCCCTCAAGGGCGTGGACGCCGAGGTGCAGGAGAAGATCTATCGCAACATGTCGAAGCGCGCGTCCGCGCTGCTCCGCGAGGACATGGACTTCATGGGGCCGATCAGGCTGCGTGACGTCGAGGAATCGCAGCAGAAGATCGTAAATATCATACGCAAGCTTGAGGAATCCGGCGATATCATAGTGGCGCGGGCCGGTGAGGAGGAACTGGTTGTCTAAGCTCGTTTTTAAACCCGGCGAAATTCGGCAGATGAACATCCCCAAGCAGATAGAGCTGCCGTCGAAATACCAGAAGAACCTGATCGAGACCGAGGACTTCAAGGAGTTCGAGGTCGATGACGAGGGGAACCCGATAGACGTGTACCAGGGGCCGTCAATCGAGGAGATGGAGGCCGAGCTCGAGCGGTACCGCCGCGAGACCGAAGAAGAAGTCAAGGACATGCTGGAGCAGGGCCGGGGCCGCGCCAAGCAGATAGAAGAGGACGGCAGGCAGGCGGCGTTCCGCGAGCTCCAGTCCTCGAAAGAGCAGATCAGCATGGAGATGGACCGGCTCAAGGTCGAGTCGGAGCGCGAGATAGAGCGGGGCAAATTCGAAGCCGAGAAGATGATCAAGGAGGCCGAGCTGAAGGTCTCCGAGATCGAGCACGAAGCGTACAAGAAGGGATATGACGCCGGCCGCGAGGAAGGATACAAGGAGGGGCAGGCCGAGGTCATGCGGCTCATCGACCGCCTGGGCACCATCGTATCCACCGCCGTCGATATCCGCGACGATATCATCAAGTCATCCGAGAAGCTGATGACTGAGATGATCCTGATGATCGCGCGCAAGGTCATCAAGGACGAGATCGTTGAGCGGCGCGAGGTCGTCATCAACAACATCAAGGAAGCGATCAAGCGGGTCAAGGACCGCGACCGGATCGACATCCGCGTCAATTTCGCGGACCTGGACATGACGACGGCGCACAAGGACGAGCTGATCAAGATGATGGAATCGTTGAAGAAAGTCAACATATACGAAGACTCCCGCGTCGAGCGGGGCGGCTGTATCATCGAGACGGACGTGGGCGCAATCGACGCGAAGATCTCGACGCAGCTTGACGCGATCGAGGAAGCGATCAGGAGCACGACGACAATTTAATGAACAACGCTCGCTATGCGGGCGTTTTCAATGCGGGTGAATGAGACATAATGTGTTATTTCCCCCCGTCCACTTCGACAGGCTCAGTGCATCGCCCCGGAGGGGGCACGGAGGAGGGGGTAATCAGTGATAAAAGTAACAACGTGCTATAGAAATGTTTCATATCGAATATAGAAAAGAACGAAAGGCCATATGCCGACAGCCGTGACATTGATGATACAGATTAGTTCCATCGCGCCCCCTTCGGGGGACGGGGGGGAGGTCGGCCTATGATAAAGATACTCCCTCATGAAAAAGTCGATATCCTGACCAAGTACAAGGATATCATCGAAGAGCTGGACCCGATCAGGCACACCGGCAAGGTCGAGCGCGTGGTGGGGCTCACCATCGAGTCGATCGGTCCGGACGTCCAGTACGGCGAGCTGTGCAAGATACGGCTCGACCGCGGGGAGTACCTCTTTGCAGAGGTCGTGGGCTTCAACCGGAACCGGGTCGTGCTCATGCCGATCGGGGACATGAAGGGGATCGTGCCCGGGGCGGACGTCATCGCTGCCGGTTCCGCGCTCATGGTGCCGGTTGGCGACCAGCTGCTCGGCAGGGTCATCTCCGGCGTTGGAGCGCCGCTTGACGGCAAGGGGGACATCTATACGCAGGAAAAATACCCGGTCACGAGCCTGCCGATCAACCCGCTCGACCGGACCGTTATTAACCGTCCGCTCTCGGTGGGGATCAGGGCCATCGACGGGTTGAACACCGTGGGCCGCGGCCAGCGTATCGGCATATTCTCCGGATCGGGCGTTGGCAAATCGACGCTCATCGCCATGATCGCACGGTATACGGACGCGGACGTGAACGTGGTGGCGCTCATCGGAGAGCGCGGCCGCGAGGTGAAGGATTTCGTCGAGCGGGAGCTCGGCCCGGAGGGCCTGAAGAACACGGTGGTGGTCGTGGCCACCTCGAACCAGCCGGCGATGATGCGGATACGCGGGGCCTACCTTGCACACGCGATAGCCGAGTATTTCCGGGACAAGGGCAGGCACGTCAACCTGATGATGGATTCGATCACGCGGTTTTCCATGGCCCAGCGCGAGGTCGGAATCGCAGCGGGGGAGCCGTCGTCCATGCGGGGATACCCGCCATCGACCTTCGCGCTCATGGCGAAGCTCATGGAGCGCGCCGGCACAATAGCCACCGGCGGCAGCATCACCGGGTTTTACTCGGTGCTCGTCGAGGCGGACGACATGAACGAGCCGATCGCGGATCATGCCCGGAGCATACTGGACGGCCACATCGTGCTGGAGCGCCGGCTTGCCCACAAGGGCCATTACCCGGCTGTCGACATATTGCAGTCGATCTCGCGGTGCATGAAAGACGTGGTGACGCCGGAGCACGCGGCAGCGGCGAACAAGTTCCGCGAGCTCCTGGCCGCCTATACGGAGCACGAGGACGAGATAAGCCTGGGCGCGTACGCCAAAGGCTCGGTGCCATCGGTAGACCGGGCCATCGAGATGCTGCCCCAGATGAACGAATTTCTGAAGCAGGGGATATACGAGCGAGATCACCTGGACGCGATAGCGAAGCGGCTGATCGACATGTTCGCGGAGAAAAAGGCGGCGCGGCCCGAGATAGTGACGCGCACGCCCGCGTTCGCGAGGATCGTGCGGTAGGAAACGCGCGCCCGTGAAGGCGGGGATGAGCATCCCCGCCTTCACGGGCGCATGATGAGGTTGCCGATTCATGAAAAAATTCAAATTCCGTCTCCAGACGCTTCTCAATATCCGGGAGGCGCGGGAGCGCGAGATACAGTACGAGCTTGCGAAGATCATAAGCCTGCAGAACCGCGAGCGGGAAAAACAGGCCGACCTGCGGCGACGCATCGAGGAGCAGAAGGTCCTGTTCGGCGACAAGCTGAAGAAGGGGGCCTATTCGTCCAGCGAGGCGATCCTGTTCGAGCGGTTCGTCGACGTGTCGCTCCGCGCCATCGATACGGCAGAAGAGCGCATCCGCGGGATGGAGCCGCAGATCCAGGAGGTGCGGAACCGCCTGATCGAGGCTTCGCGCGAGCGGAAGGTCGTGGAGAAGCTCCGGGACCGCAAGAAGGCGGAGCATGCGTACGAGGTCAACAAGGAGCTCGCCAAGGAAAACGACGAGACGAACATGAAGATATACGCAATGAGAAAGAAGGAGCCGGCGTAGCATGATAGACAACATGTACACAATCATGAGGCGTATCAACGAGATCCGCGGAAGGTTCGGGGCCGGCATGAACCGTCAGCCTGCCGTCGGCGGCGGCGCTGGAACTGCCGGATACCGGGAGATGCAGGACCAGGCTGTTGCCGGGGCGCGTGACAGCGAGATCGCCGGGATCAAGGGGAAAACCGTTGAAGAGATCGGCATGATCGCCGATCATTTCGCCGGCGTCAACAGGGTGCCTCCGGCGCTTGTCCGTGCCGTGATTGAGGCCGAATCGGGTTACAACCCGGAGGCCGTTTCGCCGAAGGGGGCGAAGGGTCTGATGCAGCTCATGCCGTCGGTGATCAGCGACATGGGCGTGGAAGACCCGTTCGACCCGGCGGAGAACATCAACGCAGGCGTCGGGCTCCTGAAAGACCTTTTGACCGAGTATAACGGCGACTACTCGAAGGCGCTGGCGGCGTACAACGCGGGCCGGAAGGCGGTCAACGAGAGCGGCGGCGTTCCGGATTACCCGGAGACCCGTCAGTACGTGAATAAAGTGATAGAAGCATACGTGAAAAACAGCCAGTAGTCTCCCGCTGAACAGCGGGGACGTCCGGGAGGGAACCATGAGGAATATATCGAACAGAGCCAAAATATTCTACCTGATACTGTTGATCATGTTTATATCAGGGTTCGGCGTGCTGTGGATGGATTACATCGGCCTCATGGACCTGTCCACGTACGCTGAAAGTCTGCGGGGCGAGCCGGCGCTCGTGACCCAGGCGGATGACGACGAGCCCTCGCTGATGGAGCGCGAGGAATTCGACAAGGAGAAGCAGAAGCTTCTCGAGCGGGTCGAGGACCTGGACAAAAGGGATGCGCTCATCACCGAGCGGGAAAAGGAGATCGAAGCGCAGAAGGAAAAATTCGAGGAGACCCGCAGGGGCCTGGACCTCGAAAAGAAGAAGTTCACGCTCGAAAAAGGCCAGTACTCCGGCTATCGGAAGAACGTGAAGATCCTGGCGGACAAGATCGTCAACATGCCCCCGAAAAGCTCGGTCGATATCATGCTTAACTGGGAAGATCCCCTGATTATCGATGTCCTCCGCCAGATCGATAACGATGCCCAGGAAGCCGGGAAAGCGAGCATAACCCCGTATCTCATGAAGATCATGTCCGATACGCAGTCGGACCGGGCCAGCCGTATCATGTACCTCATGACCCAGCTTTAATTGTCAGAAATAAAAACTTGACAATAGGCGATTACCTGAAGTAATTAATCAAACGGAAGGCGGAACGGTTCCCGCGAGGGATGCGTATCCCCTTTCACTTGAAGGGTCCGTGCCGCGCCTCCCGGCTGCGCGGAATACACTATCGAACGGTGACCGCCATGAAGAACAGGGATGATCGGGATAGGATGGACCGCGAGCTCGGCTCTTTTGACCTGAATGTCATTAATATCATGACCCACCTCTACAAGAGCGGCGCAGTGGAAGACGATGTGATGGAAACCCTGCGGAAGCTGAACTTCGAATATCATACCCTCCTCGATAAAAACGGCATTCTCGAAGAAAAGGTCAATATTGACTGGAAGACAAATCTTTTAAAATACAGGGACGATTACCTCACCATGATCGTCAAGTCAGCGTCCCGCATCATTGAGATCATCCCCAGCGAAAAGTACATGGTGGCGTATATCCGGTTCGACATCGACAACTTCGCCAAGCTGAACAACCGTTTCGGGCACGATAAGGGCGATATCGTGCTCATAGATCTCGCCACCATTCTGAAAACGTTTTCCAGGCCCACGGACTACGCCATACGCTTCGGCGGCGAGGAGTTCGATGTCATCCTTCCCTCGACCGACCTGAAGGGGGCGGTCACGTTTCTTGACAAGATATACAAGAACCTGCGCAGCCTCCGCTACAACTTCGACAACACGGACATCCAGGTCACCGTGAGCGCCGGCGTCGCGCTGTACACGCTCGAGTTGAGCAGGCTTAAGCGGATCAACGGGGATATCATCAAGCAGGAGTACCTCAAGCTGCAGAAGGCGGCGGATGACGCGCTCTATGACGCCAAGTTTTCCGGGAAAAACCAGTACAAGATCTACAACGACAAAATTGATTACACGGATATCCGCAAGAAGTACGCCGAAGAGGGCGGGCGCGCCTAGTCCCCGGCGCCGGCGGCCGCGTGCTCTTCGATAAGGCCGAGGAGCTCCCTTCTCCCTTCCTCGGATTTCGCTGATGACAGGAAGATCGCGTCCCGGGGCACGCCCAGCGCGCCCGCGATCGCCGCAATGCTCCGCGCACGCTGGCCCCTGGAGAGCTTATCGCATTTCGTAAGAGTCACGGCCACGGCCACGCCCCTGCCTGTCAGCAGGGACAGGATCTCCAGCTCGGCGTCGTCCGGGACCCGCCGCACGTCGATCAATAAAAAAGCGAGCCGCAGGTTGTCGCGCCCATTGATATAGTTTCTGATCAGGGGGAGAAACCCCTTGCGGATAGAGTGCGGCAGCTTTGCGTAGCCGAAACCCGGCAGGTCGGCCAGGGAGATCGATTCATTGAGCAGGAAGAAGTTAACGGCTTTCGTGACGCCAGGCATGGAGCCAGTCTTCACCAGCCCGTGCTTTTTTACGAGCATGTTGATCAGCGAGGATTTGCCTACGTTCGAACGGCCGAAAAACGCGATCTCGGGATGACGGTACCGTGGAAATTGCGGCACGGCGGTGCAGGTTTTAAGGAAATGCACGTCTCGGATTTTCATTATTATCAGAGCTCCCGTTCCATCAGGATCGCGTCGATCCCCTCGTAGTACCGCTTGCGCCTGCCGCTCTCGGTGAAACCGCCGCTCCGGTAAAAGGAGCGGGCCCGCTCGTTCAGCTCGCTCACTTCAAGATACATCTTTCGCGCCCGCCCGGTGCGGCGTGCGGCCCCGATAATGTGGTCCATCAGCATGCTGCCGAGCCCGCGCCTGCGCGCGTCCTCCCGTATGCCGATGTTGTTGAGCTGCATCTCGTCCGAGACAGTCCAGATGACCGCGAACCCGACGACCGCGCCCCTGTCATCGATCACCCATACGTCGGAGAAGGCGAGGCTGAGTTCGTCCTCGAACTGGCGGCGGTTCCAGCGCGCCTGGCCCTGACTCTCGATCATGTGCATCGCGTCCAGGTCGCCTGCGGTCGCTTTTCTGATCACGGGGACCATCGGCGGGTCGAAGCGGCGGGCGGCGCCGTCACCTCAGTTGTCTTTCGGAACCGGATCGCGCTTAGCAAGGAAGGCCGCTACGCCTTCGCGCTTGTTCTCCGTTTCGCAGAGCGTGCCGAACGAATCCCTCTCCAGCTTGAGTGCTGCGCTGAAGTCAAGGGTTATGCCCGTGCGGATGACGTTCATCGCCGCCTTGATTGCCGGCCGGCCCCGGAGCGCTATTGCATGGGCGAGCTTCATCGCCTCGTTGACCGCCTCGCCTTTCGGGGCGGTACGGTTGACCATGCCGTATTCCGCCGCCTGGCGGCCGCTTATGAAATTGCCGGAGAGGACGAGCTCGTACGCGCGGCCCGTACCGAAGAGGCGCGGCGCGCGCTGTGTGCCTCCGAAACCGGGGATGATGCCCAGCTTGATCTCGGGGAGTCCCATCTGCGCCGTTTCGTCGGCGATGCGGATGTGGCACGCGAGGGCCAGCTCGGTGCCGCCTCCCAGCGCGAACCCGTTGATGGCCGCGATGAAGGGCTTGTCGCCGTTCTCGATGATATTGAGGAGCTCCTGGCCCTGGATGAGCCAGTCGCTTCCAGCTTTCTGAGTGTTAATGGCAGTGAATTCGCTGATCTCGGCCCCTGCGATGAAGGCCCTTCCTTCGCCGGTGAACACAACCACGCGGACGGCATTGTCCGCAAGCGCCTTCTCAACAGCTTCCCTGATGTCTTTTATGACAGGTGTGCCGAGCGCGTTCATGGGCGGGTTATTGATGACCATGAGAGCGACCCCTTTGTCGTCTACGGTATAACTGCAGGTTGACATTGATTTCTCCTTGCTCGTTTTTGATGATTATTCGAGGTGTGCCGGCCTGCTGTCAATTCATTTCTGGCGTTCTGCTTGAACATGCTTGCTGTGTTTCAGTTGGAAGAATGTACGCAGGGAAACTATCGCTGGTACCGTAGAAAATCAAGCACAAGTTATTTAAGTTCAATAGACTTGTTGCGAAACCCCATCCTGGGAGTTTCGCACATTCGCTCCGTGAATGTGCCTGCATCTTTGCAGGCATTTAATTTGATCTGAAACAACTCAAATGATGATAAATAGAAATGCGAAGAAGAAACAAAAAAGAATGTATGAATGTGAAGAAGTGCAAGGATGAAGCATAAGCATATTAATATCATCCAGCAGCATATAAATTGCAATAATGCCGATAACAATCGGTATTATTTATAATACGCAAAAAAAATAAAATTATTATCGAGAAAATAGTATTAATTAGTTGACAAACCGTCCGGTTGGTTTTTTGTTTATTTATAACGAATGTTCGATATAAATAGAAGGGCATTATTATAATACATTCAGGGGAGGAGCATGATGAATTTAGATAATCAGCAATTTGATGCTATCGTTGTCGGCACCGGTCCGGGGGGCGCGACTGTTGCCAAAGAGTTATCCGCTAAAGGCAAAAAAGTCCTGATGCTCGAGTGGGGGCCGGGCGATCCGGTGAAAGGAAACTTCCGCCAGTATTTCTTCGAGCAGCTGATGCCCGGAAAATGCATGCTCATCACCAACCAGTTCCTCGGCATGGTGCGCGGTATCACGACGGGCGGCAGCTCTCTGTTTTATTATGGAACCGCGTTTCCCGTCCCGCACAAGATGCTGGCCAAACACGGTATCGACGTGGCGGCCGAGGAAAAGGAAGCGCGGCAGGAGCTGCCCATCGCTCCGCTCAAGGACGAGATGGTGACGCCGATGGCGCGTACCATAATGAACACGGCGCGCGACCTCGGATACGACTGGAAGAAGCTGGACAAATTCATGTACCAGGACCGGTGGCAGCCGGACTATAAATTCGGCTACTACGGGGATCCTCACAGGGTGAAGTGGAGCGCGCGCATGTATGTTGAGGAGGCGGTCAGCAATGGCGCCGTACTAATCAACAAGGCAAAGGTCAGCAACGTCATTTTCAACGGCAACAAGGCTGTCGGCGTCGTTGTGAAAATTAAACGAAAGACCCATGAGATCTTTGCCCCGAATATAGTGCTCGCGGCAGGAGGCATAGGTTCCGCGGTCATTCTCCGCGCCAGCGGCATCGAGGAGGCCGGGTATCATTTCTTCTATGACCCGCTCATCTCCGTGTGCGGCAGGGTGAAGGCCCCCCGGAAGAAGATCAGCGAAATACCGATGTCAACCGGGTGCCATATGGCGGATGAAGGTTATGTCATGACCGACATGGCTCTCCCCACAATGATCGACAAGATGTTCGCCCTGGAGGTATTCAGGTTCTGGCGCCTGTTCCAGGCGCGGAAGACGCTGCGCATAATGATAAAAGCAAAAGACGACCTGGCCGGCAGGCTCACCAACAGCGGCGGCGTGCGGAAGGCGCTCACGAAAAACGACAGGGCCAAGCTAATGAAGGGATATGAACGGGCCAAGGAGATCCTGAAAAAGGCGGGCGCAAAGGGAATATACAAGACCTGGTACCTGGCCGCGCATCCGGGCGGAACCGTTAAAATCGGGCAGATACTGGACGCGAACCTCGGAGTGAAACAGTACAAAAACCTGTACGTGTGCGACTGCTCGGTCATCCCCGAGCCGTGGGGACTGCCGCCGGCGCTGACGATCATCTGCCTGGGCAAGCGCCTTGCAAAGCACCTGATGACGGGGAAACAGTCCATACCCGCAAAAATTGTGAAAACAATTAAAGAGAAGCTGAGAAACTGACAGCCGTACCGGACCCGCGGTGCCGCACCCGTCAGAAAGACCGGAGGACGGGGTGACGCCGCTGGGGCGGATAACGATGATAAAGGGGAACACCAGAAAATGCCCAAGATAGTCGATCATGATAAGTACCGCAAGGAGCTCGCGGACAAGTGCATGGACCTTTTCAGCAAGAAGGGCTACGCGAACGTAACCATGCGCGAGATTTCGAAAGAGCTCGGTGTCTCAACCGGGTCGCTCTACCATTATTTTCCGAACAAGGAAGCGATTTTCGCCCACATGGCCGACCACTTGAGCCAGAGCGACGTCGCGAACGTGCTTTCGCGGGTTGACGATTCGTTCGGCGCCAGGGACAGGCTCGAGGTCTATGGAGAGCACTGGGCCACAAACCGCGGGTATTATCAGAGCATCCTCCTGCTGGCCATCGATTTCATCAGGAATTACACGGGACAGGACAAGGATATTGTCAAGAAGGAGTACGTGCAGTACTACATCGACGCGATGGCGGAGAACCTTGATGTCCCGGAAGAGCTCGCGCGGTATATCTATGTTCACATGATCGGCCTCTTCTATTACGAGCTGATTTTCCCGGGGAGCGGTGCTTTCAGGAAGCAGCTGGAGCTGTTCATCGATATGTTCATTGCGTATGCGGAAAAGCTGAAGCTTGCGCCCGGGGCGCCTGCTCCTGACAAACGAAAGGGCAGGTCCGCCGGTTAAATGCGGTATCGTGCCGCGGGATAGCACTGGAATATCCACATTATCGAGGGGGAAGGGATTATGAATAAAGCCGAGGTTGTAATGCCCGCCGTTGGGGCGGCCGCCGGGAGCGGGTCCTCTCCAACCGGCATTCTGGGAGAGGTGCTGAAGACCAGCACCGCGAACCGTCTGATCGGGAGCCTGCTGCCGGAAGTCATAGGTCAGTGGGCCGGCAAAAATCCTCTAAAGAAAATCATCGCCCGGATCGTTGGCCGTATCGTGGGAGGCGGCTTTGTAAAGAGCGCTGCATCAAAGGACGCGCGTGACCTGCCGTCCCTTCTCTCGGACCCGGAATTTGTCAGGCGCCTCGGCCGGGAGCTTCCCGGGCTCCTTGACGGAGCGTCGGGAATTGCGGTCTCGCTGGCGAGCGGCATCGAGGGGCTTTCTCCTGAAGAGAAATGCGCGTTTATCGGCGGCCTGCTGTCCGTTCCGGCGAGGACCGGGCCCGGGAGCGTCCTCACCTCCATGGCGCGGACCATCAACGAGGTGCACGAGCACAATCCGCACTTTTTCGCCGAGACCATGCGCCCGGCCTTCGTCTCGTTCCTGGAGCGGACCGACTTCGGCGAGCTGAAAGATCTCGTTGATAATTCCGCCGCAGACATCGTAGAGACCGTGCGGATGGTCAACCATGAGCTCTGGGAGTACCCGGCGAAAACGGTCTGCATTCTGGGCATGATCCCCTCACTTGTTAATATAGCCGTTGATTCGGTGCGCGAGTCGCTCGCGCCAATAAACATGCTGGCCCCCGACCTGCTGTCCGACGTCGTTCTCGCGCTCGTGCACGAGATCGACGGCCCGAAATTCGGGGGCGTCATCAATGAGCTGAGCGAGCTGGTGCGAAAGGTGCATACCGGGAGCACGCTGATCGGCGAGCAGGGAAAGCCGCAGTTCACGGTCGAGGTGTCCCGGCTGATTTCCGGGGCCATGGGTGCGGTCGACGTCAACCTGCTTTTAAAAGCCCGCACGCTCCTCGCGGAGATACGGGAGTTGACCCTGGTCACGCTAATTAACCTGCTCGGGCAAAACCCGGTCCTGGCGCGGGAGTTTTTCCAGGGCCACTTTACGGCCCTGGTCCGGGTCATGAGGAGCTGGAGCCACAAGGCGGACGCCTTCGAGACGCTCTTTACCGACGACGAAATAGCGGAGGAGTTCTCCCGGGGGATGCGCGAGATCGACGCGCAACAGCTGGCGGACACGGTCAGCCGCATCTCGGCGCTCTTCAACAAGGTGCGGAAGCGCACGCCCGGGGTTATCCGGACCACCCTGACCCAGGTAATGAATTCTCTCGACGCGGAGGAGATAGGGGAGACCGCCCGTTGGCTCACCAACGACGTGGTCCGGTCGTTCAAGCCGGTTGCATCGGAGGTGCTCCCGCCGATCATACGCGGCGTGGCCGAGCTCCTGTCCCCCGATCAGTATGACGATCCGGGCGAGCTTGAAGACGCGCTCGCGCTCCTCAGGAAAACTCTGCTCGGTAAAGAGGTGGCGATATGAAAGAGGAATTCAGGGAAGCGTCGGCGGTCCTCGAAAATAAATGGGTGAAAAAATGGAAGGAGGGCGGCGGGAAGGTCGTGGGATACACCTGCTCCTACGTCCCGGACGAGATATTTTACGCGGCAGGTATACTGCCCTACCGGGTACGCGGCTTCGGCGCAGAGGCGATGACAATCGGGGATACCTATTTCGGGCCCTTCATCTGCTCTCTCCCCAAGTGCATGCTGCAGCTGGCCGGCCAGGGCGGTTTTGATTTTCTCGACGGAGTCATCATAACGCCCGGATGCGATTCCATGCGGCGGCTCGACGAGTGCTGGCGGAAAATGGGCGACGACGCCGGTGCGCACATGCCCGCCTTTCATTTCCATTTCGGTGTACCGCACAAGTTCACCGACTACAGCGTTACCTGGTTCATCGAGGAGACGCGGCGGCTGGTAGCCGAGGTGGAGCGTCATTTTAACGTAACGATAACAAACGAAAAGCTGGGCGAGGCGATACGGGTGCACAACAAAACGCGGCTCCTTCTTGAACGGTTCGACGCGATCCGGTCGCAGGCCGACCCGCCCATATCGGGTACGGACGCACTCGCGGTGATCCTGGCCGGCACCACCATGCCGCGGGACGATTACAACAGCCTGCTCGGGGAGCTGGTAGGTGAGCTGGAGCAGGGCGGCGAGCGGCTTGCCGGCCGCGCGCGCCTGATGCTTGTCGGCAGCGCCAGCGACGACGTGGAGCTGGTCCGCCTGATCGAGGGAGACCGCGCCCTGGTGGTGGCGGACAACCTCTGCTTCGGGACGCGGTTCTACTCGAACCTTGTGAACGAGGAGGGCGATCCGGTCGAGGAGCTGGCGAAGCGCTCGCTGGCGCACAACGACTGTCCGCGCATGTACGGAGAGTACCGCGATCGGCTGAACCGGCTGATTAACAAGGCCGGGAAGGCGCGGGTCCAGGGCGTCATACTGCAGAACATACGCTTCTGCGACCTGCACGGCTCCGAGAACGGGCTGTTCGAGCGCGACCTGGAAAAGGCCGGTATACCCTGCATGCGCCTGGAGCGGGAGTACGGCCCCATAGTCGAGTCAGGCAGGATGCGTATGCGCATCGACGCATTTCTGGAACGAATCGTATAGGGAGGCATGATCGATGAGAAAAGAAACCCGTGAATACAAGTTTGACTGGATGCTCTGGACCATGTTCGATGCAGGGGCAAAAATCAAGAAGGGATTCCCGAAAGAATACAGCCACAGCCTGAACTACATGCCCTATTTCCGGGGCGTGATCGAGCCGATGCTGGCCACCGGCGATCCGGGACAGAAGTTCATCGAGTGCTGCGCCGCGTACCTGGACAACCTGGTCCACTCCCGCGACAAGGGCTTCAAGACCGCCATTACCACGTTCTGTTTCTCGCCGGCGATCCTGTACGCCATGGACATCGTGCCCGTGTGCCTCGAGATTCTCTCTGTCATGCAGACGCTGACCGGAAAACGGGGGACCGCCGAGCACCTGGACTACTGCAACGAGGTGGGCTACACCGAGACCTCCTGCTCGTCACAGCGGGGCTCGCTCGGGGGCTACCTGGCGGGGAACGGCGCGGAGATCGACATGATCGTCACCGACACGCCGGGCGTATGCGACACGAACGCGAACGCCTTCGCCTTCGCCGCGGCGTACCTGGACAAGCCGTTTTTTTCACTGGACATGCCGCCGGAGCTGAACGGCGTGCGCTCCGACGCCTACCACCTGGGCGACTTCAGGGCGCTTATAGCGTTTCTGGAGAAGCACACGGGGAAAAAGCTCGACATCGACAAGCTCAGGGAGATCATGCAGCGCATTCAGAAGCAGGACGAGCTCGTGGCCGAGCTCGAGGACCTGGCCCGGCTCAGGCCGAGCCCGATGCCGGTGACCTTCAATTTCATGGTGCACGCGAGCCGGTTCCTGTTTGCCGGCATGCCCGAGTGCACCGTGTGCCTGGAGTCGATGCTGGCCGTCGCGAAGGAGAACGCGGCTGCCGGACGCTCGGGCCTCTCCAGCGGGGTCGAGAAGCTCCGGTCGTTCTGGTGCTACATCGATCATTACACGCAGAACCTGCGGCTCTGGCAGATGCTGGAGCGGAACAATATATGCTACCAGGGGAACATCCTCTCGCGGTCGTGGGCGGCCAATGCGCCGCACGTGAAGGAATACGGGACAGAGGCCGCGGCGTACGAGCTGGACCTCTCGACCCTCGACAGCATGATACTGGGGATGGCTCTTCTGAACTCGCGCATGCCCATGATCAAGTCGATCAGGGGGCCCTATGACGCGAAGAACATGTGGCTTGAGGATACCGTGAACCTGGCGAAGCTGCACGGCGCGGATTTTATCGTGTACAACGGAACGCCGGGCTGCCGCAACACGTGGGGCATGGTCAAGATGTTCGCACGCGACACGGAGAAGGCTGGATTTCCCACGTACATCATGTATGCCGACGCGTTCGACGACCGGGTGGAATCGTGGGAGGCGACGCAGGAGCGGTTTGAGGAATTTTTAAC
This sequence comes from Spirochaetota bacterium, assembly GCA_041749375.1. Taxonomy (GTDB): domain Bacteria; phylum Spirochaetota; class UBA4802; order UBA4802; family UBA5550; genus RBG-16-49-21. Next base: position 70,612 of record JBGTBN010000035.1, read on the forward strand.
GGTACGGGGGTTGCTATGATTGTGGCGGGATGCGACGTCGGATCGCTGACATCGAAAGCGGTGATCATGGATGACGGGCGGGTGCTGAACTCGGTCATCATAAAGTCAAAGGCGCGGCCCTGGGAATCGGCCGACGAGGTCATGAAGGCGGCCCTGGACGGGGCCGGCATTGCCATGAACGACGTGAAGTACTGCGTCGGCACCGGGTACGGGCGCGACAAGATGAAATTCATAAACGAGGCGATCACGGAGATCGCCTGTCACGGCAGGGGCGCCCGCTGGCTCCTGCCCACGGCCATGACCGTCATCGACATCGGCGGCCAGGACTGCAAGGCGATGCGGCTGGACAGGGACGGGAAAGTGGTGCGTTTCATGACCAATGACAAGTGCGCGTCCGGGACCGGGCGGTTCCTCGAGGTCATGGCGCGCGTCCTAGGGATCGGGCTGGCCGACCTGGGCGAGATGTCAGCACGCGCTACGACGCCCATCACCATGGCGTCTGCATGCACGGTCTGGGCGCAGGCGGACGTAATCGCGCACCTGAACAACAGGGTGCCGATAGAGGACATTGCGGCAGGGGTGAACAACGCGATGGCAAGCCGCATGGCGGTCCTTGCCAACAGCGTGGGCGTGGAGCGCGACGTGTGCATGACCGGGGGCGTGGCCAAGAACGACGGCGTTGTGTCCGCGCTCGAAAAGCTGCTGGGCGTGCGGATCAAGAGGATCAGGCGGAGCGACCCGCAGATGGCGGGCGCGCTCGGGGCCGCGCTATTCGCGCATGACAGGGTTAACGGAGGTTCCCGATGATAGTTGCCGGATGCGATATAGGCTCACTGACGGCGAAGGCCGTCATCCTGAAGGACGGGAAGGTCGCCGCCTCGGCGGTGATTAGGGCGAAGACCAATCCCGAGGAATCGGCGCGCGAGGTCATGGACCTCGCACTCGGCAGGGCGGGGCTCGTCATGGAGAACATAGCCTACTGCGTGGGGACCGGGTACGGCCGCAAGCATATTCCCTTCGTGATGGATGTGGAGTCCGAGATCGCCTGCCACGGGAAGGGCGCGGTCTGGCAGGTCCCCTCGGTCCGCACGGTTGTGGACATCGGCGGACAGGACTGCAAGGCCATCAAGGTAGACGCGAACGGGAGCGTGATGCGCTATGTCTACAACGACAAGTGCGCGTCCGGCACCGGGCGCTTCCTGGAAATAATCGCAGACGCGCTCGAGGTCAAGCTCGAGGACCTGGGCGGGATTGCGGCGCAATCGAAGAAAAAGCTCACGCTCTCCAACCAGTGCGTGGTGTTCGCGGAGACCGAGATCATCTCGCTGGTGAGCGAGGGAGCAGAAGTGGCCGATATCGTCCGGGCCCTGCATCACGCGGTGGCGAACCGCGCAGCGTCACTGGCGAAAAGCATCATGGTCGAGAAGGACGTGGTGATGTCGGGCGGCGTGGCCCGGAACTCGGGCATGTTCGGCGCGCTGGGAGAGGCGCTCGGCGTGCCCCTGCACAGCCTCGAGGACCCGCAGATCAACGGGGCCCTGGGCGCGGCGCTCTTCGCGCAG
>JBGTBN010000036.1:0-12555 GCA_041749375.1 Spirochaetota bacterium
ATCCCCGCCTTCGGGCACGGCGTCATATTTTCTCGATCATTAAAAATATATGGTTCGTATAATTCACAAGCGTCCTGATCATCCAGGCCCCGAATATAATCATGACAAAGAATATCGCCGCTATCTTGGGCACGAATGTCAGCGTCTGCTCCTGGATCGAGGTCGTAGTCTGGAATATCGAGATGATCAGTCCCACGAACATCCCTATCCCGAGCATCGGTGCAGACACGATGAGAATCGTCATGAGCGATTCCCGCATTATGGTTATAACCGTTACGTCAGTCATTGCGCGCTCCTATCTGAACGACCGCACCAGCTCGTAGGTGAGCAGGTTCCAGCCGTCAACCAGTATGAACAGAATTATCTTGAACGGCAGCGAAATCATAACCGGCGGGAGCATGATCATCCCCATGGCCATGAGTGCGCTCGCCACGATCATGTCTATGACGATAAAAGGAATAAAGATGTATACACCGATCTCAAAGGCCCGCTTCAGCTCGCTGATCATGAATGCCGGGATCAGGCAGTAGCTCGGGACCTCGGCCTGGTTCTTCGGCTTCTGGATCTTCGCGAGCTTGATGAACAGGGCGATGTCCTTCTCCCTCGTCTGCCGGAACATGAAGGTCCGGAGGGGACCCATTCCCTTTTCAAAGAAGGCCTCGTTGCCTATCTTGCCTTTCAGGTAGGGCTGCAGCGCCTCCTCATTGATCTGTGTGAACGTGGGCGCCATTATGAAAAAGGTCAGGAATATCGAAAAAGCGATGATCACCTGGTTCGGCGGCATCTGCTGGAGCGACAGGGCCCGCTTGATGAAATCGAGCACGATGACCACGCGGGTGAAGGCCGTCATCATCATGATGATCGCCGGCGCCAGCGTCAGTATGCTCAGTAAAAACAGTATCTGCAGGGAAAGCGCGACGTCACGCGGACCCGCTGCTTCCTTGATGTCGAACGTGATCTTCGGTATCGGCATGCGAACGCCGCCGCCGATGTCCTGGGCGAGCGCGACTCCCGCGCCCGCCAGCACCAGGAGCGCGACACAGATGGCGATCTTTTTATTCATTGTCATCACCATTCAGGTCCTTGAGCCTGCTTCTCTGCCGCCTCAGGTATTCAATGTCCGGCGCCCGCTCCGTCGGGATCGTGCCGCGCCGGTCGCGGCTCCTGTATTCGCGAACGCGCCCGATGATCCTTCCGATCTCCTTCATGACCTGGTCCTGGAACCCGCCGGCGGCCCGCTCCGGGGAAGGGGTGCGGTTCGAGAGGATCCGGATGCGGTCGACCTGGTCCTTTTCCGTGATCTCGGTAATCAGGTTGATACTGTTGTCCGATACGCCCACAAGGAGCACCCTGCCCGCGACATCGATCAATTGTAAAAATTTGTTCTGCCCGATCGGCACCACGGACAGCACCCGGACGGCCTCACCGCCGAACATGCTGATACCGGTCTTTTTCGAGACGAAACGGTAAAAGTAGTACATGCCACCGCCGAAAATCCCCAGGATAAGCAGCATCTTGAAGAACATCCACGCCGAGGACTCTTCTTCCACCTGCGGCTTGAAATCCTCTTCTTTGTAGTCCCTGGTCGGCAGTCCCTCGGTAGCTTCCTGTTTCCCCTCGTCACTGACGGCCCCGGCCTCCGGTACGGTCTTCTCCTCGACCGCCGGTTTTTCTTCCGCCGCCTCTTTCACCGTCGGGGACTTCTCCTCCTTCACGGTCTCCTGCTTCTGGGATGCACGTTTAGGTTTCGCCTCGACCGCGAAGGGACATAATCCGGAGCAGATTAAAAAAAATAAAACAGCCCCCGGGATGACGATTGCGAATGATTTGTTATTCATCATAAATAGTGTTATGTCTCATTAAAAAAGGTATAAAAAAATGGCGATGGACGCCACCGCCATATTATTGCAGCCCGGTCAACCGATCGGCCGGACTCACGATGTCCGTTACCCGGACCCCGAAATTTTCATCAATAACAACAACCTCGCCCTTGGCTATCAGCTTTCCGTTGACCAGCAGGTCAACCGGCTCGCCGGCCAGCTTGTCGAGCTCGATGATCGAGCCCTCGCCCAGTCCCAGGATGTCCTGGACGAGCTGTGTCGTGCGGCCCAGCTCCACCGTCAGGGTCATCGGAACGTCAAGGATGAGGGAGATATTTCCGCCCACTCCCGGAGGTATGCCCTCGTCGAGCGGAGGGAACTTGACCGGGCTGATGCCCACCTGGCCGCCATGCGACTGGTACTGCTGCGGCTGGCTCACCGGCTGCGTCATGGTGCCCGTGGCGCTGGAAAGGCCCTGCGCCATGTTCATGTCCATTATATGGTACAGCTTCGAATTCAAAACGCCGTCAATGGCGAAATCATAGGTCACCTTAACCAGGTCCCCGCCCGGAGGGAGCAGGAGCTCGTTGCCGCCGCCCGCCATCGAGAGAGAAGCCGGCGTCGTGCCGACCCCGCCGCCCAGCGAACCGCTGAACTGCGTCGCCATGGAAGAGAGGAGCTGGTTGGTGAATTCCTGTATCGTGCTCTGGTGTGCCTCGGACAGCTCCGCGGGCGGAACGCCCCGGTCGTCCCCCATCATGAGGGAGGAGATTGCCCCGGCATCGGGATAATTGAACACGATAAGGTTCTTGCCACTGAGCGCCCCGGTATAGTCCATGGAGACCTGCACGTAGCGGCCGGAAAGGTCCGCGCGCACGCCGTCCGGCGACTTCACTTCGATGAAGGGCCGTGAGATGCGGAGGTTCCTTCCTCCCAGATATCCCGAGAGCGACGGCGCCACCGATCCGACGGCCGAGTTGAGCGCGTCGCGAATGGAATTCAGATCGCTCGAGGGTAAACTGCCCCTCCCCCGACCAGTATCCCCCGCCGCGGGTGCGCTGGCCGGGGAGAGCATATCATCGGCGCCCTGCAATAAAGCATCTATTTCGTCTTGCGATAATGATCCGTCACCCATATGCTCCTCCCGTGAAAATAAAAAAAACTCAGTTGACCACCAGTTCCTTGAAGTACACTTCCTTGATCTTGCCGGCGATGAGGATCACATTGATGTGCGCCTTTATCTCCTCGGCCAGGGCGATCGTGTCGCTCACCTGGTCAAGATCCTCATACTTTTTCCCTTGTAGAATGATGTTCACGATATGCTGGATCTGATCGCGCCGGTTAACAAGCTCGGTATTCAGCTCCATGTTGGTCTCGTACGCAAGGGAGATCTTCATTTTGATGAAATGAGGCTCGGCGTCCGCCGTCGTTTTTGAAAAATCCGGAAGCTCGTACACGGAGAGCGGTGCCGCTGGCGGCGCCGCCACGATGTCCTGCTGCTTCTGGTAGTCACTCTCCCGCATGTACTTGAATACCAGGAACGCGATCCCCGCCATCAGCACGATGAGGAGGATACCTCCCGCGACATACAGGAGTATTTTAACGATTTTCGAAGCCTCGAAACGTCGCCCCCCTGCATCCTCCTGTGGCGCCTCTTCCTCTTCCTCGATTATTTCGTCTTTTTCTTCTTCACCCATACCAGTTCCTTCTTTATGGTCTGTAGAATATTATATGAAAGTCTCTCTAAATTGAAATATAATCCATACCCAGTTATTTTCAATACCACATCGAATGTGATTCACTCTATTTCTCTTTTTTTTTGAACACCACGAAAATAAAGATATAAGCAAATTAATGTAGAAATATGTGACATAATTATCATGGATGACTATTTATGTCAATTAATTTATTCATTTTTGGAAAAGTGTATGGACTAATATTTTAATCCACTAAATACACTTATTTTCTTCAAAAAACCCTCTTTTTTACACAGAATCAATAATCAACAACACCCGCTACTTAGTATTTTGACTGATTTTTCATATAATAAAAGATCAGCCTCATTTATATTTCGGTATATTTACTTAAAGGAAAAACTCTTTTTTGAGCTGTAATTTCATAGAGGAATAGGGAGTACCGCGGGTCAGAGTAATGCAGGAGCGATAGTTATCGGTGCATTATCAGTAATTGTGCACCTTGCGTTTGAAATAGCGTGCCGGCCCGGTTAAGGATTATACCTTTATCATGAAGAATCACAAGAGCGGTAAATAGTGAAGTTAGCCGCCACCAGGCCGAAGATGCTATTTTTCCAGGTAATCCATTTCAAACTGCGTGCGCGACATGATCCTGAAGAAATTGCCGAGCTTGGCGGTCTTGAAGACATTGAAAATGCTCTCACTGAGGTCGAAAAAGATGAGCTCCGTTTTCTGTTTCATGGCGCTGTTAAGGAATTTGACCATGATCCCCACTGCAGACGAGTCGATATACTTGATATTTTTACAATTAATGCCCATTACTTTGGGCCTTTTTGCTATCTGCTCGTTCCATATCATTTCAGCGTATTCTATGCTCTCAATATAGAATTCACCGTCGATCGTAAGGATGATTACTTTGCCATGATCGTCGCACGAAATTGAAACCATTCTGTTCTCCCTGGATACCACTCTGATAATGACTATTTCGATGTCAAGATTAAATCTTAGAGGTTCTTACTCTTTTTCCTGGTGCTTTACGTTAATCTTCTTCTGGAAGGCAATGATACTCTGGATTATCTCATCGGTTGATTCCTTTACGACATACTTCTTCTCATTCATAAGTGTGACGACTGTATCCGGCGTCGCTTCCAGTGTCTCGATATGATGGTCGTTAAGGACGAACTCGGTTCCGTTTAGCCTGTGGACTATGATCATGTATTCCTCCTTTTTTTAACCAATCTGCTGTCGATGGTACCCATGAAATCCCTCAATTCCATTTTTGCAACATATTTTTCAGAGCATCCGGGGTCACTGCAATCGATCACCGGGACACGAACGTTGCAAAACAGGTCTTCGAGCCACAATTTGCCCGCGAGAAACTGCTTCGTGGTGTAATACACGCGGGTACCGCGCAGGATGCGGTATTGCCTGGCCCCCTGAGATCGCCGCATTTCGCCCGTTTCCACCGGAGACAGACGGCAGGAGGCATCGCAGATGTTCCGGTGCGCCACCGTGCCCCGGACATAGAAACGATCCGCGAACCCCAGGTCATTGCCGACCAGTGCGAGCGCCCCGACGCCGCACCCAAGCGCGAAGGCAGCCGCCTGGGTGCTGATCAGGCTCCCGGTGCCCAGGAAGCCCAGATCACGGCCCGCCTCGTCCCAGAGCGCGACATATTCAGGCCGGTGGATCATCCAGTTGTAGAAGCTCATCTCCCCGCGCCATTTCCGGATGTTTACGCACGAAGCGCAACTGAAGGCGAGCAGGTGGATGCCTTTCGTATCGACGCTCCCGAAAAAGTCAACCGGGCTTGCTTCGCAGGAAATGACAAAGCGCGGCCGTATCCCGGCGGACGCCAGGGGCGCGAGCGCCATGTCAACGGCGATGTACACCAACTCGCGCCTGAGCTGGAAGCGCTTCAGCAGCTCGAGGTTCCCTTCGAGCGACGGGCCGGCTCCGATGACGACCGCAGTTTTCCCGCTCAATTCGGTGATGATCCTCTTCAGGCCGCCGTGACTGCGAATAAAGCGGAGGTTGTGCCGGAGATTTCGCTCGAACGCGGTACGGCGCTCCGCGAGCATGCCCTCGTTCAGATCGCTGTAAAGCCGGTCTCTATCAACCATTGATTCCATCGCGATGTCTTCAGCCGGGGCGCGTTGGCCCGGCATAGGGGCCCTGCTTAACCTCTGAGCAGGGAAGTAACGAACTTGACGATTTCCAGGTAATCCATCTCTTTCGGGTCGGACGGATCGATGGACTCGAGCAGGCCGATGAAGAGCACGATGGTCTGGGTGATCCGCGAAAGGTACTTGGATGGCAGGTCGGATTTTCTCCGGGTGCGCCCGTCCTTCGTCAGCTCGGATATGATGTTGTCGTAAAAATTCCGGTGCAGGCGGATATACTTGCTCACGATCTTCATGATCTTTTCCTCTTCGAAACCGTAGAGGATGATGTTCATGATGATCTTGATGTTCCTCTTGTCAATTATGAAGTTCTCCGCGCCGACAAGCGCGGATATCGGGGCCACCTCATCGGTGCCCAGCTCCCATTCCAGGATCGAGCTGTGCGCGCCCACGAACTCGGTGAAGATCTCCTCTATCAGCTCGAGGTAAATGTCTTCCTTCGTGGGGAAATAGTGAAGGATGCCGCCCTTGGAAAAACCCGCCTCGTCCGCGATCTCCTGGACTGTTATGCGGGAATAGACCTCCCTGTCGAGCAGCCTCTTCAGGGCCTCAATTATAATTTTGCGTTTCTTTTTCGCTTTTTCTTCCTTGGGAATTACAGCCATCGCACGTCCCCCCGATTTTTGTTGAGAGGCATAATCGTTTACCCTACTATAATAAATCAAGGAAAAAATACAATCAAAATATACATATCATTATTATAAATTATGATGAAAACCGTTCAATAACCGCATGATAGGTCCGCAAACGTTTGCGGACCTATCATGGATGAATGCGGACTTCCCCGGAAGAAAGATTGACCCATCCGGACGAAAGAGAACTTTTTGCTTGCAATCACCGGCCTTACGCGCAGAAAATGCTATCACCATGAAACGAACAGTCATAACCCACTCGGAGGACGAGACCCGTGCACTTGCGGAAGAGCTCGGGAAAAACGCCGTGCGCGGCTCGGTGTTCGCACTCACGGGCGAACTGGGCGCGGGCAAGACCATCATTGCCAAGGGCGTGGCGCGCGGGATGGGAATCACCGACGAGATAACCAGCCCCACCTTCACGCTGATGGAGATATACGAGGCGCCGGTGCCCCTCTACCACTTCGACCTGTACCGTATCAACAGGGAGGAGGAGCTGGACCAGCTCTTTTTCGAGGAATACTGGGAGGGAGACGGCGTATCGGTGATCGAGTGGGCGGACCGGGCCCCGGGACGGCTTCCCGACGGGCGTGTACGTATTACCATCGGTTATATCGATGAAACAAGCAGGAGCGTCACGATTGAATATCCTGGTGATTGACACAGCCTCGCCGCTGGAGATCGTGGCCGCGTGCGCGGGCACGGGCGCGGTCGAGACCTCCACACTCGTCCAGACGTCGCATTCGACATCGCTCATGGGCGCAATCGACGGCTGCCTGAAAAAGCTCGGGCTTGCGCCTCGCGGCCTGGACTGCATCGGGGTCGGCATCGGCCCGGGCTCCTTCACCGGCATCAGGATCGCCGTGACTACCGCGCGGATGCTCGCCCAGGTCCTGGGGAAGCCGCTGGTGGGCGTGAAGACGCAGCTTCTCTTCGCGGTCTCGACAGGGGCGGACGAGGGGGAGAACATACTCGTCGCCTTCGACGCGAAGAAGGGCCGTGTGTTCGGCGCGCTTTACCGCCACACCGGCGACGGGCTCGCCCCGATCGAGATCGTTCCCCCGGGCGATTACGCCATCGACGCGCTCATCGCGGGCGTCGATCGGACGCGGAGAACGCACCTCATCGGCGACGGGGCGCGGAAATACGCCGACGCCCTCGCCTCGCTCGAGCAGGCTTCGTTTGGGGAACACTTCATGCCCGACGGAAGGGCCATGTGCGGGCTGGTGAGCGGGTTATACCGCGCGAATCCGGGCTCATACGCGGACCTCAACGCAACTGTACCATGTTATGCGAGAAAATCGGACGCGGAAACCGCGAAGGAATTGAAAGAATAACGGGCGTGTGCTATACCGAGGGAGGCGCCGGGGTCTCCTTGCGCGCCTGCTTCATCGATTTGAGGAGCCGGGCCTTGTAGTCGGTTTCCATCGGCTTCAGGATCGAGTAGTACCGCTTCATCTCGTCCTTGCGCGACGAGTTGCCCTCGAAGTCGACACCCACCAGGAGGTTCCCCTCGTCATCGGTGAACGAGACCTTCACCTCGCCGAAAATCGTGATAGGCGCCTGCAACCTGAACACCAGGTCGAAGATAAAGCCCTTGGATCTCATGATATATTTCTGGAGGTTCTTGTCAATGATCTTCAGCTTCGCGCCGCCCCGGCTGATGTCCATGACGCGCTGGTGCATGGGGATAAGGTGCGTGTTCGCGTCCCGTATGCGGTCGATTAGCTTGAACGAGTGGTCCTTCAGCATCAGGACGTCATCGAGCGAGAACTCCCTGCTCTTCGATATGAGCTGAATATAGGCAAAGGGCACGGATGAGGATGATTCGGTTATGTAGATGATCGGCACCGCGAGCAGTGACTTGTACCCGCGCTCGATGTACCGCTTCATCACCGTGGCCAGGTCATCGCCGTAGAGTTCGCCGAGCTCGACGAAATCGTCGTTCATGGCTTTGTAGGAATCCGGGTTCGCGGTATCGGCGACCCAGAGGGTCTTGCCGGTCTTTTTCATATGTACCAGGAGGCGGTCCTTGTCGTCAGGCTTGAATACGTCGACCCGGACCACGTCGCTCATCTTGGAATTCTGGGACTGGAACTGCTCGAGCACGACCTTGATGCTCGTGGGGATGGTCAAGCTGGAAACGTCGATCGTGTGTTTCGAGATCCTGAAATTGGTCGCCACCACGTCGTCCGGGGCCACCTTGAACCTGAGGTCGCGCCTGCCGTGCATCGCCCGGCGCGCGGTCTTCACCTTGCAGTGGTAGTATCCCGGCCCCCGCTCCTCAATGATCTCGAGGTCGATCTCAAGATACTTGTCCGACAGGCCGTAAATCATTATAATCGAGCCGTCATTCCTGTAGTTCGGGTCCGTGACAAGCATCAGCGTGCCGTCGGGGAGATATTCGTTGATTATAATTTCCGTTTTTTCGACCGCGTATTTAACATACAGTTTACGGTTGGTGAACTGGGACTTCAGTATATCGAAAACATCATCCAGCGATTCGAACTCCTGGAAATCCCTGTTTTTTCTCTGGTTTACCTGGATCAAAGCAATCCCCTGACTGTAAATAGGAATACGCGGCCGTACCTGGCAGCGCCTGTATATATATTATCGAAGTATCCGGAAAATATTTCAAATACAAATTTTTTCATTAATATATGCCCGGTTTACACATTACGGCTTCAAACGTGACCTTCTACTCGCTCGGGAAGCCTGTACACCGGATGATAATAGAGGATGGACAACCCTCCTTTGTAATTAAATACCGTCTTTACCGCTAAAAAAACAGTTAAATGTCTTCTTTTTTATCATTTTTTATCTTTTAGGTGAACGATTTAGTACAATGTCTTCACCGCCACGGATACCCTGCCCCGATACCAGGCAGACACAGTAAGCCTGCCGGGCAATCCAATTTATTTCAAGACAATTTTATGTCACATTAAGAATGATATTTGCTTGAATTAACGCGGTGATGCCCGAACACTGACATAAACTTTCCATGAAGAAGGACCGCAATGAGCAAGCTGCCCATCGTAGCCATCGTCGGCAGGCGCAATGTCGGCAAATCCACCCTCTTCAATGCATTAATCAGGCAGAAGAGGGCGATCGTAGACGCGGTCCCCGGGTTGACGCGGGACGTCGTTTCATATAACGTCGAGTATGGATCGGTCCATTTCACGATCGCAGACACGCCGGGCCTCGACCTGCCCGATTCCTCGGCCCTGTCCGAGCCCATACTCGCCAACGCGCGGGACTATTTAAAGAAGGCGGCAGTCATCATCCTGCTCCTGGAGAACCCCTCGCCGTCCGCGTTCGACATGGACCTTGCGGAAATCATCCGCAAGCTCTCCGTGCCGACGATCATCACCGTGAACAAGATGGACGGGGCCGAGCATCTTGAAAACATGACAAATTTCTACGAGATGGGCTTCCAGGACATCGTCCCCGTGTCCGCGAAAACGGGCTTCAACCTCCCGCTCCTCCTGGACAAGGTCCTGGGCTTTCTCCCTGTCAAAAAAACGGCACGGATCGAATCAGACCTGAAGCTTACCATCGTCGGAAGGCCCAACTCAGGCAAATCGACCCTCCTGAATTCGCTCCTGGGATACACCCGGGCGGTCGTCTCGGACATTCCCGGCACAACGCGCGATTCCATTGACGAGGATTACAACTACAAGCAGAAAAAAATCACCGTCATAGACACTGCCGGCATCAGGAAGAAAAGCCGCATAACGGACAGCATCGACTTCTATTCCCTCACCCGCACCATCGATTCAATAAAGCGGAGCGATGTGGTGGTCCACCTCATCGACGCGGAGGCGGGCCTGACCGATACGGACAAGAAAATATCGGACGAGATCGTCGAGGCGCACAAGCCGGTCATCATCGCCATAAACAAATGGGACCTCATTGAAAAGGACCACAGGACCTTCGACCAGTTCAAGGACCGTTTGGTGTACGATTTCTACAAGGCAGGCGATTACCCCATCATATCCATATCCGCGCAGATGAAGCTGCGGATACACCGGATAATCGATACCGCACTGGACCTCAAGGAGCGGGCCTCGCGGAGAATAGAAACGCCCAAACTGAATCGCCTGATCGCGCAGATTCAGGACTCCCGGCGCATTCCCCAGCTCCAGAGCAGCATCAGGATATACTATGCCACCCAGACAGACACGGTGCCCCCGCGGTTCAAGCTCTTTGTCAACAACCCGGCCCATTTCAGAAAGGACATTGTCCGTTATTTTGAAAAATCACTGCAGAAAGAGCTGGATCTCAAGGGTATCCCGATAGTCATCAGTATTGAAGGAAAAAGGAAAAAATAACCGGCATTATACTGTATTTTTGCTTGAAATACCGGCCATGGTGTGTACAGAGTGGCTGATCAAGCGTCAAGACACCAGGCGTAACGCGAACAGATCATAGGACCGGGGGGATCATATGATATTCGGCAAGAAGTCAAAAAACAACCGGGTATACCCGCGCGCGGATTTCTATCAACCTTCATATTTCATCGTCGACAACAACGCCAACACAGCGACCACGGAATGCTGGTTCAACAACATCTCGATCGGGGGCATGGCCTTTGAAAGCGAGCAGGCAGGACTGGAAGACACGATGGTCAACATCCTCTACAAGATCGGGCCGCACATGCGGAAGGACAGGCTGGCGATACGGTTTGCGCGGAAGCTCATGACGAGGTGGCGGTACGGTTGCCAGTTCACCGATGCCGACCCGCACAGGAACGAGCTGATCGGCCGTTATATCGAGCAGAAACAGAACGGGTAACCCGTCCTACATCTTCACCCTCCCCTCTATCGACCTGACTATGGTCGCGGTATCCGCGTACTCGAGGTCCGCCCCAACGGGCAGGCCGTGCGCTATCCGCGTTACCATGATGCCAAACGGGTTGAGGAGCCGCGCGATATAGAGCGCGGTCGCGTCACCCTCGACCGAGGGATTGAGCGCCAGTATTACCTCGCGGACGGCACCGTCCCTGCACTTCTCGACGAGCGGCACGATGTTCAGGTCATCGGGGCCGATGCCGTCCAGGGGCGATATGAGCCCGCCGGTGACATGGTAGAGGCCGCCGTACTCGCCGGTCCCCTCGATGGTGATGGCGTCCTTGGCGTCTTCCACGGCGCAGATCACGCCGCGGTCCCTTCCCCGGTCAAGGCAGATTGAGCAGATCTCCCCGTCGGATATGCCGCCGCACGAGCGGCAGGTGAAGATGTTCAGCTTGAGCTCGATCATGGCCCGTGCGAGGCTCTCGACGTCCTCCCTCGGCATGCCCAGTATGTGGAAAGCGATCCGCGACGCGCTCTTGGGCCCGATGCCGGGAAGCTTCGCGAATTTTCGTATCAGGGCGTCCAGGTATGCGGAGGACTTCATCGCCGGCCCTTACTTGAGAAAATCGCCGAGTCCCGGAATATTGAGGCCGCCGGTGAGCTTGCCCATCTCGGACACCGAGAAGTCCTTTATCTCCGTGACAGCCCCGTTCACAGCCGCCAGCACCGCTTTCTCGAGATCTCGCGGAGAGGCGCTCTTCTGGAAATTCGGGTCTATTGAAAGCGACACGAGGCGGTAATCGCCGCTCACGACGGCCTTAACCGAGCCATCGGGGCTTGCACCCTCCCGCGTCGCGCCAGTTATCTTTTTCTGAGCACTTTTTAAGTCCTTCTGGATCTTCATTATATTGCCCAGTTCACCAAGCCCCTTCAACATCACTTTTCTCCTTTATCGATTATCTGGCCGTGGAAGGCGTCTCGGATCTTTTCAATCGCCGGGTTCACCGATTCGAATTCGTTCGCGCCCGGATTTTTCAGCATTTCGGCCTCCGGCACCGGTATATGCTCCTCGCTTTCGGGAGCGTTCACTCCCTTCGCAGGCTGCCGCGCGTTTCCCGCTCCCGCCGCCGACCCGGGTGCGCCGCCCACCGCTATGCGCAGCGACCTGCCGTGCAACGTCGACATCTCGCGCTTGATGAGGTCAAGATTGTCTTTTTCGAGAATGCGGGAATAATACGCGTGGTCCGCTCCCCCCGGGTAGGTTATATACAGCGTATCGCCCTCCAGCCGCACCGATGACGGCTGGAGAACGCAATGCAGGTACTGCTTCGTGTCTTTGATCGATTTAAGGAAGTCTTCCCACTGCCGGAATATTTTTTCCGGCGACAGGGCCGGCCGCTCGCCCGCCCCCGATTCGGCGGGCCGCTGCAGCG
>JBGTBN010000037.1:0-16039 GCA_041749375.1 Spirochaetota bacterium
GGCCCTGCGCGCGGCCGCCCTGTCCGAGCCCTTCGCAGCTGCGCTCCACGCGGTCTCAATCTCCCCCCCGCGCGCCGGGGACTCGGTAGCGGTGGTCGGACCCGGGAGACTCGGCCTCCTCATCATTGCCGCGCTCTCCTCGAGACGGGCCGGGACCGGCGGCTTCACCATCACCGCGCTGGGACGCAACAAAAGGAACCTGAAGCAGGCCCTCGCCCTGGGCGCGGACAGCACCGCAGCAATTACAGCTCCCGGCGGCCGCGCAGGCGCGCAGTTCGACCTCGTGTTTGACGCGTCCGGCTCGGTGGAGGGCTTCGAGGCGTCTCTCCGCCTGGCGCGCCGCGAGGTGCACCACAAGTCAACGAGCGGCCGGCAATTTCACGGCATGGGGCACCTCACCGAGCTGGTCGTGGACGAGCTCTCGCTCCTCCCCCCTGGCCCGGATTCCCTCGACTTTCACTGGGACAACGAAGACCGCATTAATGAATGGGTCTATGTCGCGCCTGGCGCCGGCGGCTTCGACCTGCCGGAGAGATACCGCGCGCACCGGGGCGATACCGTCACTGCCATGTCCTTTGTAACAACGGACGCCTTCCGCGGCCGCCTGCCGCGATTCGACATCGCCGTGGCCTCCTCGATTGACGAGATTGACTCCTGTATCAGGCCGAGCTCTGAGCACGAGCGCTCCCTGGTCCGGCCGCGGGGAGCCATCATAGTTACAGCAGATGCGGATAACAATCCGTTGCTCGCGTTTCTCGCTTCAGGCGGGCACGTGCGGTCTTCACGCTGCGGCGACCTCCGGCAGGCGGTGCAGGCGCTCAGGCAGGACAGCAAAACAGCCGCCCTCCTGGAAAAACAGATTATTACCCACGAATTCCCCGCCAGCCGCCTCCCGGAAGCGTATGAAATGGCAAAAAAGGGGCCGGCTATTAAGGTTATTATACGACATGATTGATCCGGAGCTCTGACCCCGGGGGCCCCGGGACCGATAACCATGGGTATTGGAAGGAGCTCTGACCCCGTCAGCTCCCGGACCGATAACTATCGGCATTATAAGTTACTCTGACCTCCGTTGGTAGCGACAACTATCCACCAGCGTGCGGTTGCTCTGACCCCTTCACCCCAGGCACCGATAACTATCTGGTAGTAGTAATACCGCTGTACATGGATTACTCTGACACCACTGCATCAGCATTCCATCCAGACGGTTTATTGTACAATTTTAAAAAAATATCACTTTTTTATTGACGCTGTTGACGATACCTAAAACATATGTTAACTTTCTTCTTTAATTCTTTTCGTATTAAGCATAGGGGAATTCAGATGAACAGGGAACAGAAAGACGATTACGAACTCGTAGCAAAACATTGTCCCGACTGCAAATCGCTGGTAATGGCAAAAGTTGAAAAGAAGGCAACCGGCTCGATGAGATATAACGGGTACAAGTGCTCCAGCTGCGACTGGGCAAGCCCGGGCTGCGCTCCCACGAGTAAGTAACACCGCACCACGGGACGGGGTCATGCAACCCGTTCCGCCTCATATTCGCGCGTACACACTGACACGGTCCACCCAAACACGAATATGCCGGTCATGCCGCGCCCACAATAGCGCGGGCGGTCGAGCTGCGTCCGCCCGTTACGCGCCGGATAACAATCCATCCCGCGCATGAAAAATTCAAGAACCCCCACACGCACCCTGCTGTCTACCATCCATAAACCAGGCGCGCCGATCGCACAGTATCACCGGCGCGGGCAATCATAACAGAGATCTGACGCGTCACCCGGCGCTCCATGCACCGAGTGACGCCGCTCATCCATCATCTTCAAACAGGAGTAGTGTCATGAACAGAAAACAGCCGTTACGATCCATCCTGCTGCTTTTCGCGGCCGTGTCGCTCGGATACCTGGCCGCCGGATGCGGAGCGCAGAAAAACACGCTTGTCGAGCCGGCGCCGCTGCGCGAGAAGGCGCACGCCGGGGAGATGGCCGCACGCAAGGACTTCGCCATGAAGACGCAGCCGTCCGGGGTCGTGGTCATAAACCAGGATGTGCTCCCGCCTGACTTTAACACGGAGGAATACGACTACATCAGGGAAAACGAGTTCAGGGATGCGGCGCGCAACCCGCTGTCGACCTTTTCGATCGACGTGGACACAGCCTCGTACGCGAACCTGCGGCGCTTCATCAACGCCAGCCAGATGCCCCCCGCCGACGCGGTGCGGATCGAGGAGATGATCAACTACTTCGACTACGACTACCCGCAGCCGGAGGGCGAGCGCCCCTTCTCGATAACGACCGAGGTGGCAAGCTGTCCCTGGAACGCGGAAAACCGTCTCGTGCACATAGGGCTCCAGGGAAAGTCGCTCGATTACGAGAACCTCGGGCCCTGCAACCTTGTCTTCCTCATAGATTCGTCCGGCTCCATGCAGGACCCGAACAAGCTCCCGCTGCTCAAGCAGTCGCTCAGGCTCCTGCTTGACGGGCTCTCGGCACGCGACCGCGTGGCCATTGTCGCCTACGCCGGCGCCGCCGGGCTGGTCCTCCCCTCGACCCCGGCGGGCAGGAAGGAGGAGATCATCGCGGCGATCGACCGGCTCCAGGCCGGGGGCTCCACCGCGGGAGGCGCGGGCATCAAGCTCGCATACGCGACCGCGAAGGAGAACCTCATCGCCGGCGGGAACAACCGCGTGATCCTCTGCACGGACGGGGACTTCAACGTGGGCGTCTCCTCCACCGCCGCCATGGTGCGGATGATGGAGGAGTACCGGAAGACCGACATCTACCTGACCATCTGCGGCTTTGGCATGGGCAACTACAAGGACGGGCGCATGGAGCAGATCAGCAGGGCCGGCAACGGCAACTACTTCTACATCGACAGCATCAGGGAGGCGCAGAAGGTCTTCGTGAAGCAGATGCGCGCGAACATGTTCACCATCGCGAAGGACGTGAAGATCCAGATCGAGTTCAACCCTGCGAAGGTCAAGGCCTACCGGCTCATCGGGTACGAGAACCGCGTGATGCCGGACGAGGACTTCAACAATGACCTGAAAGACGCGGGCGAGCTGGGCGCGGGCCACACGGTCACCGCCCTGTACGAGCTCGTCCCCGCCGGGTCAAAGCAGGCCGTGGGCGGCACCGACCCGCTGAAGTACCAGCAGACGAAGATCACGGACGCGGCCGCGGGAGCCGAGACCATGACCGTGAAGCTCCGGTACAAGCAGCCGCGGCAGACGGCGAGCAGGCTGATCACTGTCCCGGTCACCGACGCGGGGACCGGGATCAGGGGCGCGTCGGAAAACTTCCGCTTCTCCGCTGCGGTCGCGGGGCTGGGCATGATCCTCAGGGACTCGCAGTTCAGGAAGGACCTGGCCCTCTCCGATGTTATTAAGCTCGCACGGGGCGCGCGCGGCAGGGACACCGAGGGCTACCGGGCCGAATTCATCAGCCTGGCAGAGACCTGCGTTTTATTAAAGAAGTAATTTCCCGCAGGTCCGCAAGCGCTTACGGACCTATCTCGCATTCGGACCTGTCAGAAGCTGAAATGTTATCCACTCCCTTGCCCGGCCTTTCGGCCGGGCTTTTTTTCTGCACCGTGCTCTGACCCCGGCGGTACGCTTTGACCCTTGCTCTGACCCCGGCGGTACGCTTGACCCATGCTCTGACCCCTATTGTGCACAATCATCCGCGTCCCTGTCTCCGGGTGGGTTGATTGTTATCCACTCCCCTACCCGGCCCTGAAACCGGCCATTTTTTAATTAATTCCGGCCTGAAAACGCGCACTGGCAGGTGACAAAACCTTCATTTTGCCATTTTCTTATTGAAGAAAAACCTTCATAAGAAGAGATTATCCATCACCCCTTGCCATTGCCGGAAAAGTGTTGTATAATTGATAGGATATTCGGTATAGATAGTATAATCTCATGGAAACGCGTTAATGAACCAGTTCAGATACCTTGCCCTGCTGCTTCTCCTCACCTTGCCCCTGCTCCTGGTGCGTTGTACCTCTGAAGGAGGGGACGACAAGTTGCAGGCGCTCGCGCTCGCCGCAGCAAATATATACGAAAAAGTGGCTGTCGCACCGGCTACTTACTCAAATCCGGCTGTCGGGTACGAGGCGATTCCTGTCACCATACCGGAACAGGACCTTGGAAAAAACGTAAGCTTCCAGTACACCCTTGACCTTAACGGCGCCACCAGGGATGTGTTCTTCACCTTTACCAATATCGATGCCTCCTCCAGCACCTGGTACCCGTCGCTTGATTCCTCGCTCTCGGTCATGAATCAGACTGCAGTACCGGATACTTTTGAAACTGATCGCACCACCCTGCTCAACACGGACGACGCTGCCCTGCGCGGCACGCCGGAGATAAGCGAGTTCAACAGGAGCCCGTGGGAATTCCTGAACCAGGTGAACCCGGTGAACATGCTGCTTAACAGCATTGATTTTCCCGAACCAATGCCGTCAGACTATAAAGACGCGCAATCTTCTTTTAAAATAAGCGCCTTCACCAGTATAAATGCCACATGCCGTTATGTCAGCAATCCCGCTGTTTCTACAGCATTCGGGAGTAAAACGCTTTCAATATGGGTCGCTGACGATCAATGGACGACGCAACCCGCTCTCTATCCCAATAAAGTCACCCAGGACATGGTGGATGTGCTGGTTAGCAAGTTTCTTATAGCCGGACTGGATAACGACATTTACGACTGGGTCACGAATATCTACGGTGATGTTTCTAAAAATACAGCTGAGTGGGGTCCTGTATCCGGGTCATCTCTTTCACCATCCGCTAAGACGATGATGATTCCTGAAAGCAACCAGATCACGATCCTTCTCTTCGATATTGACCCGCCTGGCGTGCCTGGCGATGGAGGTGTTGTCGGCTACTTCTGGGCAAAAGATAACTTCAAGTCCTCGGCGATCTCCTATTCGAACGAGCGTGTCATGTTCTACATGGACTCGATCATGTTTGCGCATTCTGATGGTGGTGCATGGGATATAACAGACAAATGGCCCTCAACAGTCATCTCTATTTTAAGCCATGAGTTCCAGCACATGATCCATTTCTACCAGAAGACCGTGATGCGTTCCTACGGCCAGGGGTCCGAAACCTGGCTTGACGAGATGTGCGCCCTTGCCACTGAGGACCTGGTCGCGGACAAGGTCCATGTTGACGGCCCGCGTGGTGTATCCTATCTTGATTATTCTGATGGCGATTCTCCCAACACCACCGATAGGTTATCACGGTACAATTTTTACAACAATTATTCAGTGACAAAATGGTATTCCGGGGATGACGTATTTGCAAGCTATTCGATTAATTACGCTTTTGGCGCGTACCTGATGCGCAACTTCGGCGGCGCTCAATTCTTCCATGATGTCATGCACAACGAGTTTACTGACCAGGCGGCCATTGAGGATGCGCTGAATAAAGCCGGTTATACTCTCTCCTTCGGCGAGGTGCTCCAGCAGTGGGCGGTGGCGAACCTCCTGTCTGACAAAACAACAACTGCTGCAGGGTATAAGTATAATGACAGCACCCCGTTAGTGACTTTTGCAAGCACGGTAAACACCAAACCCTACACGATAGGCGCAATAAATCTAGACAATTACTTGTATGTAACTCAAAACGGCCCCTACATCCGCGACACAATGAAAACAGGGTCCATGCCACAGGCCTCCAACTACTACTACCGGGCAGGCACAGGCCTTACCGGGGAGCAGACCTGGAACATCAAGCTTAAAAGCAGGGTGCGGATGAACGTGGTGGTGAAATAGCCCCTTTCGGGCCGCCCCTGCGCCCAGATTTTTTTATTGACGGGAAACCATTTCTCCTGCATAACCGTGGAACATATCCCGAACGAGGTACTTCATGATCGACACCAAGCTCCTAGAGATCCTTGCCTGCCCGGCCTGCCGGGGAGACATCGAATATAACACGAAAGAAGAAACAATAACCTGCACGGAATGCGGCAGGCGGTACCCGGTGCGGGACGGGATACCGGTCATGCTCGTGGATGAGGCCGAGCTGCCGAAAGGGCAGTAATCTCATTGACAAAAAACCGGCCGTTTTATTTGTATTAACATCACGGCGAAAACTCCGGCGAAAATTTCTTTACATGCCGCTCCCCCGGGACACGTTCGGTAGGACCGGTCATGATGCCCCGCTCACATCGGGGCGCCCCGGGACCGCCGCCGGTACTTTAGAGCCGTAACGATCGAAACCGTAGGGGATACCAGTCATGTTCGATTCAAAATCGCCTGTCGTAAAAATCGTGAGCTACGCCATAACCGGCTTTTTCGTCCTCATCATCATCATATCCTTCGGCATGCCCGACTTCTTATCGCGCATGGGCCTGGACACGAGCGTCGTGGCCCTGGTCAACGGAGAGAAGGTGGACCGGTTCGAATTCCTCCGGTTCCGGGACAACAGGTTCGGCGATATGCGCGGCGACGAGAAGATGGACGACATGATCCTCTCCCAGTACATCAGCATGGTTCTCTTCAGGCAGGAGGCCATCAGGAACGGTTTTTACGTCACTGACAGGGGCATCATGAAGGGCATCAAGGACATTCCCGGGCTCAGCGACCCGTCCAGCGACAGAGTAGAAGAAGACCGGCTCAACTATTTTCTTGAAAATAACAGGATGAGCTTTCTCACACTGCAAAAGTCCGTCAGCAAGCAGCTGCTTCTCAACCGCTTCATGCAGTTCATCAGCATGGGCGTCGCCGTGACGCCGGCCGAGGTGGCGGGAGAGTTCGCGGCGAGAAACGCGACCCTCCAGATCAAGTACTCGACCCTGGGCGCGATGGACATGGCGAACATGTACCGCGCCGAGACTGCCGTCACCGACGCGGAGATCACCGCGGAGATGGGGAAGGACAAGAGCGAGGTCAAGGACCCGAAGACGGACCGAGAGCGGGTGAGGAAAAAGCTGGAGACAGCGAAGCTCACCCGCCTTAAAAAAGACATCGTTGATAAGATCGACGCGATCGCAGCTAAAGGCGGCTCGTTCGACGAAGCGCAGGCAGTGCTGAAAGGCAAAGTGGCAGTCTCGAAAACCTTCAAGCCGGGCGACCGTGTCACGGACGAAAAGGGGCAGGCGATCGCGGGCATCAACGGGTCCAAGCTTTTCCTTGAAGGGTTCATGGAGCTGGGCGAGAACAGGTCGTCGCGGATCATCAACGCGGACTCCGGGCTCTTCATCTTCACGCCGGTGCAGAAAGTCGTGAAGAAGGAAGCCCCTTCAGAGAAGGACTACACGATGATCGCCGAAAACCTCGAAAAGGAATCGCTGCAGATGATTCAGGGAAATATCATGCAAAAACTGTACGAAAGCGCAAAAATAGTAAAAAATTTAAAAACTGATTGATATATAACCACCCTGGTATTTGATTGTAAACATGAGCGCCGCAGGGCGGTTGCCGGGCGGCGTGCATGGGCGTACAGGGAATACAAAGAGTGAGAAGAGGTCCTTTCAGCATATGGTGAACATCAACGCCGAATTCGTTAACCCGTTCCTGGAGGCGGCAAGCGCGGTATTCAAGTCCGTGCTCAATGTCGACCTGAGAAGGGGAAAGCTGGTTATCAAGGAAAGCCCCATCCCCTCCCTTGACGTGGCCATCCTCATCGGCATCACCGGCGGCGTCACCGGCGAGGTCGTGTACAGCTTCAGCTACGGCATGGTCTACAAGATAGCGCAGGCCCTGGTCCCCGGACTGAACGAGCAGCAGATAAAGGAAGAATACAAGGACATCATCGGCGAGATGGCCAACATGATCACCGGGAACGCGATGAA
Source organism: Spirochaetota bacterium (assembly GCA_041749375.1). GTDB lineage: Bacteria > Spirochaetota > UBA4802 > UBA4802 > UBA5550 > RBG-16-49-21. The sequence continues at coordinate 7,800 of JBGTBN010000037.1, forward strand.
CCTCTTCGCCACCACCGGCCGCAGGATCAACATGACCACGCCGACCGTGGTTGAGGGCAAGGACGTCACCATCACCCTCATCAAGCAGACCACCCTGGGGATAAACCTCTACAGCCCCATGGGACAGCTCGAGATGAACGTGGCGCTGAAATAAAGCGTCGCGTTTTTATCGAAAAACTCTTTCACACCGAATATTTTTTTCATTGTGCTCGTTCCCGTTCGTATTAATGTAAACGGTGAATAATTCACGCTGCCATTGAATTTATCTTGACCGTTATTCCCGGAGACACTATTTTTTAAGCATGAGGAAGAAGATGCCCAAATCAGCGGTTAAATCCCCCACCTTCGATGAGTACAAAACCATCAAGGACGAGATCATCGAGATCAGCGAATTGAGGTTCGAAAACCTGCTGACAAAAAAACTGGATCAATTCAGGCGTGATTTCAAGAAGGATTTGATGGATGAGCTGAATCCGCGTTTCAACGCCATTGATTCAAAATTTGACGCCATTAACTCGAAATTCGAGACACTCAAGTGGTCGGTATGGTCCCTGCCCCTGGTCATGACCGTACTCATGGCCCTGTTCACACTCCTGATGAAATACGTTATCGGTTAGCCCTGCTCACCCGAGCTCGGACCGCGCCGTCATCGTTTCCACGTCAATCACGTAATCCCCGAACACGGCCGGCGCCTCGGCCTGGAGGAGCTTCAGCATGTCCATGCACACGCGCCGTATCTCCCACTGGGCATTCCGGTCCAGCCTGAGCCGGAATATGGCCCTGAGCTCGCGGAAATTCGCGGAAAACACGATCTGGCTCTCCGATGCGTTGGGGAGCACGAAGCGCGCGTCCTCCTTCTTCATGCCCCGCTCGCGCAGAATGCGGTACGTCTCCTCCGCACGCGCCATGAAATCGCGGAACGCCTTTGCGGCCTCGGCGTCGGCGCGTACCGCGTCCGGGATCACGTAGTTAAACCCTGCCTCGTCCACGTACCGCTGCGACTGCTGGGAGAAGCTCGCCAGCCGGTGCCGCACCAGCTGGTGCGTGAAGGCGCGGGAGGCACCGGTGATGCGGAACGACGCAGAGGCGTGCTCCATGATGGAGTGGTGGCCCCGCTTGATGCAGTTACGGATGAAGCTCTTCTCCGTTCCCTCTGCGATCCGGTCCAGCGACAGGTAGCAGGTGCGCCCCGCCTCCTCGATGAGCTTCTCCGCGTTCGGCGTGATCGCGAGCAGTGTTACGGTCGGTTTTGTCAGTTCCATATACGTAGCCTGATACAATAGAATTTAATTCGGAGATATTTCACCCCCGCTCCCCCCGGCGGGGGCGCGAGTCATGTACTGTCAATGATAAGCAAAACTGATAGTGGTATAAATTCCTGTGCCGCAATAATTCAAGTACTAATTTTGATCTTGATAAAATTAAGTAAAACCGGAAGTACTTTAGCATGCATCATCAGGCATCGATCACAACATGTCACTTATCGAAACCGAGCATTTTCTTCACTTCATCGCGATTATAGCCCTGAAGCTCTTTCCCGGATATATTCACTCTTTCTAATCTTTTCGCGATTTCTTCCCGCGTAGAAATTTTCAGGAGCTCGTCCATTACGGCGGGCGGTATATCGGATATCTGCGCCTGTTTAAATTTTTTCACCAACTCGTCCCGTTTTATCAGGTTCGAATCTGCCGGCACATCCGAATATAATATTTTGTTCTCCAGAATATATTCCATGCACTGCTCAGCGAAATTGGTGTCATCCGTGGAAGAAGATGTAATGAAAACCCTCGTTTTATCCTGGTAGACTTCCCTGAACATCTCGACGGATGTCCCCACGAACCTGGTCGGACGGCAGGTGGCAACATAATAGTCGCTGATCGTCGCGAGAGGATTGATCCCCGCACGCACGATATAAGAGATTCCCTTGCTCCAGGCTTCTTCGGATTTATCCATTGTTACATCGAACTGCACCTTGTGGAAGGTTAAACACCCGTTGAAAATAAAACATGCGCAAATCATTACACCATATATCAATTTCATATGCCCCCCTGAATATGCCACATCTCTCTCATGCATGGTCCGGCAGACACCCGATACGATACCGGCCCGGTTCCCCTTCGTCACCTGATCCCATGAAATTGTTTACCGATAATCACGATCATGTCAATATAAATTCATTGTCCCGATCGGGTGCCGGGCATTGAGCTGGCAGCCCGATACAAAAAGGGACTTTTCCACAGAATAATCACTCCCCACTGTCATGATACGTCCTGCAGTCATGAGACATGCGGACGTTATGTGCGTCGTGTATACTGATAGACCGGATGACAAGAAGAAATTCAGGGAGTAATTCTCTTGCGTGCCTCATCCGGACGAAGCACGGAGCTCGTCGAAGTGGGATAGTAGCGGGGGTAGGCGAGAGACTATATCTTCATCCCGCTGAAACCGAAGAACGCCAGCGCGAGCAGGCCCGCGGTGATGAAGGTGATGGGCACGCCCTTCAGGTTCTCCGGTATGTCCGCGATCTCGAGCCGCTCCCTGATGCCGGCCATGATGATAAGCGCGAGGGTGAAGCCGACCCCGCCGCCGAACCCCTGGGTCACGCTCTTCAGCAGACCCAGCGACGCGTCCGGCCCGGCGAACCCGGAGGACAGGTTGAGCACGGCCACGCCCAGTACGGCGCAGTTGGTGGTGATCAGGGGCAGGAATATGCCGAGCGCGTCGTACAGGGCGGGCGAAACCTTCCGTATGACCATCTCGACCAGCTGGACCAGGGCCGCGATCACCAGGATGAACACGATCGTGGTGAGGAAGGTCACGCGGTAGGGGACCAGCACGTACTTGTACACCGGGTAGGTGATGAACGAGGTCAGCGTCATGACGAAGATAACGGCCAGCCCCATGCCCAGCGCGGAATCGAGCTTTTTCGAAACGCCCAGGAAGGGGCAGAGCCCCAGCATGCGCGAAAGCACGTAGTTGTTGATGAATATCGTGCTCAGTAATATCGTGACGAAGACTTTTATTTCCATGCGCTATTTCCTCTTCTTCCGGGCATTGATCGCGTTCATGCCCCAGAGCATGAAGGCAAGGGTGAAGAACGCGCCGGGGGCCAGGACCATCACCGCCGCCGGTTCCATGCCCGGGATGAGCGGATAGCCGAAGAGCCGGTTCGCTCCGAGGACCTCCCTGACCGCCGCCAGGACCACCAGGGTCAGGCCGAAGCCGATCCCCATGCCGATCCCGTCAAGAACCGATACGAACACGCCGTTCTTCTGCGCGAACTCCTCCGCCCGCCCCAGGATGATGCAGTTGACCACGATCAGCGGGATGAAAATGCCGAGCGACCGGTACACCTCGGGCTGGTAGGCCTCCAGCAGGAGGTCGACCACGGTCACGAAGGTCGCGATGATGGTAATGAATATGGGGATCCGTAAATGGCCCGGCACGATCTTCCTGATGGATGATATGATCAGGTTCGATCCCACCAGCACGAAGGTCGCCGCCAGCGTCATCCAGAGCGCGTTGGACAGGGAGGTCGAGACAGCGAGCGTGGGGCAGAAGCCGAGCCCGATGACCATCTGCGGGTTGCGGCTCCAGATCCCCTTGACGAGCTCCTTCCAGTAGTTCATTTCTTCGCCTCCGCGCCCTGCCCGGCGGCAGCGGCCCGCGCCTTCACGAGCAGGGCCATGCCCCGCTCCACGCTTTTCACCACCGCATCGGTCGTAATGGTGGCGCCGGTCAGCGCCGATATCGCGTTCAACGCCAGCAGGCTTTCACGCATTTCCGGGTCCCAGTTCCCGCGCCGCTGAACAGCGATCCCGGCGCCCGCGTTCACTCCCTTGAACTGGTTCTGGAACCAGGGGATCGGCGCCTCATCGGGCAGGTCCCGGACGGGGACCCCGCCGCGGATATGATCAAAGAGCGTCTCGCGGCTGGCCACCTCGACGCAGCGGTCTCCGAGGCCGGGGGTCTCGGCCTGCTGCAGTATGGAGAGTCCCAGTATGATTCCGTTCTCGTCGACCCCGACCATCGATTCGACATCGCCGCCGTACCCGGGGCTTTTCGTGAGGAAGGCAAACCCCTTTCGCTCGGCGCCGTCTTCCTGCTTCACGCCCTCCCACCAGGTGAAGTCCTTCCCTTCAACGCGGGCCGTGAGCGCGGGACCCGTATCGAAACCGGGCAGGACCAGCGCGAGCGACTGTTGCTGCTTCTCCAGGGCGCGCGCGGCGATCTGCGGCGCTGTCACCCTCTGGACCTGCGAGAGGGCCATGACGCAAATGAACGCCACGGCAACGATGATCAGCGTCGGCTTGAGAATCTCCCGGATCATGACCGCGGCCTCTCCTTCGCCCCGAATACCTTGGGTTTCGTCAGGCGGTCGATGAGCGGCACCAGGGCGTTCATGATGAGTATCGAGTAGGACACGCCTTCCGGGTACCCGCCCCACAGGCGGATGACAAAGGTGATTATTCCGCACCCCGCGCCGAACAGGAGCATCCCCTTGCGCGACACCGGGGAGGTGACCATGTCCGTGGCCATGAAAAATGCCCCCAGTACCATGCCGCCGGAAAGCAGGTGGAACAGGGGCATCATCCGCCAGCAGGGACAACCCGTTGCGAAATAGTATATCGCCGCGAGTACCGCGACAGTCCCGGCATAGGCGGCGGGTATGTGCCAGGTAATGATCTTTCTGAACAATAAGAACAGCGCGCCGGCAAGGAGCAGGAGCGCGGAGGTCTCGCCGATACAGCCGCCGACGTTCCCCATGAAGAGCGACTTCATCATGCCGGGCGAGGACACGATCTGGTACAGCGGCTCAGTCCCGAGGCCGGCGTCCGCCAGTATCCTCGGGCCGTCCCGGAGAAGGCCCAGCGGCGTCGCCCGGGTCAGCGTGTCATAGACCGCCGGCGGCAGCCCCGCGCCGTTCAGGGATGCGGGAGACAGGACGTTCTCCCCGGAAAAGCGGTGCCAGGCGGTCGTCATGTACACGGGCCACGACGCCATGAGTAATGCGCGGGCCGCGAGCGCGGGGTTGAAGAGGTTGAACCCGAGCCCGCCGAAGAGCTGCTTGACCACGATCACGGCGAACACCGAGCCGACCGCCGCCATCCACCCGGGGGCTGCCGGCGGCAGGTTCATGGCAAGGAGCAGGCCGGTTATCACTGCGGACCCGTCCAGTGCGGTCAGGGGCTTCCTGAGAAGCAGCCGTATGAGGACCTCGGCAAGGACGGCCGAGCCCACGCCCACGCCGATGAGCACCAGGGCCGGCGTGCCGAAGAGGTACACGGAGTAAGCTGCCGCGGGCGCAAGGGCGAGCACCACGGACCACATAACTTTTGGGATGGATTCACCGGAGCGTATATGGGGAGCGCTGGAGACCAGCATCAGTTGTTCCCGTTGTTCCTTCTCTTTCATGCTTGTGCCGCCGTGTCGGGTTTTGTTCTCTCCTGTGCCAGCTTTATGAAATGGGACAGGGGCCGGCGCGACGGGCACACGTAGGAACAGCACCCGCACATGATGCAGTCGCGGGGGTTCAGCTTCAGGGCCAGGTCGGGCCTGTCCTTCTCCATGGCATTGCCCAGGTCGCAGGGCAGCAGCCTTATCGGGCATGCGGCGACGCACGCGCCGCACCGGATGCAGGGGGCGTAATCGGCGTGCGTTGCCTCCTTCCTGGTGAGGAACAGTACGCCCGACGTCCCCTTGACGACCGGGATGTCCAGCGAGGGCACGCTCACACCGCACATCGGTCCGCCCATCACGATCTTCGCCGGCGGCTCCACGAATCCGCCGCACTCGTCAACGATATCGGCGAGGCGCATGCCAATGCGCACCTTGTAGTTCCCGGGCCGGGCGATGGCCCTGCCCGCCACGGTCATGAACCGGGAAAAGAGGGGCATCTCGTACGCCGCAGCGTCCCGGATCGCGAGAATGGTGCCCACGTTCTGCACGATGACCCCGACGTCCATGGGGAGCCCGCCGGACGGGACCCGGCGGCCGAGCAGGCTTTCGATCATCTGCTTCTCTGCGCCCTGCGGGTACCTGGTCCCCAGTTTTTTTATCTTTATTGTTTCGCGCGGGTTGAGCTGCGCGAGCGCCTTTTTCAGGGCGGCAATGGCCGCCTTCTTGTTGTCCTCCACGCCGATCACGGCCGAGCTGATTCCCAGCGCGGTAAGCGCGATCCGCGTGCCCTCTATCACGGCATCGGGAAAGGACTGCATCAGCATGTCGTCCACGGTGAGATAGGGCTCGCACTCGGCGCCGTTCACGATGAGGGTGTCGATCTTCTTCCCCTCCGGCGGCGACAGCTTCACGGCCGTCGGGAATGCGGCGCCGCCGAGCCCCACGACGCCCGCGTCGCGGACCCGGTCCCTGATCTGCGCGCCGGAAAGGGCGGACCAGTCGCCCGAAGGTTGCTGGCGCCCGGAGGCGGAGAACGAGCCCTCCGCCTCGATTATGACGGCCATCTGCTGACCGTACACGGTCAGCACCGGGGCGATGTCCGCGACCTTCCCCGGTATCGATGAATGGACATGTGCGCTGATCATTCCGTCGGCGCTTCCGATAAGCTGGCCCTCGGAGACGAGGTCTCCCTTGTTAACGGCCGGCCTGGCGGGAGCACCGACATGCTGCTGGAGCGGAATGTAGCAGGTATGGGGTATCGGAAGATTGATGAATTTCAGGCCTTTTGTGCCGGCTTTAGATTCGGGCGGATGAACGCCCCAGCCAAAGCGTGAAAACATCCCTATACATCCTTAGTGGAGTATATCTCGTCCTTGATCGGCAGTTCTTTCCGCAGATTCTTGATATAGGGAAACAGCTCTCCCGATTCTGTATAATATTCGCAGTCGTCCATGATGCGGCGGGCGACGGTGAAAAACTTGTACAGCTTCTCTTCGCCGGAGCGCTTGACCCATTTCTTCTTGAGGCATTTGACCCGAAGAACGTAACGGTCGGGCTCGGATTCATACTGCCTGATCACGATGCAGTGCTGACAGTTGGCGCAGAATATTTTCTCTTTTGGCATTCGGTTACTCCTTACATATTACTCTATGATGAACGAGCGGTGTATTGTTTACGCCGACAGGTGCCGGTCAGCCCGGGTGCCCCGTCATCCTCATATCCACATGTTGCAAAATCGATGAAAAAAACCAGGATATCGTTCTTGAATTTTTCACTAAGAAATAATACCGGTAAACAGTCAAGACTTTTTTTAACGCTGAATGTTCCGGCCCTTGATGCGGGGTGCGGCCGGCCCGGAGGCGTACAATAAAAATAAAAAACAACTTTTTTATTGACATAATCACTCTCCGGCAATAGTGTCAAAAAAGAGCCGCAGGACATGCCACGTACGTCTATTCGGCTGTCTCGCGGCTAAAAGACGCTGACATGTCAGATAACCAGAGAACAAACCAACGGGCACAGAAAAAGGTCAACTCCCTCGCGCTGAAGGAGATGCAGATCGGCATTGAGGAGCTCAACGAACTGCGCGAGAATCCCTCCCTTCTTATCGATACCGGGTATGAATACGTGGAATTGGGGGACTATGAGAAGGCCCTCAAGCTCTTCAGCATAGGCGCCATGCTCGACAACACGGATCCTGACATACTCAACGGCCTGGGGATAACCCTGTGCGAGCTCGGCAAGTTCAGCAAGTCCAGGCGGATACTCGAGCATTCAGTCAGGCTCAATCCGAATGACGCCGTCACCCTCGCCAATCTCGCCGGCGTGTGCTGGGAGATGGGCGACCCGGACCAGGCGATCTACCATTACAGCCGGTCGCTGGAGATCAACCCCGACATAGAAGAGATCCACTTCAACCTCATAAACCTGTATATTGAATGCGGCGCGCTCTACATGGCCTACATGGCATGCCTCACCTTCATGGAGCGTTTCCCGGACGATGAAGAGGCCAAAGAGCTTATGGAAGAGATCATCCTGAACCTGGCGATCTCCCTGTACTAGTATCCCTTTTTAATTCGCTGTATGTATTCCTCCGCGCCGCCGCGACGGTCCCCGAGCGCAGCACGCATCTCCTCCTCGAGGTCGATCTTCCACAGCCCCCCGTCACGCGTCATCCTGTATTCCGCCTCGACACCGATCATGTTCTCGACCGGGTGGTCCGTGTAGCGTATCCGTATCGTCCCGCGGTCGCCCTCGACCTTCCGCGAAACCTCCTCCCACTCGGTCTTCGCGCTGAAAACCGGAAGGACCCGGAGCCGTCCCTCCTTTGCGACCGCGCC
>JBGTBN010000038.1:0-15808 GCA_041749375.1 Spirochaetota bacterium
GTAGAACCCGAACCGCCTGAGGGCCAGGCTCCCGCAGAAGCCCAGGCGCTCCAGGCGCGCCAGCAGGTCCTCTTTCACGTATGCGGTCGGGCAGGAGTAGGGAGAGTGGGTCACGCCCGCGCACTCCAGCACGGAGCGGAACCCGCAGTGGAACAGGGCCGGCGCCAGGAGAAGGAGCAGCTCGACCGCGGAGGAAAAGGGGCCCGAGTCCACGCGGATCCTGCCGGGCGAGAGCGCCCCGGGCCCGTACACGATGGCGCTCCCTTCGATCGCGAGGCGTCCTCCGCCCATTCCGGCAAGGAGGCGCGCCGCATCCTCGAACAGGGGGCGATACGCGGGCGCGCCCTGGATGAACGCGCCGCCGCCCGTGATAACAACCGGTTTGTTCCTCAGAAGGGCGAGCGACAGGGCCTGGCGTATCAGGAGCCAGTCCGGAGCGCTGTAATCGAGTTCGATTGACTGCATGGTGTTTTCCGTCGGATCAAGGAGGCGCCGGTGCGGGTGAAAAATCCAGCGTTTTTTTCCCGGGGGAGTGCGGGATCAGAAACCCCATTTCCCGACAGGGAAGCCGTACACGCGTCCGAATTCCTTCATGTCATTTTCAAGCAGGTCATGGATGACGGCACGCTCCTGCTCGTCAAGACGCCGCCTGTCAGCGGGCTTTGAAAACTGGCGCAGGGCGCGGCCGATCTTGAAGCGAAGCTTCCCGGAGGGCAGCAGGGCCCTCGTTATGCGTGACGTGTTGATGCCGACTTCCACCCGGGTAAACCGCGTCTCATTTTTATTGACGAGCGCCGGGTCAATCCCGAAATCATCAATCCCGAGACGGTTGAATATCAAGGAAATAACCGATCTATAATCCGATACCCAATCGTCGAATTCGATGATCGTCAGCTTCCCCGTTCCAAAAAGCTTGCGGTATGGCTCAAGCTGAAGGAAGTAGTTGGAAAGGGCCACGCAGGTCATGGCCGTGATCGGCTCCCCGGGGTTGAAGTAGGGATACGGCATCATGAAGTTATACTGCGACTCTATCCTGGCGTACGGGTCCCGCACCAGGTAGATAAAATGCGGGTCCAGGCCGTAGTTTTTTATGTTCAGGGCCGTATGCGGCTCGAACGGGTATTTCGTGTATCCGGTGGACGCCTCGATCGCGAATTTATGCTTGCCGGGGCGGAATCTCCAGAGGTCGGAGTAATCGAGGGACGTTCCCCATTGTTCGGCGTTGATTCGGGCATTGATCCCATGGGATTGCCGTTCCGAGAAGAACTCGGGCTCTTTAAGCATGCAGGCACAGATCCTGGGATGCTGGATGAGCGCGTTATAGAGTGCCGTTGTTCCACACTTCATGGCGCCGATGATTATGATATGCGCGTCTTTCGGTATCTGCTTTGTAGCCTTGTTGTATATGAGGGTCGCCATCTTGTCGTTACCGGTCTGGTGCCGCGGGAGCGGGCTACCCGTTTCCCCTGATGTCCTTCGCCGCGCTGAAAATCGCCGGCCACCATTTCAGCAGCTCGCCATAGTGTCTGACTGTATCCCGGCATATCGTGGCGGTCGCGCGCTCGTTACCATCATAGAGGTCCACGATTGCCGTGATGTAATTTCCGTAGCTGTAATCCCTGAGGTTAATAATGTATTTTTCCAGATAGTCGGCCCAGTAGGCCGGCTCGTACGCGTATTCATTGAGCAGTTGTTCAATGTTCGTCGTAAGGTACATGCTCCGCGCAAGCCAGAGCTGCTTTACATGTTCTTCAAAATCCTCGAGGGGGAGTGAGCCGATGTCCGTGAAATATTTACCGATTGCGATAATTCGGTCGGATTGAGTGTCGCAGCCGATCGGCTGGCGGTACGCCTGGATCAGCAATATGAATATTTCGCACATTTCCGGGCGCGGGTTCAGTACCGGATGTTCATCGTATAACCGGTGATTGACGGGATTGTGTAAAATGGTCACCGGCAGCGTTCCTATCAGGGCGTTTTCCGTGACCTGCCTCAGCATCCTTGAGAAGATCGTGTCCTCTCCGCGCAAGATCGGTATATACGGGGGTAGGACGCTCCTGTTATCGATGCCGATGTTCATTCCCAGGTAGTAGGAGCTGCCCCCGGCGGCAAAATGCGATGATGCCTGGAAAACCTCCTTGCTCTGGTGCGCCACGCGGAATGTCTCTTCAGTGGCGGTATATTGCTCGCGGGCATCTCCCCTCAGCCAGAAGAGATAACGCGGCGAGACCATCCCCGAATCCCCTGAAACGCCGGCGACGGTTGTTTTTACCGTTCCTTTCTTCCGGAGATGGAGTGTGAGGTCCTGCGTTGACAGGTTCTTCATTTTAATTCTGTCATTGTCACTGAAGTCGCCGAGAATTTCAGCGATATGACGTCCCAGGAGGCGGCCGTGCAGGGCGAGAATGTCGGCAGGGGCGGGGGAAATCTTGTTCAGGAGCATATCACGGTCCGGAAAGGATTCCCTGAAATCCGGGTCGATCCGGGTTGCCAGCTCGAAATCGTATCCGTCCTTCTCCGGCACCCTCAGATCGCAGAACACGTCGTCATCGGAACAGAGGATCATCTCGCCCGCGTTGGCAAGAAGCACGGCGTTGCGGTTCGCTCCATAGGAGAGGGATATCCCCTCCAGGCCGAACATGGCAAAGTCGAGAACGTCCGCCGGGAGGCCGTCCGGCGCGGCTTTTTCAAGGATGGCATCGCGAAGCTTCCGGCGCTCCCTTCGCCCCATGCAGGTGAGGGAAATCGAATTTTTCGCGGCCATGCCCGCCAGCCTGTTCGAAAGATTTTCCGACCCGGACTCATCGGTAGAGTCGTCTGATACGAAAAAATCAAGCGCGTGGCCGTATGTCCTGAAATTGGCGGCAAAGCTTTCAATGCTGGCTATGAGCGAGTCCGGGCGGTCCCTGGTTATCCATGCCGCGGTCGATATTTTCGGCGTGCTTTTCGCGGCTTCCGCTGAGCGTAATCGCGCCAGGGCCTCTTCTTTCGTGATCAGCAGGCCCGATTCGTGCAGGTCTCTGATGCAGTGCTTTACCGCTCCCTCGTCTATCCCGCGAAAACCGGCCCGGGAGAGCCGCTCGATGAGCTCGGGCGCGGTGGTAAATCCCTGTATGTTCTGGAGGATGATGCTTAATGACCGCGGCAGGCACTGGGACGTTTTGTCATGGAAATTGTAAACCGTGTCATCCACGCCGCACATCTGGTAGCAGGCGGCATGAAGCGCGTTAAATTCCTGGTCCGTTTCGCCGGTATTTTCTGAATTTTTTCTTTTTTTGGAAATCATCGCTCCCTGCGCTCAAGGGCCTTCGCTGCGTACCGGCAGCGTCCGGTATTCACTGGTTCTGCACGATATACGCGAACCCGCAACGCCAGTCAACTAATTACTGTCCGGGTGCCCGATTAAAATCGGCGTGGCAGCGGATCCGGGATTGTGTGGGGGCGGTCACGATCCGTTACCGCAGCGAGCCGCTGGCGGCAATCATAATCTAATTGACAAATGCATTTCCGCACCGCACATTGTTTGCGTACCAGGCGCAATAATCGATACATGAAGGAGGCCCCATGCTCTACCTGAAAAGACGCCATCTCTTTTTCCTGTTCGCCCTGCTGTCGCTGGCCATGATTGCCGGACCGGACCTGCTGGCCCGCGCTGGCGGAGGCGGCGATTTCAGCGGCGGCGGAGATAACGGCGGAGGGGGCGGCGACGGCGGCGGGATGATCGTCTACCTCGTCATCCGGATAATCCTGTCGCTTCCATTCCCGCTGAACGTCATTGTCGCCGGGATCATCATCGGCGGGTTCATCATTTTCACCCGTGTTGCGAAAAAGAAGGTCAAGGCGCAGTCAATACTCAACAAGCTGCCAGCGGGCGATGAAGTGAAAAAGGCGGCCGGGTACGATTCCTTCATAAAGAACAACCCCGATTTCAACGAGGAGGTCTTCAAGAACAACGTGCGGGACGCCTTCGTGAAAATTCAGAAGTCATGGGAGGCGCAGGACCTTTCGCAGATACGGAAGTTCCTCTCCGACGGGGTGTACCAGCGGTTCAATACCCAGTTCCGGATGATGCAGCTGTTGAAGCAGAAAAACACCGTCACGAATATTGACATAAAGAACATCTACATCGATCGGGTCGACGTTGACGGCCTCTACGATATCATACAGACGGCGATTCACGCCTCGGTCACGGACAATTTCATGAGCGAGCTCGATCCCTCCCTGAACCAGGGGGGCACCGAGGAGTTCGTCGAGTACTGGTCGTTCCTGAAAAAGCGCGGGAAGCCCCGCGTCGACATCTACCAGACCGACCAGTGCCCCAACTGCGGCTCGCCCCTCCCTGCGGACATGGGCGAGGTGAGCAAGTGCGCCTCGTGCGGCACCCTGACCAACTCCGGCGAATATGACTGGGTGCTCTCCGAGATCACGCAGGCGGACGACTATGTCGGCTCCCATCCCAAGCTGGGCAAGTCCGCGGGGCTCACCGAGAAGATACGCGGGCTGATCGACGAGAACGAAGACTTTTCCGTGCAGCTTGTCGAGGACAAGGCGAGCAACGGCTACCTCCAGATCATCACGGCGCAGGCGCTGGGCGATCCCTCGATCATGCGCCGTTTCGTGAGCGACGCAGTGTTTGAAAAAATCAGAATGCCGGCGCAGGGCGAGCAGATCGCCTACAACCGGATCTACCTGAACGACGTATACCTTGTCGGCGTGGCGGAGGAGGGGGAGCGCAACGTGCTTGCGATCGCCGTCAAGTCCTCCTTTCAGCGCGTGAAGCTGGGCGAAGGGAAGCCGGAGAAGCTCGATTACGGCGTCGTCTCGCAGACCGAGGTGCTGCTGATGAGCCGCGACAGGAACGCGGCGGAGTCGAAAGGCTCCCTGTACGCGCACAACTGCCCGAACTGCGGCGCTCCGGTGGAAAATTCCCTGGAAGTAAAGTGCAAATACTGCGGCTCTGTCATGAACAGCACGGGCAAGGAATGGATTATAACCGGCCTGATGGGCATGGCGGAGTACCAGTCGTACCACGCGGCAAATTCGGACAAATTCGCCTACAGCGCGGACACCTCGCTCATCGACAAGCTCTATGACGTGCGGGACTTCGCCTTCAACAACATGATGGTCGTGCTGGCGGCGGACGGCACGCCGCATGACGCGGAGCGGGAATTCGCGACAGAGCTGGCGAAAAAGTGGGGATACGACCTGTCGAAGCTCGATCCCTTCTTCCAGATGGCGCAGAACGGCAGGCTTGTCGTGAAGATGCCGCAGGACCAGAAGAAGCAGAAGAAGATTTACAAGATGATGCTGAAGGCGGCACAGGCGGACCAGAGCGTGTCGCCGGAAGAGCAGGAATTGCTGGACAGCATCAAAAAGCAGTACGGCATAGACGACGCGGCGTAGGGGCGATCGCCCCCTCTGATAGGTCCGCCCCATAAGCCGCCTCGATACGAATTTCGCAATGCTTGTCGAGTGATTTTAACGCCAGAGGCGTTAAAATCGTATCGAGACAAGCGATATCCAAGTGTGAAATTCACTCGGCAACCGCTTATGGGGCAGCTCCATCAGGATAATGTCTACTTCTTCAGCGCGCCCGTGAGTCAGTAAGCATTACCGGTTGATGATGATTTCAGCCACTCTTTTACCGGAGAGAAGCATCCCCCCGAAAACGGGGCCCATGCGCGGTCCCCCGCATGCAGCGTTTGCGGACATTCCTGCCACGAAAACGTTCGGGCAGATTTCCTTCGTGTTTTCGATGGTAAGCCGTTCTGCCTTGTCAGCCCAGAGCGATCGTTCCCCGATAATCCCTCCGGTGGCCGTGTTGAATGTCATTCCGGCTTTTTTGGAAATCACCGACAATACCTCCATGTCATGGCCCGTCGAATCTATGATGCTTTTCGCGGCGATCGTGAGCGGGTCGACATGAAGACCGGCCATTTCAACGGCGGTCCAGTTTATTACGAGCCCGGTAACGCCGCCTTCCCTGATGACAACATCTTCGACGCTTATGCAATTGAAAATTTTAGCGCCTGCCCTGCAGCAGTGCGAACAAATTGTCGAAACTGTTTCAACGGCATCGGCGGTATAGTATCCCGGCTCATACTCATCGGCCCGGACCCCGAAGATGTCAAGGATGGCTTTCCCTTCTTCCTGTACGACGATCTCGTTGAACATCATTCCTCCGCCCCACATGCCGCCGCCGATGCTCAGTTTCCGCTCGAATACCGCCGTCTTGCGTCCTGACCTGGCCAGGAAATAGGCGGCTACGAGACCGGCCGGCCCGGCGCCGACGATTGCCGTGTCGACTTCGGTGTATTCAATAAATTTTTTTGAATACCTGTCGATTATTGCCCTGGTGATTGTGCGCTCGTCCAATTTCATTATGCGTCCTCCGTTTGTAATGTATAAAAAAAATGGAGTCATCCCGTATTGGAATGACTCCATAATTTTTCCCGTGTTGATTGGAATCACTGTCATTCCTACGCCGGCATTGTCCGGTTCAGGTTCAAAGGGTATGATCTCAGCCCTTTCGGGGCACCCCTTGACAGAATGTTTGAGTTACATTAAATGATTATTTCATATAAACCTTCAGCGCGTCCGGTATCGCGATATCTCCTTTCTCCGTCTGGTAATTCTCCATTACCGCGGCCAGCGTCCTGCCGGCGGCAAGGCCCGACCCGTTCAGGGTATGCACGAATTCCGGCTTCGCGCCCGGCTCTTTCCGGTAGCGGATCTTCGCGCGCCGCGCCTGGTAATCGGTAAAGCAGGAGCAGGAGGATATCTCCACGTAGCGGTCCATGCCCGGCATCCAGACCTCGATATCGTAGGTCTTGGCCGAAGACGCGGAAGTATCGCCGCTGCAGAGGAGCACCACGCGGTAGTGGAGGTTCAGCTTCTGGAGCACCTCTTCCGCGTCATGGGTGAGGGACTCCAGCTCGTCAAACGATGTGGCCGGGTCCGCGAACTTGACCATCTCGACCTTCTGGAACTGGTGCACCCGGATCAGGCCCCGCGTGTCCCTGCCCGCCGCGCCCGCCTCGCGGCGGAAGCAGGCCGACTGCATGGTGATCTTGATGGGAAGCGGCTGGTCCAGTATTTCGTCCCGGTAGAGATTGGTCAGCGGCACCTCGGCCGTGGGTATGAGGGAGAGGCCGTCCCGCTCGCAGCGGTAATATTCGTCCTTGAACTTGGGGAACTGGCCGGTCCCGATCATGCTTTCATCGTTCACGATAAAGGGGCCGAACACCTCGGTGTAGCCGTGCTCCGTGGTGTGGAGGTCGAGCATCAGGTTGATGATGGCCCGCTCCATCTGCGCCGCCAGCCCCTTGTACACGTAGAAGCGGGCCCCCGCCAGCTTCACGCCGCGCTCGAAGTCCAGGATGTCGAGGGTCGTGCCCAGGTCGTAGTGCGGCTTCGGCGCGAAGGAAAACTTCGGCTTTTCGCCCCAGGTGCGCACCACCGGGTTGTCCGCCTCGCCGGTCCCGAACGGGACCGATTCGTCCAGGAAGTTCGGGACGGAGAGGTGCAGCTCGGTGAACTCCGCGTCCAGGGCAGCCAGCCCGTCCGTACACTGCTTGATCTCATCCGTGTATCCCTGGGACTGCTTCATCAGATCGTCGGCGTTCTCGCCCTTCGACTTCTTCTGGCCTATCTCCTTGGAGAGCTTGTTCTTTTTCTCCCGGGCCTCGTCGGACTTTCTGACGTGGGAGCGGCGCTCCTCGTTCATCGCCTTCAGGCGGTCCAGGTCGACCGCGCCGGTCATGCCCCTCTTTTCGAGGAGCTTCCGGATTCCTTCAATGTCGTCTCTGATGAATTTGGGGTCTATCATGGGGACACTCCATTCGCGGCGGGGTCGGCTGCGGAGCCCCGGTCCGCAGGATTATAAGTCACATATGACAGAGAAACGGAGCGGGCGATTTTGTCAAGAGGGAAACATCCCAATATTTGGTGAAAAAACGATACGGTATTTGTGTGGGTTCTACTGCAGGGGTATGCCCTTGTCATTCTCCCGGGATGGAGTTTCGCAACAAGTCTATTGAATGGGGAGGGTGTTGTTTATTTTGCAAATTCCTGATTGCGGCATGCACCTGTACGTGTTGTAAAAAAAAAATTCACTGCAACGGTTTTTTCTTGCACTCCTTGCTAACATATGTTGTAATATCTTCAATCGAAAATTTATATTTCCCCACGGCTCGCGACAAATATGAACAGTAATGGATACCATTTGATATCCGACTGAGAAGTATGTTTAAACGAGGTACGGCTTGGAACGATATCATAACCCGATCGGACGTTTGACCCTTTCTCTTGAGGTGTACGCTTATGCGTTGCCGGTAATGCTCCTCGCTTATTTTGTTGTGATAGCGGGTGATTTGTTTTCGGTTCTCAAGTACGTAATACCTTCCGTTCTCCTGGGATCGGTAGTTACGTTCGTGGCAGCAACCTACCTGCGATGGAGGCGTCTCAATGGTCCTTTCAAGTCACTGGCGGACGGTTCCGAAACGGATGTCCGGCAGCTTCAAGCCATTAAGCTCGCATTGCTCACCCATCCGCGATATGAAGCAATTTCAATTTTTTTCCGCTATCCGGTCGGAGTGGGTATCGCCGCTGCCATGATTGCCATGGCGGGTGAAATGACAGTGACACGACTCGCTATAGTAATTACGGGCACGGTGATGGTTATACCGGTGAACGCGGTACTGTTCATGTTCCAAACCGAGATCTCGCTTTCCCGATATCTGAAAGAGAAACGTCTCGCCGGTATTATTGTTGACTCGTCATATTACAGCCCCGTACGCCTTTTCCCGAAAATACTGTATGTGCTTATCTCGATCCTGCTGCCCCCTCTCGCTATTTTTATAACATTCATCACACTCATATCTCTCGGGCAACTGCGTCTCGACTACATGATCCTCCACTTCATGTTCGTTACATCCATAATGCTTGCAACCACGATTACAGCCGCTTATTTCTTCGCAACATCGCAGCGGAGTACAATCTCTGACATGGAGCGTTCTCTGGACGATATCGCCCGCGGGGAGCTCGGTTCGGACCCTGTTCCGATGATCACCATAGACGAGGTGGGCTCCATGAGCGTCTTTGTCAACAGATTGAGGATGAAAATAAGCGAGGTGCTGTCGATGATTCAGTCGATGTCGGTTGAACTGAGCGGCTCGGCGGGCGAGATGGCGGGCACGGCCGAACATTTCGCAACGCAGAGCTCCGAGACCGCCGCGACCGTCGAGGAAATCACCTCCGTCCTGGAGGAGCTTTCGGCCGGGGGAGAGTCGATATTCGGCAATATCGAATACCAGCACCGCAGGACGATGACGCTGATCGAAAACCTGGAGAAGCTTTACGCGATCGTGAACGAGGAAGGGAGGCAGATGGAGCAGGCCATGAAGGTTAAAATCGGCCTGGATAAAAATATAGAAGAGGTGAAGGGCCGGATAAGCGACACGATGGAATTGATGCGGACAGCCACGAACGACGCGGGAAGGATGCTCGACTACACGGGCCTTATCAACGATATATCGGAAAGGACCAATCTTCTCAGCCTGAACGCAAGCATCGAGGCGGCCCGGGCCGGAGATTATGGAAAGGGATTTGCCGTGGTGGCGGACGAGATAGGCAAGCTTGCCGACCAGGCCAGCGAGAACACGAAAAGCATTTCTGAAATTGTGCGCTCCACCAATGACGGCATGGAGAAATCCTTCCTGGCGCTCGGGGAGGCGATCGCCAAGATCCAGGAGATATTCGACGGCCTCAACGCTTTCGGGGACGTGGTCAATAAAATCGGCGATCTCACGCGCAAGGATGTCGAGATTAACACGGTTTTAAAGGAGGACGCCGAACATTTTATGGAGCGCGCCAACAATATCATCAAGGCGATGGATGAACAGCGGGTGGCTATCGCCGAAATAGTGAAATCGGTATCCCAGATAAACGAATCCACGCAGAGCAATTCGGCTTCGAGCGAGGAGTTGAACGCGGTATCTGAAAGGGTTGCTGAAAATTCGAATAATTTGAAATCACAGATCGAGTTTTTTAAGATATCATAACGCGCCAATGGTATTTCCACCATCAAAGGCATTGCTTCATTTGCCCGGGAGTGGTACCGCGCCTCGATACGAAGTATCAGGATGACGCCAGCGGGAGAATGGACGAATACCCGGGTATTAGCGGTATCAAGCCAGAGCCGCTACATCCGGTGGCACGTGATGCACTGCGCCTGCTTCGGTGCCGCTGCCGCTGTCAGGTGGCATTCGCCGTAGCATTTCTTGTGCACCAGCTTTTCCGCTCCCGGCCCGGAATGGCATCCCTGCGCGGAGCACTTTTCATTTATTTTTCCCTTGTGGTGGCAGGTCTTACAGCCCTTACCCGGTGCCGCGGCCTTGCGTTTGTGCGCGTTATGGTCGAAGGCGACGGCCTTCTGCTGCGAAGTAGCGGATAACTTTGTGATGACAAAAGGCTTCACCGCCTGCGCGACGGGCGCGGGCTGTTCTTTCGGCGCTTCTTCTTTATTGCATGCGAACGCCACTGCGACACAGACGGCGACTAGAAGTGCCAGGGGAAGCTGCTTTTTCATTTGTCCTCTCCTTGATTAACTGCATTAACGGAATTGATGCCCGCCGCAAACGGCGGCAACAATTATCCCGCCTTACTTCTCGCCGAAAATCAGCTCGTTTACCGTGTAGGAGACCTGGTCCGTTTCGTCGCCGGAATAGTTCCTGGACCCGGTGCTCATGCCGCTTATGCCAAGCAGGCCCTCGCCGGAATACTCGTACACGTAGCAGGTATCGATTGAGGAGGAACTCAGCGCCTCATACATGACCATCTTGCGCATGGTGCCGTCCTCGTTGAACTCGATGTGGAAATGCATCAGCGGGGTGTCTATGCTGAAAAGGATCCATATGCGCAAGCCGAGCTCGATATCAACTGAAACAATACCCTCGTTCTCTTCCCAGGTCAGATTCGAATAGGAGCCCCAGTCCAGCCTGCTGGTCTCCGCTTCGTTGCTGTAGCCCCTCATGTTTAACAGCCGGCCGTTTTCGTCGTAGGTGAATTTATATGAGCTCTGGAATGTGATTTCATCCGCGGCATAGTTTTTCGCCCGCAGCATTTTGCCGGCGCCGTTGTACTCATATACGGTCGTCCGCGTCACCTCGTCGTCGTCGGTGCCGTAGTCGCCGTCGTCCCCTGCCGCGTAATCGTAGGTCCTGGCCTTCCTGCCGTCATCTAGAATGAAGTCGGTCCTGCCCGAGGGCGTGACACCGAAATCGTCGAATGCGATCAGGCGGTAGCGGCCGTCCTGCTTTGTCGTCTCAAAATATCCAAGGAGCGGGTCGATGGTATCGTCCGGGGTCATCCAGTCGCCGTCGCCGCCCGCGTCCGTGGACGTCGCCATTTTTTTGAGCGCCCAGAACTGGGTCAGGATCGGGTTCTGTGTAATGAGGTTCATGATATTATCAGGGTCACTGAGATATTCGAGCACGTCAATTGTCAGCTCGACTCCGGCGTACATCTCGTACATCTCCGGCTGGGAGCTGGCTACCGCCATGTTCTGTATCACCTGCTCCGATATGCCGATGACCTGGTCGGTCATGTTATAAGTGGTGGACCTCATCGTGAGCGGAGAAGTCGCGGCGCAGCCCATGCCAGCCATCAGCAGGGAGTCGGTCCCGTCCTCCTCCTTGTCGCAACCGGAAGTCATGAGGCCGATGACGAGAAGAATGTATAATGGCCCGCGGGCATGCTTCATGATTTTCATGTGGGTGTCCCCTAATTCAATAGTCAGGATGCCGGGTATAATGACGGATCCCACCCGGAAAATCAATACTATTTTTGGTTCTTCATGGTTATTACGTGGCGGTAGACAGGCACAGCTTCATGTTGTACCGTGCAGGTTGCGTTTCATGGCGCGTCCCATTTCTGCGGCACTTTCAGTATCTTTCCCGTGTCATACCCGGCGCCGGCCAGGAGGCTGAGGATCTTCCGATAATCCGCCTCTGCGATCGCAGGTTTGCGGGCCATGATCCAGACGTAATCGAGCTTGCTCCGGCCGATTACCGTGACCGAGTAGTCTTCCTTGAGGTAGATGATCAGGAACTCCGACTTGACGGGCCAGAGAAACTGCATGTCCCATACCGAGTTCGATCCGGTGTCCCGGATAAAGCCGCGCGGATGATAGGTCTTGACCGGCCCGTCGAAACCGCCCTTGCGGAAGGTGAAGGTCGTCGCGATCGTACCGTCCGCGTCGAGCCGGTAGGACTCGATCGCGTTGTGCGCATTTTTTTCAAGAAATGTCGGAATGTTTGCGATCACGTACCAGTCGCCCATGAAGCGCTTGATGTCCACGCCGGGCACTGTCCCGAGTGTTGGGGGTGCAACGCTGCACCCGGTGAGCACCAGCACTGATGATGCTATAATTGAGATTGGGTTCTTCATGCGTTTGTTTTTCATGGGATAAATATATACATTTTATTTGAGGATGTCAACGTCCATCAATGGTTTTACTCACCATGTTTTTCGGCACTAGCTTTTATTGTGTTACGAAGGAGCGCCCCGGGAAAAAATACCGTTATCAGTTGACAAAAAAGTACAAATCACTTAATATTAGACTTGTTGCATAACTGCCCATAATTACCTGCAGGCTCATTCGGCCTTCTCCCCCCTGTCCCCTTCGACAGGCTCAGGGCATCGCCCCGGAGGGGGCACGAGTGAAGGAGCGGTATGTATATATCACGGGAGATGTCAATGAGCAGCAATTATCAAAAGATCGCACTGGTAGTAATTAACCTGGCCGGCGGCGCAGCCGTGCTTGCCAGCTACGTGATCGGCATCATGAACCATCCTGAAGCGCGCGGCGCCCTCTGGGGCCAGGTACCCCGCGCCATCATGCCGGTATACACCGTGTCGATGTTCACCGCGGCTGCCGGGTACCTTGCCTTCACCTATTTTATCCTGTTCCGGCTGAACCCGGATGGGGCCACGATCGCCGGTCATTTTTCATACGGGCTGTTCCCCTGGCTCTATGCCCTGGTGCTCGTGCCCTCGGCGCTCTGGATGCCGCTCACGTTCGTGATGATCGGGCACCCGTCGCTCATGACCTGGATCGGCATCCGCATCGTGCTGGGAATTACCGGCCTGGCGTCGCTCCTTCTCCTGGGCGCGCTTCTTACGGTCCAGCCGGCGGCGCCGGTATGGGCGCACCGGCTTGCCGTGATCGGGTGCGCTGCGTTCTGCGTACAGACCGCCGTTCTGGACGCCCTTGTGTGGACGGCTTACTTTCCGACTGAATAACGGCGCCCGGCACAGCGAGACGCCGGTCGTGTTTCTTTTTAACGCAGAGAGGATACTGGTCATGGGTTTCATGAGAAAACTGCTCCGGCTCCTGTACCAGCCGTACAAGTTTTTAGTGTTCATCCCGATCTGCTTGCTTTCCACCTGCTTCTTCGTCGCCCTCGGCGTCGTAATCGTGTTCCTCTTCAATGACCGGGTGGCTCACCGCACGACCGGGGTCTGGTGGTCGCGGTTCATCAGCTACATCACGCCGATCAGGGTGAAGGTGATCGGCAGGGAGAACGTCGAGAAGGGCCGCTCGTACATGGTCATCGCCAACCACCAGAGCCAGTATGATATCCTGGTGCTCTACGGCTGGCTCGGCATCAACATCAAGTGGGTCATGAAGTCCGAGCTGCGGAAGGTACCCGTGTTCGGGTACGCGGGCGAGAAGGGCGGCAACATCTACGTGGACCGATCGAGCCCCGAGGCGCTCAGGAGCACGCTCGAGGGCTCCCGTTCAAAAATCACGGGCGGCACATCGATCATCATGTTACCGGAGGGGACCCGGAGCAGGACCGGCGAGCTCGGCGAGTTCAAGCACGGGGCCTTCGTGATTGCCCGTGAGCTCGGTCTGCCGATACTTCCCGTCACCATCACCGGCACCCGGGACATCCTGCCGCCCGGCGGATGGAACGTGTTCCCGGGCACCGCGATCATGACCATACATCCCGCGATTGAGATCGCCGGCTACGGCGAAGACCGGCTGAACGAGCTGAAGGAGCGGGCGCGCGGGGTCATCCTCGCGGAGCTCCTCGCGCAGGGCGAAGGAAAACGGGACGCGTGACAGCCGCCCTCCCGTACCGGCAACAACGCTCTATCCCGTTAATATAATAGACTTGTTGCAAAACCCATCTGTCATTCCGCCCGAAGCGCAGCGAAGAGCCGGAAACCATATATTTCGCATGGATTCCCGCTGGAGTTTATCCCGAGCCTGTCGAGGGACGGGAATGACAGATTTCGATTCAGTACGTATACATGGTTATGCAACAAGTCTAATAAATGAAGCGCTACTGCATGAGGTTACCGGAGGGAGAGCCGACGGCACGTATTTAATGCTTGATAATTCGGTATGGTAGTACAGCGTGAAGAAAGAAAAACTGTGGTCAGGGGCGGAATCGAACCGTCGACACGTGGATTTTCAGTCCACTGCTCTACCGACTGAGCTACCTGACCACGCTAAAAACGATACACACTTATTACATGGGCGGAAATTGTCAATAATAAAATACGCAATATTTTTTTGCGCAATCTTTTCCTGCATCACCCATGGGAGCGGCGCAGATTTCGAGCGGCACACCTGGGAATACTACCTGGAAAAAGGGACCGTCCAGTACAGGGGCAAGATGTACGACTATGCGATCCACAGCTTCCTGCGCTGCCTGGACATAAACCCGCGGTGTTACCAGGCCGCGAATTTTCTCGGTGAGATCTATTACATGCGGGAGAACAAGTTCCAGTCCCTCGCGTATTACCGCCGCTCCCTTGCCGTCAATGACCGGCAGGCCGATATAC
This sequence comes from Spirochaetota bacterium, assembly GCA_041749375.1. Lineage (GTDB taxonomy): Bacteria > Spirochaetota > UBA4802 > UBA4802 > UBA5550 > RBG-16-49-21. Next base: position 14,857 of record JBGTBN010000038.1, read on the forward strand.
ACCTGGCCGCGGGGGAGCTGAGCGAGCTCTTCGGCCATGGAGACGCGGCCTTCAGGCATTTCAGCCGCACCGTTGAGATAGACCCCGCGCATGTGAAAGGCAACGCCTCCCTCGCGCGCATGTACCTCGCCAGGGGCGATCGCGCCGCAGCTGACCGCCATTTCCAGGCCAGCTACCGTCAGGCAAAGCTCGTGTCCGGCGGCCTGCTGGACCGCGCGCGGGAAGCGCGGGAGGATGGACGGCACAGGGTGGCCGCGGCGCTGTACCGCCAGGCCATGGACGAGTCGCCGTCCCTCATCGAGGCGTACATGGGAATGTACGAGCTGTGCCGCGAGCAGAACGATTACGCGCCAGCGGCGGAAGCCCTGGAGCGGCTCGCGTTCGTGAAGCCCGATTACGAGAAGGCATACGTGCTGTTAGGATACATCTATTTCACGCAGAGGCTCCCCGGGAACAGGAAGCGCCGTATCGATCAGGCGATCTCGAACCTGGAAAAAGCGGTCGGGCTGAACCCGGACAACTTCGAGGCCTGCTACTCCCTGTCCGAGATCTATGCCGTGTTGAAGAAGGACCGCGAGGCGCTGGAGTGGGAGGAAAAGGGACGGGCGGCAGAGAAGCGCGCCGGCGCGAAACAGGCCCGCTGACCGGGCGCCGGCCATGCCTTACGCAGGCGCGGCGAAGTACCGGTCGTTCCGGCGGACCACCGCGACCGGCGTGCCGAAAATCCTGGACAGCATCCCGCCGGTGAGGCCGTCTTCCACGCTCCCGCTGAAGAAAGGCTTCCCCTTTTTTATCATGAAGATCTTTTCGAAAAAGGGCGTGATCTCGTCCGTGTAATGGGTCACGTACACGACGGAGGTGCTTTTCCCTTTGCGGAGCGAGGTGAGGGTCGAGAGGAGGTCCTCCCGCGCCGGCAGGTCCAGGCCCATGGCCGGCTCGTCGAGGAGGAGCA
>JBGTBN010000039.1:0-6244 GCA_041749375.1 Spirochaetota bacterium
GGTCAGAGCCTCCATCCAGACAGGAGGCTCTGACCCCCCTCCAGTCTGAGATTTGCGCCCCCTTCTATGTAATCCCCGCGCAAGCGGGGATCCGGCGGTCATCAGGATAATGTTTGTTATAGAGATTCGTGGGTCTCTGCACCACCCGCTGCTAACAGAAGTTTTTGTTGCGGATCTCCATCCCTGAAAAAAATGATTAGTATTAAGAGATACTTAATTGTATATTAAACATAACGCTATGACAAATTATTCACGAAAAGGCTGATGTATCCATGAAATTGAAAAAATCATCAATCGCCATGCTGGCGATTGGACTGCTCATTGTTGTTATCTGCATGGTAAAAATGTTAACATCGGGACCGGAGGACGATCCCGGGCATGATGATAAAAAACATATCTCCACCGAACTGGATTCCATGCAGATGGCCATGGATTATGATACCATTGATGACGAACCGCTCGCGGATGAATCTTCGATCGAAAAAAAACTTGATGCATTGCCGAGAAAAAAATTTATCACCGACGTGGTCCTGGAAAAAAGCGTGCTCTGCGCCGGTGAGGACATGGACGTCAATGTAATTCTGGAAAATCCGGGCGGGCCGACCTCAGACCTGTTCTGCCTTATTGGCGGCCAGGTCGGCCCGAAAGCGATCGTCCGTTTTAGCGAGCCGGGCCAGGAGGATCTGCTGATAATCGTACGCGACAGGGACGGGAACTTCGACAAAAAGAAGATATCCATACAGATTGCAGAATGTCCGGACAAGCCGATGATTACCCTCGGGTACAGCTTGAGTAAACAACGCGCCGAAGCCATCGATTTTACAGTCACGGAGAAGAAAAACATTGAGTGTCCCTGCACGTATGAATGGGACTTCGGCGATGGGACCCCTCCCGTGAGCGGCGAAGAGAACCAGACCCATGATTATAGAGCGCGGAACCAGGATTCATTTGCTTCCATATTCCATGCATCGGTCAGTGTGAACGGTTTGAAAAACAGGAGCGCGGCCGGCCGCGTCAGTGTCACGCTTGCGAATGCGCACTGGGTTGCAGACCGGGTCGGGTATTTACCACTACCAATCGTGTACGAGATATACCCCGACCTCAGGGTGAGTAACTACTCGTTCGACATCAACGTCAGAAATGTATATAACCAGGAGATAACCATGGAATCGGCGGTCATCACTTCCGGGGACTGCAGCCGGAACGGAGTATCAAAAATAACGGAAGTGACCGCGGTATCCCTGATGAAAGATACCCGTTTCACCGGAGGGTCTGTCCGTGATGAAACAATTACCCTGCCTCTTTCCGCCGTGTCTGATCCCAATTGCAGTATCCGGGTAGTGGTGTCCGGGCATCTCCCGGACGGCACACCGGTTAAGGGAACCGTGCACCTTAACCGGGAATGAAGACAGATTACATCAATTAAAATTTACGTTCACATCTGCTGTAACAGAGTTCTTTGTTGTATAAGCTATAAAAAATTGAATCAATCAGTACGTCTTCCAGCATTGCATTGTCACGAAACCTGCTGTCGCAATCGCTTCGGCATTCCTTGTAAGTTTCTAACTTGGTGCAGGATCCCATGAACCCGGCCAATACTAACAATACCAGCAACATGCCTATTTTTTTCACAATACTCCTCCTCTGGATTATTTAATACCTGCTGGTAGTATACCCAGAAAAGGAACATGTTGGCAATTATCTGATTTCTGCTATTTTCAACTCGCCGAAATTGACTATACGTCAATACCCTTATACAGCCATTAAAGGGGATTATCAGTACGTGAATATTCGGGCCGGCATCGGCCCGTACGAGTCGATGGCATCAATCAATTGTTATCGTCAGTGTTATTGATGTGCAATCAGCGATCGAGGGTTCGGTGGGGCTGCCTGAAACCGCCGCCAACTCAATGAATTAAAAAATGATTGAAATAATATATTGTAAAGGCTAGCCTGCAGCGCCGGGTCACTCAATGGCATGGCAGGGGCCTGCAGGCGATACGGTCAATACCGCAATTTGCCTGTTACTATCAATACGGAGACACATGCAATGAATACTGCTTTCCGCGCATTACTCACGGCGCTGATCGTCCTGTTCATTTCAGGCGCGGCGCACGCTAAGGACACGATCTCGGTGCTCTACTTCGACAACACGGCAAAGGTCCGGGAATACGACTGGCTCTCCAAGGGCATCGCCGATATGCTCATTTCCGACATAGCGGGCCGCGGCGAGGTGGATGTGATAGAGAGGGTGAACCTGAAAAAGGTACTGGACGAGCAGCAGCTCTCGCTTTCCGGCCTCGTTGATGATAAAAAGGCGCTCGAGATCGGCAAGCTCCTGAGCGCGAGCAAGCTCATCTATGGATCCTTCATCGTGAAGGGAAACGTGGTGATCATAAACGGGAAGCTTACCGAGACGCAGAGCGGAAAAATATCCGCGGCATTCGCGGCGCAGGGGACGCTGGACAGGGTCCTCGTGGTGAAAGACGACTTCTCCCGCAAGGTCCGGAAGGCCCTCGGGATCGAAATCGCGGAGCCGACGGGGAAGGAGCAGGAAACGCCCCTCCTGGCGATAAAGAACTATTACCAGGGACTGGACCTCCTTGACAGGGGCGCGGTGGAGGACGCGCGGAAAAAGTTCGAGGAGGCGAGCAGGATAGACCCCTACTACCTGAAGCCGTACCAGGGGATCGAGGAGTCGTACCGCTATCTAAAAGACTTCATCAAGATGCGCCACCAGAGGGAGATCGCCCTCCTGTACGACAACATCGTGAAGATCCAGACCCGGCTGAAAGAGAGCCCGTGGCGCACCTTCGCGGACATCGCGATGGATCCCCGGTACACGAAGCTGCGCCGCCAGGACGAGGCCCGCTACAACAGGGAGCTGTACGCCTACTTCCAGGGCGACACTCCCGCGGTCTGCACCTGGAATCTCCAGAACAACCTGTTCGAGCTCGCGGACCTGTACGAAGAGCATTTCAGCGACAAGGCTCGGGCCGATGTCCTCAACAGGGAGGTGCTCTCGGTCACCGAGAAGTCGCGGAAGGTTTTCGCCGGGGACCCGTTCCTCCCCGAGATCCTCTACGCGGGCCTCCGCGCGAGCGTCTATTTCGAGGAATGGAAGGATGTCAAGCGGAGGTGCGAGGAGCTGATGTCCGATTATCCCGACTATCGGATGATGTGGGCAATCGAGGACTTCTACAAGCGGGCGCTGGAGAATCTCTCGGAAAAGAAGTGACGGGGCGGGCCTGCCCTATTTATCGAACACGAACTTCCGCAGTGTATAAACGATGACGGCGCACAGCATGGCGTAGAGGGCCAGCACCGCTGAAAAGGACGCTTCGATGCCGAGGGTTTCACTGCTGTAGTCGAAGAGCAGAAGGCAGAAGCGGTTAATCGTCTCGGCCGCAATGAAAAATGCCCATGACACGGCCATGGAAAGAATCGCCGGATGGCTGCGCAGCGCCCGGGTCCAGAGGGCAATCCAGAGGAAGCCTGCGCCATGGACCGGTACGCTCCACTGCCAGGCGGGCATCCCGGAAAAATACCAGAAGTGCAGGGGAAACTCCGCGCTGCCGAGAGTAATCTCCGCGATGAATACAGCGGCAGCATAGAAGCTGGCGATGAAGAACAGCGGCACCATGGAACTCACCGTAGGGGAGGAAGAACCGTCTGGCAAGCAGAATTCGCTTCGGTGTTTGCTTTTCTCATAAAATATTGGCACCGGGATCGCCCCTCTTCCATGGTGAGAGGGAAGAATGACGGAGCCGCCGGGAAAAATGGGTTCCCCCTTCTATGTCGCAGGTATGGTAAAAAAAACGACCTGACGCTTATGAAGCCCGTCACAGGTCGTCTTTTCCGGATATGTGCGCTCCGGTGTCCCTCGTCAGGCGAGGGCTTCAGTCAATGGTAATGGCCAGTGTCGTTGCAGTGCAATCACTGATCTTGGGCTCGGTTGGATTGTCTTTGAGTCCGCCCGGCTCGTCATACGGCAGTCCGTACGCGGAATTATTATAGAAATGATCATGGATGATCCTGGAATAATCGTTGTGGGGTGTGCCGGAAGGATACCATTTTTTATCCAGCATTGATGCGTAGTTCCACAGGCTCGTATCTTCGAATACCCCCCTGTTGAGAAAAGCATTTATCCAGGCAACCGCGACATCGGCATGGCCCGATATGCCGGTTTTGAATATGCCGTTTTCACCGCCGGGTGCCTTGACAACTTCCAGGGTCGTGGGGAGTGTTCCTGCCGATTTCGGGGCGAGCGTAAATACCGATGGCTCGGTAAAATTAATATTGTAGTCGGCGTCTATTCGAGCCGTGAATTGAACGTTATCGGTATCCTTGAAGCTCAGGTCGGTATCCCGGTATTTTGTAAAACCGGAATGGATGGCCGTATCCAGCGCCGTTGACAAGACGGAAAAGGACGATCGGGGACTGCGGAAACGGAGGAATGAACCGGATGGCGCTTCCTGCAGTGAACCAGCATAGTCCCCTCCCAGTTTTTTCAGATCGCCAATGAGACTGGCTACGGGGGCGGTTGATTTTCCCAGGTCCAGACCGAACAGCCTGATGGCGCCTTCGCTCGTCCGCCCTTTGATCGCCAGCCCGATAGAGAAGAAATCAACATTCGTGGTATTGATATAGCATACCTTTTTCGATTCGACTTCGGGCGTTGCGCAGTTGCACTCCATGAAGTCGAACCGGGTGTTTGCTCCGCAACTCGGGTTGTTGATATCCGGCCCGGAAGCGATTTCGGTTGTACCGTTGATCTGGGACCATATTTTTTCGCCGAGGCCGATATAGATACGCCCCGAGCCCATTAGTGAATGGGTTGTGGGATTATCCGGGTCTCTGAACGGGATCTTTAAAACATGATATTGCTTCCCGTCGGCAGTTACCGTGGGCAGCTGGTCCAGGGTGAAATCATATCCTCCCGCGCCGGGAGCAGTGCTCATGAAAATAGCGCCATCAGCGCTTCCTTCGGCGCTACTGACAATATGAAAAACAGGATTGTTCCAGTCGGTCCACTTGTTCTCGCCGTCCTTGCCGCCGGTCAGCCATGCATATCCATGTAGAACGGGGGACGTGAGTTCAAGTTTTTTACCCTGGACCTGGAAGTGAATTTTTTCGTCACCTCCGATTTTTGATGCGGCTATGCGGCTATCGATCATGATCTGAAAATATGACGTATCGTCTGCCGGCGGGGCTGGAACGGGTTTGTTCGGGCCGGCCAGCAAAGCCAGCAGCTTTGAACTGTCGCTGTTGCTGATGTTGCTGCACGCTCCGGAAAAGAAAAGGGATAGAGTGATGATGGGTAAAAAAATGACTTTCAAGTATGCTTTTGCCGGCATGTAATGTCTCCTTGTGTCGTGAGTGGCCATGGGGCATCGAGTCATGATTTTATTCAATCATTAATTGATTACTACTTACATTTTGGGTTCTTGATCCCTGATTATTTTCAGCAAGAGATTCGTAGACACAACGAAATAGTAGACGGGTAAAAGAGTTTGTATTGAATATAGAGTAAGTATGCGGATACCCGGCCGCTGTTTTAAGGGTGTTATTGTTTTCTAGAACACGCCGGTGACCTTCCGCCGCTCCAGGTCCACGTCGATCCGCCTGAAGGCCGGGTCGGAGGCGGTACCGGGCATGAGGCTGATGGCGCCGGCCACCGGCACCACGAACCCCGCGCCGCGGAAGACCATGATGTCGCGAACCGGGAGCACCCAGTCGGTTGGAACGCCTTTTACGTCCGGGTCATGCGAGATCGAGAGGTGAGTCTTAACCATGCAGGTCCCGAGCTTCGATGTCTCCGGGTCTTTGTCCATCTTCGCGAGCTTAACTTCCGCATCGGGTAGGTACTTCACCCCGGACGCGCCGTATACCTCGCGCGCGATCGTCTCGATGCGCTTTGACAGCGGCATATCCAGGTCGTACAGGAAGTGGAAGTTGTTCCTGTCCCCGCACGCGTCAATGACCGCGTCCGTGAGCTCGAGCGCGCCTTCGCCGCCCCTGCGCCAGTGGTGGGAGAGCGCCACGCGGGCCCCGGCCGCCTCGGCCTGCCGCGTTATCTCTGCGATCTCGCGCGCAGTGTCCGCGGGGAAAGGGTTGATGCACACGACAGGGCTGATGCCGGCCTTCTTCACGGTGCAGATGTGGCGGATCAGGTTCGCGCACCCCTTCTCGACCATCTCCACGTTCTCCTCGGTGTAGACCGGGTCGAGCGTCTTGCCCGGCG
>JBGTBN010000040.1:0-23770 GCA_041749375.1 Spirochaetota bacterium
GCACCCGGTCAGCGGCGAGCGCGCGGTCGCGCTCATGCGGCTCGCGCCTGAAAGCCTGACGCCCGCCAGCGGGCCGTTCATGAGAATGAAGAGTGCATCCGGGGCAAGCGGTTCGGCTGAGAAGTCGGCCCGGTCCCAGAAAATTTTCGCGGCCAGCCCGCTCCCGCCGATGAAGCTGCGGTAGGTTTCTTCCGGGAGCTGCAGGATAGTGACCGCCCCGGTCGCGAGGTCAATATCGGCGATTCTTCCCGTGTTGCCGTTCATATCGTTTCACCTCCCCTGCCGGTCATGCGACAGCGGCGTCATGGAATGAGGGCGCGGCACGCAGTACCTTTATTTTTTTGTAACGATGAGATTGTCCAGCCCCATCTCTTTCAGGGCTACCGGAAAGAGCTGGAAAGCTGGCTTGATCACAGGGAGCAGCTTCAGCATCGCGGTCACCTTGCCGCCCTGCTTGATGATCCCCTTCGTGACGCCGGCGATCGGGTTCTCGAGCCCGTGCCAGAACCTGTGCGAGTGGTCGGCCGGCTGCCTGGACCAGACGTCCTCCTTGAGATCGCAGGGCCCCAGGTAAAAAGTTCCGTAATATCCTTCCTTTGCCGGCGGGTTTTTAAGGTCGATGGTGATTTCCGCGTCCGGGTCCGTGTACATGAATTTAATAATGATCCCGGCCTTGCTCATTTTCATGCCGATCTTGTCGTCGCGAAGCACCCGGTCCAGGAAATACCCGTATATTTTGTACAGATCGTCGGCGTCCTTGTAGTACGTGCTCATGTTCGTCCTCCCTGTGTTTGTGTTATTGTCCTTTTCGCTGGTCGAAGCGCCTGCCGAAGATCATACCGGCGATTCCTATTTTTAGCATCTGTATCGTGCCGCCCGCGACACCCCACGCTTTCGCGTCACGATACATCCGCTCCATGGGAAATTCCTGGCTGTAGCCGTATCCTCCAAAAACCTGCATCGCAAGGTTCGTCACGTCCACCACCATCTCGTTGGCATAGGCCTTGGCCATGGAGGCCTCGTATATCGAAGGGAGCCCCCTGCCGGCGCCGTTGACTGCCCGGTATACCAGGAGCCGCGCCGCATCCAGCCTTGTGGCCATGTCCACCATCATGAACTGTACGGCCTGGAAGTCGCATATCGGCCTGCCGAACGCCTTCCGCTCCATGGCGTAAGCCCTGGCCTCCTCGAAGGCACCGCCCGCCAGACCCAGGCACATCGCCGCGTTTCCGCACCGCTCGATGTCGAAGGTCGACATGAGCTTGTTGAACTCGCCAGGCGGAATCACCAGGTTTTTCTTCGGGACCCGCACGTCGTCAAAATAGAGATCGCATGACGGCATTCCCCTGAGGCCCATGAATTTTTCCTGCTTGCCGAAGGTGAAACCCTTCATCCCTTTTTCCACGAGGAGGCCGCCGATCGCCTTGTAGCCCCTGGCATCGCCGAAGCGCGTATAGACCATGTAGTGGCTGGCGTGGCCGCCCCCGGTGATGAAGCATTTCTTGCCGTTAAGGACGTACGACTCGCCGTCTTCAATCGCGCGGGTCGTGAGGGACGTGAGATCGGACCCGGCTTCCAGCTCGGTCATGCAGACCGAGACGCTGTATTCTCCACGGCACACGCCCGGCACGATCGTCTTCTTCTGTTCCTCGGTCCCGAAAATGTCGATAACGCGCACCGGCCCCACGTTCGACTCGAATACGGGTGCCGCGATCATGGGGCTGAACTTCGCCAGCTCCTCGACGCAGAGAATAGCGTTCATCGCGGGCTGCCCCCCGCCCCCGTGCTCGGCGGAAACGGTCATCCCCAGGAGCCCCAGGGCGGCGAATTTCTTAAGTAATTCGAAGGGGAATTCCCCTGTCTCGTCGATATGCCGCGCCAGCTCCTTGAATTTCTCGCGCTGGCCCATTCTTCTGATGGTATCGACCAGCATGTTCTGTTCTTCGCTCAGTGTAAAATCCATTATCACTCCAATGTTGTGTCGTTCCAACCTGCGTATATCAGATCATGGAAACCAGATCCCTGATGCTTTTCGCCCCGTCCAGGCCCATGACCATCTCTATGATCCGGTCCGTTGCCGGGCGCTTCCGCTTCCCTGCGAAGAACCGCACTTTGTCCGCGATATCCCCTGCCTCCATCGGGTCCCGGGGGTCCCCCTTGGGGATGTCCACCTGCCGCGTAAAGCGCTCCCCGCTTTTCATGATCACCTCTACCCTGCTCGCGGTCCTGTCCGGGTACATCTTGTTCAGCTCATCATCCGGACGCACCGTTACCTTTTTCGCCAGCGCGATAAGCGCCGGGTCCGCGATGCGCTTCTCGGTGAGCTGCCCCGGGCCCAGTGCTCCGTCGAGGATACACGCGGCCACCACGTGGGGAATGGAAAACTGCGCCGACACGAAGCTCCCGCCCTCCGGAACATACTTGCCGACGGCCAGCGCGGCAATCGCGTAGGTGGACACGGATACCGAATCGATCTCTCCCGGAGGCATCTTCTTTTCCTTCAAAAGCTCCAGCGTCGCCTGGGCCGCTCCGTGCGTATGCCTGCAGGCGGTATAGGGCTTGAAATAAATGTCCATGATCGAATAGCGCTCTCCCAGCCCGTCCACCAGCCGCTCGGGCTTTGGCTCCTGTTTAACGGTTATCTGGGTAAAGCCCCCCTTGAGAGCGGTCCCCTCAAGGACATGCGGACTTCCGGTGAGGCCCTTTCCCGCCAGGCCGGCAGCCATGATCCCGGCGCTCGCGGCCTGGCCGCCCTGCACGATCTTGATGGTAAACCCGCCCATGAGCTGTTCCGCCATTGAGATCGGCAGCAGGTATCCGGCGTTGCCCGCAGCGTTCAGCATTCCCTCGTATCCGTGCCCCATCAGCTTTGAAACCGCAACCGCAGCGCCGATAGTACCGCAGGTCCCCGTGGGCAGAAAGCCCGACAGCGTATGAAACGGGTGCATGGCCGCCGCCGCCCTGTTGGCCGCCTCGTATCCGGCCGCGATCGCCTCGATAACGGCGGTACCGGCCAGGCCCATGCTTTCAGCCACTGCGAGCGCGGCCGGGATCACCGCGGACACCGGGTGGTTCCCGCCGAAGCGCAGGCCGTCCTGCGCCTCGATCGCCTCGGCCGTAGTCCCGTTGATAAAGGCCGCATTCTGGAGACCGGTTTTGAATCCGCAGCCGAGCGCGGTCGCCGACTCGGGTCCGCCGAGGGAACGGACGAAATCGATCACCGCGCGAGTCGCTTCGAGCTCCAGAGATCCGTATATATTCGCCACGTAGTCCAGCACGCACAGCTTTGTTTTATGCTTCACCTCGTCCGGCATGTTTTGAAAAGAAAGATCAGAGCAGAATTTTACGAGTGTCTTTGTGTATTCCATCACCTGGCGCCTCCCCTGATAGCTCTATGCAGCTCCGCCCCGTTATATATAGCCGCGCTTTTCGTATATTCGTATCATCCGGCGAGGATCGAGAACTTCCCGCAGCACCCGGAGCTCCTCACCGCGCGGGGGCTCGGTTTCATGCACATCATCGCTCACCTTGAGGCTCCATGGCGTAAGCTTCACCACCTCGTCAACCGATGTTCCGGGGTGATAGCTTTCGAGGTACGCTTCTTTTGTATCCTTATCGAACCGCATGACGGCCTTGTTGGTTATCATCACCTGGGGCCCGCTGCCGGGAGGGAGCCCCCACTTTTCCCGCGCGCCGGGACCGTCAAGATATCCGGCAGTCGTTATGAAATCGACCTTCTCGGCCAGGCTCCTCGTGTTGTGCAACGCAATGATCAGCACCCGCTTTGCGAGCGCACCGATCGGGTTAGCCCCACCCGACCCCGGGAGCCGGCTTTTCGGGCTGTTGTAGCTTCCGATGACGGTGGTATTGATGTTGCCGAACTTGTCGATCTGGCTCCCGGCCAGGAAGCCGACGTCGACCCAGCCTCCCTGCAAAAACATTCCCATCACGTCGACCAGCCCTCCGATCATCGCGGCACCCGGGTTGAGGCAGGGGTCGCCCACGGACAGGGCGGGCCGGGCCGGCCGTGCGTCGTATACGCCCGATTCCTGCATCATCTTCGCGTCGGGGGCATGCGTATGACGGGCTATATTCGCCGACATGGTCGGAAAACCGGTGCCCACGACCACGATATCGCCGTCCCTGATCTCCCGTGCGCCGCAGCAGGCCATCAATTCGGGCTTGATATAGTCGTCAGGATGATTGCTCATTGGTCAACCTCGCGTTTCAATAGGCATAGGACACGGGATACCCGTAATCGAATTTTGCCTGCAGCCGGCGGTACTGCGCATACCCGAATTTCTGTATGTAGTGATTGACATACTCGGTGCGGTCCTTGAGACCGAAAATCCATTCATCGAGGAACGCCTGGAAGCCCTCCACCGTGTTCGAGGCCTCCTTGTACATGTTCCCGAATTGAAGGTCAACGTCATAGAAGCCGGGCGTGTACCCGGGGTGCGAGCCGAAGGGCTCCTCGGTAACGGCGACGACTTTGAAGGCAGGCACGATCGTGCGCGACGGGTCCTTGCCAACCGTCTCGCGGCTGACGATACGCTCGCAGCTCACGATGACCTTCATCGCCGCGTTTGCGCCCCACTTGCAGTCGCCGCCGATGCCCCATGTCTGCGCGTTACCTTCCTCGTCCGACTGCTGGACGTGGATTACGGCAACATCGGGCCTGATCGCGGGCGCAAGCATTACGGGGCTTCCGTCGAAAGGAGAATCGATCATCTTGTACTTGTTCTCTCCCATGAACGATTTGACGTTCATGAGATCGGTACCCACCATGTCTTTGACCGGGACAAAGGGCATGCCGAGGGCTCCCGCCATGAGCATCAGCGGCAGTGACAGGTTGGTGTATTCTTCCAGCTCTATTTTATGCGGGATTCCTTTTTCGATCGAGCGCCGGTAGCATCTGGCCAGGCCGTACAGTCCGAGAGAAATGAAGGTCGAGATGAAACGCTTCACGCAGCCCGCGCCGATGAGCATGTCAAAATCGTCAGCCGCGTTGCTGCGCGTTATGGTGAGATCGCGTTTTTTCTGCCGGATGATTTCATGGATCGCCGCAAACGGCGGCCTGCAGATATACCCGCCGATGAACAGCAGGTCACCGTCACCGATAAACTGCCCCACGGCATCAGCGGTGGTCATCACCTTGCCCATAAGCGCTCCCCCTTTGCCTGTTTATACCTGTCGCAATCGTGAAGCAGGCCGGTAGCCCGATGTCCCTTCATCGGCACAATTCGAATTCGGTCCTGCTTATGATCTCATCCTGTGCTATCTCGCTCAACCCGGTGAATTCCGCCGAATAGCCGCTCACCCTGACGAACAGGTCGCGGTGCTTCTCGGGATGCAGCTGGGCGTCGTGCAGAACCGCGGAGTCCACCATGTTAAACTGGACCTGCGTCCCGCCCCTCTTGAAGTATGAACGTATGAGGGCCGCCAGATTTTCCGTGCTGATCTTTTTCCCCTGGAAGCGCATGTTCAGGTTGGCCCCGTTGTGCAGCCTTTCCACGGGGAGCTTTGTAGCCGAATTCATGATCGCGGTGGGCCCCGACACGGCATTTCCTGTCGTCGGGGTTATGCCGTTGCCGAGAACGTCGCCGGCGAACCTTCCGTCAGGCGTCGCTGCTGTAAAGGCCCCCATGGTAATGTGGAACCCGACGGAAAATATGCCTGGCCAGAAAAAGCCGCCCCTGAAATTCCGGTATCCCGCCAGCACGTCGCAATAGTGCTCCACCACCCGCTCGGCCATCGCATCGACATCATCATTATCATTTCCGTATTTCGGGACCCGTCGCAGCATGAAGATGCGTTTCTCCTCGACGTCCTGCCAGTCCTGCGAAAGCCATTCAGCCAGTTCGGCCATAGTGAACCGCTTCTCCTCGAATACCATCTTTTTCACCGCGTACAGGCTGTCAACGACGTTGGCGAAGCCCATGAACTGTACGCCCGTGGAATTATAGACCGCGCCGCCCGCGGTAAGGTCCTTCCCTTTTTCCATGCACCCGCCGACCATTGCCGACGCGAAGGGAGAGGGTACGTTTTCCGATATCACCCGGTCAAGCACCTCCATGCCCCGGACCATCTGTCCGATAAAATGGCGCACCTGCCGGTCGTAGGCCCTCCACACGTCTTCGAAGCCGGTGAACCCGGCAGGGTCCCCGGTCTCGAGGCCGCTCGGGTAGCCGAATATGTTGTCAATACCATTGGCAAGGGCAAGCTCAACGCACTTAATGCCGCTGAACTGTACCGCGAAGGTTGAGCCGAAGGTCTTCCCCTGGGCGTTAGGCTCCAGGCACCCCACCATGCCGTAATTGCGGGCGTCCTCGATCGTATGGCCGGCCTTCACAAGGGAGCGGATGATCGAGTCGTCATTGAAGAAATGCATCAGCACTCCATCGCGATCATACTCGACCGCCCTGGTCATCAGCTCCTCCGGGCAGTCGGGAGAGACCCGTACGCCGAAATTCGGCTGCACGGTCCGCACGTCGGCGAAGGCGTCCAGCGCTATATAGCTCATGTCGTTGGTCGCGTCCCGCCCGTCAGTGCCCACGCCGCCCACGGTGACATTCTGCGTCGTTTTCCCCTCGGTTCCCTCGCCGCCGGGAATGAAGGCCTCCTCCAGTACGTTCCATATCTCGTTCGTCTTGACGAACAGCATGGCCACGAGCTCCCTGGCCCTGCCTGGATCGGCCCGGCCCGCCTCGACGTCCTTCCGGTAGTAGGGAAACAGGACCTGGTCGATGCGTCCCAGGGAAATCGAGTTCCCGCCCGATTCGATCTGGGAGGCAAGGTGTATGAAATACACGCTCTGGACAGCTTCATGAAGGCTTTCCGCCGGGTTCTCGGGCACGCGGCCGCACACCCGGGCCATCTCCCCGAGCTCCTTCGCCCTCGCGGGATCTCTCTCTGACTTCGACAGGGAGAGGGCGAGGTCTGCATACCGTCGCGCGAAGGAGATCACGGCCCTGCACGAGCGGATCACCGCATCGAAAAAGAGGCCCTTCTCTCCCTCCCTGTCCTCCGGGGAGAGCGAACCGAGCCGTTGCTCCGCGTCTTCGATGATTCCCCTGAGCCCGCGGGCCAGCACCCGTTCGTGGTCCATCGTGAAATGACCGATCCCGTACGTTATCTCGAGCATCATGGTGAATATGTATTTGTCCATGTCGTCGAGTATGTCTCCCGGCATCTGCTCCTTCATGCGGTCTTCCACGGTCTTACCCTTCCAGAAGGGAAGTATGTCCGCCGCAAGCTCGTCCTTCTCCATCTGCGTGATCAGCGCACGCTGGAGCACGCGTATGTCGAAATTCTCGAGGTCCCCCTCTATCCAGAGCGACTTGTTTTCCGGGAACAGGGGCGCGCCCTTGAGCTTGGACGTCCGGCACCCCACGATGACCTCGTCATCGCGTATGATGACGCTGCTGTTGTTCAGAATATGCTCAAAAGCACGGCTCATCCTCGTGAGGGGGTGCTTATCCCAGTGGAGCTTCATGGACTCAGTTAGATAGCGCGCCCGCTCGATGCAGACCTCCTGCGGCGCCTCGATTATCCTCCAGCGGAGCGTATCGATCCGGGAGCGAGTTGGCGGCCGGCTCAGTGCGTGTTGCGTGCTCATGATCTGCCTCCGGACATCAGACTTTTATATGCATGTGATTGACAAGTATCGCGTCCCTCAGAGAACGGGGGAGAAACTGGTTGAGCCATAAAAAGAACGTACTCATGAAATCAATCTGGTTAAACAGCGACGGCTTTTTCGCCAGTATCACCTTTACGATCTTTCTGGCGGCCTCGACCGGGGTCGGCGCAGTCTTGATGAGCTCGTCATCGCGCTCGATGAACCGCCGCGCCCGGTCCCGGTAGACGGACCCTTCCGGCGGCAGCACGTGGATCTTCGCGGCAAACGATGTGGAGACCTGGGCCGGTTCTATCAGGGCTACCTGTATGCCGAAAGGTGCCACCTCGTACTTGAGGGAGAGGACCATCCCGGTAACGGCGAATTTGCTCGCGGAATAAATCGATTCGAAGGGGAACGGAATCCGCCCCACGAGGGACGACATGGCAATGAGCTTGCCGGACTTGCGTTTCCGCATCGACGGAATGAATGCCTGGAATATAGACGCGGCGCCGATGATGTTGATGTCGAGGCATTTGAGAGCTTTTTCAAGATTTGCCTCCTCGAAGGGGCTAAAAAACCCGATCCCTACATTGGAAAGCACCGTATCGACGTGCCCGAAGCTTTCAAGGACCCTGTTACAGAATTTTTTTATCTTTGCGCGATCGGTAATATCGATGGCGTCAAAAAGATGCTCGCCGCCTATCTTTTTCATCTCGGCTTCGAGTGATTTGATCCCCGCGGCGTCAACATCAAACCCTGCCACTGAGTGGCCCTGCTCCGCGAGCATGGTAGCCACATGGCGACCCATCCCGTCAGCGCACCCTGTTATAACGACAACCTGTCCCATAGAATTCCTCCTTGAAATTTTCAGGCAGTCATCCCTTGCGGGGACTGCGTGCGATACCACTCGCCCATCTGCTTCATGGATTCCCTGAAATCCGGATATATCATCCGGTATCCCGTAGACTTCAGCTTGGTGTTATCGACGATATAGTCCTCATACAGATATTTCACCGCATCCAGCTCCAGGTCCGGTATGCGGCCTTTCCGCGCCGATACGGCCCCGTCGACCCGCGCCACGGTTTTCACCAGCCATAGCGGCAGGTGCAGCGCCGGTGGCTTGGTGCCAAATGCCTCGGAGGCCATGATAAGCGCCTCCTCGAGCGACGGGTGGGTGTCTTCAGCGAGATTGTACGCCTGCCCTACCGCTGCATCCAGATATGAGAGGTGATCTACCGCGGCAGCCACGTCTTCGGCCCGCACGTTTGAAAGCAGCTGCCGTCCGTTTCCGGGTATGGCGCTGATGCTGCTCGGACGCGAAAAAGCCTTTCCCGCTCCGTCATTGCAGCGCGGCCCGTACACCGTGCACGGCCTGGTGATGATCGCCGGAAGCCCTTCCCTGATGCGGCGCCAAACCGCGTCCTCGCCGTCGCGCTTGCTCCTCCCGTATGAATCACCCGGATTCCGCTCGCTCTCCTCGGTAAACGGAGTTCCGGTGTAATACCCGTACACGCTGGTGGAACCGACATGGATATAGCGCTTGACGCCGTTTTTCAGCGCGAGACCGGTGATGAGCTCGACGCCCTGTACATTGGTCGAACAGAGTGATTCATAGGGTGTTGAGAAATTGCAGATGGCGCCGAGGTGAAATATGCGGTCAACGCCGCCTGCGAACAGGGGGGGGAGCGTTTCAGGTTTCGTAACATCCGCTGCCACGTATTCGACGCCGAGACGCTCGAAAAAGGAGATGTCCTTCCTCGGCCTTGCGGTGGCCCTTACACGGACACCTTTTGCTGCGAGATACTCGACCAGGTGACTCCCCATAAATCCCGCTGCCCCGGTAACAAGGGTGATGCCGGAAAAATCCATAATCCCTCCCTCATGAAGCGTGATGATTATCGGTCAGGCGTTCTCGAGGACCGCCTCTTTATCGCTATGTATTATTTCCTGGCGCGCACGGCGGAGCCATTCCAGATACATCTCGTTCTGCGTAATGCCAAGCTCGGCCAGAAGCCGCACGTAGACGCCCATCCGCTCCCAGCGCACGTGGTTTTTTCTTCTTCGTAGCAGCTGTTCCTCAAACACTACAATCTGCTCGTCAATGATACTCAACGCCTGGCCGGTTTCACCGAACCCGAAAAATGCGAATTTGAGTAAAAAGGAATCACGTATGAGCATCGGCCTCTCGGGCGATTCAGAGAGCCATCGCAGCAGCTCTTCCTCTCCCTTCTCGGTAATGGTGTAGAGCTTCTTGTGGGGGCCTCCGTCATCGGAAGGAGCCAGCTCGAGCATGGTGACATAGCCGTCTTTCTCCAGGTCCTTGAGGTTGGGATAAATCTGGCCGAAATTTATGGACCACATGTGCCCGAAATTCTTTTCGATATGCTCTTTTATCCGGTATCCGTGCATATCGGTATAATTGAGGAGCCCGAGGATAGCGTATTTAATTGACATGAAAAACCTTCTTCAACAAGTATGGTGCCTGGTAAGTATATATTTTTTATATATATACTTTGTATATAGTTGTCAACACATTTTGACTTATATGTAATAAATTAATTTAAAATAGCAACATTCAATAAATAATATTTACTTTTTTTATTTTTTGTATATTTTAAAAAAATGAAATTCCCAGCTTCATAATAATTAACATATTAAACATTAAAAACCGCTAATACCGAAGATTAATCCATTCAGAAAAAACCTGAACGGTCATCCTCATGGTTCTTTTACGTCTACGATGTGGCGGAATATAATTCTGCATATCTCCAGAATTATATCCTCTTTTTTTATTTGTTTCAGAATCATATTCCGGAAGGAATTAATGACGAATTGTGATACTATATTTCACATCACTTCAATCGTGGTCCGTATCCGGATAACAATCGTCCAGACCCGCTTCTGCTGTCAGCAGGCGTGACTGACGATTCGTATCCCGGGTAAGCGTCATCTGTGTGTGTAATAAAAACAAACGCCGAGGTAACCTGCCATGAAAAATATTCTTTTTATCAACCCCAGTATCACCAACACGGTATTCGGCAACATGAAGATGCTTGCCCTGCCGCCAATGGGGCTCGGGGTACTCGCCAGCAGGACGCCGGAGAAATACGGGGTCACAATAGTGGACGAGAATGTCGATGACATCGATTTCGATGCGCATGCAGACCTCGTGGCGGTTACTGCAACGACGGGTCAGGCGCCCCGGGCATACCGTATAATCAATGAATTCAAAAAACGAGGGGTCCCCACCATCATGGGCGGAATACACGCCTCCGTGATGCCCGAAGAGACTGCCCGCTTCGCTGACTCGGTCGCGATTGGTGAGGCTGATCAATTATGGCCGCTCATTCTGGCCGATTTCGAGAAAGGCGGGCTCAAGCCGATGTACCGCGCCGACGGGTTCCCGTCGATCGCAAAGATCCCGAAAATAAACAGAAAACTCTTCTCGAAGAAATACATGATACAGTCGGTGCAGACCTCGCGCGGCTGCCCCTGCAACTGCAGTTTTTGCTCGGTGACTAAGTTCAACGGCGCACGCTACCGGTTCCGGTCCATACCCGACGTCGTTGAGGAGATCGAGCAGATTAATGAGAAGCGGTTCTTCATTGCCGATGACAGTATCGTGGGTCTCGGCCTGGAGGGGATTGCGCACGCGAAGCAATTATTCAAGAGCCTGAAAAGCGTGAAAAAATCATGGGGATCGCAGGTCTGCATCACCATCGCGGAGCATGATGATCTTCTCAAGGCGGCCGCGGATGCCGGCGCGAACACGTTCTATATCGGATTTGAATCCATCGACGCCGAGGCGCTCAAATCCGTGGACAAGAAGGTCAACCTGAGACCCATGATCAAAAATTATAAAAATACCATCAGGAAATTCCATGACCATGGTATCGCTGTTATCGGCGGGTTCATCCTTGGCACTGACGCGGACACGAAAGATATTTTCGGAAAAACGATCGAGTTTATACATGAGACCGGCATAGACGGCAGCCAGTTCACCATCATGACGCCGTTCCCCGGCACGCGACTGTACAGCCAGGTTGAAAAGGAGGGCCGCCTTCTCTATACGAATTATCCTGAAGACTGGGTCAAGTACACTGCCTATGAGGCGGTTATACAGCCGCGCAACATGACGGTCGAGGAGCTGGTTACGGGATGGAAGAATGTATACAGCGAAACGTCATCGCCGGTCCGCTCACTGAGGCGGAGCCTTAAGACCCTCATGAATACGGGGAGCTTCGTCAATGCGTCGATCAACCTGTTCTGGAACTACTACAACTACAAGGCGGTGCGGGACTCCGGAATGAACGCCGATCCGCACAACTGAACCGGCCCGGGGCGGTCCGCTCAGAGCAGGTCCTGCTCGTATTTGCGGCGGTAATCGGCGGGCGTTATGCCCGTCATCTTCTTGAAAGTAGAATGGAATGCCGAATAGGAATTGAATCCCACGGCGAATGCGATGGAGATGATCTGTCTCCGCGGCTGTTCCAAGAGCATTTTTTTCGCTTCCTCGATGCGGTAGCCGTTCACGAAGTTGTTAAAATTCTTCTCATGGTACGTGTTCAGGAACTGGGAGAGCTGGTTCTTGGTGAGCTCGAGCGCCTCGCTGAGACGGCCCAGGGACAGGTCCTCGTCGCAGAAAAGCTTCTCCTCCTCCATGATAAGTTTCAACTGCCGGTTTATGCTCTTCCGGTTTATATTGTCAAGGTACGATTTTGCGTACTTTTTTCTCTTGGGCGGGATCGTGCCGAATTGCATCAGGTAGGGATACCTGAAGGAGACCAGGTAAAAACTGACGATGATAAGACTGATGATGATGTTATCCAGCATTAGCAGTTTTTCCGAGAACGTGACCGCACCTGCGATACCGACGATACCCAGGAAAAGCCAGATGATCAGAAGCGTAATCAGGAATATGAGCGGCTGGTACGCCAGGTTTTCGCTCGGCTTGCGGAACCATATCTGCCAGATCGACAATGAAATATAAAAAATCGGCAGCACAACCGCCGCGATTGAAGAGATCAGTATCTGGATAAACTTGAAGTTTTCCTGGAGAATCAGCATGTTGACCAGGTCTCTTTTCGTCTCATCAGATGCAAAGGCAAACGGAATAATGATTATGACGACGATGATGAGGGGAATGAAATTCACTATATCGTAATAATAGAATTTCTGTTTGTTTTTAATAAAGCTCAGTACATAGAGGTACAGCAGCGGCCCGATGCTGATTTCGATCGGTATGAGCAATAGGAAATAATTCGGATACGATAGAATAAGCTTCGTGTGAAGCAAATAGATGAACAGCGTCAGATAGCCCAGCTCGGCGATAAACAAGGCCAGCACCACGTTCCTGAATCGCCACGGCCGGATGAGCAATCCGATGGCCATGAGGAAACTCAGGAATATCGTCGGATGGTTGATGAGTGATATATCCACCTGAAAAATTACCGCCTATATGGTCTAAACACTTTTTTAATAAAATTAAATAGCACTCATAGAACAAATTCTAGCCCATGTCAAGAAAATTAAAAAAAGTCCGGCTGGACTATTTTATACTTGCCATTCGGATCTTATGAATTAATATTTTTCATGATCAGCACAGGCATGTGATCGATCCGATGCAAACGTATAATTTCAATTACTGTATCCGGAATCACGGAGAGCGCGGTAGTATATACCGACATAACTGAATCATGAATAATAATTCGTCATATATCGATCAGATAAAGCAGGGAGAAATAATGGAAAAAATCAAGCCCTTGCTTGCGGAGATAAGCGATGCAGGCGACCGGCGCCTGGTGGAGGAATTCTGGTCTGCTGTCGGGCTCTATATCGGTATATTTTACGGCATCAGTTCAGCACTGGAAGAGGGACGGACCGACCAGGAGTCAGGAAGCCAGGTTGTGATACACGAAACGGATGCCATGCTCTCCAAAGGCGGAAAACTCGAAGAGTCGCTCCGGGATCCCGCGCTGATAAAGAAAATCAAGAAGCTGTTCAGGGAATGCGCCATGCCTCTCGGCGCGAAATCGGACATCGTGTTGCACGCCTTTACAAAGCCCCGCGGCTATGCCGGCGATTACGGGCTCCTTGAAATCATCTACAACGACCGCCCCCTCTCCAGCGGCCTGGGGTACTGCATTGACCGCAGATTCCAGATTGACGATTACGCCCGGGCCGTGCGTAGCCGGATGAAGATGATGAAAGAGATCCTGTCCCGCATCATCAATGACGCTGGACCGGGGACCCTGAATGTCCTCAACATAGCCTGCGGCTCATGCCGCGAGATACGTGAAATGATCGATGAGGGCATGGTGACGCGGACGGGAGCCATCTCCTTTACCCTGGTCGACCAGGACCGGGAAGCGCTCGACTTCTCACGCGAGGCACTGTCCGGCTCGCCCCGGAACATCACCTGCGACTTTCAAAGCAACAGCATTTACGATTACAACAGGGAACCGGCGCGTTACGGCGGCATGCTTCATGGCATGGACCTGGTCTACACCATCGGTCTCGCCGATTACCTTCCCGACGATACACTTAAAAGGCTTGTCGCATTCATGTACGGCCTCCTCAGGCCCGGCGGGACCCTCATCATAGCGCACAAGGATTCCAAGAATTTCAATCCCCTCGCCGCCGATTGGTGGTGCGACTGGACGTTCCATCTCAGAGACGAGGCAGAAACGGTCGGACTGGTGAAAGACTCGGGAATTAAAGACTACGGGATGACCGTGATACGCGAGACCGAGACAAAGATAATATTTTTCATAACGATTGAAAAAAAGAAATAACCAATGACATTTCTTGCGGTAACGGGATTGTTGAATTTTTTCGGGAATGCGTTCCTGGGGGCGCTTGTTCTGATAAATAATCCGCGCAACCAGATCAATCGCAGGTTTTTTTACATTTCCGCCAGCATTGCGATCTACAGCACCGGCTATTTCTTCTGGCAGATGAGCGCCACGGCGGCAGGAGCGCTTATTTGGTTCAAGGTCCTCTTCACCGGAATCGTGCTCATCAATGTAATGTTCCTCTTCTACGTGTTCACGCTCATCGGCGTGGTGAAAAAAAAGAAAAACGAGATCATCGTCCATTGCGTCATCGGCGCGGCATTCATAGCGCTCAATTTTTCATCGATGCTCTACGACGTACTGGAACCGAGGCACGATCTCGGCTTCTGGCCGTCCCCTCTGCCCCTTTTCAGCCTGTTCCTTGCTTTCTGGATGTTTCAGCTGGTCTATGGATTCATCCTCATGGTACTGAGCCTGAACCGCACCACCGGGCGCACCCGTGAGCAGATCAAGTACACCATCGCATCCGGAATAATCGGCTTTATCGGCGGAGCGTCGAACTGGCCGATGTGGTTTGGATTAAACCTGCCGCCCTTCGCCAATATCCTCATCCTGGTATACCCGGCCGTCATGGCCTACGCGATCATACGCTACCGCCTGATGGAGATCAGGGTCGCGCTGACCCGCACCGGGCTGGTAATTTTTATCTACGCGCTGGTCCTTGGCGTTCCCTTCGTGATCGGGATGCAAACCGGATTCAATTTCCTGGCTTTTCTCGCGATGTTCATCCTCGCGACACTCGGCCCGCTCCTCTATCGGTATCTCCAGAAGAAGACCGATTCCATGCTGCTAGCCCGGCAGCGCGAGTACCAGCGCATTCTCCACGAGTCGGCAGTCACGCTGCTCCGCGAGCACGACATGAACCATCTCATGCAGCTCGTCATATACGGCATGATGAGGATAATCAAGGTCGAGTACGCGGGCATATTCCTTGAGGACCGGGAAAACGGCCGATACATGCTCAAGACCGCCAGCTCCTACGATATATTCCCGGAGGGCTCGGGCTTCGGCAGCGAAGACCCGCTCATCCACGCCGTATCCTCCAGCCGGTTTCCCATGACCCAGGAGGACATAATCGACCTTGCGGCAGGCGGCCCCCTGGGCACGATGCACCTGCTGGTCCCCTCGTTCATAGACGGACGGCTCCTCGGTTTTCTCGTGCTGGGCGAAAAAAAGAGCGGCTCCATCTACACGGAGGACGATCTGAGGACGCTGCACATTCTCTCCCACCAGACCGCCCTCGCGGTGGAAAACTGCATGTTCAGCGAAGAGCGCAAGCGGACCCAGGAGCGGCTCTTTCACACGGAAAAGCTCGCGTTCATCGGCGGCATGGCCGAGGGCCTCGCGCACCAGATGCGCAACCGGCTCAACCATTTCTCCATAGCTACGAGGCAGATGCAGATCGAGGTCAACGACTTCGCTGCCCGCAACCGCGATCTCATAACCGGTAACCCGTCGCTTAAAGATCTGATGGAATCTCTTGGTGAGATCGGGGAATCGATCATCGACAACGTCAGGAGGACCAACGGCGTGATCCAGGGCGTCCTGAATTTCACGCTCTCGAAGGACAAGAACTCCTATTTCTCGGAGCTTTCATTCAGGGAGATAGTTGACGGAGCCGTCGACCTCGTCAAGATCAAGCAGGGCATAGAGGATTTCCCGATAACAATCGAAGCCGACCCGGGAGCAACCGTGTACGGCATCATGACCCAGCTCATGGAGTCCCTGTATAATATCATCGATAACGGGTGCGAAGCACTGGACGAGAAGTCGGCCGCGATAAAAAGCCCTGAGGAGCGCAAATACTTCGTCCCCGGAATCCTGGTTCGTCTGAAACAGCTTGCCGACGGTTCGCTCATAGAGATCACGGACAACGGGATCGGCATATCGGCCGAAGACCAGAATAAGATATTCGCCCCCTATTTCACGACCAAGTCGTCCTACAAGTCGCAGTCAGGCTCCGGAATCGGGCTGTATGTCGTACAGCGCATGGTCGAGGAAAACCACCGCGGGAAAATATGGTTCACTTCCGAGTACATGAAGGGCACCTCGTTCTTCATCAGGCTTCCGCTCCGGGGCCCGCTGTCAGGGCCGGCCCCGGAGCGCGAGGAGTCCTGACCGGGAGCCGGTCAACCGCCGCATCTGAATAAAATCTTGACAACGACGCACCGCACCCCGAAAATTAAACAGGCCCGGGACCGCACCCCGCGCCGCGCCCGCTGTTCCGGGGCAAACCTATCCGGATTGACAAGGACGTTACACATGAAATTCCCGAGGCGCGCTTTCTCGGCCGCCATAATACTACCGTCGCTGGCGCTCGCTCTCTGCGCCACCCTCTCCTGCGCATCGGTCAGGCCGCTGACGCACGAGGTGCGCGCCGTGTGGATGTCCCGCTACGATTACGCCGAGGGCAGGACACCCCGGCAGTCCCGTGACTACATAACTGCTGAGCTCGACCGCTGCCGGAAGGCCGGCATCAATACCGTTATTTTTCAGGTCCGCGGCCAGGCTGACGCGCTGTACCGCTCCACCCTCGAGCCCTGGTCCGATCTTCTGAGCGGGGAGCTCGGGAAAGACCCGGGCTGGGACCCGCTCGAATATGCGGTCGCCGGGGCGCACCTGCGCGGCATGGAGCTGCACGCGTGGATCAACGTGTTCCCGGCATGGAAAGCCGGTGTGCCGCTGCCGCCGGTAACGACCCCCCTGCACCCGCTCCTGGCGCACCCTGAATGGGTCGTGTGCGACAGCGGCGGCGCGCCGATGAATCCGAAGGAGGGCTACATCTCCTTCAACCCGGCCAGCCCAGGCGTGCGCGCGCACGTGCGCGAGGTCGTGGCCGAGATCACCCGCTCCTACGACATTGACGGGATCCACTTTGATTATATCCGCTACCCGGACGGGGCGGCGAAATACGGCTATTCCCGCGACGAGGAGAGCCTGCGGGAATTCTCGTCACCCGAAGGGAACCCCCGCGGCCTCGCGTGGGACCCGTGGCAGAGGGAGCAGGTCAACCTCACGGTGTCAGAGCTGTACCGGTCCGCGACCGCTCTCAAGCCGTGGGTCAAGGTCTCGGCCGCAGTGATCGGGCACGTGAACGGCACTGCCTGGAACGGACTGCAGATGGTATACCAGGACGCGCGCGCCTGGCTTGAGGCGGGGACGGTCGACATGCTGTTTCCCATGACGTACACGAGCACCAGGACCAGGTCCGCGCCCTACGGCCTGGCCATACGCCAGTGGGAGGGTATGCTCCATTACGGGCGCGCCATTGTTCCCGCGGTGCCGGCGTATAAATTCGGCCAGAAGTTTTACACCATGTGCGAATTCAACCACCAGATCGGGCTCATCCGCGGCGGCGCGTTTCAGGGAATGGTCTTTTTTTCCGCAACCGGTTTCGCCAGGATCTCCCATGCGATTGCGGCGCCGTATTTCCCCGCGCCTGTCCTTCCCGTGGCCATGGCATGGAAGCAGTATGATCCGCCGGCACCGCCGCGCCCCCTTGCATCGGGATTTGCAGATGGATACGTTATCGTACGCTGGGAATACGAGGGACGGCCTGCCCTCTTTGCCCTGTATGAAGCCGGCACGGGCATCCTCATAGAGACCCTCCCCGGGTACCAGACCTTCTGCCTGGTATCGAAGAGGCAGGCGCGAGAGGGTCTTCTGGTGACCGCGGTAACCCGGGTCGGCGCAGAGAGCGCACCGGTAAGGCTGCCATCGTTAAAGTGAATGAAACCTCCGGTTTTAACGGTACTCCAGCCGGAATACAATGATCGTCTATGCCGCCACCCATAATTTTTATTGACTTTATCGTACCTTTTGTTAACTTGTCACGTAGATACGGCTGTATTACCATATGAACATACAAACCTTACAATACAATTGCTTGATCCTGGTGCTGGCGTCGGTGCTCGTCTCCTGTTCCGGCAACAAGCTCGCGCTGAGAATGGTCGGTGACGCACTCTCATCAACCGCATCCGGTACCGCACTCACCGGCGATGACGACCCTGAACTCGTGGGGGACGCCCTTCCCTTCGCGCTGAAGCTGTATGAGATTCTCATAGAAAAAGGGAGCGACAACCCCGGTCTTTTCCTGGCCGCGGGCAGCGGGTTTATCATGTACTCGAACGCGTATGTACAGGGGCCCGCCGATATGCTTCCGGACCGGGAATTCGAGAAAAAAGAACAGATGACCGTCCGCTCAAAAAAGCTTTACCTGAGGGGCCGCGACTACGTCCTGCAGGGCCTCGAGCTGAAATACCCGGGCTTCTCGGCGTCCCTTGACAGCGGGACCCTTCCCGATCTGCTCGCCGCGATGAAGGCCGATGACGTCCCCTACCTCTACTGGACCGGCGCTGGCTGGATGGCCGCGTACGCCGCCGACCCCTTCGATGTCGCTGTGGGCGTTGGCGTCAGGAACGCTGCGGCCATGATGGAAGCGGCGCTCCGTCTGGACGAGGCCTTTGGCGCCGGCTCGATCCATGAGTTTTTCATCTCGTATTACGGCGCGCTCCCCCAATCGATGGGCGGCAGCGAGGAAAAGGCGCGGCACCACTTTAAAAGGGCGGTCGAGCTCTCGAAAGGACTTAAAGCATCACCCTACGTTTCACTAGCCTCGACCGTTTCCGTTAAGAACCAGAATATGAAGGAATTTGTCGAATTACTGAACAAGGCTCTCGCCGTGGACGTGTCGGAAAAAACCGACACCAGGCTGGTCAACATCCTTGCCCAGCGCAAGGCTCGCTGGCTCCTGGACCACCGCGACGACCGCATACTCTCGGATGCACCGAAAGGAGTGAAAAAGAAATGAACCGTCTATCAATGGGTATCGCTGCCCTCGTTTGCACGGCCCTCCTCACATCGCCGCTCCACGCGCTCACAATAAAAGTGGGAAGCATCGCGCCGGACGGCTCACCCTGGGACAAGGCCCTTAAAAAAATAGCTGCCGAATGGAAAGCCATTTCCGGCGGAACGATCGACATGAAAATCTACCCGGGCGGTATTGTCGGCAATGAGCCGGACATGATACGGAAAATGAACATAGGTCAGCTCCACGCCGCAATCTTTACCGGCATGGGCATGAGCTACATCTCGCCGGAGATCTTTTCATTGAGCCTTGCGTTCCTGGTGAGGGACGACCGGGAGCTCGCTTTTATCATGGGCAAGATGACACCCTATTATGAGAAGCTCACCCTGAAAAAGGGGTTTGTCACCGTAACCTGGGCGAAGGCCGGATGGGTCAACTTCTTCTCGACCAAACCGGTCGTGTATCCGCGAGACCTGAAGCCCCTCAAGCTCAGCGTAGCGGAGAATGACGCCGAGATACTCCAGGCCTGGCGCTCCATGGGATATAACGCGATCCCGCTCTCGACCAACGATCTTATGACCGCGCTCCAGAACGGCATGATCGAGGCGTACTACGCGCCGCCGCTCGTATCCGCTTCGTTCCAGTGGTTCGGCATAGCCAAACACATGTGCGGCATACGGATTGCGCCCCTGATTGGCGGGCTCGTCGTCAGCAAAAGGTCCTGGGACCAGATTCCCGCCGCAATGAGGCCGAAGCTCATCGCATCGGCGAAAAAGGTAGTGGACCAGCTGTATATCGACACGAAAGCCCTGGAAACCAGCGCTATCGCGACCATGAAGCAGCACGGCCTAGTGATACACGAGGTACCGGCAGACGCTGCAAAGCTCTGGGAAAAAGAGGGCTACAAGGGATATGACGCGTATGTGGGCAAAACCTTCTCCCGTGACCTTCTCACGAAGATTCAGGGATACCTGAAAGAGTACCGTAACAAATAATGATCCTGAAAAAAGTCCACACCTTCTTTCAAAAGGCCGAGAACTATATTGCCTATGCCGCGCTGATCCTCCTGGCCGTAATCCCGGCCGTCGAGGTGATCGCCCGCAAGGTGTTCAAGACCGGCGTCCCGAACTCGAGCGAATACCTCCAGCACATGGTGCTCTGGCTCACGTTTATTGGCGGGATGATAACCTCGCGCGAGAGGAAGCACCTGTCCCTCTCCGCCGGCGTCGCCGCCATCAAGGAGCCGGTACGAAAATGGATCCATGCCGCAACCGGGTTCCTCTCGTCCCTGATTACTGTCGCCTTCGCCTGGTGCGCCCTTTCGCTTGTCGTCATCGCGTTCGATCCGGCGAAACGGGTGGGGCTCTTCCCCATACAGCTGGTCGCCGCTGTCATGCCGATCGGGTACGCCGTCATGGCGGTGCGCTTCGTCACCACGGCACCGACGCACCGTGCGGGCAGGATCATCATCGCACTGGGCCTTCTCGTCGGCACGTTCTTCTCGCTGCCTCAGATAGGAAACATCATAACAGCGTTCGCACCGGACGCGGCGTCCGTTACCGACGCTCTCGCGCAGGTTGCGCAGGGCACATTGTCGGCCCTCTCGCTGCCCCTTATAATTCTTCTGATCGTTTCGGCCTTCTTTGACACCCCGATCTTTGTCGTGCTGGGAGGCCTGGCGTACCTGCTCTTCGTGCGCTCGGGCGGTCAGCTCGAGGTCATCTCGAACGAGGCCTACACCATGCTCATCGGCAGCGCACTCCCGGCGATCCCCCTCTTCGCGTTCACCGGCCTGATCCTGTCGGAGAGCAAGGCGGGCGAGCGCCTTATCGAGTTTTTTCGCTCTCTGCTCGGCTGGCTTCCGGGCGGCCTGGCTATCGTCGTTGTAATCGTGTGCGCGTTCTTCACCACCTTCACCGGCGCCTCTGGTGTGACCATACTGGCGCTCGGCGGCCTCCTGTCGGTAATTTTAATAAAAAGCGGCGGGTATAACGAGAAATTCAGCACCGGCCTTCTCACCGCATCAGGAAGCATAGGCCTCCTCTTTCCTCCGAGCCTGCCGGTAATCCTGTACGGTGTTGTAGCGCAGATAAGCATCAAGCAGATGTACGCCGGCGGCCTTCTTCCGGGCCTATTCATGGTCGTGGCCCTCTCGGTCATGGGCATTGTCGCCGCGGTCCGGGGCAAGGTGCCGCGGGTCCCCTTCAACGGTCGCGCGGCTCTCACGGGCGTAAAAAACTCGATCTGGGAACTCATGCTTCCGGTGATCATCCTGGTCGGTTTCTTTTCCGGGCTTACCACCCTGGTCGAGATCGGGGCCATCACTGTGCTCTACTCGCTCCTGATCACGATGGTCGTCCACCGCGACATCCGGGTCCGCGACCTGCCGGGCGTCATGCTCAAGTGCCTGCCCATCATCGGCGGCATACTGGTCATCCTGGCCCTGGCAAAGGGGCTCTCCTACTACATTGTCGACGCGGAGATACCGCAGAACCTGGCCGCGTGGATCCAGGCCAACATCCACTCAAAATTCATTTTCCTGATACTGCTCAACATTGCCCTGATCATCACCGGGTGTTTCCTGGATATCTATTCCGCGATCCTCGTGGTGGTGCCCCTGATCATACCGATCGGCGCAGTGTTCGACATTCACCCGGTGCACCTTGGGATCATATTCCTGGCGAACCTTGAGCTCGGGTACCTGACGCCGCCGGTGGGCCTGAACCTCTACCTGTCGTCCTACCTTTTCAACAAGCCGCTGGTGAGCATCTACCGGTACGTGTGGCCGTTCCTTCTACTCCTGCTGATAACGGTAATCATCATAACGTACGTGCCGTGGATGTCGACGGCCCTGATCGACATTGTGGGGCAATAAACTTTTATGCAGGGATCAACTCACCAGGCGTAATCATCCAGAAATTGTCATCCCCGCGAAAGCGGGGATCCATTCCTTTTAAAGCTCGCCGTGCTCCTGGATTCCCGCTTCCGCGGGAATGACAGGAACTCGCCTCTGTTGTAAAATTTGAATATAACGCAGATTATATAAAAATATTAATTGGCAACAACACTGTCATCTGCTCCTGCTGATCTTCCAGCACTGGTGCACCCGCGGATTCCGCTCGAAATCTTTCGGAATCGTTTTTTTCGTGATGTCCTCGACCGCGAGGCCTTCCAGGGATTCAGCGAACAGCTTGAACTTCGCCCTGTTGCAACTGAATATCAGCGTGCCGCCGTCGCCCAGCAGGCGCGCGGTCGCCTGTAACAGGTCAGCATGGTCGCGCTGAATGTCGAAGGTCCCGTCCATCCGCTTTGAATTGGAAAATGTCGGGGGGTCGAGAAAAATAAGGTCAAACCGCTCGGCGCACGCATCTATCCAATCCAGGCAGTCGGCGCGCACGAGATGGTGCTCCCTCCCCCGTATCCCGTTCAGGTCAAGATTACGCTGCGCCCAGTCCAGGTAGGTGGCCGACATGTCCACGGAGGTCGTGATCGATGCCCCGCCCAGCGCCGCGTGCACGGTCGCCGTCCCGGTATAACAGAACAGGTTGAGAAAGCGCCGGCCCTGCGCCAGGCGCCCGAGGAGAGTCCGGGTGGGCCGGTGGTCCAGGAACAGGCCGGTATCAAGGTAATCGGTCATGTTAACCAGTAAGCGGCAGGAGCCCTCCCGCACTTCGATAAACTCGCCCCGGTCATTCAGCTTGTGGTACTGGCTCGTCCCCTTCTGCCTGCTCCGTATTTTCAGAATAACGTGCTCCCGGTCAATGCCCAGCGCATGCGGCAGGACCGTCATGATGTCTTCCAGCCGGGCGGCCGCCTTACCCGGGTCCACGCTCGACGGTGCTGCGTATTCCTGCACATGCACCCACCCGCCATACAGGTCCACCGCAACCGAGTATTCGGGAAGGTCCGCGTCGTAGAGCCGGTAGCACTCAATGCCTTCCCGTTGGGCCCATGTGCCGATTGTTCGCAGGTTCTTTTTTATGCGGTTGGCAAATGCCTCCGCCCCTCGCTTCATTGCCCTTTCAAATCCGATGCGCTCTTCGCGCTCGTCCAGGGCTGCGCGGTCAACGAAGCTCTCCTCGCCGATATTGAACTGGAGAAGCTTGCAGGGGATCTGCCCGTTGAAGAAGGCGTTGACCCGGTGCGCGCGCAGGCCCATCCGCTTTCCCAGGTCAGGCTCGCCGGTGAACACGGCGGCGCGCCACCCGGTAAAATGCTTCTTGAGCGCGTCGCCGAGCGATTCATACAGCGGGGCAAGGTCCTCGACACCACCGAGCCGCTTTCCGTACGGAGGGTTGGTCACTATCAGCCCGGGCTTCAATTCCGACAATGGCCTGGATTCGGACAGCGCCCTCCTTTCGTAAGAGGTTATCTCCTGCACGCCTGCCCGTTTCGAGTTGTGCCGGGCGGCAGTGACCGCGCTTTTGTCCGCGTCGAACCCGACGCATTGCGGCGCGCGCCCGAGGCCCGCCTCGCGCCGGGTCTCAGCCT